>JAYKHR010000026.1:0-111836 GCA_035285125.1 Candidatus Sericytochromatia bacterium | reverse complement strand
CTGCTCATCCGAGCCCGGTACCCGCTGATCCTCGTGCCCACGCCCGAGGAACAGCGCGCCGAGGAGGCTGTGCGGCAGGTCGCGGAGGGCGGCGCCCACCCCCGGCAGGTGCATGTGTGGGACATGGTCGAGGGCTTCCGGCCCGGCAACGCTGGTCGCGGCGACCCCCTTGCGGCGCTGGAATTCGTCCGTTCCAGGCCGCCGGGACAGCGCAGCGTGTTCATCTTGCTCGACTTCCACCGCTTTTTCGATCAGGTCCAGGTGGCGCGCACGCTGCGCAACCTGGCTCGCAGCCTGCGCAGTGAGCGCAAGACCGTGGTCCTGATCTCCCCCGTGCTGCGCGTACCGCCCGAGCTGGCCGAGGACCTGACGGTGCTGGACTTCCCCTTGCCGAGCGGGGAAGAGGTCGCCCGAGAGGTGACGGCAACCGTGCCAGAGGCGCAGAACAGGCTCGACGCCACGGGGCGGGAGGCGCTCGTGAAGGCGTGCCAAGGCCTGACGATGCAGCGCGTCCGTCAGGTGCTCGCCAAGGCGATCGCCCGGGGCGGGGTGCTCGACGAAGGGGACATCGCGCTGGTCCTCGAGGAGAAGCGCCAGGCCATCCGCCAGACGGAGGTGCTGGAGTTCTGCCCCGTCGAGGACCGGATGGCCGACATCGGGGGCCTCGACCACCTGAAGGCCTGGCTCGGCCTGCGGGCCGCGGCCTTCACCGAGCGTGCCCGCCGCTACGGCCTGCCGAACCCGCGCGGGGTCTTGCTCGTCGGCATCCAGGGCACCGGCAAGTCGCTCTGCGCGAGGGCAATCGCCCAGCAGTGGCGGCTGCCGCTGCTCAGGCTGGATGTCGGCCGCCTGATGGGCAGCCTGGTGGGCGAGAGCGAAGGCCGCGCCCGTGAGATGGTCCGACTGGCCGAGGCGATGGCCCCGGCCGTGCTGTGGGTCGACGAGCTCGACAAGGCCTTTGCAGGGGCCATGGGGGGCGGCGACTCCGGCACCAGTGCGCGCGTTCTCGCCACGCTCCTCACCTGGATGCAGGAGAAGCGCAGCCCCGTGTTCGTCGTCGCGACGGCCAACCAGGTGGACGTGCTCCCCCCCGAGCTGCTTCGCAAGGGGCGCTTCGACGAGATCTTCTTCGTGGGGTTGCCCACCGACCGGGAGCGCCGGGAGATCTTCGAGGTGCACCTGCGGCGAGTCCGCGAGGCGACGCTGCGTAGCTTCCAGCTCGACAGGCTGGTGGCGCTCTCCGCTGGCTTCTCCGGCGCGGAGATCGCGCAAGCCATCACGGAGGCCATGCACGAGGCCTTCGCCCAGGAGCGGGAGTTCACCACTGACGACATCGTCGCCGTGCTGCGGGCCAGCGTGCCGCTGTCGCGCACCGCGCAGGAGCAGGTGGATCGCCTCAAGCACTGGGCCGCCACGGGGCGGGCGCGGCCGGCCTCGCCCGAGGAGCAGCGCGGGCGACTCAGCCTGCCGGAGGCGCCGCCCGATGCCGACGGCGACCCGTCGTCCGGCAGCGGGTATAAGGCCGGATGAGCTGCCCCCTGGCCCCGTCACCGGGAGGAGGACCACGTGGAAGACGGCCGCAAGCCGCCTGACGACAAGCCACGGCCCACGTGGACGAGCCGGGCGGACGGTGACCGGCCCCTCCGGCCCGGCCCACCGACCCAGCGGCTGAACCCGGACGAGTTGGACGCGCTGGTGCCGGCAGCCGACGGCATCGTCACGTCAGCCTACGGCCGAACGGGGGCGCTGCCCTCCCGGCCGCTGATGCACCGGGGCGACGGGCACACGGATGCCCTGGTCATCCAGCGCGCGACGCGCGAGGCGCGCGTGCTCAACTTCACGGTGGACAACATCCAGTGGCGCGCCGGCTTCGCCCCGCAACTTGCCCAGACGCCCGTCGGCCGACACGTGAAGGTCCTCGATCCGCTGCCCGGCGCCACCTCTGACCCGACCGGCTTCGAGCTCCGACCCGGCGACGTCACGCACGACCGGGTGCTGCGGGACATCATCCCACGACCGCTGCTGCAGCAAGAGGAGTTGATGTTCGGCAGCGGCCAGGAGGCCGTCGCCTTTTACCTCTACTACATCCCCAGCGGCAAGACCGCCGTGGCTGGGGCCTGTGTGATCTACGGCGCGAGCGCGCTCGGCAAGGGCCATGCGCTCTACCTGCAGACCGAGGTCAAGCGGGCAGACCCGCGCATCCTGGACGAGATGGCCCGGACCTTCGCGGCCTCGTCCGTGGCGATGGCGCATCAAGCCCCGGACGCTCGCGCCTTCGACTTCTGGCGGGAGCTTCAAGAGGCCCGCGCGGACGTGCGGCAGACGCTTCAGGACTCCTCGCTCGGGCGCAACGCCGGGGCCGTGCGGGAGCGCGTGGCCCAGGCCCGGGAGAGCGCCGAGTACCGCGCCTACAACGCCCTGATGCGCACCTTCGACCGCCTGGGTTCCTGGGGCTACACCCTCGCCGTGGCCCTGCCTCAGCGGGTCCTGGCGGGCGTGGTGAAGGGGGCCTCGGGCGCCTTTGTCGCGGCCGTGCGGGGCCTCGACCGAGGGGTCTCCCGGCTGGCGCCTCCCCGAGATGGGGAACCGCCCGACGGCTGACCCTCAGCGAGAGGTGGGGGCCGTCCCCCTGTCGACGGCCCGCCCGGTGTCGAAGAACCCGGCGATGACGTCGTTCAGGCGCGTGATGGACTCCGGCTTGGGGTTCGTCACGGGGCTGAGCATCGGGTGCGGCACGCCCTCCTCGACGGGGAACTGGTACCAGCCGTTCACGCTGTCGCCCCCGGCTCGCCGGAAGGCGCGACCAATCGTGTCGTTCGAGGCCGCGCGGTCGACGGCCGTGGTGATGAACTGGATGGGTGGACCGTCCGGCCGGAGCTCCGAGATGACGCGATCGCCATGGCGAGACACCGCGTAGATGTTGCCGACGGTGTGGTGCCAGTGGCCGGGCGCAGCCCCACCCTTGCGCGTGCCCCAGTCATGCTTGACGAGGTCCAGCAGCCGCGAGGCCTGGCCGAAGGTCAACGTGTCGAAGAAGGCCATCACGTTGTGGCCGCCGCGCGCCCGCCCGTCCGCCGCGGCCAGGTAAGGCGCCATGGCGAGGACGCTGGTCACCGGGTAGCGGTTGCGGATGTCCAGCGCGATGTTGCCGCCTCCCGACAGGCCAGCCACGTGGATGGGGCCCCCGAGCCCCCCCACCAGCGCCATCACCTCGTCGGCGTAGTCGCGGTACTGGCGTCGCTGCCCAGCCCGGGGAAGGTGGGACGGGTCAGCCACGCCGGCCGCCGTCTTGAAGCCGTGGCCTGGCAGCCGGGGGATGAACACGTCGAAGCCGAGCCCGAACAGCTTGGGGCCCAGCTGGTCGTACTGGTAGGTGCCCGAGGACCAGCCGTGCAGGAGCACGACGGTGCCCTTGCCTGTCGGCGTCGCGTGCGCCAGCAGCTGGCTGCGGCTGCCGTCCTGAAGCGGCAGGGCCGCTTCGGCCGCGAGGAACCGCCTGATCCCCTCGAGTGCCCTCCCCCGGCGCGTCGCGGCGCTCTCGACGAGTGCCGCGCCCGCGACCTCCAGCGCCTCCCGGCGAAGCTGGACCGCGGGGGCCCTGCGCAGGACCTGCTGGGCAAGCGGGGTGGCAATCCGCAACGACGTCATCTCAAACTCCTCGTCAAGACCGGCTGGCTGAGGGTTGGCATCGCTGCCGTGAGGATGCGGGCCGGTTCCAAACGCGCGGGCAGAAGGTTAAGCCGACAATAAAATGGGGGCGAGGTTGCCGCAAGCCCGACATAGGGAAACCTTGCAAAAGACTTAAACGCGTCACAACCTCTCCGCGACAAGGCCGCGAACCACGCCCCCGATAAAACCTTCGGTCCTGTCCGGAGACTCCCCCATGCGCCTGCTGCCAATCCTGCCTATCGCCAGCCTCGTGGCCGCCACCCTGACGGCGACGGGCTGCGGTCGCGTGAGCCCGGCGCAGCCCGCCAGGCCGGCCCCCGCCCTCAGCAAGGCCACGCGCAACGCCCCTACCGTTCCGGGCCAGGCCGCCGCACCGTCCACCGGCGCCAGGCTCCCTGCGGTGGCCATGGTGGCCGCCGGCGTCGGCACGGCCCGCGGCCTGGTGCTGCGACAGGACAACAAGCAGCCGGTGGCCGGCGCGACGGTGGTGGCGGAGCCAGGCGGCCAGAGGGCCGTCACGGATGCGACGGGCACCTTCAACTTCTCGGGCCTCGCGGGTGGCAACTACACCTTCAAGGCGATGAGCCAGGGGCTGAGCCAGGCCACGCCCGCAGGCTCCCTCGTGATGCCAGGCGAGGCGGCAGAGGTGCCTGCGCTGATGATGGTGCCGGGCCTTGGCCCCACGGGGATCACCAGCGTGTCCTACGTGCTGGACAAGGAGCTCGGCCGGCTCGGTGAGCCACCAGCCACGCTGCTCGCCCCCGTCGGAGTGGCGGCGCGCGGGGCGGCGGTGCTCGTGCTCGATCGCAACGCTGCGGCCTTCGTGAAGACCGGCGTGATCCGGCAGTACGACGCCGAGGCGGCGACGTTCCAGGGCAAGTTCGGCGACTACAGCAAGTGGCTGGGGTTCGCGCAGATGAAGGACACCGTCACGGCCCTGGCACTCGACGCCCAGGGACGCGCCGTGGTGCTGGACGGTGGCAAGACGCTGTGGCGCTTCGATGCCAACGGCCAGAAGAACAAGCAGACGGAGCTCTCGACGGACGCGGTGGACGTGGCCCTGGACGGCCAGGGCCAGCTCCTCGTGGCGGGACCCTCCGGCCTGACACGGCTCGGCCCCGATGGCGACGGCGGACAGGCCCTCGGCGCGCTGGCCGACTGCCGGGCCGTGGCGGCGGGCCGCGACGCCATCTGGGTCGTGACGGGCCAAAAGGTTGCCCGCGTGACGCTCGACGGCACGGTGGCGTTGGAATTTGGCGCCGGAGGCATGGACAGCCAGGAGGCCTTCTCCGAGCCCGTGGACGTGGCCGTCGACCCGCGCAATGGCCACGTGGTCGTGGTCGACAAGGGCAAGCAGGCCGTGACCGTCTACGACCCGATGGGCACCCTGATCGGCAAGGTCGGCGCCGGCGTCTTCGAGAAGCCGGTGGCCGTGACGGTCGATGCGGGCGGCCGCCTCTACGTCGTCGACCAGGCCAAGAAGAAGGTCTACAAGTTCCTGCCGGGCGTGGCGCGCTGACGCGGCTCAGCGCGTGGGCGCGCCCATCGGGGCAGCCGTCCCTGGCACCACGGGCCCCCGGCGCTCCAGCAAGCGGTTGAGCACGGCGTCCGTGCCAGCCCGGCGCCCCTGGGCCAGCACGTAGGCGTCCACGGCGCTCACACCCGCCATCGTGAGGAAGGCCCCCAGCACGATCCAGTCGCTCACGCGCTGCCCGGCGCTCAGGGTCGCGTCGGGGATGAGGGCCTTGGCCCCCGTGTACACCGCCAGGTAGCTCCCCCAAAGCGCCAGCGTGTGGTCGACGTGCCCCATCTGCGCCTGCGCCGCGCCGGGAAACACGAACGACACGATCGCGACGGTGGCGATGTTGGGCTTGCCCTCCACCAGCTTGCGCTCGATCGCCTCGACTTCCTGCGGCGGTAGCACCACCTCGCCGGCCGCCAAGGCCGGGCTGGTCCCGGCCAGCGCGATCGCTATGGCCGCGATCATCAGCCAACAGCTCTTCGGGCTCGTCATCCCCAGGCCTCCTGAACCGCTCAGCGCGGGCTTGCGGGGGGGCGTTGCGCCCAGTCCCGCCCCAGCACGACGGTGTAGTCCGCGTAGATGTTGCCGGTGGCCGCGACGACGACCTTGCCGACGCCCAGCTCCTCCGCGAGGCGCTGGGCACCCGCCACGTCGGCGTTCTGGGCAATGATCTGGGTCTCGTCCAGGCCGAGCTGGGGGGCCAGGCCGTCCAGGTCGACGCTGCCGTAGCCGAGCTGCCTCACTCGGCCCCGCAGGGCCCGCACGGCGTCACGATCGCCCACGCCATCCCGGATGGCGATGCGGTAAGCGGAGGGCGCCCGGGCCTCGCCGGCTTGCTGGGCCAGCAGGAAGCGATCCACCACCCGCTGCTTGGCCGCCTCGTCCGCCACCCAGTAGCTCACGCCGTCGATGCTCGTCGCGACGCCGGGCACCATCGCAAGCTGGACGCGGTCGCGATCGAGGTCCTTGCCCATCGTGACGAGGCGGAGCAACTCGTCGCTCGTGAGGTTGGTCTCCAGGTTCTCCTTGGCGACCTCGAGCAACTGGGGCGTCTTCATCAGGTTGACGGGCGTGAGGAAGGTCTTCATCACGGCCTGCACGAAGGCCTGCTGCCGTTGCACGCGGCCGATGTCCCCGAGCTCGTCGTGCCGGAACCGCAGGAAGTTGTGGGCCTGCTGGCCGTCGAGGTGGTTCCAGCCCTTCTGGAGGTTGATGTGCAGGCCGCCCGACCAGTCGTTGTAGTACATCCGCTTCGGCACGAACAGGTCGATGCCCCCGAGGGCGTCGACGATGAGCACGACGGCCCGGGTATTCAGCAACACGTACCGGTCGACCTGAACGCCGAGGAAGTCGGCCACCACCCGCGCCGAGAGCGCGGGCCCGCCATACGGGTTGGCCGCGTTGATCTTGAAGATGCCGTGGTCCGGGATGGGCACGCGGGTGTCGCGCGGAATGGACAGGGCCCGGACCTGCCCGTTGGCCGGGTCGAACCGGGCCAGCACCATCGTGTCGGTGTTGCCCGTCAGCCCCAGGACGCGCCGCCCCCCCTTGTAGGTGTAGGTGACGTCCGTGGCCATCACGAGCACGTTCATCGGCGCGGAGAGCCTGGGCACCAGCGAGAAGCCTCCGTCGGAGGCGCTGCCGGACGGGGCCTGGGCCGTCGGGTCCGCGGCATCGGGGGCTCCCGTGGGGGCATAGATTTCGCCGACGAGCACGCCGACCCCCAGGCCCGTCACCACGGTGACGACCAGCGCGATCAAATATTCTTTGAGGCCTGGCCCGCGACGACGGGCCCGACGGCGGGGCGAAGAACTCATCGGGGGGACCGGAGGCGAGCGCCTCCCGGGCAGGCCGCGGCAGGGCGGGGCGGTCTGCCATTATAGGCGCCGGCGGGGCGGGAGGGCAAGCACCGGCCGCCCTGCCGGCCGCCCCGGTCAGGCCGACGGCAGGGCATTCTCAGGCTCAGGCTCGGGCAGGGCGACAGGCAGGCGCCCGGCGAACCGCTGGCGGCCCCAGAGGGCCTGGACGGCCGCCCGCTGGCAGTGCACGTTCGGCGAGTAGGCACAGACGTAGGCATCCGCCGCCGCGAGCTGGTCGTGCAGGAAGGGGCTCGTGAACGACACCACCACGACGCGGGCGCCAGCGGCCTTCAGCCGGGCGGGGACCGAGGCCAGCAGCGGCGGCAGCGTCACCCTGTTCTTCCAAGCCCGCACGGCCATGAAGACCGGCACCACGACCACCTCACACCGCGCGGCCTCCCGGCAGGCGGCTGCGACGGCCGCCTCGTCTGACGCGCTGCCGAGCGCCCCCACGCGAAGCTCCGTGAAGGGGCCCCCGAGCTCCCCGAGCACGCGCCGCCAGTCGGCCTGGACCCGCGCGTCGTCATCGTCGTCGAGCAGCAAGGCGCACACCGAGCCCCCGTCCGGGAGCGGCAGCAGGCCACCCGGGTCTTCCACCAAGGTCACAGCCGCATCGGCGATCGCCGCGACGGCCGGGGCATAGTCGGGCCAGGCCACCGGCATCGGCTCGTCCTCGTCACCGTAGCGCCACAGGCCGAGCTCGAGGCGGGCCTGGTCGATCCGCTCGGCAGACTCGAGCAACCGCTGCTTGGTCAGGCCGCCCTCCTCGAGGGCGCGCAGGACGGCCTCGACGACGGCCTCCGGGTCAGGCGGCATCAGCAGCACGTCGACCCCCGCCTGCAAGGCGCGCACGGCGGCCAGGCCAGGGTCGTAGCGTCGGGTGATGGCGCCCATATCGAGGGCGTCCGTGATGATCAGGCCGTTGAAACCGAGCTGGTCGCGCAGCAGGTCCGTGACGATGCGCTTGGACATCGTGGCGGGCAGCCCCGTCTCGTCGAGGGCCGGCACGGCGAGGTGTCCGACCATCACCGACTTCAGCCCGGCCTGGATGGCGTGCCGAAAGGGCATCAAGTCTTCGGTTTCCAAACGGTGCCTGGAGACGTGCAGCACGGGTAGGTCGTCGTGCGAGTCGACGCCCGTCTGCCCGTGGCCCGGGAAGTGCTTCCCGCAGGCGATGGCGCGGTGCCGCTGGACCCCCTCGATGAAGGCTGCCCCCAGCTGGCCGACGGCGCGCGGCACGTCGCTGATGCCCCGCACGTTGATGATGGGGTTGTTCGGCAGCGAGACGAGGTCCAGCGAAGGCGCGAAGACCCAGTGCACCCCTGCCCTCCGGGCCTCCAGCGCGGTGATGGCGCCCTGCTGGTAGGCCAGGTCCGGATCCCGCGCAGCCCCCAGCGCCATGCCATGGGGGAAATCGGTGGCGCCGACGAACTGCTGCCCGGCACCACGCTCCAGGTCGGAGCCGATCAACAGGGGCACCTCGCTGAGGTCTTGCAGCTCCTCCAGCAGGGGCGGCGTGGTGCGCCAGTCACCCCGGAACACGATGTAACCCCCGTAGTGGAAGCGGGCCTGGTCGTCCACGACGCGTTGCCAGACGGCCGGGTCTGCGAGCTCCGCCGTGTCGGGCAGCTTCGGCATGAGCAGCTGACCGATCAGTTCCCGGATGGTGAGCTGGGAGGGGCTGATGCGCACGTGAGTTCTCCGAGTCGCCACCGCCGGGCCGGGAGCAGGCCTGCCGAGCCGCAGTCGGGCGCTGGATGGTGCATAATCTACACCATCGGTTCAGGGAAAGTCCAAGCCGCGTGTCGCGGCTGGCCGTCAGACGAGGGAGCGCCGCGTGAAGGTCCTGGGGTTGATGTCCGGCACCTCGCTGGACGGCATCGACGCTTGCCTCGTCGAGGTCTTCGGCGCGGGAGAGCGGCTCCACTGGCAGGTGCTTCAGGCCCACACCACCCCGCTGCCCGCCCCGCTGCGGCGCGAACTGGGGGACGTGACGGCCGGCGAGCCGCTGGCCGTGGCCCGCTTTGTGGAGCTGGACGCCCGCCTGGCCCAGGCCTTCGCGGACGCGGCCGCGGCGTGCGCCGAGCGGGCTGGCCTGAAGCTCGCGGACGTGGACCTGCTCGGCAGCCATGGCCAGACGCTATGGCACCAGCCTGGCGGGCCGCTGGCCGCCACCTGGCAGGCGGGCAGCGGCAGCCGGCTGGCAGCCCTGACGGGCGTGACGACGGTGAGTGACTTCCGCACCGCCGACGTGGCCCTCGGTGGCCAGGGGGCACCGCTTGTTCCCTACGTGGACCGTCTGCTCGCAAGGCAGGCCGCCCCCGGGCAGCGCGTGGCCGTTCAGAACCTGGGCGGCATCGGCAACGTCACGTGGCTTGATGACGAGACGCTGCTGGCCTTCGATACGGGCCCGGGTAACCGCCTGATTGACGCCTGTGTCGCGGCCATCTCGGGGGGCGCTCGGGCGTGGGACGAAGGCGGCCAACTGGCGGCCGCTGGACGCGTGGACGAGGGGCTGGTGGCGAGGTGGCTGGAGGCCGACGCGTTCCTGCGGCTGCCCCCCCCGAGGTCGACGGGCCGGGAGCACTACGACAGCCACTACGTCGACCGCCTGTGCGCGGACGCCGCGGCGGCAGGTCTGACCGACGCGGACCTCGTCGCCACCGTGACGGCCTTCAGCGCGGCCACGGTGGCCGAGGCCTACCGACGCTTCCTGCCGGGCGGCCTTGCGGGCCTGCACGTCCTGGCGAGTGGGGGGGGCGTCCACAACCGCGCCCTGATGCGTGAGCTCGCGGCGCGGCTGGCCCCGGCGACCCTGGCAGACACGGGCGAGTGGGGGGTCGATCCCGACTTCAAGGAGGCCTTCGCCTTCGCGCTGCTGGCCCACCAGGCCGTCCAGGGTGTGCCCACCTCGCTGCCCGCCGCCACAGGGGGGCGCGAGGCCTGGGTGCTCGGCAGCATCGCGCCGGGTCGCAACCTCCGGCGGGTGGTCTTGGCGCCGTCCTCGGCGCCGGTCGCAGGCTCCGCCACCGAGGGGGTCAACCCGGACTCCAAGGGCCTCGACACCCTCAGCGCCGCCGAGGCGGTGGCCGCAATGCATGCGCAGGACTGGGAGGCCGTGCGCGCTGTGGGAGAGGCCCGCGAGGCGGTGGCGGGGCTCGTCATCGCCACCACCGAGGCCCTGCGGGCAGGGGGCCGCCTGTTCTACCTGGGGGCCGGCACGAGCGGCCGGATCGGCGTGCTCGATGCCAGCGAGTGCCCACCGACCTTCTCCACGCCGCCTGACCTCGTTCAGGGCCTCATCGCAGGGGGCGATCAGGCGCTCCGCCATGCCGTGGAGGGTGCCGAGGACGACGCCGACGCGGGGGCAGCGGACCTGTTGGCCCGCGGCGTGCGTGCGGGGGATGTGGTCGTCGGCCTGAGCGCCAACGGTGGCGCCCCATACGTGCGTGGCGCCCTCCACGCGGCCCGGGCCTGCGGGGCCGTGACGGCCCTGGTGACGTGCAACCAGCCACCGGCCGTGCTCGGGCCCCTCGACCACACGGTGATTTTGCCGACTGGCCCCGAGCTGGTTTCAGGCTCGACGCGCCTGAAGGCCGGCACGGCCACGAAGCTGGTGCTGAACATGGTCTCCACCCTCACGATGGTGGCGCTCGGCAAGGTGCACGACAACCTGATGGTCGACCTCACGGTTTCCAACCAGAAGCTTCGCGTGCGCGCCCAGCGGCTCGTTTCGCGGCTGACGGGGCTGTCCGAAGAGGCTGCCGGGGAGGTGTTGCGGGCGGCAGGCGGGCGCGTCAAGCTCGCCGTCGTGATGCACCACCAGGCGGTGGAACCGGAGGTCGCGGCCGCCCTGTTGGCTTCCTCGGGCGGCCGCCTCAGGCCCCTGCTCGCCCCCGTGACGCAGCCCGTGGGCGCGGGTACGTGAAAGCGGACCTACCCGAAACGCTTGAAAGGATGTCCCATGGCCCCCGAGTCGTCCCCTGAGATCACCGTCAGCACGCTTCGCAAAGCGCTAGAGTTCTTCCTGGAAGACGACCACCTCATCGACCGCCTGGAGGCAGAGTCTCTCCGCGAGCTGTTCCTGCGCGACGGGCAGGTGACGGCGGCAGAGCGGGCCTTGCTGCAGGAGGCCATCACCACGAAGAACTTCGATGCCAAGGCCCTCGATATCCTCAAGGCTCTCCTCGACAGCCCCGCCTGAGGCGCCCGTGCCGGACTCGACAGGCCACTATATGTACGTGCTGCGCTGTGGCGACGGCAGCCTGTACACCGGTTACACGACGGACGTGGCGCGCAGGCTCGCCACCCACGCGGCTGGCAAGGGCGCGCGCTACACGCGCGCCCGGCTTCCGGTGGCCCTGTGCGCCTGGTGGCCGTACCCGACCCGGCAGGCGGCGATGCGCGCCGAGTGGGCGTTCAAGCGCCTGACACGGCCGGAGAAGTTGCGCAGCCTGAGCCGACGCTCGGCCCTCGGAGTGACCTCGGGAGACCAGGCTTTCGGCCCCACGTGGTGGGAAGAAGGGAGCGCCTGATGGCCGAACGCATCCTGGTGGTCGATGACGAGGAGCTGATCCGCCTCACGCTCGAGAAGCTCCTCGTGCGCGCGGGCTTCGCGGTCACGCTGGCCGAGAGCGGCGAGCAGGCCGTGGCCATCGCCCTGGAGGCGCCCTTCGAGATGGTGATTTCCGACGTTCGGATGCCCGGGATTGACGGCGTCGAGACCATTCGGCGCATCCGGGAGCACCAGCCGGGCGTGTGTGCGATCATCATCACGGGCTACGCCAGCGAGGACACGCCCGTGGCGGCCCTCCGAATCGGCGTGCAGGATTACATCTTCAAGCCCTTCGACGTGGAGACCTTCCTGCACAGCGTGCAGCGTAACATCGACCACCTCCGCGTGATGCGGGAGAAGGACGCCCTGGCCCGCCGGCTTCGCGAGAGCGTCATCCGCGTGATCGACACCCTCGCCACCACCCTCGAGGCCCGCGACCCATACACCCACGGACACTCCCGCCGCGTGGGCGTCTACTCGTGCTGGATCGCCGAGGACCTTGGCTACGACGAGGCGCAGCAGGAGGTCCTGATGCACGGCGGCATCCTTCACGACATCGGCAAGATCGCCGTGCGCGAGGAGGTGCTCAACAAGCCCGGCCGCCTGACGGCCGAGGAGTATGAGCACATCAAGATCCACCCCGGCGTCGGCTACAAAATCCTGAAGCCTATCGAGGAACTCGAGGGCCTGCTGCCCATCGTGCTGTCCCACCACGAGCGCATCGACGGCCGCGGATACCCGCAGGCCCTGCCGGGGCACGAGATCCCCCTCAACGCACGCATCGCGGCCATTGCGGACACCTTCGACGCCCTGACCTCCAACCGCCCCTACCGGGACGGGATGCCCCTGGAGAAGGCCATCGCCATCCTCGAGTCCAGCCGTGGCACCCAGTTGGACGCGGACCTGGTCGACATCTTCGTGCGCAAGGTGCGGGAGCGTGGGGTGCTGCCGGCGGATGAATCCGGCGAGACGTCTCGCCTCGTGATGTCCTGATGGTCAGGGAGCCTGCCTTGCCACCGGCCGCTGGGGATGCTATCTTGGTGCAGCGCCGGG
The DNA here is from genome assembly GCA_035285125.1 of Candidatus Sericytochromatia bacterium. Classification (GTDB taxonomy): domain Bacteria; phylum Cyanobacteriota; class Sericytochromatia; order S15B-MN24; family JAQBPE01; genus JAYKHL01. The sequence goes on along the minus strand of JAYKHR010000026.1, from coordinate 99,178 downwards.
ATGTAGCGCAGCTTGGTAGCGCACCTCGTTCGGGACGAGGGGGTCGCTGGTTCGAATCCAGTCATCCCGACCATTCCTTCGATCCCGCTTCGAGCGCCCCCAAGGCGCCCGGGCGGGATTGATTCTGAAGGAGGGCCGCGCACCCCATGAAGTTGTCACTCATTCTCGCCGCCCTTGCGTTCTGCCTGGTCGTGTTCGGGTGCCATGACGCCCCGACCAGCCCCGTGAAGCGGCAGCGCAGCCGCAAGGCCCCGCGCGAACCCCAGGCAGGCGATGCGCCAGCCCCCCCCGGTCAGGTCGTGACGCTGGACCAGCACGTGCGCGAGCGACCTATGTCCCGCCGCTACCGCTAACCCGTGCGGTTGCTGCTCGGCCTCTGCGTGCTGCTGGGCGCCGCCTTCGGTGGGCCCGAGCCGGCCCTCGCAGCCTGGGACGAGGAAAACCTCGCGGCGCTGAAGCGAGAGGGCACGCGCGTGCGCGACCGGGAGGTCGGTGCAGGGGGCGAGGTGGAGGCCGTGTTCTTCGTCGCGGCGCCCCTGGCCGTGGCCCGGGAGGTGCTGTGGGACCACCGGCGCTTCCCGGAGTTCCTGCCGAACACCCAGCTTTGCCGCACGCTCAGCGGGGGTGACCACTCCGTGGTGGTGGAGCAGATCGGCGGCCAGGGCCCCTTTCGGTTCCGGCTGGTGACCCGGCGACAGCTGGCCGCCGACCGGATCACCTGGCGGAGGTTGGAGGGCGACCTCCGTGAGAATGAGGGCGAGTGGCGCTTCGAGCGGGTGCCAGGGGGCACCGTCATCACCTACAGGTGCCACGTCGAGCCGGACGTGCCGGCTCCTGGCGCCGTCGTGCAGTACCTGCAGCGCCAGGCGGTGCCGGGGCTGGCGGCAGCCGTGAGGGCCCGGGTGGAGCGCCAGGGCCGCGCGGGCGTCAGTCGCTGAAGGGGCTTTCCAAGACCTGGCGCGCGCGCGGGCAGCGGGTGCCGGCCGCGAGCCTGGCCAGGGCCTCGGCCACGCGCCCGGCCTCAGCCTCGTCCTCCTGCTCCACACAGAGGCGCAGGCGAAGGGCCAGCGCCCGGGCCAGCCCCTCGTCGTCTCCGGCCTCCGCCAGCAGGGCCACGCCCTCGTCGAGTCGGGTGAGGGCCTGGGCCGGCCGCCCCACAGCCTGCCAGTGCCACGCCGCAGCCAGCCCCGCCCAGCCCAGCCCGGCCCGACACCCTGCCTGGCGAGCGCCCCGCCCCCAGGCCTCGAGCACGGCCGCCGCCTCGGCCGGGGCCGCGCGAGGAAGCCAGCCTCGCAGCCCCCGCCACAGCCAGGCCCCCCGGCCCGAGGGTGCCGCGGGTCCCCAGCCAGCCTCCGCGATCGCCGCCAGCCAGCCGGCATCCCCAAGCCCGTCCGCCTCCGCGAGGGCCGCCTCTTCCAGGGCCTCACCAGGCCCACTGGGCTGCCGCCAGCCAAGCTCCCAGGCCCGACGCAGCCCCACGGCCCGGGCCACGCTGCCCACCGGCTCGCGCAGCGCGAGGGCGCCCACGGCCCGGGCAAGCGCGGCCCAGTCCCCCGCCGCCTCGGCCAGGCTGGCGGCCAGCGCGAGCAGGCCCCGCTCGAGGGCCAGCTCGCGCGCACGTTCAGCCCCGTAGCCCGGCCCGGCCTCCACGAGCGCCAGCACGCCAGCGGCCAGGGCCGCCGCCTCGTGAGCGTCCAGGGAGGCCAGGGCGGCAGGGTCGGGCTCGACCAGCCAGGCGGCCAGCCGCGGGTCCAGCAGGGTGTGAGGGTCTGGATGGGACACCGTGACATGGTAGGGGACCGCTAGGCGTCTGCCCAGGGCGGCAAGGTGGCCAGAGCACTTCGGCGCCTTGGCCGTCCCGACCCGGCCGCGCAGCCTCCACGATGCCAGAGAGGGGGACGCCCGCCTCACGCGTGAGAAGGAGAACGTCGAATGCGCATCTGCGTCGTGGGAACCGGCTACGTGGGCCTCGTCACGGGCGCCTGCCTCGCCCATGTGGGCCACCACGTCGTCTGCGTCGATCGGGACGCAGCCAAGATCGAGGGCCTGAACCGTGGCGTGCTGCCGATCTTCGAGCCCGGCCTGCCCGACATGGTGAGCGCCCAGCGGGCTGCCGGCAGGCTGGCCTTCTCGACGGAGTTGGCCGGCGCCGTGGCCCGGGCCGAGGTCGTGTTCATCACGGTGGGGACGCCGCCAGCCCCCGGAGGCGAGGCCGATCTCGGCAGCGTCGAGGCCGTTGCCCGCGCGATCGGCGCAGCGCTGGACGGCTACAAGGTGATCGTCAACAAGAGCACCGTGCCCGTGGGGTGCGGCGACTGGGTGGCCATGCTCGTCCACGAGGGGCTGGCGGCGCGGCGGGGCGCCAGGCTGCCGGCAGGCGGCGGCGGCGGCGGCGCGGACCTGTCCGCCGGGGCAGGCTCCGAGACGGAGGAGCCCCCGACGTTCGACGTCGTGAGCTGCCCGGAGTTTCTGCGGGAGGGCTCCGCCATCCACGACACCTTCCACGGGGATCGCATCGTCGTGGGCTCTGCCAGCAGCCGGGCCATCGCCGTGATGCGCGAGCTGTACACGCCGCTCGTCGAGCAACGCTTCGCCGGGGGCGATCCGCAGCGGCCCATCCCCTTCGTCGTGACGGACCTCGGCTCGGCCGAGATGATCAAGTACGCCGCCAACTGCTTCCTCGCGACCAAGGTGAGCTTCATCAACGAGATCGCGAACGTCTGCGAGCGCGTGGGGGCAGACGTGACCCAGGTCGCCGCCGGCATCGGGCTGGACCACCGCATCGGCCGCCACTTCCTCAACGCGGGCATCGGCTGGGGCGGGAGCTGCTTCCCGAAGGACGTCCGGGCCCTGACCCACATCGCGCGGGACTATGGCCACGAGGCCCGGCTGCTGCAGGCCGTCATCGAGGTGAACGAGGCCCAGCGACAGGTGGCGCTGGTGAAGCTGCAGCAACACCTCAAGTCGCTCAAGGGCAAGACCGTCGGGCTGCTGGGGTTGGCCTTCAAGCCCGACACCGATGACCTGCGCGAGGCCCCCGCCATGGGCCTGGCGCGCCAGCTCCTGAAGCTGGGGGCCGGCGTGCGCGCCTACGACCCGATCGCCTCCAGCCGGGCGCAGGCCGAGCTTCCCGCGCTGCGGACGTGCGACGACCCCTACGTGCTGGCAGAGGGCTGCGATGCGCTGGTGGTCGCCACTGAGTGGCCCGAGTTCCGCGCCCTCGACCTCGGGCGCATGCGGCTGGCAATGCGCGGACACCACGTCTTCATCGACGGCCGCAACATGTTCGAGCCGGCCGTGCTCAAGGAGCTCGGCTTCGTGTACGTGGGGGTGGGCCGCTAGGCCCGCTCGGACCCAGCAGAAGGAGCATGCCGTGAACCTGTGCCTCGTGAACCCCCCCGAGCTGCCCGGCCACGTGAGCGATCGCGACAAGGCCGGCGGGATCGGTGTCGCGCGACCCTTTCGAACCACCTGGCGGACGCCGTACGTCCCCCCGACGCCGGCCATGGACCTGCTGTACGGGCTCGCCATCGCAGCCCAAGCCGGCCACCGGACGCACCTGGTGGATGCGGTGGCGAGCCGCTGGGGTGAGGAGGACACGGTAGCGGCCGTGCAACGCACCCAGCCCGACCGCGTGGGCGTGCGCCTCAGCCTGCCGTCGCTCACCGAGGACCTCGCGCTGGCGAACCGGCTGGTCCGCGCCCTGCCCGAGGCACGCGTGTTCGTGTTCGGGCAGGTCATCAAGACCACCCACGGCGCCTGGCTGCCGCGCTTCGAGGGGGACGCGGCCGTCCACGGCGAACTGGAGGCCGTACTGCAGGCCTACATGTCCGATGCCCCCGACGCGGCGGTGCTGCGCCCCGGCCAGGCGCAGGCGCCGGAATGGGCCGTGGTGGCCGACCTCGACGCGCTGCCGTTCCCGGCTTGGGAGCTGGTCGACCGCGCGGCCTACGCCCCCGGTGGTCGCGTCGAGCGCTTCGTGTACTACCTCCTGACCAGCCGCGGCTGCCCGAAGGGCTGCGCGATGTGCCCGTACTACGTGCACCAGGGCAAGGCCTGGCGCGCCCGCAGCGTGGAGGGCGTGATGGCGGAGATCACGCACCTGCGCGCCCTCGGCGCTCGCAAGGTGCAGACGCGCGACCCGAACATCTCGTGGCGCAAGGCGCACCTGATGGCGATCGCCGAGCGGCTCGGGAGCCAGACGGACCTGGCCATCACCACGGAGACGGACCTGGAGGCCCTGGACGCCCAGGACCTCGCGAAGCTGCGGGGGGCCGGCTTCACGCGCATCATGACAGGCGTCGAGTCCGTGGACGTGGAGATCCTCCGGGAGATCCACCAGAACGGCGCAGCCCTGCAGCGCTCCCTCGCCAACATGGCTCGCTGCGCCGAGCTCGGCATCGCCGTGACGGGCTTCTTCATCGTGGGCTCGCTTCACGAGACGTGGCGCTCGGTGCGCAGCACGGTCGAGACGGCGAAGCGCTTGCCGTGCGACTACAGCGTGTCGCTGATGACGCCCTACCACGGCACGGCCACCCGGGAGGCGTTCATTGCCGCCGGCTACCACGCGGAGGGCCCCTTCCGCAGCTACAATGGCTACAGCGGGCTGGTCCGAACCCACGGCCTGGACCACGCCGAGGTGCGCCTGGCCCACGCCTGGGCCGCCGGGGAGCTGGAGCTCGTGACGCGCGGCAGGCGGGTGCAAGCGGCGCGCGGGACCGAACGGCTGATGGCCGGGCTGCGCTGGCTGGCCCAGCGCTGGCGGCTTGCCCCCCTGCGCGCCCGGGTGGCAGCCGCCGAGCAGGCCGCCACCCTGCGAGACCAGGCCCCCCCGGCCGGGCAGCGCCATGCGTGACGCGCCCCTCCGCATCTGCCTCGTGACGCGCGAGCACCCGGCCTTCGGGACCAGCGGCGGGATCGGAACCCACACGCAGCACCTGGCCCGTGCGCTGGCGCAGCGCGGCCACCGGGTCACGGTGCTGGCCCACGGCCCCCGGGAGACGGCCAGCGCCGAGGGCGTACGCCTGGTGGGTGTCGGGGCGCGGCACGCCTGGCGGGCCCCTTGGCCGGCACGATGGCTGGGCATGGTGGCGCGGACGGGCCCCTTCGCGGTGGCCGCTGCGCGGGCGTTGCGGGAGGAGGGTCCCTTCGACGTGCTGGAGGTGCCGGAGTACCAGGGCTGGGGCCTTGCAGCGGCCCTCGCGACCCGGACCCCCGTCGTCGCCCGTCTGCACGGCCACACCGCGCTCGTCCGACGCCTGAACGGCCAGGCACTCGACCTGGACGCGCGCCTCGCGGGCCTGCTGGAGGCGGCAACCCTGCGCCGAGCGAGCCTGGTGCTGGCGAGTTCGGCCAGCCTCGCCGGTGCGGCCCGACAAGATTTTCGCCCCGCCCTCCCGCGCGAGCGCGTCGCGATCGTGCCGCTCGGCGTCGACACCCGGCATTTCCGCCCCGTCTGCGCCGCGGCGACGCGCGCCAGGCTCAGGGTCCCGGCCGAGGCCCCCGTCCTGCTCTACGCCGGGCGCCTCGAGGCCCGCAAGGGGGTGTGGACCCTGCTGGAGGCCTTCATCCAGGTGCTCCGACGGCACCCCGAGGCCCTGCTCGTGCTCGCAGGGGGTGATCCCCCCGGGGGGCCGACGCTGCGGGAGGCGTTGCGGGCCCGGGCGGCAGAAGCCGGCGTGGCAGACCACCTGAGGCTGCCGGGGCACCTCACGCAGGCCGAGCTGCCCGGCCTGTACGCGGCGTGCGACGTGTTCGTGGCCCCGTCTCCCGCGGAGCCCTTCGGCCTGGTGTACCTCGAGGCCATGGCCTGCGGCCGGCCGGTCGTGGGGTGCCACGCGGGGGGGGCGCCCGAGATCGTCACGGAAGGCGTCACGGGCTGGCTCGTGCCTCCGAACGACGCGCCAGGCCTGGCGGCACGGCTCTCGGCGGCCCTGACGAGCCGCCCCCAGCTGATGGAGATCGGGCAAGAGGCGCGCCGGGTGGCGACGGAGCGACACTCCCTCGACGCGCTCGCCGCCAGCACCGAGGCGTGGTACCAGGTGGCCGTCGCGGGCGGCCGGCAAGCCCGCCAGGCAGGGGCGGCGTGAGCCCCGGCGCCACCTCGCTCGCGCGGATCGCGGCCCTGCTGGGGGTCGCCGAGGGCGCGCTGCGCCGCCGATGGCTGCTGGCTCGCCACCCGGCGCTGCAACTGGGGCCAGGCTGTCGCCTCGAGCCAGGGATCCTGTGGCGCCTGGCGCCAGGGGCGGAGGTCCGGGTGGGGGCAGGCTGCCACCTGCGTCGCGGGGTGGAGCTCAAGGTCGACGGGGGCGCGAGGCTCTGCCTCGGTGCCCGGGTCCACCTCGGGCCGTGGAGCACGCTGAGCACCCTTGGTGACCTCGAGGTCGGGGACGACTGCCTGATCGCCGAGGGCGTCTCGATCCGGGACCATGACCATGCCATCACCCGCTGGGACCTGCCGTATGCCACCCAGGGGCACGCCGTCGCCCCCGTGCGGCTGGGGTCCAACGTCTGGCTCGGGGCCCACGTCACGGTGGTCAAGGGCGTGACGCTGGGCGCAGGCTGCGTGGCAGCGGCCGGTGCGGTGGTCACGCGATCGTTTCCGCCAGGGAGCCTGGTGGCGGGCGTGCCCGCTCGGCTGTTGCGAACGCTCCCGGCGGGCGGGTGAGGCCCAGCCCATGTCCCTTGCCCACCACGCCCGCCACAACGCGATCGCCGTCGCCCTCAATGCCGGCAATGCCCTGCTGGTGACCGTCGTTGCCGCGCGCCTGCTGGGCCCCGGCGGGATGGGCGCCTACAGCTGGCTGACGTGGCTGCTGGCGCTTGCCGCGATCGCGGTCCACCTGGGTGGCATCACCACCACGACCAAGCACCTGGCGGAGGCAGCCGGGCGGCACGCCACCGCGGAGGCCAGCGGCGTGCTGGCCCACGGGCTGGCGCGGTGGGGCCGCCGCCTGGCCTGGGTGCTGGCCGCCTGGCTGCTGGCCGGAGGCTGCCTGCCGATGCCCGTGCCTCAGGGCACGTGGCTGCTGGCGGCCGGGACCCTCGCGCCGGCCACGCTGGGGATGTGGCTCGTGGGAGCGTGCCAGGGGCTACAGCTACACGGCGCCGTGGCCCGGGCGGCAGCGGCAGGCCTGGTGGTGCAGGTGGGTGGCCTTGCCGCCACGGCGGGAGCTGGCCTGGGCGTGTCAGGGGTGCTGCTGACCCAGGGCCTTGCCCAGGCTGTCACGTGCGTTCCCCTGCTCGTGGCCTTGAGCGCCCAGCGTCCCGGCTGGTGGCGCGCCAAGCTGTCGGCCGAGCAGGCCAAGGCGCTGGGCCGCTTCGGCGGCTCGCTCGCCGTGATCGTGCTGGTGGACGCGGTGGTGTGGCAGCGGTCCGGGGTGCTGGTGCTGGAGCACTGGGCTTCCCCGGCCGAGGTCGGCTACTACGCCCTGGCCTTCGCCCTCGCCCAGATGGCGATGCGCACGGGCCCCGGGGCCCTCGTGGGGGTGTTGTTGCCGGCAATGGCCCGCAGCCGAGGGGCCGGTGACCACGCGGCCCTCGGCACCATGTACCTGCGCACAGGCCGCTGGCTGGCCCTGCTGGCCCTGCCGCTGGGGGCCATCGGCGCGGCCTGCGCCAAGCCCCTCACGGTGCTGCTGTTCGGCGACGGCTACGCCCCGATGGCCCCGACGCTGGCGGTGCTGCTGGTCGGGGGCGCGGGGGCATCGGTGCTGGGCTACCCGGCGAGCAGCCTGCTGTACGCCCTGGATCGCCAGGTGGCGCTGCAACGCGCGGGCCTGGTGGGCGCAGGGGTGTACCTCGGGCTGGTGGCCTGGCTCGTGCCGGGCGGTGGGGCGCTGCAGGCGGCCCTCGCGACAGTAGGAGCCCAGGCCGCCTGCCTCCTGCTGGGCGTGTGGCTTGTCCGGCGCAGCCAGGCCGGGTGCTGGCCGGACGCCGGCAGGCTGGCCTGGACGGCCCTGGCCGCAACCACGGCGGGGGGCGTGGCCGCGGGGCCGGTCACCGCCCTGCCGCCCTGGCCCGGCCTGCTGGCCGGAGCCTGCGTCGGGGGGGTGACCTACGTGACCCTGGTCGCCGCCACGCCCGTGATGTCGCCAGGCGCACGGGCCCGCGTCGTCGCGACCCTGCGAAACGGCTGGAGCCGTCGCGTGACGACCGTCACAACATCGGGCGCGGCAAAGGGGTAACATGGTATTCACCAGAGGGGTGGCTGCATGCCTTCCCCTTTTTTTTGGCTCAACGCAGCCCCAGCGACAGCGCCTGACGCTCGTCACCGGCGGCCGGGGCCGGGGCGGTGGGCCCCGTATAGCGAGGGCCCCCGGACCCCGGCAGAATGTCCGCAGGGCCTTCCTTGACGCCGAGCGCAGGGTTGAACCGCCCCATGTCGCCGTCGTAATCGAGCACGTCCGGCACGTACGCAATCAAGTGCCCCTGCCGCGTCGGCGTCACTGTGCCGGCCTCGAGCTGCTCCCGGTAGCGGTCGAGCGCGAAGACCTGCGGCGTGTTCTGCGAGGCGTCGAGCACCTGCATCTTGGCGTTGAGGTTCAAGACGGAGTTGATCAGCACGTCGCCGCCCCACATCAGCAGACAGGACCGCGCCTGGGGCACGGGCAGATCCTCGGGCCAAGGACGCGCCTTGCCATCGTCCATCTCGATGTGCATCGCGTTGTTGCGGATCGCCACGGCCGTTACCCGCGCCAACAGCGTCGGCGCCGGATAGAGCTTGCTGATGTCCATCAAGATGTCATTGCCCTGCAGCACGAGGCCCTTCTCCTCCCGCATCTTGAGAAGCTTAGCCATCTCCAACCCGAAGAGGGACAGCAAGCCATCCACGCGCAGGCCGAGAGACTTGATCACCTTCGGCACCAGCCTGAGCCGCCCATCGGGCGTGGGCTCGAGCGTGCCCTCCATCTCGAAGCCGACCCAGACGCCCTTCTTCATCTTGCCAGCCATCACCAGGCGGTCACCGCGGAAACTCATCTTGAGGTCCTTGAGGGGCGAGTCCGCGTCGTTGAACACGTAGGTGTTCATCAGGTGCTCCAAATCTCCCGCCCCCTTCTCGACGACGGCGCGGTGAATTAGCAGCTTGTAGTCGCTCTTGTTTGCCGGGATGAAGGGCAACGAAGGGTCTTTGAGCAGGATGTCGGCGTTCATCTCGACGAGGAACATCGACACCCGCTTATCGAGCCGGTAGAGCAGGTTGCGGGCCATGAAGCGCGTCACGCCACCAGGGCCCCGACGCACGACGTCGACCCCAGGCGTGACGCCGGGAGGCCCCGTGAAGCTGTCCCTGCCGCACCCCGTCAGGGTGGCCGACAGCCCCACCCCCAGGGCGACGAGGGCGTTCAAGATCGGTTGGCTCGACTGCCGACGCATAGACCTCACGGGACGGGCAACGGTCCCATTCATCTTATAGCGCCGGCCGGGACCGCCCCGGTTAAGGTCTCATTAACTTTGCGTCAATTGGGCGTCAAGAGAGGGCCGCAAACAAGAGCGGGGCCACCCGATGGGTGGCCCCGCGACCCAGCGCGGGTCAGCGCGCCGCGATGGGCACGTAGGTGCGGGCGCCAGGGCCGATGTACTCGGCGCGAGGCCGAATCAGCCGGTTGTTGGCCAGCTGCTCCATCACATGCGCGGCCCAACCAGAGAGCCGGCTCACGGCAAAGATCGGTGTGAACTGGTCGCCCGGGATGCCCATGTAGTGGTAAGTGGACGCCGAGTAGAAATCGACGTTCGTCAGGAGGCCCTTCTCGCGCTTGACAACCTCGTCGACCTTGATCGACATCTCGTACCAGGTCATGTCGCCCTTGATGCGGCCGAGTTCCTCGGACATCCGGCGGAGGTGCTTGGCCCGCGGATCGCCGTTCTCGTAGACCCGGTGACCGAAGCCCATGATCTTCTTCTTCTTCTCGAGCGCGTCGAGGATCCAGGGCTCCGCGTTCTCTGCCGTGCCGATCTCGGCGAGCATCTTCATGACGGCGGTGTTCGCGCCGCCGTGGAGCGGCCCCTTGAGGGTGCCGATCGCCGAGGTGATGCACGAGTGCATGTCGGACAGCGTCGAGGCCGTCTGGCGGGCGCAGAAGGTGGAGGCGTTGAACTCGTGGTCAGCATGGAGAATCAGCGCCTTCTCCATGGCCTTCACCGACACCGCGTCCGGATCGGTTCCAAACATCATGTAAAGGAAGTTGTGGGCCAGCGTGACGCCCGCCTTCGGCGCCAGCGGCTCCTGGCCATTGCGGATCCGCTCCCACGCCGCCACGAGGGTGGGCAACTGGCCCTGAAGCCTGGTGGCCTTGGCCAAGTTCGAGGCGGCCGAGTCGTCGCCGGCGGCTGGGTCGTAGAGGCCCAGGGCCGAGACGGCCGTGCGCAGGACATCCATCGGGTTGGCGTCCTTCGGGAAGGTGCGCAGCAGGGCCAAGACTTGCTGGGGCAGAGCTGCGCCGGCGGCGATCTCGGCCTTCAGCCCGTCAAGCTGGGCCTGACTGGGAAGGTTGCCGTGCCAAAGCAACCAGACGATTTCTTCGAAGCAAATGGCCTGCTCCGTCAGTTCGTCGATGCTGTACCCCCCGTAGGTCAGCATGTCGTCGATGATCGAGCAGATGGACGAGGTGCTGACCACCACGTCCTCGAGGCCCTTGTTGACTGCCACGTTCGCGCTCATTGGTAACAACCCTCTCAACCCTCGGGCGACGGCCCGAGCCAAGGCCGGCTTGCGTGCTGCGTTGCAGGCATCGCCGGGCAGACGCCCGATCCTACCACGGGGCCCAACACCCCGCCACTGACGTTCCGCGGGCGCCTCGCCGGCGTGCCAGGCCTCCCGGAACCCTGATTGACAAGGGCTTGGGGCGCCCATAGCATTGTTGATTGACACGAGCCGTATCAAGTCCACTAACACGTGTCGACGCTTGCGGCTGGCGTCCGACTCGCGCCACCGACGTCCGTTCAGGCCCGCGCCACGTCCTCGTCCCGGCGCGACCGTGCAGGCACGGCCCCTGGGTCTCACGGAGCAGGAGGTCCCATGACCGACTACCATCATCCCAACGACCGCCCTCTTTACATCATCAGCGTGGCGGCCGACCTGGTGAACATGCACCCCCAGACCCTCCGGCTCTACGAGCGGCGCGGCCTCGTGGCGCCCAAGCGGCAGGGCAAGAACCGACTCTACTCGCAGCACGACATCGAGCGCCTGCAGTACATCCAGCAGCTGACCCAAGAGCTCGGCATCAACCTGGCCGGCGTCGAGAAGATCATCCGCCTCCAGAACGAGCTCGAAGACCTCAAGAGCTTCAAGGAGCGGGAGCTACAGCTCATCGAGGCCCGGCTCAACGAGCTCGCTGAGATCAAGAACGCCCGCGAGCAGGACATCAAGGCCATCAAGCGGAAGATTCGAGAGTCTGCCACGGACGACGAAGGCCACAGATAAGTCCTGGCAAATGGGTAAATGCCATGGTAAGGTGGCCCCGCCTTGCGCCCCCTCCACCAAGGGCAGTGATTCCTGAACCCTGGCCGGGGCCAACGACGTTCCCCCCAACCCGTGTTGTGACCAAGGTCCGCAAACCAAAGATCCCGGTGTGCTAAAATCCCGGCGGGTTCTCGGGGCAAAAGGTACCAAGAACGGCACCTGAAGCCCCGCCACGGTCAACCTGGTCAGGCGTCCTCGCCTCGTCCTCTCCACCAACCCGGTCTGGTCCCCGTCCATCCCTGGCAGAAGGGGGTTCACCATGTTCGAGCGCTTCACCGAGAAGGCCATCAAGGTCATCATGCTCGCCCAAGAAGAGGCGCGCCGGCTCGGTCACAACTTCGTGGGCACCGAACAAATCCTGCTGGGCCTGATCGGTGAGGGCACCGGCGTGGCCGCCAAGACGCTCAAGAGCCTTGGCGTGAGCCTCAAAGACGCGCGCATCGAGGTTGAGAAAATCATCGGCCGCGGCTCTGGCTTCGTCGCCGTGGAGATTCCCTTCACGCCGCGGGCCAAGCGGGTGCTCGAGCTCGCTTGGGACGAGGCGCGTCAACTCGGCCACAACTACATCGGCACGGAGCACCTCTTGCTCGGCCTCATCCGTGAGGGCGAGGGCGTCGCGGTGCGGGTGTTGGAGAACCTGGGCGTCGATCTGTCCCGCGTGCGCTCCAACGTCATCCGGATGCTCGGCGAGAACGCCACCACCACGACGAGCGGCCAGCACCGCAGCAAGACGCCGACCCTCGACGAGTTCGGTTCGAACCTCACGCAGATGGCGGAGGAGCACCGGCTCGACCCCGTGGTCGGGCGTGAGAAGGAAATCGAGCGAGTCATCCAGATCCTGGGCCGGCGCACCAAGAACAACCCCGTGCTCATCGGCGAGCCGGGCGTGGGCAAGACCGCCATCGCGGAAGGCCTCGCCCTGCGCATCACCGCGGGCGAGGTGCCTGACATCCTTGCCGACAAGCGGGTGGTGACGCTCGACATCGGCTCGCTCGTCGCCGGCACCAAGTACCGCGGTGAGTTCGAGGAACGCCTCAAGAAGATCATGGAAGAGATCCGCAACGCGAGCAACATCATCCTCGTGATCGACGAGTTGCACACGCTGATTGGCGCAGGTGCAGCCGAAGGCGCCGTGGACGCGGCGAACATCCTCAAGCCCGCCCTCGCGCGCGGCGAACTCCAGTGCATCGGTGCGACCACCCTCGACGAGTATCGGAAGCACATCGAGCGCGATGCCGCATTGGAGCGCCGCTTCCAGCCCGTCAACGTCAACGAGCCATCGGTCGACGAGACCATCGAGATCCTCAAGGGCCTGCGCGAACGCTACGAGACGCACCACCGGCTCACCATCACCGACGAGGCGCTGGTGGCCGCGGCGAAGCTGGCCGACCGCTACATCTCCGACCGCTTCTTGCCGGACAAGGCCATCGACCTGATGGACGAGGCGAGCAGCCGGGTGCGCCTCCGCACCAGCTCGCTTCCCCCTGCTGCCAAGGAACTCGAGAAGGAGTTGCGGGCCTTCACGAAGGAGAAGGAAGCCGCGATCCGCGCGCAGGACTTCGAGAAGGCGTCCCAGCTGCGTGACCAGGAGCAGTCCGTGCGTGACCGCATCCGGGAGATTGCCGCGGAGTGGCGCTCCGAGCGCGGCCAGACGGCCACGCCGATGGTCGATGAGGAAGAGATCGCCCACATCGTGGCTTCCTGGACGGGCATTCCCGTCAAGAAGATGACGGAAGGCGAGTCCGAGGCCCTTATGCATATGGAGGACGACCTCCACAAGCGCGTCATCGGGCAGCACGACGCCATCCACTCGATTTCTCGCGCCATCCGGCGCGCGCGCGTCGGGCTGAAGAACCCGAAGCGGCCCATCGGCAGCTTCATCTTCTCGGGACCCACGGGCGTCGGCAAGACTGAGCTGGCCAAGGCCCTCGCCGGCCTGTTCTTTGGCTCTGACGATGCTCTGATCCGCATCGACATGTCTGAGTACATGGAGAAGCACGCGGTCTCCAAGATGATTGGCTCCCCGCCGGGCTACGTCGGCTACAACGAAGGCGGCCAACTCACGGAAGCCGTTCGCCGCAAGCCCTACAGCGTGGTGCTTTTCGACGAGATCGAGAAGGCGCACCCCGACGCCTTCAACATCATGCTTCAAATCCTCGAAGACGGCCGCCTGACGGACGCCAAGGGGCGCGTCGTGGACTTCAAGAACACCATCGTCATCCTGACCTCCAACATCGGCGCCCGCGCCATCGAGAAGGGCCAGAGCCTCGGCTTCCAGACCGGTGGCGATGACAACCGGTACAGGAAGATGAAGGACGTCGTGATGGACGAGTTGAAGAACAACTTCCGTCCGGAGTTCATCAACCGCATCGACGAGATCATCGTCTTCCACCCGCTGACGCGGGCGGAGATCGGGAACATCGTGGACGTCATGCTCGCCGAGGTGCGCACGCGCCTCAAGGAGCAGGAGTACGACCTCGAGCTCGCCACGGACGTGCAGGAACTGCTTGCCGATGAGGGCTACAACCCCTCCTACGGTGCGCGGCCGCTGCGCCGGGCCATCCAGCGCCTCATCGAGGATCCGCTGGCCGAGGAGATCCTGGCAGGCACGCTGAAGAAGGGCACCATCGTCGCGCGACGCGACGGCGAGAAGGTCGTCTTCGGGCAGAAGCCAGAGCCTGAGGCGGGCAGCCGCGAGGAAGCGTCGGCCGGCGTCTGATCGCTGTTCAGACAGCCCCCCTGCGACCGCAGGGGGGGCTGTTTGTTTGAAGGCAGATCCGTCCGTCAAGCAGCGCCCTGCCAGGGGCAGGCGGAGGCGCCACGCAAGGGCGCCCCCTGGGCGCATCAGGCGCGCGCGACCTCGGCCTCGAGCCAGTGCAGCAGCAACCGGACGCCCGACCCCGTCGAGCCCTTCGGGTTGTAGCCGCGGGCGTCAGCCAGGTAGGACGGACCGGCGATGTCGAGGTGCGCCCACGGGGCGGAGCCGGCAAAGCGCTTGAGGAAGACGGCCCCGGTGATCGCGTCACCCTTGCCCGTGTGGACGTTGCGCATGTCGGCAATGTCGCTCTGGATGTGGTAGTCGTAGGCGTCCCAGATGGGGAACCGCCAGAGGCGCTCGCCCGTCGCCTCGCCAGAGGCCGTCAGCCGGGCCGCGAGGTCGTCGCAGGTGCTGAAGAGGCCCGAAGCCTCGTAGCCCAGGGCCATGATGATGGAGCCGGTCAGCGTGGCCACGTCGATCGTGAGCCGCGCGCTGTAGTGCTTGGCGCCATAGGCCAGAGCATCCGCCAGGATCAGCCGGCCCTCGGCATCCGTGTCGACGGCCTCGACCACGAGCCCGTTGTAGGCCGTCAGCAGGTCGCCAGGCTTCAGGGCCCGGCCGCTGGGCATGTTCTCGGCGATGGGCAGCAACGCCACGAGGTTCACGGGCAGGCCCCTGTCGTGGGCCGCCTCGAGCACCCCGAGGACGGTGGCGGCCCCGTGCATGTCGGTCTTCATCTCCTCCATGCCAGCCCGGGGCTTGATGCAGATGCCGCCGGTGTCGAAGGTGATGCCTTTCCCGGCCAGGACGATCGGGGCGGCCGTCCTGTCGGGATGCCCGTGGTACTCGAGCACCACGAAGCAGGGGCCATACTGGCTGCCCTGCCCGACGCCCACGAGGCAGCCGAAGCCCATGGCCTCGAGCTCGGCCTGCTCGTACACGCGGTGGGTCATGCCCGTGCGCCGGGCCAGGTCGAGCGCCGCGTCCCGCAGCCCGGGCACCGTCAGCTTGTTGCCGGGCATGTTCGACAGGTCGCGCACCCGGTTCACGATCGCCGCCAGCGAGCGCCCCTTCGCCGCCGCCCGGGCAGCCTCCGAATCGGCCGGCACCGGCAGGACAAGGGCTTCCAGCGACTTCTCACCAGCCTTCGGCTGCGTCTGGTACAGGCGGCCGTCGTAAGCCGTCAGCGCAGCCGCCTCAGCCGCGGCAGAGGCGGCCACGGCGGATTCCAGCCCGGGGGGCAGGGCGATGGCAAGCCGCGAGACCTTGCCCGCCACCTCGCCGACGCCGAGCGCCACGGCGCGACGCCAGGCCTCCGCCGTCAGGGGGGCCGCCCCGAGGCCCAGCAGCACGACCCGGCGGGCGGCCAGGCCCGCGACCGGGTACATCGCCAGCACGTCCTCGTCCTTGCCCGCGAAGGCTTCGTCGCGCCAGGCGTGGGCGATCGCCGCGTCCAGCTCCGCGCCGAAGCCCGTGGGCGCGACCTCCGCGGGCATGAGAGGCAGCAGCAGTGCCTCCGCGTGCAGCTGGGCGAGGGGCACGGGCTCGAAGTGAAGCTGCATGGTCGGGTCCTGGCTCAGGCTGCGATAAAGGGCTAAGGCGGCGCTTCATTGTACCCCAGGGGCAGAAGGCACAGCCAGCGAGCCAGGCACGGGTCATCGGGGTATGCTGCCTGGGTGCGACACCCCCACTGCCCCCGATGCGGGGCCCCCACCCGGGTGGCTCACCTGGAGGGCCGGCCCAGAGACCGCTGCGCAGCCTGCGGTCGGGTCTGGTACGACTGCGCAAAGCCCTGCGCCACAGCCGTGGTGGAGGATGCCACCGGGCGGGTGCTGCTCGTCCGCCGCGGCCAGCCGCCCCACGAGGGGCTGTGGAACCTTCCCGGCGGCTTTCTGGAGGCCGACGAGCACCCGGAGGCGGGGGCCCGGCGCGAGGCCCTCGAGGAGACAGGCTTCGAGGTGCGCCTGACGGGCCTGCTGGGCGTCTACGTGGACCACCATGCCGAGCCGGGGGACGAGACCCGCAGCCACCACTCGCTCAGCCTGGCTTACACCGCCGTGATCGTCGGGGGCGGCTGGCGTCCCAGCGAGGAGTCCACCGAACACGCCTTCTTCAGGCCCGACGAGCTGCCCCCCGAGGCCGAGATTGCCTACGCCAACCACCGGGCAACCCTGCTGGACTGGCGCACGGCCCGGGCGGGCCGGGGGTTCCGGCAGCCCCCGGATTTGCTACCCTGAGGGGCAGCGGTTGAGACGAGGAGACCCCCATGACCAAAGACACCGTGATCGAGGCCCTCGAGGAGATGGCCACCCTGCTCGAGCTCGCTGGCGAGAACCCCTTCAAGGTGCGAGCCTTCCAGCGCGGTGCCCAGGTGCTCGGGAGCCTCACGGAGCCGCTGGCCGAGGCGGTGGAGCGTGGCACCCTGAAGGCGCTGCCGGGCATCGGCAAGGGCCTCTTCGAGGACATCGCCGTGCTGGTGCGGACGGGCCAGCTGCCCGCCTTGGAGGCGCTCCGCGCGGCCACACCCGAGGGCGTCCGCGAGATGCTGGAGGTGCCAGGCCTCGGCACCAAGAAGGTGCGGGCGCTGCGTGACGGGCTGGGCATCGGCTCCGTGGGCGAGCTGGAGTATGCCATCGGCGAGAACCGCCTGCTCACGCTCTCGGGGTTCGGCCCGGCCACTCAGGCCAAGCTGGGGGCGGCGATCGCAATGTGGAAGCGGAACCGGGGCCTGCGGCTGCTGGCAGACGTGCTGCCGGCGGCGACGCGGCTGGTGGATGCGCTGAGCGAGCAGCTGCCGCAGGCGAAGGTGGCGCTCGTGGGGAACCTGCGGCGGCGCTGCGAGACCGTCGCAGAGGTCAGGCTCCTGGTGGCGGGCACCACCGCGGCCGAGTTCCGGGGCGCGCTGCGGGCCTCGGCCCTCGTCGAGGCGGGCGAGGCGGGAGAGACGCTGGTCGGGCTGCCCATCCGCCTCGAGGAGAGCGCGCCCGAGGCCTGGGGGGCGAGGCTGGTGTGGACCACGGGCAGCCCGGAGTGGCTCGGGGCGCTGTCAGAGCGCGCCACCAGTCGCGGGCTGTCGCTGGACGCGGCGGGCCTGCGCCGCGGGGGGCAGCCGGTCGAGATCCCCACTGAGGAGGCCCTGTTCGAGGCGCTCGGGCTGCCGAGGCAGGCCCCCGAGCGCTGGGAAACGGCCGCGATGCTCGCAGGCCCCGACGCCGACGCGCTCGTCAAGGAGGGCGACTTGCAAGGTGCATTCCACGTGCACACCTCGGCGACAGACGGCACGGCAACGCTGCGCGAGATGGTGCTGAGGGCCCGCGAGCTGGGGTGGCGCTACATCGGCATCTCCGACCACAGCGAGGCAGCCTTCTACGCCAGGGGCCTCGACAGGGACCGAATTCGGGCTCAGCAGGCCGAGATCGCGGCCCTGAACGCCGAGTTCGACGACATCACGGTGCTCTCAGGCATCGAGGCGGACATCCTGGCCGACGGCAGGCTGGACTACGACGACGAGACGCTCGCGTCCTTCGACTTCGTGATCGGCAGCGTGCACAGCCGGTTCGGGCAGGACGCCGAGGCCATGACGAAACGCCTGATCACGGCCCTGTCGCACCCCCGCCTCACCATGCTCGGCCACCTCTCCGGCCGCCTGCTGCTGGCCCGAGAGCCTTACGGGTTCGACCTCGAGGCGGTGTTCGCGGCCGCGGTGGCGCACGGCAAGGCCATGGAGCTCAACGCCAACCCCCACCGCCTGGACCTCGACTGGCGCCACCTCGCGCGGGCCCGCGAGCTCGGGATCCCGATCGCCATCAACCCCGACGCCCACAGTCTCGACGGCCTCGAGGACCTTCAGTGGGGGGTGGCGATGGCCCGCAAGGGCGGTCTGACTGCGGCAGACGTCCTCAACACCGTCCCCGCCGCGGCGCTTCGGAGCAAGATGGGGCGCTGAGGCTCAGCGCATCGAGCGGCGTGGCCGAGCCACGGGCCGCCCCTCCAGCCGGACTTGCCCACGCCCGAGGGGGCGGACCCGGACCACGCCCATGACGGGGTGACCGACCCAGCAGCGCCAGAAAACTTCTATAAACTTCGTAAATTTATGTTACAATCCCGAACGTGCCCTCCGCAACCCCAACGGCCCGGTCACCGGGGCCTCGGCTCCGGCGACCAGGCGCGATCCCCTCGGCCGGCGGGCGGAGGGTGGAGACCGTCCGCCGTTGCCTCCCTCCGGGCATCTGCCTCAGGGGGGAGCAGGTCCCACCCGGCTGGCGCAGCACGTTCGATCAAATCGGTGTTCAGGGCTTGAATTTGTTTAAATTTTTGTTATCCTTGATAAAGGAACTGACCATCGTTGTTCAGTTCCGGCGTATCTCCGTGCCCCACACGCTCAATGAGGAGTTCTGGCATGGTCTCGACGAAGAAGTCTGCAGCCCCCTGCATCTGCCCCACCTGCTCCGCCTACACCATGGCGATGCCGAGCGGCCAGGGCGACTACTGCCCCTCCTGCTTCACGGTGGTGCGGCACGTGCGCGGCGTGAAGCTCGTTCAGCCGAGCGGCCTGAGGCTCGACCCGCTCCGCGGCTGAGGCTGACATAACGGGTCAAACCCGCACCCCGCCGCGCTTTCAGCCGTGCACCCGGTCGATTGCCGGGTATGATGGTTGCAGGACGTGACTGCCGGAGCGACCCGTGGCCGCAGAATTCCGCAAGCGAGAAGACATTTCCAAGGAGCTCGACCTGCTTCAGCAGTGGTCGGAGCTGGGTGCCCCCCAGATGGGGGAACTCGAACCCAGCATCCGCCGCCTGGTGAAGTCGGTCGAGCCGCCATTGGTTGGAGGGGCGCCCGCCGAGGCGGGTGCCCCCCCCGAACGCCCGGAGCCAGCGTCGGTCCTTCGCCCGCCAGCGACGCTGGATTTTTCTGCGCTGCCGCCCGGTGACGAGGAACCGAGCCGTTCGAACCCTGCCACGCCCTGGGTCGTGGGGCTGCTGATCGTCGCCGGCACAACCGCCTTCATCCTGAGCAAGGACCCTTTCGGTTGGCGCGGGCACCGGGAGGGCCAGCAGCCTGAGCCCGGCGCCCCGGGCGGCGAGCTGCCCCCCTCGCCAGAGCCGTGGGCCCCTCCCTCCGCCGCGCCCACGGCTGCCCCCACCGCCACACCCACGGCCGCCCCCACCGCCACGCCCACGGCCGCCCCCACCGCCACGCCCACGGCCGCCCCCACCGCCACGCCCACGGCCGCCCCCACCGCCACACCCACGGCCGCCCCCACCGCCACGCCCGCGGCAGCGAAGTCGCCCTTGGCCCAGCTTCGGCCTGTGCGGCCCGTGGTCCGCGTGACCCCGAGGGTCAAGGAATACGTGGTGAAGCGGGGAGATACGTTGTCGCTGATCGCCCAGGACCGCTTCGGCGATCTCAACCGCTGGACGGAGATCTATGAGGTCAACGCCGCCAGCATCGACAACCCGGACGTGATCCACCCCGGCCAGCACCTCGTGCTGCCTGGCTCGGCGGCGCCTGAACAAGCGCAGGCAGCGCCAGACCACTGGGTGGTGCAGACCCGCCCCGGCGATACGCTGCGGGGCGTCGCCGCCCGCCACCTCGGCGACGCAGGCCGGTGGCGAGAGGTCTGGGAGCTGAATCAGGACACGCTGGTGGCGCAGACGGTGCTGCCACCGGGCACCCGGCTGCGACTGCCGCCGGAGGCCCAGCCGGCGGTGCGTGCTGCGGCCCCCCGCGCAGCGAGACAGACCCACACGGTCCAGGAAGGCGAGTCTTTGGGGCTCCTGGCCCGGCGCTACCTCGGCTCGGCGTCCCGCTGGCAGGAGTTGTACCAGCTCAACCGCACGCGCATCGCGAACCCCCATTGGCTCTTTCCCGGCCAGGTGCTGGAGCTGCCCTCGGCGCGGCGACCGCGGGGGGTCCGCTACGTGGTGCGGGCGGGTGACACGCTCTGGGCGATCGCCGGGCGGCACCTGGGCAACCCGCTCCGTTGGCCCGAGGTCTGGCGCGCCAACCGCGACCAGGTCGCCGACCCGCACTGGATATACCCCGGCCAGGCCTTCCGCGTGCCCGGCTGAGGCCGGGTCACAGGTCCCACCGCACCCCCAACACGGGCCCCGTGAAGCTCACGGTGGGCTCGACAGCGCTCATCAGCGAGAGGTGGCGCAGCCCCAGGCTGAGCCCCAGCACCCGCCCGTGCGCCGTGAGCAGCAGCTGGCCGTCGAGAAAGCTGCGCCAGGAAGACCCGCCCCCCAAGTTGTGGCCCCCGACGCCGCGGGCCTCCACCCGCAGCCAGGGCCAAGGCGTGACACGGGAAAGCCCGAGCCCGACGGTGGCAAAGTTGAGATTCGCCAGGCCGAGCCCCCGGTAGCCAGCCTGCAGGTGGAAGCCAGGCGCCTCGAGGCGTCGCCGGACCGCGAAGTCGACCATCGGGGTGCCGGCCTGCAAGTAGGGGGTCAACCGGCTGGGGGCGTAGGTCTCGCCGAAGACCGTCACGCCCAGAAAGGCGCCCCAGGGCCCGAGCCAACCCGTGGACTCCACGCCCCCCGCGGGGCGAACGGCCGGCCCCGCGGCCTGGCCGCCGGGCACCAGCCACAAGACGCCACGGTGGCTCCAGAGCCAGGAGGCTTCGTCCCGGTGCGTGGGCGCACGGGCCGGGCCGGCAGACGGCCGGCCCGGGGTCGGCCGCAAGGAGGCGGCCGGCACCGGCCCGGGGGGCGACGGGCTGGCAGCAGCCGGGGCCCGCCTTGCCGCAGGAGGCGCGGCGGAGGCTGGAGGCGCCTGAGAGGCCGCAGGCGATGCGGCACCCGCCGGGGGCGGCGAGACGGCGCCCGAAGGCTGCGAGGGGGGGGCCACCGGTGGCGAGGCGGACCGGGCCGCCTTCCCGGCAGCGGGCGTCGCCATGCTCACCCGCCAGACGCGCGCGGGCAGGACCCAAGGAAGTGGCCTGGCCTCGGCAGGCCCGCGCGCGACCAACCCCGGCGCCTCGGCCAAGACGGGCTCGCCGGGGCGCGCCCGTGTCGCCAGGGGCCCCGGCGTCAGGCGGGGGGCAGGGGCCAGGCCGGAGGCCTCGGCCCTGTTCGGCGCCGGGGAAGGCTGCAGACGCGCCGTGGGGACGGCGATCGGCGTCGGGGAGGGCTGCGGCGGCGTCGTCGGCGCGGCGGTCGGCGTCGGAGAGGGCTGCGGCCGCGCGGTCGGCGCGGCGGTCGGCGTCGGAGAAGGCTGCGGCCGCGCAGTCGGTGCGGCGGTCGGCGTCGGAGAGGGCTGCGGCTCCGCCGTTGGCACGGGAGCAGGCGCGACCGGGGTGGGCGCGGGCCTCGGCGCCGCGGGCACCACCCCCACGACGATGACGCGCCGGGCCGCATCGTTCAGCATGGTCACGCGGCCCGCCTCCAGGAGGGTCAGGGACAGGCGGACCCGGTCAACACCCTCGTGCCGCAGTACCCAGTCCCGCAACACCGGGTGGGTCGGGGCATCGGCCGAGAAGACCCCCATCATGCTCGGGGCCGCCGCGAACTCGATGACCACATGCCGCGGCTCATCCGAGACCACCCGGTAAAGCGGAAACTTGCCCGTGTAAGGGATGACGATCTCGCCCCGACGCGCATCCCAGGTGGCCGGCGCGACGCGCGTGGCAGCAGCCTGCACGGCAGGCTGCCAGGCGATTTGGGCCACCATAACGGCGGCTCCTCCCAGGATGACGTCAGTCGCGTGAACTCGCATCGAGGCCCTCGCCCCACCGCCTGCCGACTACGCTGTCGCCGGCGGCAACACCTTAACAGATCGGCCTGGTGGCCGCCACGGCGCTCATCGCTGGGGCCTCTGGCCTGCGGCCTCCAGCAACCGGCGCACCCGATCGAGGGGCAGGGCGTGCACGAGGTGCCCGTCTCGCCCGGTGGTCGTGCTCGCCATCGTGAGGGCGTTGCCGATGGCTTCCTCCGTGGCCTCGACCGTCGCGGCGAAGAGGGGCGTCAGGTGCACGTTGTTAACGGCGGCGAGGGGCATCGTGAGGGCCTCTGCCACGTGGGGCACGACGGCGGCGGTGGAGAAGGCGACAGCAAAGTCGCCGGAGGAGTGCGCCACCACGCTGCCCGTCCTGCCGATGCCCAGAATGGCACGCCGGGCAACCCGCTCCAGCTGGTGCGGCAGCAGAGGGGCGTCGGTGGCGACCACGACGATGATCGAACCCTCTCCGGGCTTGCGGCGGGGCATGAGGTCCTGGATGCGCTCACCGACAGGCACCCCCGCGATGCGGAGGTCCTCGCGGCGGCCCATGTTTGCGTTCACGAGCACCCCCACCGTCCACCCGCCCCTGGCCTTGGGCAGCACGCGACTCGCCGTTCCGATGCCGGCCTTGAAGCGGTAGGCCACCATCCCGGTGCCTGCCCCCACGCCGCCCTCCTCCACCGGCCCCGAGCGGGCCCCGTCAAGGGCGGCCAGCACGTGGGGCTCCTGGACGTGGCGACCGCGCTGGTCGTTGAGGAACCCGTCGTCACACTCCCCCACACAAGGCAGCACGACGTCGTCATCGATGCCCATGGCCGGATACCGGCGCATCATCCAGGTGACGACGGCGTCGCTGACACGCCCGACGGACAGGGTGTCCGTCAGCACGATGGGCGTCTCGAGGCAGCCGGCCTCCTTGATCCAGTCCAGCGCCGTCAGCAGGCCGTTGCCGTTGATCACCACGCCCGACGCGAAGACCTTCTGACGCCAGACGTCGTCCCGCGGCACGATGGCGGTGACGCCGGTGCGCACCGGGCCGACGCCGACGCGCAGCGGCCCTTCGCCGGAGACCAGGGTGGTGTGGCCCACCTTCACCCCGGCCACGTCGGTGATGGCGTTCCAGCGCCCCGGCGGCAGCTGGCCGATCCGGACACCAAGGTCTCGCAGGCG
The DNA here is from genome assembly GCA_035285125.1 of Candidatus Sericytochromatia bacterium. Taxonomy (GTDB): domain Bacteria; phylum Cyanobacteriota; class Sericytochromatia; order S15B-MN24; family JAQBPE01; genus JAYKHL01. The sequence goes on along the minus strand of JAYKHR010000026.1, from coordinate 76,070 downwards.
GACGCGCGGCTCGGGGCGGGGCGTGGCGCCGCTCGCAGGGGCGGCAGCCGAGGGCCCGGAAGACGGCACGGGGCGCCCTTTCGCCTGCAGCGAGCGCGCCGTTGCCGGCAACGCAGGCGCAAGGAGGCACAGGGCGAGCAGGGTCGGAGCAAGCAAGCGTTGCGGCATGGGGCACTCATCCGATCGGGCGGGCACGGCACCAACATAACACGGCGGCAGGGAAGCGGGGATCCCGGGCTCGGCCGCTGCGCGGCCCCCCGACCAGCCAACGGCCGTCTGCCCCGGTCGCAGGAAGCCACGGTCGGGCGCCCCCGTCGGGTAGAATGAGCCGGCGCCCCAGGTCCCTCGGAGGTCACGCGTGTCCACCCCGCCCCCCGCCCCGCTCCCCACCTGGCTGCGACGCAAGCCGCTCACGACGACCCGGGACGTCGCCGGCCACGGCGGCGGGCTGCAGCGCGTGCTGGGGTTCTGGTCGCTGGTGGCGATCGGCATCGGGTGCACCATCGGCGCGGGCATCTTCGTGATGCCCGGCATTGTGGCCGCCACCCACGCGGGCCCGGCCATCCTCCTGTCCTTCGTGCTCGCCGCAGTGGCCTGCGGCATCGCCGCGATGTGCTACGCCGAGCTCGCGGTGCTGATGCCGAGCGCGGGCAGCGCCTACACCTACACCTACGTGACGCTGGGCGAGCTGGCGGCCTGGCTGATTGGCTGGAACCTGTTGCTGGAGTACGGGCTGTCCAACAGCGCCGTGGCGGCTGGCTGGGGCGGCTATGTCCAGACGCTGCTGGCGCAGGTGCACGTCCACATCCCCCCCGCGCTGATGGTCGCCACGGGGCACCCCATCCCGAACGCCGTGTACCAGGCCGCAGGCGTGGTGCCGCCAGCCGTGGCCGAGGTGGGCTGGCTGAACCTCCCAGCGGCGATCGCGGTGGGCCTGCCGACGGTCTTGCTGTTGCTCGGCATCCGCGAGAGCGCCCGCTTCAACAACGCGATGGTCGTGGCGAAGGTCGCGGTGCTGCTGGTGTTCGTCGCCTTGTGCCTGCCAGCCGTCCAGCAGGCCCACTTCACGCCCTTCGCCCCCTTCGGCGCCCAGGGCGTGATCAGCGGCGCGGCCGTCCTGTTTTTCCTGTTCATCGGCTTCGATGCCGTGTCAACCGTCGCGGAGGAGTGCGAGGACCCACAACGTGACCTGCCCCGCGCGATCGTGGTGGGGCTGGCGCTGGTGGCTGCGCTCTACGTCTCCGTCACGGCCGTGCTGCTCGGCACCCTGCCGCTGGCAGCCCTCAAGGAGCTGCAGGAGCCCCTGGCGAAGGCCCTGGAGGTGGCAGGCCACCCGCTGGCCGCCGGCGTGCTGTCGGTGGTGGCCGTGGTGGGCATCCTCAGCATCATCCTGGTTGCGGCCATCGGCCAGACCCGCATCCTCTTCGTGATGGCGAGAGACGGCCTGATGCCCGCCTTCATGGGGCGCGTCAACCCGCGCTCAGGCTCCCCCGCGGCCTCCGTCGTGCTGCTCGGGGTGGTAACAGCGGCCCTGGCTGCCACCGTGCCGCTGGACGCCTTGGCGGACCTCGTGAGCATCGGCACCCTCGCCGCCTTCTCGGCCGTCTCGGCCGCCGTGATCGTGTTGCGGAAACGGGCGCCTGAGTTGCCCCGGGGGTTCCGGGCGCCCCTGGTGCCCGCGTTGCCCCTGGCCGGCATCGGCATCAACCTCTGGCTGATGAGCAGCCTGCCCGGCCCCGTCTGGATCCGCTTCGCCGTCTGGATGGCCCTCGGGCTGGCGCTCTACTTCCTGTGGGGCCAACGCTCGGCAAGCGCCAAGCAGGCCTCCTTGGAGCTCCCCTCCGCCGGCTGACCCACCCGCTTGACAGCGCCCCACGCCCGCGCAACCCTGAGGGACGCGAGGAGGGAGACCATTGAGCGAGATCGTGTGGGGCGTGCGCCCCGCGGACGCCGGCGAGGTGGCCGCCATCCGAGACGCCACCGGCGTGCCGCTGGCGGTGGCCCGGGTGCTGTGGCTGCGCGGCTACCGCACGCCTGCCGTGGCCCAGGCCTTCCTGGCGGCCCGCGAGGGGCTCGGGTGGCTCACGCCGTTGGAGACCCCCGGAATGAAGCGGGCCGTGGCCAGAATTCGGCAGGCCGTCGATCGCCAGGAGCCCTTCGTGATCTATGGGGATTACGACTGCGACGGCGTGACCAGCACGGCCCTGCTCTACCGCTACCTGGCGCGGGGGCTCGGGGCGCGGTGCACCGCGTACCTGCCGGACCGATTCAAGGATGGCTACGGCGTGACGGCGGCGGCCATCGAGCGCATCGCCGCCCAGGGCATCAAGCTGGTGCTGACGTGCGACAACGGCATCTCGGCGACCAGCGCGGCTGAGGCCGCCCGGCGCCTCGGCGTGGAGATCGTGGTCACTGACCACCACCAACCCCCCGAGGTGCTCCCCGACGTCGCCGCCATTGTCCACCCCGCCCTGGAGTTTCCGCACCTGAGGGACGTTGCCGGCGTTGGGGTGGCCCTGCTCTTCGTGGTTGCCCTGGAGGGCGGCTTCACCCCGCGGTTGGCACACTTCCTGGACCTCGCGTGCATCGGCACCATCGGCGACGTCGTGCCCCTCGACGGCCCCAACCGCTCCCTCGTGTGGGCGGGGCTGGAGCGGTTCCGCCAGAGCCGGCATCGGTTTCCCGGGCTCGGGGCGCTGGCGACGGTGGCCAAGACCCCCATGGCCTCGGTGCGAGCCGAGGACGTGGCGTTCCAGCTCGTGCCCCGGCTCAACGCGGCGGGACGCCTTGAGACCCCCGACGTGGGCTTCCAGCTGCTGACCACCAATGACCGCGAGGAGGCGGCCGCCCACGCGGAGCGCCTTGACGTGATCAACCGCGAGCGCAGGGAGCTTTCCGCGGAGCTTCAGGCGGCCATCTTCGCAGAGCTGGATGCCTCGTGGGACCTCGAGGCAGAGCCCTTCATCGTGCTGGCAGACAGCCGCTACCACCACGGGATCACGGGCATCATCGCCGGCCGGATCAAAGACCGCTATCGTGTGCCCGTGATGCTCTTTTCCGGGCACGGCGACGGCCCCTGGAAGGGCTCCGGCCGGAGCCCGGAGGGGCTCCACCTGTATGAGGCCTTGCACGGGGCCCGCGAGCACCTGATGGGCTTCGGGGGGCACGCCCAGGCGGCGGGATGTGCGACGCTGGCAGCGTCCCTGCCCGCCGTGCGGCAGTCGCTGAACGATCACGTGCGGGCCGTGGGCTGGCAACGGCCGCCCGACGCCGTAACACTCGATGCAGAGCTGACCTTTCTCGAGGCAGACGCGACGCTGCTCGACGCGCTCGACCTGCTCGAGCCGTTCGGGCAGCGCAACCCGGCACCCGTCTTCGGCCTCCTGAAGGCGCGCGTTATCAGCCAACGGGTGGTCAAAAACCACCTGTTTCTGCAGGTTGACGATGGGGAGTCGGTGCGTGAGGTCATCGCCTGGGGCAAGGCGGAGCGGGCTGCGGACCTGCGCGGCTGGATTCGCCTGACGTACAGGCCGCGCCTGAACACCTGGCAGGGTGAAACCCGCGTGCAACTGGTGGCAGACCGGCTCGAGCCCACGGCCTCCCCGGCCCCTGCGGTGGTCCGGCTGCAGGCGGAGGAGGAACCCGGGGGGTAGGCCCCTACCACGAAGGTTCATTTCGCGTCAAGAATCCCGCCGCCGCAGCTGGTTCATGGGCCGGCCCCGGCGGGTATGATGCGAGCGTAGCTTCAGCTTCGATCGCCCCAGCCGTCGCGACGTCAATCCTGCAACGCCGCCAGCAGCAGCAGCAGCCCAGCGTCGGCCCGATGCCGACAAGGATGGGACGGACCATGTCGCATCATACAACTCGAACGGAGGCCCAGCGCCACATCGAGGTGGACGAGGCCATGTTGCGCAACATCCGGGCCGATGCCCAGAGGGTCCGAACCCGCATGCGCCTGCTCGAGGGTGAGGTTCTGGGCGCTCGTCAGGCCATCGCTGAGAAGCAGCGAGTCATCCAGGAAGCCGAGGCCCGCCTTCAGGAACTGACGGGCGTGTTGGCTCGGCTGACGGAGCACGAGCAGAAGCTTCGTGACGACCAGGACCTCTGGGGCGGCATGCTGGTCGGCTGACGCCCTGCACCGCGCGAGGCCCCCCGACCCCTCGGGGGGCCTCCTCGTTGGCGTTACACGACCCGGCAGGCTGACGCGCCGGCTGGGCGCGTCAGCGGAACCAGCCTTTGATCGTGTCGCCAGCGGCCTTGATGGCCGAACCGGCCTTGTCGAGGGCGAGCGAGGCCACGTTGGCGACCGCCTCGATGGGCAGGATCGCCGCCCGCACGGCCAGGCCCGCCACCAGCTTCAAGCCCCCCGCTGCGGCCTCCCAGCCACCCTGCTTCAGGGCCTCGCGCCCGCTGCCGATCAGGCCATCGCCGAACCGATGGACGGGAGCCAACAACACCGCCGGCAGGCCGGCTAGGCCTCCGGCCAGGCCCCGCACGAGGCCAGCCAGAACGGTGAGGGGCTCCCCGCGTGACCAGCCGCTGGAGATCTGGGTGAGCCCCTGGGCGATGCGCAGCGCCACTGAGGCGGCCTGGAGATCGTCGCGGTGGTCGACAGGAAGGACGGCCGGGTGACCTGGCGGCTTCATCACGATCGCCACGCGGTCCAGGGCTGTCGGCACGGGACCGGCCTTGACGTTGGTCCACTTGCGCATCAACACGTCCTCCGCCATGTACTCCCGGTTTCCCCACGGGTTGGTCAGCTCGAAGTAGCGCTTGCCGTCTGGCCCCGTGCCGTAGCCCGTGACCACCTCGTAGTGGAGGCCCGTGCCCCGCTCTCCCTTGGAGGCGTCGATCAGGATCTGGACCGGCAGGCCGGCGTCGACCATCCGCCGGAGGTCGTCCGGCGTCGTGCCGATGTGCACGCTGGCCTCGAAGCCGCGCTTCTCCGCGAACTCCGCCACGTCGCTGGGCGAAGTGAACAGTTCATTATGGCGAATGAAGCGGTCCACCTCCTCGCGGCTGTAGTCGGCCCGGCCACCTGCGAAGTAGTTGAGGATCATCGCCAGGCTCGTGGTGCCGCAGCCGTTGGTCGGCCCCTGATCGAGCAGCGTGTAGTTCGTGGGCTGGCCGTCGGCGTTGTAGCGCAGCAGCGTGTTTCCGTCGAGCAGGCCGGCGGGCTTCACCTCGCCAGCGCCGGGGGCGGGCGCGCCAGGCACGGGCCGGCCCGGGGCCGCAGGCAAGGCCCCGTTGTCCAGCGGCACCTGGCTGGCGGGGTCCCAGCCCGTGTCGGTCCGCAGGGGCGCGCCCGCCGTGCGCGTCCGCAGTTGCGCAAAGACGGCGTTGACGACCGACTCGACGCGATCCTGCACCCACGGCGCGAAGGGACGGCCGGGCCTCGATGCCGAATCTAGCAGCGGCGCCGGCCGGTAGAGGAGGGGGCGCGCCGTGAGGGCACCGAACTGGTCCGGAGCGGGTGGGGCCCCTTCCGCGACGGGGCCGTTGGGGCGGGTGGCCCCTGCCGTCGGCCGGACGGGGCCAGTGGCACCGGTGCGGAGCGGGTCAGTCATCGGATCCCCCCTTGTGTAGCAGCCCTGCTGGTTATATGCCCCACCCCCCGCCGCGTGAACCGGGCAGTCGGTGTCCTTGATGCCGTGATGGCCCCTCACCCGGCCTGCGGCCATCCTCTCCCAGAGGGCCAGGGGAGTTAAAGCCACCTTCAGCCAGGTGGCGCGAAAGCGACCAGCTCCCTTCACCCGCTGGAGGAAGGTCCGCTTCAACGGGGTTGAGGGCCATGCGGAATCTGGGCCTGAGCGCCCGGATTGCAGGTCCCGCTTGCCTCTCGTATAATCTCGCGGGCTCAGCAGCCCGCCAGTGACGATGCGCTTCGACGAGGAGGCCCTTCAGGTGACACCGCCCCTTCGCGTTGGCGAACTGGCCTTCGTCAGCGGCTGGCCCGTACAGTGGCCCCTCCGCAATGGCCTGCCGGGTGCCGAAAACGCCGTTCTCCGCACGGGGCTGCCCGGCGACCTGGATGGCTGGATGGCCGCTGGCGAACTCGACGTCAGCCCGGTCTCGAGCCTGGCGTACATGCGCCACCGCGACGCCTGGAAGATGCTCCCCGGCCTGTCCATCAGCGCCTGGGGCAGGCTCGGCAGCGCGACGCTGCTCAGCCACGAGCCGTTTCAGGGCCTCGGCGGCGCCACCGTCGCGGTGCCGGCCCGGGGAGGCACCTCCACCGAGCTGGTCAGGTGGCTGATGGAGCGGGTGTTCGGGGTCGATGCCGCCTTCGTCGAGCACGAAGGCGCGCCTGATGAGTTGCTGCGCGCCCACGCCGCCGTGCTGCTGATCGGCGATCGCGCGGTGCAGGCAGCCGCCCAGGACCTCGTGCCGCACCGGTTGGACCTCGGTCAGGCCTGGTGGCAGTTGACGCAGACGCCCTTCGTGACGACGGTCTGGGCCTGCCGCCGCAGCCTGCGCGCAGAGGTCCAGGCATCGCTGACGAGCCTCCTCGCTCGCTCGAGGGAGACGGCACGGGCCGCCATGCCCACCATCATCTCGGAGGCTGCGCAACGCCTCGGCCTGAAGCCCGAAGCCCTGGAGGCCTACTACGCGCTGCTCAACTTCGACATGTCTCCCGCCCACGAGCAGGCCATGCAACTGCTGGCCGAGCAACTCGGCTCCGAAGGGGCGGCCTGAGGCAGGGCGGGCCGCAGCAGCGGGCCGCCCGGGACGGGCCTACTCCTCGCCGCGGATCTCCTGGACGATGCCGTCCTTGATGATCACCTGCGGGTTCGCGAGCTTGGCGTAGAGGTGGTCCCCCACCTTCACGTCCACAAAGTTGTCCACCGTGCCCTGGATGAACTCGCCACCCGTCTCGAGCTTGCCCACCATGTCGAGCTTGGCCAGCAGGTCGCCCTTCTGGGACTTGATGCGCTGCCGCTGCTCTTCGAGCTGGCCTCGGATGTTTTCGAGCTCCGCCGAGGAGGCCCCGCGCTTCTCGAAGTCGGCCAGCGCGCGCTTGCCCTGGAACTCGAGCTGCTGCGCCTCCATATCGAGTTGCTGGAGCCCCTGCTGAAGCTCGGCCGTCGCTTGCTGACGGAACTGTTCCGTCACGATGGCCACGATGGTGACCTGGCGACGCAGTGAGATGGATTGCATGGCGGGTGCTCCTCTGGTCGGACGGCAGCCGTTCGGCTGCGGGCCGCCATTCTAGGGGCGCCGGGCGGGGCTGTCAATTCCAGCGGTGCCCCGCCGAGCCTCAGAGCACGCGGGCCATAACCTCGGCGTCATCCGCCGCGACGGCCGACACCATCTCGACCGCCCGGACCTGCCCTGGGGCCAGCGCAGCCAGCGCGACAAACTCGCTCTGCACCACCTGGCCGCCCTTCTTGAAGCGCACCACGACCTCGCCATCGAGGGGCTGGCCGCCACGGTTGGTGACCGTCCCCTTGACGCGCAGCTTGCGCCAGAGGAAGCCGGACCGCTTCTTCTCGAGGCCCCCCACGACCAGCTGGGCGTGCACGTCGCACCCGGCCAGCGGGTCACAGGGGGCAGGAAGCCCGGCCCGGGGGGGCGCAGGGGGGAGCGGTTGCGGCGTGGCTGCCGGCAAGGGGGACGGCTCGAACGCCTGCACGGGGGGAGGCTCGTAGGCCGGCACCCCGCCGACGGGGGACACCCGCCCGCAGCCGGCGAACAGCAGGCTCAGACCGATCGCCGCCGCGAGGGCGCCGCGCTCAGTACGGTCCACTGCCATACCCCCCGGAACCGCCATAGCCGCTCGCGGCGCCGCCATAGCCGCTCCCGGATCCGTATCCCGAGTTGTAGCCGGAGCCTGAGCCATAGCCTGAACCGTAGCCCGAGCCGCCCCCGTAGTTACCGGGAGGCGACTGGGCGGGCAGCGAGGTGACGGTGACCTGCACGTCATCGGCCGCCTTCTTGGAGGTCAGGGTGAAGCCGTGCGTCTGGCCCGGCGCGAGGTCCGTCACGAACTCAGTCTGGGTCTCGACGAGCTTGCCCTTCCGCATGAAGCTGATCTGGAGCTCGCCCGAGAGCACGGCCTGCGAGGGGTTCGCCACCTGGCCCGACACCGTCAGCTTCTTCCAGAACAGCATCCCCTTGGTGTCCTTGCTGATCCGCCCGACCTGAAGCTGGCCGCTGATGGGAGCGGGCGTCGGCACGGTGTTGTAGAAGCCGTTCGAGGTGCCGCCCGTGGGCATCGAGCCATAGCCGCCGCCATAGCCGCCGCCATAGCCCGAGCCACCTCCGTAGCCCGAGCCACCGCCATAGGGGTCACTCCCATACGGGTCCTGGTAGCCGTAGTCGCCGGGCGTCCCAGCGTAGGGCATCGTGCCGCAGCCGCCTGTCACGATGACGACGAAGGCTGTGGCGATGACACCGTAGCGGGCGGGGCTGTGGAAGGCCATGGTCGTGGGATCCTCCTGGGGGGCACACGACAATGCCGTGGCCTCACGGTTCTTATCCGCCCCGGGCCGGCCGTGATGACGTTAAGATTACAACAACTAATGGTTAAGAGCTCAACGCGCGTCGGGCCCAGGCCCGACAGCCCAGCCGGCGGAGGTGGCGCGCGACGCTTCCCCACAAGCCCTTCCAGACAGGGCCAGCTCGTTCAGCCGCAACTCTCCACGCATCACTGAATGCACATGACTTGACACGCCAAGACTAAAGCAATAAGCTGGCCCTTGCTCCCTGAACCGTGAGGACCCCGTGATGAGGCTCGACAAGTTCACGCTCAAAGCCCAGGAAGCCATCCAGGCGACGCAGGAGCTGGCCGATCGCCACGACCAGCAGGCCCTGGAGCCCGAGCACCTGCTGCTGGCCCTGCTGGCCCAACTCGAGGGCATCGTGCGCCCCATCCTCCAGAAGGTGGACGTCTCCCCCGACGCGCTGCAGCAAGGCGCCACGGAGGACCTTGGGCGGCTACCGCGCGTGAGCGGGGCCATGGGGCAGGCCTATGTCTCTCCCGCTCTCAAGGCCGTGCTCGACGAGGCCTGGCGCGAGCGTGAGGCCCTCAAGGACGACTTTGTCTCAACCGAGCACCTCCTGCTCGCATTGGCCGCGGAAGGTGGCAAGTCTCGCGCGTCGGAGCGCCTGCGGCGGGAGGGCGCGACCCGAGAGCGGCTGCTCCGAGCGCTCGCCGCCGTGCGCGGCACGCACCGGGTGACGGACCAGCACCCGGAGGACAGGTATCAGGCCCTCAGCCGCTATGGCCGGGATCTCACGGCGGCGGCTCGCCTCGGCAAGCTCGACCCGGTGATCGGGCGCGACCAGGAGATTCGCCGGGTCATCCAGGTCCTGTCCCGCCGCACCAAGAACAACCCCGTGCTGATCGGGGAGCCAGGCGTGGGCAAGACCGCCATCGCGGAGGGCCTCGCCCAGCGTATCGTTTCGGGGGACGTGCCCGAGGGGCTCAAGGACAAGCTCGTCATCGCGCTGGACATGGGCGCCCTGATTGCGGGCGCCAAGTACCGCGGGGAGTTCGAGGACCGCCTCAAGGCTGTGTTGAAGGAGATCACCGAGGCCGAGGGGCAGGTCGTGCTGTTCATCGATGAGCTGCACACGCTGGTGGGCGCAGGCAAGACCGAAGGGGCCATGGACGCTGCGAACCTGCTGAAGCCGGCCCTGGCGCGCGGCGAGCTGCGCGCCGTCGGCGCAACCACGCTGGAAGAGTACCGCCTGCACATCGAGAAGGACGCGGCGCTCGAGCGCAGGTTCCAGCCCGTGATGGTCGGCGAGCCCAACGTGGCCGACACCATCTCGATCCTCCGAGGCCTGAAGGAGCGGTACGAGGTCCATCACGGCGTGAAGATCCTCGACGCGGCCCTCGTGGCGGCCGCCGTGCTCAGCCACCGGTACATTGCGGACCGCTTCCTGCCGGACAAGGCCATCGACCTCGTCGACGAGGCCGCTAGCCGGCTGCGCATCGAGATCGACTCCCTCCCGACCGAGCTCGACGAGCTCGAGCGCCGGTTGCGGCAGCTGGAGATCGAGCGCCAGGCCGTTGGCAAGGACCCCGAGGACACGGGCGCGCGCGACCGCCTTGCAGCGATCGAGCAGGAGGCCTCCGGGCTCGGGCGGCAGCGCGATGCGCTGCGCAGCCGCTGGGAAGCCGAGAAGGAAGTCATCACCGCCCTCTCCACCGCCAAGCAGCGCATCGAGGACACCAAGATCCAGGCGGCACGCGCGGAGCGAGACGCAGACCTCGCCCGGGCCGCCGAGCTCAGGTACGGCTCCCTGCCCGCGCTGCAGCGGGAGCTCGACGAGCAAACGGCCCGGCTCGCCGAGTTGCACAAGCACGGCAAGCTGCTGAAGCAGGAGGTCGACGACGAGGACGTCGCTGCCATCGTGTCCAAGTGGACGGGCATCCCGGTGACGCGGATGCTGGAGGGCGAGGTCGACAAGCTGCTGCGGATGGAGGCGCGGCTCGGCGAGCGCGTCGTGGGACAGGCTGAGGCGATCGCCGCCATCTCCGACGCCGTGAGACGGTCGCGGGCCGGCATCCAGGACCCCGACCGGCCCATCGGCAGCTTCATCTTCCTCGGGCCGACGGGCGTGGGCAAGACGGAGCTAGCCAAGGCGCTTGCCACCTTCATGTTCGACAGCGAGCAGGCGCTGATCCGCCTCGACATGTCCGAGTACATGGAAAAGCACGCCGTGAGCCGGCTCGTCGGGGCGCCTCCGGGCTACGTGGGATTCGACGAGGGCGGCCAACTCACGGAGGCCGTCCGACGGAGGCCCTACAGTGTGATCCTGCTCGATGAAATCGAGAAGGCGCACCCGGACGTGTTCAACATCCTGCTGCAGTTGCTCGACGACGGCCGCCTGACGGACAGCCACGGCCGCACGGTGGACTTCCGCAACACCGTGGTGATCATGACCAGCAACCTCGGGGCCGCACGCATCCAGGGGGCCAGCGGGGACGCGGAGCAGGTGCGCGAGATCGCGCTGGACGCCCTGCAGGATCACTTCCGGCCCGAGTTCCTCAACCGCATCGATGACGTCGTGGTCTTCCACGGCCTCGGCCGCGAGCACCTCCGACGCATCGTGGACCTGCAGCTCGCGCTGCTCAGCAAGCGGCTCACGGAGCGGCGCGTCACGCTGGAGCTGACGGACGCGGCGCGGGACTGGCTGGGCGAGGTCGGCTACGACCCCATCTACGGGGCCCGGCCCTTGAAGCGAGCGCTGCAGGCCCATGTGCTCAACCCGCTCGCCCGGGCCCTCCTGGAGGGCCGGTTCGGCACGGGGGATCACGTGGTAGCCGACCGGGCCGACGAGGCCCTGGCCTTCCAGCGAACGCCAGCCCCCCACCCGTTGGAGGTCCCCCAGCCGGCCTGACGGGGAGGCCGGTTGCTGGCGGGTGCCACCCCGCCAGCAACGTGCCATAATGGGGGCCAGATGTCCCTGATCAACTGGTACCCCGGCCACATCGCCAAGGCGCAGCGCGAGCTGCGTGAGAAGCTCAAGCTGACGGACTTTGTCCTGGAGCTTGTGGACGCGCGCGTGCCGGCCAGCTCCAGGTTCGACGTCACGCGCGAGCTGCTTGGCGATCGCCCGCGCATCCTGGTCTTCACCAAGGCCGACCTCGCCGACCCGGCGCGGACGCAGGCCTGGTTGCGGGCCTACAAGGGTGACGGCGTGGCGTGTGTGGTGCTCAACGCCCAGTCCGGCCAGGGCCTACCTGGCCTCCACAAGCTGATGGCCGAGGCGGCCGAGCGCGTCACGGCCAAGATGAAGGCGCGTGGCAGGCTCCCGCGAGCCAGCCGCGTGATGGTGGTGGGCCTGCCCAACGTGGGCAAGTCGTCGCTCATCAACAGGCTCGCCCGCAAGCGCGCCGCGCAGGTCGGGGACAAGCCCGGCGTGACGCGTAACATCCGCTGGATCCGCCTCGGGGCCGCGCTGGAGCTGCTGGACACGCCTGGCATCATTCCCCCGAAGCTCGAGGACCAGGCCCTGGCGTTGAGGCTCGCCATGACGGGAGCGGTGAGCACGGAGGCCTACGAGCCCGTGCTCGTGGCGCCAGCCGCCATCGCCCTGCTGCAAGAGGTGTCGCCGGGCACCCTGGCCGGCTGGGAGAGCCCTACCGTCGAGGGGTTTGCGCGGGCGCGCGGCATCCTGGGGGCCGGTGGGCTGCTCGACGAGGCCAGGGCGGCCAGGATGTTCCTTCAGGAGCTACGCGGTGGCACCTTGGGCGCCGTGTCGCTCGACGTGCCGCCGGCGCGGCAGGCCCCAGCCCGTGGCCCGGAGGGGGCCCTGGCTGTGCCTGAGCCCGAGGCAGCCGACGCGCCCCCGGAACCGACCGGAGGCGGGCCAGACGACGAGACCGCGCATGTTGGCTGAGGGCGGCTGGCTCGACATCTCCAGGACGCTCGGGCCGGACACCCCCGTGTGGCCGGGCGATCCCCCCGTCCGCGTCACGCCCCACATGACGCTCGACACGGGGCCGTGTCATGTGACCCGGATCGAGCTCGGCAGCCACAGCGCCACGCACGTGGACGCGCCGGCCCACTTCGTGCGCGGTGGCGCCACACTGGGCGAGATCCCGCTGAGGCGCTGGAGTGGGGTCGCATGGGTGATCCCGCTGGACGACCACCCCGACATCGAGCCGGCGTCACTGGCGCGCCAGTGGCCGCAGGGCTCGGGCTGCGACCGGGTGCTGCTCAAGACGCGAGCCTCGCAGGGGGCTGGCGAGGCCCCCGCCCTGACCCTCGAGGCGGCAGCCTGGCTGCTGGAGCGCGGGGTCCGGCTGGTCGGCATCGACGCCGCCTCGATCGAACGAGACGACAGCGGCATCTTCCCGGTGCACCACGCGCTGCTGGGCGCCGACTGCCTCATCCTGGAGGGACTGGACCTCGCAGGCATCGTGGCCGGGCCCTACGAGCTCGTCTGCCTGCCCCTCAAGCTGGACGCGCCGGATGGAGCCCCTGCCCGAGCGGTTCTGAGGGCCTTATGAGCGGCACCACCTTCATCTACGGCAAGCCTCTCAACGAACGCGAGGTGGGGGATTTCCACCGGATCCTGTCCCAGTCGTATGCCTGGCCGACGGACCCGTTGCTCAACCCCGCTGCCGAGGAGGGAATGGCCAACCTCCGGCTGCTGCGCCGCGCCGCCCGCGTGATCGGGGGGCTCTCCCTGCAGCCGTGCCGGCAGTACTTCGGGGGCCGCGCCATCAGCATGGCGGGCGTGCGGATCGTGGCGATCGCCCCGGACATGCGCGGGCAAGGGGCGGCCTCCACCCTGATGGAGGCGTGCGTGCGTGAGCATCGCGAGCGCGGCTGGGTGCTCTCCACGCTCTATCCGGAGATGCGCGGCCTCTACCGGAAGTCGGGCTACGAGGTCGCGGGCGACAGCCACCTCTGGCAGCTGCCGCTCGACGCCCCGGTGCAGGCCGACCGCACCCTCACGCTGAAGCCCTTCGATCTTGGCAGCGCCTCTGGCATGGCGGCCATGCGCAACCTGTACGAGGCCCAGGCCCAGTTCGCCAACGGCTGGCTGGAGCGTTCGGACTGGTACTGGTCCCGCATCTTCCGGGAGGCCCCCGAGCAGGGTGCTGGCAACCGGGTCTATGCCTACCTGCTGGAGCGAGAGACGAGCCCGGAGGGCTACCTTATCTACAGCCAACCTGAGGTCGGGGCCCGCCGCTACCGGCTCAAGCTGCACGACTGGGTGGCGACGACCCCTGCCGCCCGACGCCGGATCCTATGCTTCCTCGCGGACCACCGCTCGATGGCGGACGCCGCCGAGCTGTATGGAGGCCCCACGGACCCGCTGCTGCTCGGACGAGACGCCCCCCTGGCCCCGACGTGCGCCAACCACCCCTGGATGCTGCGGATCGTCGACGTCCAGGCGGCCCTCGAGCAGCGAGGCTACGCGGCCGGGGTCGGCGTCGAACTCCACCTGGGCATCCGCGACGGCCTCATCAAGGAGAATGAGCGCCCGTTCGTCCTCACGGTCGAGGCGGGTCGCTCTGCCGTCCGTGTCGGTGGGGAGGCCCGGATCATGCTGGACGTGCGGGGGCTTGCGGCGCTCTTCACCGGCCACGTCACGCCTCAGGCCCTCAAGGGGTTGGGGCTCGTCGAAGGCTCGGACGCGGACCTCGCCAAGCTCGGGGCGGCCTTCAGCGGCCCCCAGCCGTGGATGCCGGAACGGTTCTGAAGGAAAGAGGCGGCCCCTGCCGGGGCCGCCTCTGGGTGTTCACGACGCGTAAGGGAACCTGCGCCGCTTGACCGGGTTGCGCTTCTGCGCCGAGCCCTGGGGGACGAAGGGCGGCGGCACACGGCGCGTGCGGCGGCGGCGCCAGGCCTTGAGTCGCACGAGGGAGAGCAGCGAGGCCGTCACCATGCCGGGAAAGACCCAGGAGGTCAGGGTGCCCCAGGGCGTCGCGGCCACGGGGACGGTCGCGGCAGCCACGAGCGGCACGGTCTGAAGCACGCGCTCCCCCTGCCGGACGATGAGCTGGCCCACCGGCTGGTTCTGGTTCACAGGCGCGACGAGCTCGTCGGGGAGCTGCCACACCTGCTGGAGCGCCACCCGGTCGGCTTGCCCCAAGGGCAGGCTCACGGTGACGTCTCGGGGCGCGATGACCTCCACCATGCGGGTGTGCCCCGCCTGGATCGGCACAGTCCCGACGATCTCGCCCTTGCGGGCCACCGCCACGTTCTCGAACCGCTCAAGGCCGTAGGACAACAGGCCCTGGGAATCAGCCCAGAGGTCCTTGGAGGCCATCGTCGACTGGATGACGTGGCGGCCACCCCGCCGCGCACTCCCCACGAAGCACCGCCCGGCGGCGACGGTGTAGCCCGTCTTGCCGCCAGTGGCGAAGGCATAGTTCCACAGCAGCTTGTTGTGGTTGCGGAGCACGCGGCCGTCCGGCTTGCCAAAGCCCGGGATCCGCTTGACCTTGGTCTGGGCGATGTCGTTCCACTCGTGGTACTGCGACGCCTCCCGAAGCATCATCGCGAGGTCGTGGGCGGACGAGAAGTGCCCCTCGGAGGGCAGCCCATGCGGGTTGTTGAAGTGGGTGTCGCGCAGCCCGAGCGCCAGCGCCCGACGGTTCATGAGGTCGACGAAGTCGGCCTCCGTGCCGCCGAGGAACTCTGCGACGGCCGTGCTGGCGTCATTGCCGGAGCTCAGCAGCACGCCATAGACCAGCTCGCGCAGCTTCAGGCGCTCGCCCTCCTTGAGGTAGATGGTCGACTCCCCAATCGAGGCGGCCCGCTTGCTGATGGTCACGTACTCGTCGAGCCGGCCGCTCTCGACGGCCAGCAGGCTGGTCATGATCTTGGTGGTGCTGGCCGGGGCGCGCCGCTGGTGCGCGTTCCGCTCGAAGAGCACCTGGCCGGAGTCCGCATCGATGACGATGGCGGCGGCGGCCTTGATTCCTGGCGGGGCAGGGTAGGCCACAGCGGCCGGGGCTGCCGCCCCCCACAGGGCCCCCAGGACCCCCAGCACACACCCCGCAATGAGCTTGTTCCAGGCCAAGACAGGCATCCTCCGCGGAAGGTGGTAGACAACCCACCGTCCGGCACACCCACCCTCGCATGCGAGGGATGTCAGGGGCGTTATACCCAGGTGGGACGGGGTTTGCCGCCCACGCAGGGCGCCCCGCCCACATCATAACCCCCGGAAGGCCCGGGGGCCCTCATCATAGTGGCCTGGCCGCGCTGGTCGATGTGACGCACGCCACCTCCGAAGGTCACGGGTAGATGCGGGTCAGCATGCGCGCGAAGGGGATGGTCTCTCGCACGTGGTCGAGGCCGCAGATCCAGGCCACGGTGCGTTCCAGGCCGATCCCGAAGCCGCTGTGGGGGACGGAGCCGTAGCGCCGCAGGTCCAGGTACCACTCCAGCGGCCCCGTGGGGACGTCGTGCTCCGCCATTTTCTGCACCAGCTGGTCGTAGTCGTCGATGCGCTGCGAGCCCCCGATGATCTCGCCGTAGCCTTCCGGTGCCAGCAGGTCGGCGCACAGCACGACTTCCTCCCGGGCGGGATCGGGCTTCATATAGAAGGCCTTGCACGCCGCCGGGTAGTGCGTCACGAAGACGGGCCGCTCGAAGTGGTCCGCGAGCGCCGTCTCGTCTGGGGCGCCGAAATCGTCACCCCAGGCCACCTGCTGGCCCTTCTCGGCCAGGATGCGCAGGGCCTCGTCGTAGGTGATGCGCGGAAAGGGCGCCTGCACCTTCTCGAGGGCCGTGACGTCCCGGCCGAGGAGCTCGACAAGCTCCTGGCGGTGGCGTGCGAGCACCGTCTGCACGACGTGCGACACGAGCTGCTCCTGGACCTCGAGGTTGCCCCAGAGGTCGACGTAAGCCATCTCGGGCTCCAGCATCCAGAACTCCATCAGGTGCCGGCGGGTCTTGGACTTCTCGGCCCGGAAGGTCGGGCCGAAGCAGTAGACCTTGCCCAGGGCCATCGCGTGCGCCTCGTTGTAAAGCTGGCCGCTCTGCGAGAGGAACGCGGGGTCCCCGAAGTAGTCCGTCTCGAACAGCGTGGAGGTGCCCTCGCAGGCCGCGGGCGTGAGGATCGGGGAGTCCACGAGCGTGAAGCCCTGGCTGTCCAGGTACCCCCGCATCGCCTGGATGATGGTGTGCCGGATGCGCAAGATGGCGGCCTGCCGGGGGGTCCGCAGCCACAGGTGGCGGTGGCTCATCAGGAAGTCCACGCCATGCTCCTTGTGGGAGATGGGGTACTCGCCCTCCACCACGTGGACGGGCACCACGCCAGTCGCCGTCAGTTCGAAGCCACCCGGGGCCCGGTCATCGGCGCGGACGAGCCCCCTCAGCCGGAACGAGCTCTCCTGCGTCAGCGCGCTGGCGGCGTCCCAGACGGCTTCGGTCACGTCCTTTTTCACAACGACGGCCTGCACCGTCCCGGTGCCGTCCCGGAGAATGAGAAACTGGATCTTACCGCTGGAACGCTTGTTGTAGAGCCAACCTCGCAGCTCAACCTCCTGCCCGACGTGGGCTGAGAGGGAGCTGATGGTGGCGAGAGTGACCTCGGACGAGGCTGCCATAGGTACCTCCGAAGACGGCCGGCGGGGCGCAAGGAGGACCATGCTACCATGCGGACCGCTGCCCCACGTCCGGACCGACGCCCATGGCCGAGCCGCTCCGCCCGCTGCGCCACGCCGCGCTCATCCTGCTTGCCCCCTTGGCCCTCGGGGGGTGCTATGTGGTGCAGCAAGGGCTGGGCCAGATGGAGCTCCTGCGTCGGCGCGAGCCCGTCGAGGCGGTGCTCGCGCGCCCGGAGACCTCTGCCCAAACCCGCCGCGCCCTGCAGCTCGTGCGGGCGGCCAAGGCCTTTGCCGAGGACGCCGTCGGCCTGGCCCGGACGCGCAACTACGAGCACCTCGTGACGCTGGATCGCGACGCCGTCTCCTACGTCGTGAGCGCAGCCCCCCCGGACAGCCTGGCGCCCCACCAGTGGTGGTTTCCCATTGTCGGCCACGTTCCCTACAAGGGCTACTTCGCCCGCGCCGACGCGCTGGCCGAGCAGGCAGCCCTGGAGGCCCAGGGCCTCGACACCACCGTGCGCGGGGTGGCGGCCTTCAGCCTGCTGGGGTGGGCGCCGGACCCCATCTACTCGCCCTTCGTCGCGATGGAGCCAGCGAACCTGGTAAACGTCGTCATCCACGAGACCACCCACGCCACCCTCTTCCTGCCTGGTCAGGCGAGCTTCAACGAGGGCTTCGCCACCTTCGTGGGCGAGGAGGGAGCCCAGGCGTTCTTCCGGGCGCGGGGGGGCGAGGGGGATCCGGATCTCGCCGTGGCCCGGGCTGTGCGCCATGACGCCAGGCTGTTCACGGGCTTCATCGAGGTCCTGGCGCAGCGCCTGGAGGCCCTCTACGCCTCCGGAAGGGTGCCGACGGAGGTCCAACAAGCACGCGAGCAGGTTTTCGAGGCTGCCCGCGCGGAGTTCGAGGCCAGCTACCGCCCGAAGCTGAGGAGCCACCAGTACAGGCACTTCGGCCAGGGCCGTTTCAACAACGCGACCGTCGCGGCATACCGCACCTACCACCAGCGGCTCGACCGCTTCGAGGCGGCCCACGCCCGCCTGGGGGGGCAGCTTCCTGCGACCGTCAGGTTCTTCCGGGAGCAGGTGGCACTGGCGCCTGACCCGGAGCAGTGGCTATACCGCTGGCTGACCAGCGGAGCCCCGCCCCGCCCGGAGGGCGTCGGCCCGGGCGTTGAGCCGGGCAGCCGCCCCCGTGGTGGCGCAAGCCCCCGCCCCCCCAGCGCTCGGCCGCGGCCCGCAGCCGGTGCAGACCTCCGCCGGCCTGTCGAGGTGAACGACGCCAGCGTCCTCGAGCCACTCCAGGTACCGGTCGGCCATCGCCCTGGTGAGGCCGAATTCGGCCGCCACGGCAAAGTTGGTGGCGCCGGGGTGGTCGAGCACGAAGCTGCGGATGCGGTCGAGCATGGGATGGCCTCGGGCGAGACGGGGGCGTGACTGCTGGCACGGCCCGGAGAGGGGCTCCATCGTAGGCTATACCCGACATGTCGCGCGTCCACGCCCTGCTCCTCGTCTCCCTCTTCGCCTTCAGCACCAGCGGCTGCCTGGGCCGCGTCGCGAGGTACGCGGACGAGCCGGCCGCCTCGCCCCGCTCGACGGCGTTCCTGCCCGACCGGGGCACCATCTCCGAGGACAGGCTGGTCGCCTTCATCCTCGCCACCAACCCCTTCCTCGCGCCTGGCGACGCGCGGCAGCAAGCCGAAGCCATCACACGACACGCGAGGACGCAGGGGCTGCCGGTGCACCTGGTGGCCTCCCTCATCGCCACGGAGTCCAGCTTCAACCCCCGCGCCGTGTCTCCCGTGGGTGCGCAGGGGTTGGGCCAGCTGATGCCGGCGACGGCACGGGACATGGGGGTGTCGGACCCCTTCGACCCCGAGCAGAACATCGCCGGCACCGCGCGGTATGTGGCCTGGCTCGCCAGGGTGTGGCAGGCCCACCCCCAGCGGTGGGAGCTGACCCTGGCATCCTACCTGGCAGGCGTCGGCACCGTCACCCGGCAGGTAAAGGCAGGGCGGCCGCTGACGGGTGAGCAGGGCTCTTATGTCGACAAGGTTTTCCGGCTGTCAGGGAAGGTGTGAGCGATGGGTATGAGGTATGCAGGCGCATCGTGCGCCAGGATACGCGCGATTGGCGTGGGCCAGGAGACGTGATGGCATGACTGGCCGCGATGACTCCTTTCAGCTTTGGGTGCCTGGTGTGGACGGTCGCCCAGTCGATGTCACGAGCCCGAAGGACCTGGGCGAGGCGATTCTGGCGGCGGTGGGACGCTCCGAGACCGAAGTGACCCTCCTGGTGACCCACCTCGTCGACCTTGGCCAGCATTACGCCGCGGCGCGCTGTCTGGAAATCCTCGCTCAGCACAAGCTCGGCCTGGACCTCACGGGCGACGAACTGCTCGACTACCACTTCCCAGGCTTTGGCACCTTCCACCAGGTCATCTTCGACCTCCTGCGTGCGGGGGCGCTCTACCACCGCTCGGGCAGGCACCGCACGAGCCGGGCGGCGGTGCGCCGGGCGCTGCTGTTCGTGGAGGAGGCCATCCGGAGTATCCGGGGGCTCGACCGGGTAGATAACGGAGAGATGGCTTGCCTGGGCATCGCCTTCGAACTTGCGGGCCACTGTTGCGCCGCCCTCGAAGACGCAGACGGCCTCGACTACTACCGCGCGGCGCAGCGCTACTGGAGTCAGGCTGCGCGCATGCGCCCAGAGGCACTGTTTCAGTGGTCTCACCACCCCGTCACCCGCACCGTGATCCGCTGCCTCGAACCGGTTGTCGAGATTCGTCCCCATCGCGTCGAGCCCGACGAGCTTTTCGCCGCCGACTACACCACCCGCATCGACACCGCCCGGCGCCTGCTCGCCTGATTCTGAGGAGCTTACGTGGAACTGTGGGAGGAGGACCTCTACGAACTGCTCGGCGTCGAGGAGACCGCAACCTCCGACGAGATTCGTAAGGCCTATAAGAAGCTCGCGATCGAGCTGCACCCGGACAGGTTCCCGGATGACCCTGCCAAGCGCGACGAGGCCACCACGCGCTTCAGCAAGGTCACGAACGCTTACAACATCCTGAAGGACGAAGAGGAACGGGCCGAGTACGACTTCGCCCGCCGGCTGGGCTTCGCGGGCAGCAGCGCTCCCGCTGCCAAGGGTGGGGGAGGCACTCCCGGGAAGAGCATCGACGACGACGGCAACGTCAGCGAGGCCCGTCAAAAGCAGGCCCGCAACCAGTACGAGGCCGGGCTGGTGGCCCACAAGGCCAAGAACTGGTCTAAGTGCATCCAGCATTACAAGGAGGCCGCCCGGCTGGATCCGACCGTGGCGGATTACCCGGCCTACCTCGGCCTCGCCTACCACCAGCAGGGCCTGAAAACGCCCGCGAACAAGGCCTTCGAGCAGGCGCTGAAGCTAGACAAGAAGCACAAGATCGTCCGGCAGCACTACCAGGCGCCCGGGCAGCAGAAGGCCGAAAGCGGCGGCTTCTTCGGGAAGCTGATGGCGCTCTTCGGCGGCAAGAAGGACAGCGCGAAGGGCGACGCCAAGCCCGACGCCAAGGGTGCGAAGGGCAAGCCGCCCGCCAAGGGCAAGCCCGAGGGCAAGAAGAAGAGCGCAGGCAGGCGCTGAACGCTTAGCCGCGCGTCACTGGCGCAGGGTGCCAGAGCGCATGATGGCGACAATCAGCCAGAGTGCCATCAGAGCCGAGACGGAGAAGATGGCCAGGCTGAGCACCGGGTAGCCGAACAGGCGGTGCGTGGACGGCGCGTGCATGACAATCGCGGCCCCGAGGATCATCGAGGCGACCAGCAGCGAGAAGCTGATCTTGTTGCCGATCACAGCAATGGTCCGCTGGAGCTGGTCGAGGCCCAGCATGTTGTACTCGAAGCGGAGCCGCCCGGCGTTGAGCTGGGTCAGGATGTCGTCGAGCTGCCGGGGGGTCCGGGCGGCGATGTTGCGCCAGTCGATGGCGGTGCGAGCGAGTTCCTGCCGGTTCAGCTGCTGGAAGAACTGGTCCGTCAGCGTCTGCATGATGAAGGGCTCGGCCACCTTGATGAGCATGTATTCGTCATCGAGCTGCCGGTTGATGCCCTCGATCGTCACGAAGACGCGGGCCATCATCAGGAAACTGGGCGGCATGCGGACCCGGTACTGCACCATCAGGTTGAGGATCTGCTGCAGCAGCTGACCGACCTCGACCTCCTTGATGGGCTTGCCCAGCACCGAGCGCAGCAGGTGGTCCAGCTCGGTGGCGAGCGCATGGCGGTCGATGTTCCGGCTCGGCTGGCCGTACTCCAGGATGCGCTCGGTGGCCCGGGCGGCGTCGAACTGCACGATGGCGAGCAGGAAGTCGATCAGCAGGTCGCGGGAGCGGGGGTCGAGTCGACCCACCATGCCGAAGTCGATGATGACCAGCTCCGGCCGGTTCAGCTTGCGATCCCAGCGGACCATGATGTTGCCAGGGTGGGGATCCGCGTGGAAGAAACCCTCGACGAAGATCTGCTGCAGGAAAACGTTGGTGATGGTCTGCGCGAGCAGCTTGCGTTGCTCCACCGTGAGGTCGAGGCCAGCCGGCGCCCCCGGGGGGGCCACATAGCCCGGGAACAGGCTGGAGATCTTGACGCCCTCCACGAACTCCAGCGTCAGCATTCGGTGGCCGGAGTAGTCCCAGTACACGCGGGGGGTGGAGACCTGCCGGGCGTAGTGCTTCTTGAGGGAAACGCCGATGATCTCGGTGTTGGTGCCCTCCCTGGCGAAGTCCATCTCGCCGCTGATGACGCCGGCGAACTCCTCGACAATCTCGTTCAGGTTGTAGAACCGGGCCCACTCGAAGCTCTTGGAGAGGTTGCGCGAGAACTCCCGCAGGAGCTTCAAGTCAGCCTCCACGATGCCCTGCACGCCGGGCCGTTGGAGCTTCACGATGACCTGCTGCGGTACCTTCGAGGCAGGGTCCACAATGACCGCCCTGTAGACCTGCCCGATGCTGCCGGCCGCGAGAGGCACAGGGTCAAAGTCGTGGAAGATCTGGCGGGCGCTGGTGGCCTCGGGTTCACCCAGGTTCCGGTCACGAACGCGGGCGTTCCACTCGTCGAGCAGGACGCTCTCCATCTGGGACCAGTCGATGGCCGTGACCTTCTCCTGCAGCTTGGAGAGCTCCCGGATGTAGGCTGGCGGCAGGATGTCCGCGCGCGTCGACATCACCTGCCCCAGCTTCACGAAGGTGGGGCCCAGTTCCTCCAAGATCGTCCGCAGCACCTGCGGCAGCGGCAGCTTGAGCTCAACCTCCTCGCCGTCGTCCGTGAGGTTCCGAGCCGATAGGCTGTAGCGCGAGAGCCGGCCTCGGAGCGTGGCTGGCAGGAACTCGGCCAGCGACAGGTGGTACAGCAGCGCGTCGTAACCGTGCTTGAACAGGATCGACGCGATCTCTGCCCGGCGCTGGGCAGGCGAGGGGGCGGTGGGGGGCGTCTTCACATCGACCATCTGGAGGCTGACCTGTCGCGGGGTGGCGCTTCAGTCTAGCACGGGGGGGAACACCCCCGGCCGTCGCGAGCGTCACCACCCCGAGCCCCCGAGCAGCCCCGGGGGGAGGTCATCACCAACGCAAAGGCCCCGACCGTTGCCGGGGCGAGGCCACCAGACGCCAGGGAGCGACCGTTCAGCCGTGGCTGGCAGCACCGCGCCGGCTGCGAACGGCATCGAGCAGGATGTGCGCCCCATCCACCGAGCAGGCGGCGAAGACCGTCGTCACATCCACGTTCAGCTCGTCGGCGAGCTCCTGGAACACGGCGCGGCGGCGCGCCTGGCGGCGGTGGTAGCGGAGCCGCGCGACGGCGTCATCCGGCGGAAACTTCCGCACCACCTCAGCCACCGGCATCTCCAGGTGCTCGCTGAGCTCGCTGTAGGCGTCCTCGTAGGTGGTGTCGAGTTCAGGGCAGACAAAAGCCATCATGTTGCGCACGGAAGGTCCTCCACCCGAGTTAAGGCAGCGACGCCCAGGTTTAACCAGACATTAAACTTATACCCCATCCGAGGCAAGACTTGCTACCGTTTTCCGAATTTTTTGCCGCAGGGTGCGCTGCCGCGGCAAAAACCGCAGGAACGTCTCGCAGACGGGTGCGTCCGTCATAGACACCGGCCCGGGGGCGATCTATGATCCGCATAGCCTGGAGGCCTCCTCGCAACCGTCGAAGATGCCCACCATGCCTGGATCGAGGGGATCGAAGTGCCTGGAAAATTCGTCCACCTCCACGTGCACTCCGAGTACTCGCTGCTCGACGGCGCGAACCGCAGCGGCAAGCTGGTGAAACGGGTGCAGGAGCTCGAGCAGCCCGCGATCGCCCTGACGGACCATGGCGTGATGTACGGCGCGCTGGAGTTCTACTGCGAGGCCAAGAGCAGGGGCGTCAAGCCGATCATCGGCTGTGAGCTCTACGTGTGCAAAGACCGCACAGACCGCAGCAGCCACGGCAAGCAGAGCCCGAACCGCACCTTCCACCTGATTGCGCTGGTGAAAGACCGGCAGGGCTATCGCAACCTCACGAAGATGGTCTCGTTGTCTCACCTCGAGGGCTTCTATTACAAGCCCCGCGTGGACTACGAGCTGCTCGAGCGGCACCACGAAGGGCTCATCCTCCTGTCGGGCTGCCTCGGCTCCGAGATTCCTCAGAAGATCCTCGCGGGCGACATCGATGGCGCATACGAACGGGCCAGGTGGTTCAAGGCGCTGCGGGGCGAGGACTTCTACTTCGAGTTGCAGGACCACGGGCTCGAGGAGCAATACCGCGTCAACGACCAGCTCATTGCTTTCTCGAAGGAGCTCGGCGTCAAGCTGGTGGCCTCGAACGACGCCCATTACACGTGCCATGAAGACTACAAGACCCATGACGCGCTGGTCTGCATCCAGTCCGGCAAGCTGATCTCCGACCCGAACAAGCTGTACAAGTCCGATCAGTTCTACATCAAGAGCGAGGACGAGATGCGCGAGAAGTTCGCGCACCTCCCCGAGGCCCTATCTAACACCCTCGAGGTCGCCAGCAAGTGCAACCTCGTCATCGAGCTCGGCAAGCCGCAGCTGCCGCAGTACCCGCTTCCTGAGGGTCACACGGAGATGACCTACCTGGCCGAGCTGACATGGCAGGGCGCCGAGCGGCGCTACACGGAGCTCACGCCGGCCATCCGCGACCGGGTGAAGTACGAGCTCGACATGATCGAGCGGATGGGCTTCCCGGGCTACTTCCTGATCGTCTGGGACTTCATCGACTGGGCCAAGACCAACGGCATCGAGGTTGGCCCAGGACGCGGCTCGGCCGCCGGGGCGATCGTCGCCTACTGCCTCGGCATCACGGACCTCGACCCGCTGCCCTCCAACCTGCTGTTCGAGCGCTTCCTCAACCCCGAGCGCGTGAGCATGCCCGATATCGACGTCGACTTCTGCATCGAGCGGCGCGGCGAGGTCATCAAGTACGTGCAGGAGAAGTACGGCAAGGACAAGGTGGCGCAGATCGTCACCTTCGGCACCTTGGGCGCCAAGGCCGCCATCAAGGACACGGGCCGGGTGCTGGAGTTCCCTTTCGCCGAGACCAACCGCCTGTGCAAGCTCGTGCCCCCCGAGCTCAACATCACGCTGGAGAAGGCCACCGAGGCGGGCTCCGAGCTCGACACGGCGGCCAAGGCGGACCCTCAGGTGGGCGAGCTCATCTCCATGGCGCGGAAGCTCGAAGGCTACGTCCGCAACACGGGCATCCATGCGGCCGGCGTCGTCATCTCCCGTGATCCCCTCGACACCCTCGTGCCCCTGCAGAAGGCAGGCAAGGACGACTCCGGCTTCGTCGCCACCCAGTACGAGCAGAAGTACTTGGAGAAGATGGGGCTCCTGAAGATGGACTTCCTGGGGTTGCGAAACCTCACGATGATCGCCAAGGCGATGCGCTTCATCCAGCAGTTCCAGGGCGTCACGATTGACTGGGCCTCGATCCCGATGGACGACCCCAAGACCTACGAGCTGCTCCGCAGCGGAGACGCGGTCGGCATCTTCCAGTTGGAGTCCGAGGGCATGCGCAAGCTGGTTTCCCAGCTGCAGCCCAGCACCTTCGAGGACCTCGCGGCCCTGCTGGCCCTCTACCGGCCCGGCCCCCTTCAGTCGGGCATGGTCGAGAGCTTCATCAACCGCAAGCATGGCCGGGAGGCCATCGACTACCCCCACGAGTCGCTGGCGCCGATCCTCAAGGACACCTACGGCACCTGCCTGACCGGCGACACGCTGGTCCGGGACGCCATCTCGGGTGCCCTCGTGCGACTTGACGCCATCCGCGACCGCGACCACATGCTCGTCGAGGGCGTCGACACCTCGCTGCGCCCCAGCCTGGCGCGCGTCACCCACTTCTTCGACCAGGGCACCAAGCCGGTCTTCCGGCTGGAGACGACCACCGGCCAGTCGATCAAGGCCACGGCCGACCACAAGTTCCTGACGGCCCAAGGTTGGCGCGAGCTTCAGGAGCTTCAACCCGGCGACATGGTGGGGGTGCCTGTCTCCACCTATGGGCTGGACGACTACGCCTTCCGCGCCCGCACGAACTTCCAGGTCGGGGCGCTGCGCGCCTTCGAGGACGTCTTCGAGACCTTGGACCCCGACAGCTCTGCCGTGCGGCTGGCCGCGAACCCCCTTGCCTTCGAGCTCGAGCGGCTGTCTCGGGTGCGCTGGGTGCCAATCGCCGCCATCCGACCCGCGGGCTCGGAGAGGGTTTACGACATCACCGTCGAGCGCATCCACAACTTCGTGGCGAACGGCCTCTACGTGCACAACTGCATCTACCAGGAGCAGGTGATGCAGATCGCCCAGATCTACGCGGGCTACTCGCTCGGGCAAGCCGACCTGCTCCGTCGCGCCATGGGCAAGAAGGACGCCAAGGAGATGGACCGGCAGAAGACGGTCTTCCTCGAGGGCTCAGCCGCCAAGAGCCACCCGCGCGAGGTCGCAGAACCCCTCTTCGACAACCTGGCCAAGTTCGCCGAGTACGGCTTCAACAAGTCCCACTCGGCCGCTTACGCCGTGGTGACCTTCCGCACGGCGTACCTCAAGGCCCACTTCCCCACCGAGTACATGTGCGCGCTGCTCTCCAGCGTGATGGGCACCCAGGACAAGGTGCAGCTGTACATCCACAACGCCAACCAGATGGGGCTTTCCGTGCTGCCCCCCGACGTCAACGAGTCCGAGGTCGACTTCACCATCAAGGGCGGCAAGATCCGCATCGGGATGGCGGCCATCAAAAACGTCGGGACGGGCGCCGTCGAGGCCATCCTCGAGGCGCGGGAGCGCCTGGGAGGCTTCTCCGACTTCTACCAGTTCTGCGACGAGGTCGACATGAAGGCCGCCAACAAGCGGTGCATCGAGAGCCTGGTCAAGGCGGGCACGTTCGACGGGCTGCCGGGCGCCCCGCACCGCGCCCAGCTGCTCGCAGCCCTCGACGAGGCCGTCGAGCGGGCCACGCGCCAGCAACGCGAGAAGGCCTCTGGGCAAATTTCCCTTTTCTCGGCCCTGGGGGGTGGGGCCACGGAGGGCGGCGGAGGCTTTCAGGCGCCGCGTCCGACGCTCCCGACCGTGCCGCAAATGGGCAAGGACGAGGCGCTGACGCTCGAGAAGGAGCTGCTCGGGGTGTACGTCAGCGGGCACCCGTTGCAGGTGTTCGGCTCGAAGCTGTCGATGTACAGCACGCACCTGCTCGCCGCGGCCGACGAGATCGCCGATGGCACCCTGGTGGTGGTCGGGGGCCTGCTCACGGCGACCCGGAAGGCCGTCACCAAGAAGGGGCAGACCATGATGAGCGGAACCCTCGAGGACCTGACGGGCTCGCTGGAGGTCCTGTTCTTCCCCGAGTGTTACGAGAAGCACGCCCTGCTGCTGCGGGACGACGCCAAGCTCCTGGTGAAGGGCAAGTTCTCGAGCCGCGATGACGAGCGCAAGCTGCTCGCCTCCGTCGTGAAGCCGCTGTCGCACCTGCCGATCCTCCACCTGGAGCTGCCCCGGGAGGTGAACGGCGGCGAGCTGGTCGGGCTCCGCAACGTGCTGACACGCGCCCCCGGCGACACGCCGATCGCCTTCCACTTCCCCCACCTGCGAGAGCTCGTGCTGGCCGGAGAGCCGTTCCGGGTGGACCCCACCGAGGAGCTGCTGTTCCAGCTCCGCAAGCTGCTGGGCGTGCAGGCTGTGCGCCTCTCGGACGAGGCTCCGACGCAGGACCTCGCCATCTCGGGCTGACCGCCACCTACCCCGGGTCAACCCGGGGGAGTATGATGGGGCGTCATCGCGAAGAGGAGGCCCAGGCGTGGTCGAGGTTGGCATCGCAGGCCCCATGGGGGCGGGCAAGACGACGGTGGCGAACGTGCTGGCGGGCAGCCACCGCTACAGGCGCCTCAGCTTCGCAGACCCGCTGCGCTACCTCACGACGCTCCTGCTGGGGCGCTCTGTCGACAAGAAGACCGACCGCGGCGTCCTGCAGCGTGTGGGTGGCGCCGCCCGCTCGCCGGCCTGGCAGGGCATCGACACGCCCCTGTCGACGGCGCGCCGCGAACGGGTGTCGGCCCTCGCGGACCACATCTTCCCCGGCGCCCCGGCGGAGCGCGTGGAGGCCCTTCACAGGGCCCTGTACGACGAGGGCTATGCCTATTGCTGGGGGCATCCCGGCTACTGGATCGGGCGCTGGCGCCGAGACCACCTGCGCTCCCCGGGCCCCGTCGTCGTCGATGACATGCGCTTCCCGCTGGAGGGCGACTACCTCCGTCGGCTCGGCTTCTTCGTCGTCTACCTGGACGTGCCCCTCGGGGAGCGGCAGCGGCGCATCATCCAGCGCGACGGCCACTGGGATCCGGCCTGGTCATCTGACCCGACGGAGGCTCTCGTGGACGACATCCCCTACCACCTCAAGCTCGACGGCACGGCCGTGCCCGAGGCGCTCGCCGAGCGCATCGTCCGGGAGGCCGAGGCCTGGCGAGCGGGGTCGCGCCAGGCCATCGTCTGAGGCACAAGGCCCCCGAGCCGAGCCCCGCTCAGCCCGTGACGGCAGACCTGCCGAGCCTCAGGGCAGGCGTTCGAGGGACGAGCCAGGGTAGTAGTGGGCCAGGATCTGGCTGAAGGCGTATCCCGCCTCCGCGAGCCGCCGCGCCCCCCACTGCGACATGCCGAGGCCGTGGCCCCATCCCCTCCCGGCAAACGCAAACTCGGCCGGCAGGCCACTGCTGCCGCCCCGAGGGGCCAGGTTGAACAGCGTGCTGTTGAGGCCTGCCGCAATCCGCAGGGTCTCTCCCGAGATGGTGCGGGTGCCGGACGTGCCCACGACGCGAACCTCGCGCACCCTGCCCGAGTAGGACCGTGAGACAGCCTGGATGTCTCGCAGCCCGCCCACCCGGACGCCCCGGTTGGCGAGCCGCGAGGCCAGGTGGCTAGCGTCGACGTTCTTGTACCAGGTGTAGTGCGGCGAGTTCTGGTCATAGTCAGGCACGGCCCGGATGTGGTCTAGCCGCTGCACCCAGACGTCCTCACTGTTCTCGGTGTAGCCGCCGGAGGAGGCGTGGAAAAAGGCAGGTAGAACCCGCCCCCCCTGCATCAACACCATGGCCCGGGTCGCCTCCACCGCCAGGTTCGAGGCCAGCGCCTCGCGGCCTGCGCCCTTGTACACCTGGCACTCGTCAGTGTCGCAGATGTCGAATCCTGCCTTGCCGTGCTTCCCGAGGTTGGCGAGCGCGTAGGAGCGCGCCGCCACCGCCTGACAGCGAAGCGCCGCCTCGGGCCAGTTCGCAGACATCTCCGACGGGACCACCCCGTACAGGTAGGCCTCCAGGTCGACGCGGTTCACCACCACCAGCCCGCCCTTGCCGGTCCTGAGCTCGAGCGTGCCGCGATACCACCGGTTGCCAGCGAAGACGAGCGGGGTGGCCACCGAGGCCGCCGGCACGATCCGCGCCCCGGCGGCGAGGCGCAGCGACTGGCCGCGCGGGCCGCGCAGCTGGATGGCCCCCTGGGAGGCGCTGGCGCTCCAGCCCTCGACGGGCGCGAGCCGCGCGACCTCGCGCCCGGTCCCATCCTGGACCGAGGCCTCCACGGAGGCCGCCAACGTGGTCGAACCGACCCCCTCCAGCAAGCCCACCCGCAGCGACAGGGGCGACGCCCAGGCGGGCAGCGCCACGGCCCACGCCGCGACCACGGCCAGCCACGCGGCTCCGGCCCCCACGCCGCGGCCCCCGTCAGGCACGCAGCGACCTCGACCAAGCCCCCACGAGCGCTGCCTCGTCGAGGGTACCCGCCGCCAGGCGTTCGGCCAGGGTGGCAAGCTCCCGCAGCGCTGCCCGCAGCCGATCACCTTCGTCGCTGGCGATGGTCGTGCCCGGGGGCAGCAAGGCCTCCAGCCGCGCGACAATCGCGAGGCGGGAGGCCTCGGCGAGCGGGGCCTGCCAGCCCTCGTCGGCCATCACGGCCGCGAGCCATTCGTCTGCATCCAACGCCGGCATGAGAAAATCTTAACCAGGCGGCGCGCGCTTCACAAGGCGAGGCGTCACAGCCGGGCTGTGCTCAGGACTGCACCACACCGACGCGCGCCACCGGCCAGAACCGGAAGACGGTCTGCCCGATGATGTTGGCGATCGGCAGGGGCCCCCAGACGTGGCTGTCCTGGCTGTTGTTCCGGTTGTCACCCATCACGAAGACCGCGTCGGCGGGGATCAGCCCTCCCGGCATGTCGAGCAGTTCCCAGTCAGGGTCCGGGTACCTGGGCGCCTCGAGGATGTAAGGTTCATCCAGGGGCCGGCCCTCGATGAACACCTTGCCCCCCCGGATGTCGATGCGTTCCCCGGGCAACCCCACCACGCGCTTGATGAACGCGTTGCCTGTCCGCAGGCCGGCCGTCGCCGCCAAGGGGGGCTCGAACACCACGATATCGCCGCGTTCTGGCATCTCGAAGCGATAGGAAACCTTCTCCACAATCAGCCTGTCGCCGACCTCCAAGGTGGGGAGCATCGACTCGGAAGGAATGAAGCGGGCCTCGGCCACCGTGGCGCGGACGACCAACGCCAGCCCGAGTGCCACGACAAAGGTCTCGACGTTTTCCCGCCCCTTGGACTTGGGCGCCTTCCACCAGGCCAAGACGCGCTCAAAGGGCCCGGAAGCCGGGGCCCGGGTCTCATCCGGAGCCGGTTGCTCGGCTGTCGTCACGTTGTGGGCCGGGTCAGTCACACAGAAACCTCTGCGTGAGTTTAAGGAGCCGCGATGCCCGGGGTCAAGTAGGCAGCCAGCCTGGCGCCCGCGAACAACCATCCGCAGGCCCCACCTCCCAGCACCGCGAGAAGGACCAGGCGCCAGGCCGGAACCAGGCCGGCCCGCGGTCCCGTCAGCCAGGCAAGGGCCACACCGAGCAGCCACGCCATCCCGACGCCGCGCACGAGGTGCAGCCCCCCTCCGCCGGGGTCATGCCGCCACGCGAGGCCCGCCGCAAGCAGGCCGAGCGCGGCAAGGCCAGCCCCCAGCCGGGCGTACAGGCTTGCGACCGCCACCAGGTCCGTCGGCGCGTAGGCCTGGCTGGTTCGCCTGTCGCCGACGACGGCCCGGACCACGCCAGCCCCGATGGCCAGGCTCACGCATGCTGCGCCGACCGCGGCCAAAGCGTCGCGCAGCGAGCTCCAGTACCGCACGAGGTCGGGCACGTCGGCACCGCTCGCCCCGCCCCAACCCGCCGGCGCGACGTAGGACCACCCGATGAGCAAGACGGCCCCAGCGG
This sequence comes from Candidatus Sericytochromatia bacterium, assembly GCA_035285125.1. GTDB lineage: Bacteria > Cyanobacteriota > Sericytochromatia > S15B-MN24 > JAQBPE01 > JAYKHL01. The sequence continues at coordinate 45,288 of JAYKHR010000026.1, read as the reverse complement.
CCACCGCCCCCCCGAGGGCAGCCAGGTTGAAGACCAGGCTGCCCAACAGCCAGACCATCACCCAGGCCACCAGGAACCACTCCCGCAGCGGCAGCTCCGACAGCCCCGCCAGGCCCATCATGCCCAGCGAGCCCAGCAGCACGACCACCAGAGCCAGGCGCGCCAGGGAGGCCGCCGAGGACCGCCCCGTCAGCAACCAGAAGCCGTAGGCGCCTAACGCCCCAACGCTCGAGACCAGGCGCAGATCAGACAGGAAGACCACGGCGACGGCGTGGGAGGGGTCAGGCGTCATCCTGCCTCCATCCCACCAGCGCGTAGATGGCCATGGGCGCCTGCCGCCCCTTGATGGGGTAGGTGCCGAGCGCCCTCACCCGGGCGTGGGGCTGCACCAGCTCGTAGGTGCTCTGGCTCAGGATGATGTCCGTGTGCAGGTCTTTGTTCATGGCCTCCAGCCGAGCGGCGGTGTTGACCGCATCGCCGATCACCGTCCGGTCTTGCCGGGCAGGGCCGCCGATCATCCCCTCGATGACCTGCCCCGAGCAAATGCCGATGCGGTTCTTCAGCGGCACGCGGCCCTCGGCCAGCCACTTGCTTTGCAACTCCGACAGGGCAAGCTGCATCGCCAGGGCCGCCTGGGCGGCCAGGGCAGCGCCGTCGCGCACCGGTTGCTCCCAGACGACGAGCATCGCATCCCCGATGTACTTGTCGATGCGGCCGTGGAAGCGCTCGACCACGGCGGCCATGACGCCGAAGTACTCGTTGAGCAGGGTGACCACCGCATCGGGCGGCAGGCGCTCAGCCAGGGCCGTGAAGCCCTCGATGTCAGCGAACAGGACCGTGACGTGGCGATGGGCGCCTCTCACGGGGAGAGGCGCCTCTGATGCGGGGCGCTCCTTGGGGGAGCGGGTCCAGAACCTCGTGGTGGCCTCCCCCCTCAGAATCCGATGCCCAGCGTGACCGACCCGGCCGCCCCACGCAACGCGAGGTCGGCCCCGGCGCCGGCATTGATCTGGACCCACCGCGTCTGCAGGCCCAAGCCGGCCGTGTAGACGGGGGCATAACCCAGTTGCTGGGTGCCCACGCGAAGCGCGAAAGGCCCGACCAGCTTCTCAAGGCCGACCGACAGCACGGGCCGGCCCGGCACGTTCAGGCCCGTGATGATGGGCGCGTCGATGCCAGCCGTGACGAGCGAGTCGTTGAGCAGCGTCCCGGGGAACTTCTCGAACTGGGGCGTGAGCGCCACGCCGGCCCGCACGGCGAAAGGCTCGGCGACCCGGAAAGGCACCGTCTCCGTCTTGCCGTCCTGCACCAGCGCGATCGCGCTGGCCGAGTTCGGGCTCGTGTCGATGACGTAGCGGTAAGACGTCTTCCGGGCGTTCCAGAAGAGGACTGGGTTGACGAGCGTGGCCCCCACCGAGAACCACTTGTTGAAGCGGAAGTGGGCGCCGAGATCAGCCGCGACGCCGACGTTGTCGGGGGTCTCGCTGGAGAACACGATCGAGGACCGGGGCAACCCCTTCGTCAGGAACCCCTGCACGGAGCCGAGCAACTCGCCGATGGTCGCCAGGTTGACGTTCTGGTCGAAAGCGCCGATGGCGTTGACGAGGTCTGTGACCTCCCGATCCATCTCGAGGCGGACGGCGGCAGACCCGGACAGGGCATTGAACGTCGCGTTGGAGGTCGTGCCCGTGCCCCCGGGCAGGGGCATCACGCCCACGGGCAGGGCCGGGCCACCAGCGGCGGACGGCACGGTCACCAGGCCGGCCCCGTTCTGCAGCACCTTGCCCGTGAGCCCGAGCGTGAGCTGTGCCTCCGGGAGGCGCTGCGTCAGCGCGGCCGGCAGCGGCACAGCCTGGGCGTACGTCGCCGCCACGGCCCCCGTGACGCCCGAGGCGACGGTCGCCGTGAAGTCCTTCGGCGTGGCCTTGGTCTTGGTCTTGCCGTCGATGATGAACGATTTCATGTTCTTCTCGAGGGCCGCCTGAAGTGCCTTCACGTCAGTCCGCAGCGCCGCCGGGTCCGCGGCGAGGCCCTGGCTGGCGGCGCTCGAGACCTTGGAAGCCGCGTCGGTGATCTCCTGGAAGCCCGTGCGGCCGCCGCTCCCCGTGAACAGGTTGGTCAGGTCGCCCGCGAACTCGGGCGTCAGGTTGATGGCGCCCACCGCCGTGGCCCCGCCGTAGACGCGCAAGGCCACGCTGCCCGGGCCCACGCCGAAGGAGAACCCGAGGGGCTCCACGAGGGTCTGGGCACGGATGTTCAGGCCTTCGGCACTGCCGAGCCGCGTGAAGATCGAGGAGCCACCCTGGCTGCCGGTGAGCGCGCTGCCGAGGGCAGCCGTCCCCCGCCCCGCCGCCCCGACGAGCGTGGAAGCCTCGAGCACACCGAGGACGTTGTTGTTGATGGAGACGCCGATGGTGGGCAGGAACAGGCCAAAGCTCCGGCTGTTGCCCACCGCCGCGGGGTTCCAGTAGGCGAGGGAGGCGTTGGCCGCGTAGCCCACGGTGTTGCCGCCGAGCGCGAGCGTGCGGGCATCGTAGGCCACGATCTGGGCCTGGGCGGGGGCCGGCAAGGCGGCGATGCCGATGGTGGCAGCGACGGGGGCCGCAAGAAGTCGGTAGCGGGACATGAGAAGCGGGTGAATCCTTCCTGGAGGCGCGATGGATTGGCGAGGCGTGGAAAGAAAGCGGCGTCACCCGTGGGGTGGCGCCGCCCCCGGGCATCACTTTTTGGCAGCGACGCCCTCAGCCAAGTTGGGGTTGTCCTGGTCGAACTTGATGATGTCGGGCTGTTCCTCGCCGTTCACGATCACGCGAGCCTCGGCCTTGATCTTGGACTTCTCGACGCCGATGGCGGCCTTGAGGGTGGTCTCGTCCTTCCCGAGCTTGACGAACAGCTCGAGGTTGCCGATGTTCGCAGCATCGGGCGGCAGCGGATCCTGGGTCGCAAAGGAGAGCGTTTTGATGCTGAAGTCCAGGTCCTTGTGCTTGATGGAGCCCGTCATCGCGGCGTTCACCGAGCCCAGCACGCCGCCGGATCCCCTGGCGGCTGGCTTGTAGGTAAAGGAGCCCTTCGCATCGATGTCGTAGCCGTTGGTCTTGCCCTTGAAGTAGGCGATCTCGGACGTGATGGAGCCGTCGGCCTGCGCCGAGCTGTCGTACTTGACCTCGGCCGTCACGTTGTTGGCGTCGACCTTCTCGACTTTGCCGATGCCGGGGGACAGGTCGAGCAGCTTGAAGTTGAGGCCGCCAGCCGCCACGAGCCCACCACTCGGCTTCCCGGCGCTGCCCGACGGCTTGGAGAGCGCCTTGAGCAACTCAAGGCCACCGAGGGCCGTCGCGATGGCCGCCGTCGGCAGCCGCACGTCGACGTTGAGGGCCGACGACTTCTTGATCTCGGCGAGGTTCTGGTTGAGGGCGGTGAAGCTTGCGGCGTCGCAGCCGGCGGAAGCGACCAGCAGCGAGGCGGCGGCGAGGCCGATGATGGGGCGCGAGAGGTTGCTCATGGGGGTCTCCTGGCTAGCGGTGGACTCGACGCCCGGGGCGTCACGTGCGCGGCCTGGGCGGGCTCCCGACGCTCGGGGCGCTCCCGCGCGATTTTTCCTCATCATTATCCCACTTCCGTCGAAAAAAAAACGACGGGGTGTCTTGACGGCCTCGCGCTACATGGCCCGAGCCGGTACAATTCCCGCTTCGTCCGTGCTTGCCAGCGAGAGGCCCCTCCATGCACCACCTCATCGATCACGTCCTTCTCAGCGAAGCCCAGATCGCCGAGCGCATCCGGGCCATGGGGACCGAGATCGCGAGCGACTACGCGGACCGGCCCAACGTCCTTCTGATCGGCGTGTTGCGTGGCGTGGCCGTATTCTTCGGCGACATGATGCGCGCCATCGAGCTGCCACTGGACATCGACTTCATGTCGATCTCCAGCTACGGGGCGAGCACCCGGTCTTCCGGTGTGGTGCGGATCCTCAAGGATCTCGACGAGAACATCACGGGCCGTCACGTGTTGATCCTCGAGGACATCATCGACACCGGGCTCACGCTGAGCTACCTGGTGCGCCTGCTGCAGGAGCGTCGCCCCGCCAGCCTCGAGATCTGCACCCTGCTGGACAAGCCGTCCCGGCGGTTGATCGAGGTGCCCGTGAAGTACGTGGGTTTCACCATCCCCGACCAGTTCGTGGTCGGCTACGGACTCGACTACGACCAGAAGTACCGCAACCTGCCGTACGTCGGGGTGCTCAAGCCCGAGGTCTACACCAAGGGATAGCCCGTCGCCCCGCGGGCGGCACGGCCGGGGGCGGCAGGTTGCGCCCCCGCGGGCCTTCGCCTATAATGAGCCCACACTCCGCCTTGGTGGCGTTCGACACCGCCAGAGATCCGCGAGGCCTCGGCCCCGCGCGTCGTTCAGGATAGTCTCCCGATGATGAGTTAGGATCCAGGTTCGCCTGGTTGACGGTACCTCTAGCCCAGGCCCGTCCTGACATATCGACGTGGAAGCGGCGCGAAAGTGACCGTGGTGGAGTGGGTCTCGCCCACTCCTTTTTTTCGTCCCTCCCAACCCCGAACAGCTGCTCAGAAAGGTGGACCCCCTTGTCGGTGCGTGACGATCTGTTCCAGATCGCCGAGCCCGTCGTGCAGGCTCAGGGCTTCGAACTGGTGGACCTCGAGTACGCGAAAGAGGGTCCCCGCTGGGTCCTGCGGGTTTACCTGCACCGGGCGGACGGCGTCAGCCTCGATGACTGCCAGCGCATCAGCGAAGCCCTCTCGGAGCGGCTCGACCAGGACGACCCGGTCAAGACGGCTTACCATCTGGAGGTGTCCTCACCGGGTGCGGAGCGGGTGCTGAAAACGGAGCGAGAAATGCGCATCTTCGAGGGGCGGCTCGTCCGCGTCACCCTCACGGAGGCGTTGACCCTCGAGGAGTCCGGGAAGGCTGAGCAGGTGGTCCACGGCCTGTTGGGCGCCGTGACCGGCGAGAAGGTTCATCTGACGGGGTTGTCTGGCAAGCCCGTAGCGCTCGAGAGGGCGAAGGTCAAGCAGGTCCGGCTGGCGCTGAAATCCAGCGTGCCGGCGGTCAAGTAGGGGGATCTCGGCAGGTGTCGAACACGATCAAGGAAGCATTCAGCGCCCTGGCTCGCGAGCGGGGCATCGCGCCGGCCGTTCTGAAGGACGCCCTCGAGGCGGCCCTGCTGGCGGCCTACCGACGGGACCCCAACGTCACCCAGAACGCCGAGGTCGAGCTCGACCTTGAAACTGGCACCTTCAAGGTCTTTGCCCACAAGTACATCGTCGATGAGGTGCAGGACCCCAAGGAGGAGATCTCGCTGGAGGAGGCCAAGGCCCACCGCGAGGACGCGCAGGTCGACGAGACGATCGCCTTCGATGTGACGCCCAAGGACTTCGGTCGCCTGGCCGCGCAGATGGCGAAGCAGGTCATCACGCAGCGCCTGCGCGAGTCCGAGCGCAAGATTCTCTATGACGAGTACAAAGACAAGCAGGGCATCACCGTCATCGGCACGGTGCAGCGCCTCGAGGGCCGCAACATCGTGGTGAATCTCGGCAAGCTGGAGGCCTGGCTGCCCGGTTCCGAGCAGATTCCCGGCGAGCGGTGGCGCGTCGGTGAGCGGATCAAGGTCTTCGTCGAGGAGGTGCGTGACACCCCCCGTGGCGTCCAGGTGATCGTGAGCCGCGCCAGCGAGGGCTTGGTGCGCGAGCTGTTCGAACTCGAGGTGCCCGAGGTGATCGAAGGCGCCGTCATTATTGAGGGCATTGCCCGCGAGGCCGGCCACCGCACCAAGATCGCGGTGCGCAGCCGCGACGCCGCCATCGACCCGATCGGCGCGTGTGTCGGCGCCCGGGGTGGCCGCATCCAGGCCATCAGCTCGGAGCTCCGTAACGAGAAGATCGAGATCATCCGGTTCAGCCCCGTGCTGGAGACGTACATCGCGAACTCGCTGTCGCCGGCCAAGGTGTCGAGCGTGACGGTCAACGAGGACCACCGGCAGGCCCTGGTGGTGGTCCCCGACAACATGCTCTCGCTCGCCATCGGGCGCGAGGGCCAGAACGTGCGCCTCGCGGCCAAGCTCACGGGCTACCGCATCGACATCAAGAGCGAGTCCCAGATTGCCGAACTTGAGCGCCAGGCGGCAGAGGAAGGTTACGAGGACGAGCCGGAAACGCCGGAAACGGAGGAGGTCGTGAGCGGCCAGGCCACCACATGACCGCTGACAGGTCCGGGCAACCGGGCCGGGTGCCGGCTCGCCAGTGTGTGGCGTGTCGGCAGCTGGTTCCCCGCCCCGCGCTGGTCCGGCTCGTCCGGCAGCCCGATGGCGAGGTGGCCCTCGATGAGGGTCAGCGGTTGAACGGACGCGGCGCCTACGTGTGCCGCGAAGCCGGGTGTGTGCAGGCAGCCACCCGGCGAGGCGCCTTCCAAAAGGCGTTGCGACGTGGTGTGGCTGGCGAGTTGCTCGCCCACCTCCTCGCCCTCGTAACCCCGCCGACGCCTCCGCCGGTAGACGGGGCAACCACCTCGACCCCGGGAGAGGGGCTCTCCCAAGCAGACCGGTGACCCGCGGGCTCCGGCACCCACCTTCGACCTCCGGGCACGACACACCTCGAGAGAGGAAACGGTAACTAAAATGGGCAAGGTTCAGATTTGCAAGATGGCCAAGGACTTGAACATTCCGTCCAAGGACTTGCTCGACGCCTTCAACGACCTCGGCTACCCGGTGAAGAACCACCTGGCCTGGGTCGAGGATGACCAGGCGGAGGCCGTTCGCAAGAAGCTCCTCGAGCCGAAGGTCGAGCCCGCGGCGGCCCCTGTTGCGGCCCCTGCCGCCACGCCGGCGGGTGCTCCCGGAGCGCCCGCTGCGCCCCTTCGCCCCGAGGCGCGCCCCACGCCCACGCCTTCACGGCCCATCGCGCCGGGCATGCCTGTCCGGCCTGGCTCCAGCGTCCCCGGCGGCCCGTCGCCCGTGGCCCTGCCTCAGCGGCCGGCAGGCTTCCCGACCCCGCGCTTCGAGATCCGACCGGACCAGCGCCCCGACCGCTTCGAGCGGCCCGGCGGCCCGGGTCGTCCGGGTGTCCCGGGCGCGCCCGGCGCCCCTGGCGCGCCCGGCGCTCGCCCCGCCCTGGCCGGTGCCCCTGCTCGCAAGGACGGCACCCGTGGGGAGCGCGACGAGCGACGTCGCAAGGACGACGAGGACATCCCTGCCGCCTTCAACAAGCCGAAGCCCGGCCGCAAGAAGTCCAAGGCCGAGATGCGGATGGAGCGCGAGGAGCGCCGCCGTGCCAGGCAGAGTGGTGGGCTCGGGGAGGCCCCGTCGCAGATCGAGCTGGTCGGCTCGCTGACGGTGAAGGAACTCGCCGACAAGATGGCCGTCAAGGAGACGGAGGTCATCAAGCGCCTCTTCGTGAAGGGCATCCTGGCCACCATCAACCAGAACATCGAGAAGGAGACGGCCGAGATGATCGCCGTCGAGATGGGCTACGAGGTGAAGCTCATCGACCCCATCGCGCAGGCGCTGGCCGCCGTGACGCAGGACGAGGACGCACCCGAGGAGCTCAAGGGCCGGCCGCCGATCGTCACGGTCATGGGCCACGTCGACCACGGCAAGACGTCGCTGCTCGACGCCCTCCGGGAGACGCGCGTGGCCTCGGGCGAGGCGGGTGGCATCACCCAGCACATCGGCGCCTACATGACCTCGATCCATGGCAATGAGATCTGCTTCCTCGACACCCCGGGCCACGAAGCCTTCACGGCGATGCGAGCCCGCGGCGCCAAGGCGACGGACATCGCCATCCTCGTGGTGGCGGCCGACGACGGCGTGATGCCGCAGACCATCGAGGCCATCTCCCACGCGAAGGCCGCCAACGTGCCCATCATCGTGGCGATCAACAAGGTCGACAAGGCGGAGGCCGCGCCGGACCGGGTCAAGCAGGAGCTCACCGAGTACGAACTCGTGCCCGAAGAGTGGGGTGGCTCCACCGTCATGGTGGAGGTGTCCGCCAAAAAGCGCCTCAACCTGGACCACCTGCTGGAGATGATCCTGCTCGTGGCCGAGGTGCAGGAACTCAAGGCCAACCCGGAGCGCCCGGCGCGCGGCATGATCGTGGAAGCCAAGCTCTCGAAGAGCATGGGTCCCGTCGCCACCGTGCTGGTCCAGAACGGCACGCTGCGCGTCGGCGACGCCTTCGTCGTCGGCTCCGTGCACGGCAAGGTCCGGGCCCTCATCGACGACCGGGGTCGCCGCGTCAAGGAAGCCGGGCCAGCCCACCCCGTCGAGGTGCTGGGTTGTTCTGACGTCCCCCACGCAGGTGATATGTTCCAGGTGATGCCCAGCGAGAAGGAGGCCAAGGCGCTCGCCGACCAGCGCGCCCTCGAGGACCGCACCGCCACCCTCGCGTCGCGCAGCCGGGTCCACCTCAAGGACTTCTACACGCGCATCCAGGAGGGGCAAAAGGAACTGCCCATCATCATCAAGGCAGACGTCAAGGGCTCCAACGAGGCCATCGAGCAGGCTCTCAGCCAGCTCAACCAGCGCACGGAGGGCACCACCATCCGGATCCTGTTCTCCGGCAACGGCGACATCTCGGAGACGGACGTGAGCCTCGCGGCGGCGTCGGACGCCCTCATCATCGGCTTCAACGTGAAGTCCGACGACCGGGCGAGCCGGGCTGCGGAAGAAGCCAGCGTCGACGTCAAGCTGTACTCCGTCATCTACAAGATGGTCGAGGACCTCGAGAAGGCGATGCTGGGCTTGCTGGAGCCCGAGTTCGAGACGGTCAAGACCGGTCAGGCCGAGGTTCGGGCCACCTTCAAGTCGGGCAAGCAGACCGTCATCGGCGGCTGCATGGTCACCGAGGGCAAGATCGTGCGCAACGCCTCCGTCAAGTTGTTGCGGGCGGGCAAGGTCATCTTCGAGGGCAAGCTCGACAGCCTCAAGCGGTTCAAGGACGACGCCAAGGAGGTCGCCACCGGTTACGAGTGCGGTATGGCGCTCGAGAAGTGGAACGACCTGGCCGAGGGGGACATCATCGAGTCCTACATCACGCAGGAGAAGGCCCGCTAGGCGTGCCTTGCGGCACGTCTGGCGCGGTTGCCCCAGGAGGATCGTATGTCCCATCGCCAGACCAGGGTGGCAGAGGCCATCAAAGAAGAGGTCGGTGCCCTCTTGTTGCACCGCATCAAGGACAGCCGAGTGCCGAGCGAGCGCGTCTCCGTGACGAACGTCGAGGTGAGCGGCGACCTCCGGCACGCGACGGTCTTCGTCAGCGTCCTCGGGGACGAAGACCAGCAGGAGCAGGCCCTCGAGGGTTTGCAACACGCAGCGGGCTTCGTGCGCAGCGTGCTCGCCAGGGCCATTCAGCTTCGCGCCACACCCGAGGTTCACTTCAAGCTCGACCGCTCAATCGAGCGGGGGGCCCAGGTCCTGGCCTTGCTCAACCGCCTCAGCCAGGAACGGAACGAGGCCGACAGTGAAGGCCACGACGCCGTCTGAGGGCAGCCGCCCAGGCCTCGCCCAGGCGGGCTGGCCGGCTTCGGTGTTGGCTTGGCTGCCGATGCTTTGCGAGACCCGGCGCTGGATCGTGTGCCCCCACCACGGGCCTGATGCCGACACGCTCGGCAGCAGCCTGGCCCTGGCCCGGCTGCTGCAAGCCCTCGGCGCTGAGACCCACGTGGTCTGCGACGATCCCGTCCTGGAGCGGTTCGGGTTCCTGCCTGGCGTGGACCGCGTCCGCGACGTCGTGCCGAACCTCGACGCGGGCGCGGTCGGCCTCGATGCCGCCGACCTCTCCCGCCTCGGCCGCACGGCGGCGCACGTCGCCGACAGACGCCCGCTGGTAAACATCGACCACCACGTGAGCAACACCGGGTGGGGCACCCACCAGTTGCTCGATCTCCAGGCCGCCGCGACGGGCGAGATCGTCTGGCTGCTGTTCGACCACTTCGGCGTGCCTGTCGACCAAGACGCCGCCACCTGCCTGTATGCATCCCTGCTCACCGACACGGGCGGCTTTCGCTACCCGAGCACCACGCCCCGCACGCTCGCGATCGCCGCGAGCCTCCTCGAGGTGGGCATCGACGCGCCCGCCATCGCCACCGCCATCTACGAGCGCAAGACGGCGGCGTCTGTCCGCCTGCTCGGTGAAGCCTTGCGAGGGCTCAACGTCACGGACGACGGCCGGATTGCCTGGGTCAGCGTGCCCCTCGCCACCTTTGACGCTACGGGGGCCTGCGAAGAGGACGCCGACGCCATCGTGGACCGCGTGCGGGAGGTGGCAGGTGTCGAGGCCCTCTTCGTGGCGCGCGAGAGCCGCAGGGGCGGGGTGCGCGTCAGCCTGCGCTCGAAGGGCGGCCTCGACGTGAACGCCATCGCCGGCCGCCTCGGGGGCGGCGGGCACCGCCTGGCCTCGGGTTGCACGCTGAGTGGCTCGCTGGCAGACGCTGAACAACGCCTGTTGAGGGTCCTGCGGGTGGCGATGGAGGCCCCGCAGTGAGCGAACCCTTCGGCCTGCTGGCCGTGCTGAAGCCGCCGGGCATGACGGCCCACGATGTCGTCAGCGTGGTGCGCCGGGTGGTGGGCACCCGCCGGGTGGGCCACGGCGGCACCCTGGACCCGGCCGCAGCCGGCGTGACCCTGGTGGCGGTGGGAAAGGCCACCAGGCTGCTGGGCTACGTGCAGGACGACAAGGCCTACCGCGCCGAGGTGGTCTTCGGCCTGGCCACCGACACCGGGGACTTCGAGGGCCGCGTGCTCGCGCGCGCCAGCGCCGAAGGCCTGACGGAGGCCTCGCTGGGCGCGGCCCTGGCGGCCTTCAGGGGCCGCATCGTCCAGCGCCCGCCGATGGCCTCGGCCGTGCACGTCGGTGGGAAGCGCCTGTACGAGCTCGCCCGGGCCGGCGTCGTGCTCGCCGAGGCGGAGATTCCCACCCGCGAGGTTTCCATCCACCACCTCGAGGCGCAGACGTTCACGGCGGGCCCCCTCGCGGCGACCCAGCTCGACGTGTCGTGCTCGGCTGGCACCTACATCCGCTCCCTGGCGGTCGACCTCGGCCAGGCCCTCGGGCTGCCCGCTTGCCTCCGGTTCCTCCTGCGGACCCGCTCGGGGCCGCTGGGCCTGGCAGAGGCGCAGACCCTCGAGGAGCTCGCGGGCCAACCCCGGTGGTTGCCCCTCGAGCGCTGGCTGGGCCATCTGCCTCGGCACGAGGCGACGGCCGAGGAGGTGTCGGACCTGCGGCTGGGCAGGCGGATCCCGGGCATGCTGGAGGCCCGCGGCCGGGTGCACGGGCCCGATGGCGCGCTCGTCGCGATCGCCGAGTCTCGAGACGGCCAGCTGCAGCCCGTGCTGGTGATCTGAGCGTCTTTCGGCTATGGTGTTGAGGCTCCCGCTCCATCGCTGCCCCCCATGCCCCGCTCCACCGCTGCCCGCCTGCCCCTCGCCCTCGCCCTGGCCCTCGGAGGCTGCGCGCACGTCGTCAGGCCATCGTCTGACCCTCCCCGCGTGGTCGTCGTGACGCTGGACGGGGCCTCCGCCGAGGTCGTGGGGCGTGCCCTCGCGGCAGGCTGGATGCCCAACCTGGCCCGCCTCAAGGGCCGGGGCGTCTGGCCCCAGCACAGCGTGACGAACTTTCCCTCCAAGACGGCAGCCGGCCACGCGGCCCTCTGGACGGGGGCGATGTCGGACGTCAACGGCATCGCCGGGAACAAGGTGCTGTCCCTGCCGCTTCACGCCCGCACCCTGCTGGACGTCGAGGACGGCTTCGCCAGCACCGCGCTGCTGGCCGAGCCACTTTGGGTCACGGCCGCCCGCGCCGGCAAGCGGGCGCTGGTGCTGCAGGGCACCCACGTCACGCCGCTGGCCACCTACGAGCCCGGTGGCCGGTTCGGTGGCCCCTTCGGCGGCTCGCTGACCCTGTTGGACGGCTACGCCGGGGTGCTCGCGAAGGACGCCGTCCACCGCGATGCGAGCGCCTGGCGACCCGCTCACGGCTGGAACGAAGCCCCCCCCGGGGCCACGCCGCTGGAGCAGCGCCTGGAGGTCGCTGGTCGGCCCTGGTGGGCCCTGGCCTTTGACGACCCGACGGACCCGGTGGCAGGCTACGACAGCCTCGCGCTGGCCCCCCACAAGGCCGCGCAGTGGGTGGTGCTCAAGCCCGGCGCCTGGTCGGCCCCCATTCGCGTCGAGGGCGCGCGGGGAGCCGGGTGGCTGCGCTTCCACCTCTTCGACCTGGCGCCGGACCTCGCGAGCTGGCGCCTCTACAACACGGGCGTGAGCGCCCCGGCCTCCAACCACACGGAGGCGCCGGGCATGTGGTACGGACCAGACAGCCCCTTCGTGCCCCAGGGGCCAGGACGCATCTGGAGCCAGGGGCTGCTGGGCCCCACCCTGTTCGAGGGCGGGGACGGGCAGGCCGAGACCCGCTACGTGACGATCGTGCGCCACATCCTCGGCGGCGCCCGGCTGCGCCTCGAGCGCCTGATGGCCCGGCGGGACTGGGACCTGGCGGTGTGCTACCTGCCGTACCCGGATGAGGCGCTTCACCACTGGTACGGCGGCCTCGCGCCCGAGGCCCGTGACATGCCCGGGAGGCTCACGGGCAACCGGGAGGCGCTCGCGACGGCCCGGCTTGCGGACGTCCTGCGGGCCGTGGACGACACCCTCGGGCCGCTCGCGGCCTCGCCCGACACCGTCGTGGCGCTGGCCTCCGACCACGGCATGGCGCCCACGCCCTGGGCCTTCCATCCAAACACCGTGCTGCGCAAGGCTGGGCTCCTCAAGCTGACGAGCCGGGGCAAGGTCGACCTCGCCCACACGCGGGCGCTTTATACCAGCACGGACGGTGGCTACGTGCTGATCAACCACGTCGGCCACAAAGGTGGCGTCGTGGCCCTGCGAGACGTGCCCGGGGTGCTGGCGCGCGTGGAGGCAGCCCTGACGGCGGAGCGCGACGCCGCAGGCCGGCCCATCGTCACCCGCCTCATCCGGCGCGACGGCGAGGAGGCGAGGGCCCTTGGCATCGGGGGCCCCCGCGCGGGCGACCTTTACGTGGACCTCCGGCCCGGCTACCTCTTCGAGGATGAGGTCGCGGCCCCCCGCGTCGTTACGGCCCTCAAGCCGGGCAGGGCCGGGCACGTCTTCGACCCCCGGCGACCCGACATGCACGCCTTCATGGTGCTGGCCGGTCCGGGCCTCGGCGCCGGCGTCGAGCTGCCGCCCGTGACGAACGCCGACCTCGCGCCCACGGTGGCCCGTCTGATGCGCATCCCAGCCCCCGCCCACGCCACCGGCAAGGTCATCCCAGGCGCCCTCGTGGCGGGCGAATGACGCTGCCCGAGGCGCGGGCCGAGGCAGTCCCCGACACCGCGAGCGCCTCGTGGCAAGTCATCTGGCGGCTGAGCTGGCCTTTGGTGCTGACGATGCTCGCCAACGCGGCGGTGGGGCTGCTGGAGACCTGGATAGCCGGCCACTTCGGCTCGGTGGAGCAGGCCGTCGTGGGCCTCACGATGCAGCTGGTCCTGCTCATCAACGCGACCGTCACGGCGGTGGCCATCGGTGCGCAGGCCCTGGTGTCCCGGTACGTTGGTGCGGGCGACTGGGCCGAGGCCGGACGCGCCGCCCGCCAGGCCGTGCTGCTGGGTCTCACGATGTCCCTCTGCATGCTCCCGGTGGTGTGGCTGGCAGCCCCGTGGCTGTTTGCCGTGCTGGGTGCCCCGGAGGCCGTGCAGCGGGCCGGCGCCCCCTACCTGCGCAGCCTCGTGGTCGGCCTGCTCCCGATGGACGTCATGATCGTGCTGCACGCCGTGCTGAGGGCCCGCGGCCTGTCCATGGGGCTGCTGGGCACCGCCGTGGTGGAGAACCTTGTCTGGATGGGGGGCTCGCTCGGGCTGGGGCTCGGCCTCGGGCTCGGGCTGAAGGGCCTGGCCGTGGGCTTCGTCGCCGGCAAGGTGAGCGGCCTCGCCGTGGCCTGGGGCATCTTCAGCCGCATGCGGCTGTACCGGGAGGCGGCGGGCGGGTGGCATCCCACCCGGGAGTGGTTCCGCCGCCTGCTGCGGATCGGCTTCCCCGCCGCCTTGCAGATGCTGATGCGCAACGTCGGCATGATGGCGTTCTTCAGCATCCTCGGCATGCTGCCGGGGCCAACGGCGGTCGTGGCGGCCTTCTCGATCGGCATGCGCGTGGAGGCTGTCGCCTTCCTGCCCTGCTTCGCGCTCAACATCGCGGCCGCGACCCTCGTGGGCCAGAACCTCGGCGCCGGCCGCCCGGACGAGGCCGAGCGCGCCACTTGGCGCGTGGCCGCCGTCGGCATCGCCATCATGACGGGGTTCGCCCTTGTGTTCTGGCTCGGCGCAGACGCCCTCGCCGCCAGGTTCACCGCGGATCCGCTGGTGCGCAGCCACGTCGCGGACTACCTCCGCGTCGCCGCCCTGTCGGAGCCCTTCCTCGCCCTTGCGATGGTGCTGAATGGCGCGCTTCAGGGCGCAGGCGACGCCCGCGCCCCGATGTGGAGCGTCTTTTTCTTCCAGCTCCTGCTGCGGGTGCCCCTGGGCTTCGTGCTGGCGCTGCTCCTGGGCTGGGGCACGGCTGGCGCCTGGTGGGCCATGACCGTGTCCATGGTGGCGCAGGGCGTGGGCATCACCTGGTACTTCCGCCTGGGACGCTGGCGCCACCAGGCGGTGTGAAGCGTCCCGGCCGCCGTCCTCAGGCCAGCAGCAGCAGGGCCCCCGGCAGCACCTCGACCTCGATCGGGCCGGTGCCCACCGGCTCACCATCGATGTCGAGCGGCGCCTCGGAGGCGACGGTGACGACGCGGGCGTGGCGCAGCTCGAGGAAAGGGGCCGTGACGTGGGCGCCCACGTACAGCCCTGGCAGCTGCGCCAGCAGCTGCCAGGCGGGGGCGTCGCGCACCAGCAGCACGTGGGCACGGCCGTCCTCCAGCCTGGCCTCCGGCAGGATGTGCATGCCGCCACCGAAGTAGCCGCCGTTCCCCACCACCAGCATCAGGGCTTTGGCGTCGGGTTGAGGCGCGTCGTCCAGCGTCCAGCGGAGCCTGAAGGGCCGCACGTCGGCCAGCGTCTGCAGGCCCCCGGCCAGGTAGCGCAGCCCGCGAAGCCAGGGGGGCCAGGCGTGAGCGCGCTCGGAGGCGAGGGCCGAGGCGCCGAGGCTGAGGACATTCAGGCAGATGCGAAAGGCAGGGGCGCCGCGCCGGTTCCTGTGGCGGACTGCCAGCACGTCGATGCAGCGCGCACGGCCCGAAGCCAGGGCGGCCAGCATCCGGGTGACGTCGGAGCCCCCCAGGGAGCGGACGAAGTCGTTGCCAGTGCCCGCGGGCAGGAGGCCGAGCTGCGCGCCTGGCGCCCGCGGGGCGCCGGCCTCGTCAAAGAAGCCCTGGACCACCTCGTGAAAGGTGCCATCACCACCGAGCGCGACCAGGAGCCGGCAGCCCGACGCGAGGGCTGAGGCCGCGAGCCGGGTGCCGTCACCCGGCTGCTGCGTCAGGCGAACGTCGACGGCGTGGCCGGCTGCCTCCAAGCGCCTCGCCACCAGTGGCCACTGCGTGGCTCCGAGCCCGCCGCCCGCGCTCGGGTTGGCCACCAGCACCACGTTCATGGCGCAGGGGCGAGCTTGGCTGCGAGTTGCTGCACCTCAGCGGCCCGTCGCACCCCATGGGGATCCTGGCTGGCGAACCGGGCGTACTGCTTGGTGGCGTTGAGTGCCTCTTCGCGCTGGTCCGCGGCGAGGTGGGCGAACGCGAGCTCGTACCAGAGCTCGGCGGCCTGCCGGGGGTTGGGGGAGGCCGCGTCGGAGACTCCCACTGCCAGGGCCGCGACCGCCTCGGCCGGCTGCCCGAGCTTCCGCAAGGACCTGCCGAGGCGGAGCCGCAAGGAAGCGTGCCGGGGGTCCGAGGGGCGGACGATGCCGGCAAGGCCCGCGACACAGGCGTCGCGCGCCGCTCCCCAGCGCGCCCGGACCAGGCAAGCATCGGCCAGGACCAGCGCGACGGCGGGATCTCTGGGCGCCAGGACGGCCGCGGCCGCAGCCACGTGTTCAGCCCGCACGGCATCACCGGCCGCCAGGTGGGCCGCGGCCAGCACCCTGTGGAGCCTGAGCGCGTGGCCCACCGCCGGCCCCGAGGGGTCGAAGGCCAGGGCGTGCCGCGTGGCCTCGAGGGCATCGGCGAGGTGCCTGCGCCGCTGGGCGGGGGCCAAGCGAGGCCTGCCGGCCGCCGCCTCGTCCACCGCCGCCAGGCGAAGCCACAAGGCGGCACTGGGCGAGTGGTCGATCGCGCGCAGCAGGCTGCGGCGGGCCTCCGACATCTGGCCTGCCGCCCGCGCGGCCTCGGCCCGGAGCTCCGCCAAGCGCCCGGGTGGCAGCCGGAGCTTGCCCGCCAGGGCCACGAGGGCCGCAGCATCCGCCGGGTGGTGGGCCTGAGAGAGCCCGTGGGTGAGGCGGGCGAAGACAGTGCCGATCTCGCGCTCCCGCACGGCCCTGGCGCAGGCCAGCACCGCCTGCATGGAGGCCTTGGGGCCCTGGGCCTGGTAGTACCGGGCCAGGATTCCGTCGTCTTCGGGGTACAACATCGCTGCGCGCCGGAGGTGCTGGAGGGCGGGTTGCCGCTGGCCCGCGGACAGCAGCGTGACCCCGCTCCCCGCCTCCTGGCGCGCCAGGTCGATCCGCGCCCGGTGGCCGGGCTGGATACGCACGGCGGTCTCGAAGGCCTTCAGGGCGTCCGCCGGGCGACCGAGCAGGGTCAGCAGCCTGCCACGCTCGGCCTGCAGGTCTGCCGCGACGCTCCGCTCAGAGGCTGGCAACAAAGACGCAAGCATGGCTGCCAGCCCGGCCTCCGCCAGCGCAGCCTCCATGTCGCTGCGCTCGACGAAGCGGGCTAACCGGGCCCGCCGCGCAGCCAGCATCACCTTCACGGCCTGCAGACGCTCCGGGGCGGTGGCATCGGAGTCTGCGCGGCGGATCTCGTCCACGAGGGTCCGCACGCGCTCGAAGGAGTCCCGGTACCAGTTCGGGTTGCTCGTGTAGTGACGTTGATAGGCCTGAGCCAGCACCAGCTTCCGGGAAGCCGTGCGCAGGTGGGGCGTGTCCTCCACCAGCCGCCGCCGCACGTCCTCCGGGCTCAGCCCCTGGCGAATGTAGGCCTCAGCAGCCAGAACGGCAGCCTGCCCCGTCGGCTCATCTTGCAGGAGCGGCCGGACGGCCGCGAGGACCTCCCGGGAGCCCGCCTCGACCTCGCCTCTCGTCAGTCGCAGGGCGAATCGCTCCGCGAGCACTGCGGGATCCGCGGGAGCCGCTTCCAGGGCTCGCGCCACGGCTGCCTCGGCCTGCCCGAGATCGCCGGCGGCCAGGGCAAGCCTCGCCCGGGCCCTGAGCAGTTCCACGGCGTCTGGGGCGATGCGCTCGGCCTCGCTCAGCCAGTAGGCGGCGCCCTCTCGGCGCCCTGCGCCGAGCTCCCGCTGGGCCAGGGCCACCAGGAGCCTGGCCCGGGCAGCCGCATCGGGCACCAGGGTCGCGGGAACGGGGCCCAGCGGGTCGCGCGCCACGTAGGCTGACGCGACGGCGCGATCCCAAGCCTCGAGGCGGTCCGGTGCCAGTTGAATTGCCTGCGCATACAAGCGAGACGCCGTCCGGTACTCGGCGCGGGCGAGGTGCACGTCTCCCTGGCGCAGCACCCCGTCCACCGACAGGCCGCCCTCCTCTGCCACGGCGGGTCGCTCCATCATCCAACGCAGCGCACGCGCAGGGGTCTCCACCGCCAGGCGGAGGTGCGAGAGACCCACGGCGCCCGCGCCGACCAGCGCCGCCAGCGCCAGCAGGCCGCCCCAGGAGGAGCGGCGGGGCCGACGGCGAGCGGTTTCAGGGCGGGAGATGGCGTACTTGAACGATTGCAACGAAGGCTCCGACCCGGCGACGTGCCCCTGCGTGGCGGCCAACCGTGGGTGCCCTCATGGTAGGCCATGCGGGGTACACGGATCAACGTCTCCCCTTTCCAGCCGATCCCGCCAGGCCCCCACGATGGCTACTTGCACCCTCGACGTCGCCAGCGTGCCCGGCGCCTCCAGCGCCGCAGACGCACTGACGGCCCTCGCCGGAGAGGCTTGGGGCCACGCCGTTGCGGGGGAGCGTCTCGAGGCCGGCGCGACTTGGGCGGAGCAGCTGGCCCGCTGGGGCGATCGGGTATGGCTCGCCGGCCGGGGGCCAGGCCTCCATGGCTTGCCCCCCTGGAACCTGGCCGCCACGGACGAGGACCTTCGGCGGCGCGCGCTTGCGGAGGCCGGGGAGGTCTTGCGCGCGGCAGCGGGCCGTGGCGCGAGCCACCACCTGCTTCCCGCGGGCTGGGCCGTGCCTGGCCCGCCGGGGGGCGGCGGCACCGTGGCCTGGTCTCAAGCCCTCGAGCAGCTCTGCCGCTCCCTGGACGCCGTGGCGACGCTGGCAGACGCCCGAGGGATCCGCGTCTCGCTGATTTTGCAGGGACCGGGCCCGGATCGCAGGCTGGGCGCCCACTGGCAGGAGCTCGCCGGTGTGCTGGCGAGGCTCGGCGCGCCCCCTCTGGGCGTGCTCGCCGACCTGGACGCGCACGTCGCAGCGGCGGCGCGCCGGGACGACGCCCCCCTGCCGGAGCTCGCCGCGCTGGCTCCCTGGCTACACGGGGTTCGGATCACCGCTGCGCACGGCGCGCTGATGAACCCCGACCACCCCTGCACCCAGCTCGTCACGCGGCTGCCAGCGCCCCCTGAGGCCGTCGTGATGGCGCCCCAAGGCCTGGACCGTCCCGCACTGCGGGCGGTGCTGGCGGCGGCGCGGGCCGGCTGGCCGCCGCCCGGTGCCACAGGCTGAGGCCTCGGACATCCGTGGGGCCGACGACAGCCGGGAGGTTCTTGGGGTCAGGCGTCGCCAGTGGCGAGGCTCAGGGCGGGCCGAGGCCGTGCCGTTCGTGTGCGCCCCCCAGGTGGCTTGGAACGCAAGTTCGGGTATAGAAACGACGATAGTAAGACGAAGGTTACTTTAAGAACCCGTCTCCCCGAACCAGAAGGCGAGTCACCCGATGGCCCACCTCCCCCGCCCGGCCCTCCTGGCCGCCACCCTTGTCGCAACCTCGCTCCTGGCGGGTTGCGGCGCTGCCGTCTTCGGCCCCACAGCCCTTGGGCGCAGCGTGGGTGCCTTCGGGGCGATGGCGGCCGACGCCCCTGAGATCGCGGCCCAGATCCAGGCGGCAACGATCGGCAAGGACGAGCACGGCACGCGGGTGAGGCAACTTCCCGTGCCGACCAAGCCCAAAGACGTCACGTTCTTCACCTTCAAGGCCCTGGACAACAACCTCGGCGTGACGCTGCCGATGCACGTGAACACCCTGGAGAAGGCCGGCTCGAACACCGGCGTGAACGCCATCGTGCTGACGGACGACATCGGCCCCAACAACTCCCGCTGGTACTACATCACCCCGGATCAGGACATGGACGCCATCACCAGCCCCTGGACGCCCGTGGGCAAGCGCGGTGAGGTGAACTCCGGCAGCGGCGGCGCCCTCGCGAGCGCCATGCGGACCGCCTTCGGCACCTACCCTTCCCGGCTCCGCTGGCTCGACGTCAACAACCACGGCGGTGGCTACTACGGCATCGCGCAGGACGATCGCTCGGACACCATCATCCGGTTGCCCCAGCTGGCCACCGCCCTGAATCGCGGCCGTGGGGCGAAGAAGCTGGATCTGGTGACCTTCGACGCCTGCCTGATGGCGACGATCGAGGTGGCCCACGAGCTTCGCAACACGGCCGAGGTGATGGTCGCCAGCGAGGACTCCTCGTACGCCCTCGGCATGAACTACGACACGACGCTCGCCGCGCTCGCCAAGGGCGGCAAGGCCGAACCCGCCGCCCTGGGGCGAGAGCTGGTGCTGCGGGCTCAGCGCAAGGGCAAGCTGGTGGCCCTGTTCACCATCTCGGCCCTCGACATGAGCAAGGCCGCGCGCACCACGCAGGCTGTGGATCGCCTCGGGAAGGCGCTGCTGGCGGCGATGCCCACCCAGGGAACCCAGATCAAGCGGGCGCTGCAGGCCGTCAAGCCCTTCTACGTGGCCGGGCCCGATCAGTCCGACTTCAACCATCGCGATCTCCACGAGGTCATCGTGCAGCTCCGCGAGCGGATCACCGACCGTGGCATCCAGGAGGCCTGCGCGGGCGTGCAGGCGACGCTGTTCAACAAGAATGGCCTGATCCTGCTCTCGCGGGCGACACGCGAGGAGGGCAAGGTCGCCCGAGGCGTGTCCATCTACCTGCCACTCGACGGCAAGGTCGACCCGATTTACAAGGACACCGCCTTCGCCAAGGACACGAGCTGGGACGAGTTCCTGGCCTCCGTGCGCTGAGGCTTCAGGGCTTCAGCACCGCGCTGAGGACCAGCGAGGTCACCTCGGGGTCCTGACCGTCCACAAAGCGCATCCGCTTGGACTTGCCGGCCTCCGCCAGCACCCGGAGGCCGTCCGGGTGGAAGATGACGCCCAGCACCTGGTCGTACCCCAGGCTGAAGGTTTTGTTCTGCGACTTGTAGACGAAACGCCGGTTGGTGGCGATCAGCAGGCCCTGGCTCGCGGGCTTGAGCTCCGGCAAGGGAAGCTCGACGCGACAGGGTGGGTGCCCCCTGCCGGCGGCGGCCACCAGCTCGGGGTCGTCCGCCACGCCGTAGTCGTCGTCGTCCAGCAAGAACACGTTCGCCTTCCAGTGAGCGCGCTCGCCCTTCGGCCAGTCCATGCCGTGAACCTCGGCGTCCGGCAGCTTGCCGGCCTTGAGATCGGTCAGGACGCGCAGCTTCGCCAGCTGCCGGGCGTACCTGGCCACCTCGACATCGGACATCCCCAGGTAGCTCTGAATGCGGTCGAGGTCCTTGTGCTTGCGGACGCTGTAGACACCCTTGCCGAAAGAGTGCTTGTAGGCGATCTCGTAGGCCTTCCGTTTGAACTTCTTGACCTCTTCGTCCGAGAGCTTGAACTGCTTCCGCAGGCGATCGAGCTCGCTGATCTCGAGATCCGTCAGGACCCCGTCGGCCACGGCTGCCTCCAACGCCTTGCGAAACGCCCGCAGGTCGGGAGCCCGGTCCCGGGTGCCCGCGAAGAGCTCGACCAGTTGCTGCATCAGTCCCATCGACGTCAGATCCTCCCCGCCCTACATACCCCGGTTCCCTGCCCGGCACCGCCTGGTGCGCTCAGCCGCCGACCAGGCGGCGCATGTCGTCCCAGAACCCCGGGTAGCTGGTCCTCACGCAGGCCGTGTCTCGCACCGTGACGGTGCCTCGGGCCAAGAGTCCGACCACGGCGGCGCTCATGGCCATGCGGTGGTCGCCCCCGCTGTCCACCTCGCCCGCCTGCCAACAAGCCCCGCCGTGGACCCGGAGGCACTCCCCCTCGGCCACCGCCCGCAGGCCCAGGGCCCCGAGCCGCTCGATGATCGCGGCCAGGCGATCGGACTCCTTGTGGCGAAGCTCGCCCACGCCCTCGAACAGGGTGTCGCCCTCGGCGCACGCGGCGGCGACGGCGAGGATCGGCACCTCGTCGATGAGCCGGGGTGCCTGGTGGGCCTCGACGCGCGTGCCGCGCAGCGGGGCGCCGCGCACCACGAGGTCGCAGACGGGCTCGCCGGCCACGAGCCTGGGCTCCACTCGGCGAATGTCGGCCCCCATCGCCAGCAGGACATCGAGGGCCCCCGTACGCGTCTCGTTGACGCCCACCCCGCGCAGCACGACCTCGCTGCCCGGCACGATGGTGGCAGCCACCACCCAGAAGGCCGCCGAGGAGACGTCCCCCGGAACGTCAAACTCGAAGGGCCGCAGAGTCGGCCGCCCCAAGACGCTCACGCCGCCCTCCCCTTTGCGCACCGTCGCCCCGAGGGCCGCCAGCATCCGCTCGGTGTGGTCGCGTGAGGGGTGGGGCTCGGAGACGCTGGTCTCCCCCTCGGCGAAGAGGCCCGCGAGCAGCACCGCGCTCTTGACCTGGGCGCTGGCGACGGGAGAGGCGTGGGCGATGGGGCGCAGCCCGCCCCCCCCGATGGCGAGCGGCGCGAGGGCCCCCCCCCCGCGCCCGAGGATGCGGGCGCCCATGCGCACGAGGGGATCAACGACACGGCCCATCGGCCGCCGCCGTAGCGAGGCATCGCCCGTCAGCACCGTCAGGCCCGGGAGGCCTGCCGCAACGCCTGCCAGCAGGCGCAGCGTGGTGCCGCTGTTGCCGGCATCCAGCACGTCCGTGGGCTCCCGCAGCCCCCCGAGCCCGCCCCCCCGAATGCGCAGCTCCCCGGTCGGCTCCCCCGTGACTTTCGCCCCGAGGGCCTGCACGGCGCTCAAGGTGGCCAGGCAATCCTCCGCGGCAAGGAAGCCGCGGATCCGGCTCTCGCCCTCGGCCAGGGCCGCCAGCAGGGCGGCGCGATGCGAGAGGGACTTGTCTGCCGGCACGCGGAGGTCGCCGCACAGCCGCCTGGCGGGCTCAACGGTGCGGGTTTCGCAGGGTGACGACATGGGGACCTCCCGGCCAGGGCTCAGCGAGCGGAACACGCAAGGATGGTACAATGCCGGCCGCTGAAAGGAGATCCCCATGGCCCGCCTTGCCATCGCCGTCCACGGCGGCGTCGGAAACTCGCCGGAGAACCTCGACGGCTGCATCGCCGCCGCTGAAGCCGGGTTCGCCAAGCTGAAGGCCGGGGAAGACGCCCTGGCAGCCGCCGTGGCCGCCTCCGTGCGACTCGAGGACGACGGCCGTTTCAACGCGGGCCGGGGCTCCAGCCTGCGGATGGACGGCGAAACCATCGAGATGGATGCGTCGTGCATGGACTCCACGGGAAGGCTCGGTGCGGTGGCGGCGCTCCAGCGGGTTCGCAACCCGATCCTCGTGGCCCGGGCCGTGGCCGACACGCCGCACTGGCTGATGGTCGGCGAAGGAGCCGAGCGCTTTGCGCGCGTCCTCGGGCACCCCGAATTCAAGGAAGTCACGCCCCGCGCCCGCGCGATCCACATGAAGGTGATGGAGGCGCTGTCGGCAGACACGGCCTACGACTTCCAGGCAGAGTGGCGGGCCTTCGACTTCAAGGCCCACTGGAACTTCCCGACCCAGTGGCAGCGAGTGATCCACGCCCACGGCACGAGCACGATCGGGGCCGTGGCGATGGACGCCGAGGGCCGCTTCGCCGTCGCGAGCTCGACGGGCGGGAGCTCTCCGATGCTCTACGGCCGGGTGGGCGACACCCCGATCGTCGGGTGCGGGTTCTATGCGGGCCCCGCCGGCGCGATCGCCTGCACGGGCATCGGCGAGGCCATCGTGACGAAGCTGCTGGCCCGCACGGTCTACGGCTGGCTGGAGGACGGCATGCCCCTGCGCGAAGCCCTCCAGAAGGGCGTCGACCTCTTCCCCGCCGCCGAGCTCGACATCGGGCTCATCGGCGTCACGCGAGAGGGCGCCGCCACCGCGGACAACCGTCAGATGCCCGGCCACGTGTGCGAGGCCGGCTGAGGCCCGCCGCTCAGATCCCCCCGAGCGCTCTCGCCGCGTCGATCCGGCCGTGGCCCGTGCGGGGGTTGAAGCCGTCGTCGAGGGGGACCACCGACCGCTCGATCGCGGCCTTGACCTGGGCGGGCGTCCAGGCCGGGTGGGCGCTGACGAGCAACGCCGCCAGCCCGGCCACCATCGGCGTGGCCATCGACGTGCCCGACAGCTTGCCCTCGCCGATCCCGAGCGGGGCGTCGTCGCCGCGATTCATCGTCACAGCGTAGGTGGGTGCCGTCGCCCAGATGTCGACGCCGGGAGCCGCCACCGAGATCCACGGACCGCGCGTCGAGAAGGAGGCCGGCCGATCCTGGCGCGTCGTCGCCCCCACGGCGATCACGCCGGGCAAGGCGGCAGGGTAGTTTTTGAGCTCCTTGCCCTCGTTGCCCATCGCGGCCACCACAACAACGCCCGCCTTGAGGGCCTCCGCCACGGCACCGGCCATCGCCTGGGAGGACTCCTGACCGCCGACGCTCAGGCTCAGCACCCGCGCACCGTTGCCCACGGCCCAGCGGATGCCCCGCACGATGTCGGAGGTCGCCCCGGCGCCGTTGCGGTCGAGCGCCTTGACCACCAGCAGCTTGCAGCCAGGGGCCACGCCCGTGAGCCCCCCCTCGCCGGAGCCCGCCGCCACGCCGGCGCAGTGCGTCCCGTGCCCGTTGTCGTCCCGGGCCGTTGCCATCCCGAGACGCCCCAGCAGGCCGTTGACCCGCCAGCTCCCGACCACCTGCTCGCGCAGCGCGGGATGCTCGGGGTCGACGCCCGTATCCACGACGCCGATGCGCACGCCCGGGCGGCCACGGGTGCGGCGCCAGGCCTCCGCCGCGCGGATCCGCTCCAGCCACCAGCGCCGGGACGAGGCCGGCTTCCGGGCGAGGGCCTCGGCCTCTGGCCCGGCCTCCTCGGCGTCGCCACTGGGAGCGGCCGGCAGGCGCAAAATCCGGTCGGGCTCGACCCACGCCACCGCGTCAGCCGCGGCCGCCGCAAAGCCCGTGGCATCCATCCCCCGCGGCAAGGCCACGACCTCAGGGCCGTCACCGGCAGCGCCGGAGGCCTCGGGGCCATCCTGGCGACGAACGCCGAGGCGCCGCAGGACCTCGCTCGCCTTGTCAGGCTGGCGCCACCCCACGATCACCCGGCCGGAGGTGGCCAGGGCCTCGACCTGCGAGACACCGCGAGCGGCGGTGGGGCTTCCGGCCCGGCCGCAGGCGGCCAGCGACGCCGCCAGTACCAGCCAGGCCACCACCTGCCCCGTTCGGCCCTGCCCTGTCGCCATCCGTCTCTCCTGCCGTCTCGCCGAGGTCGCAAGAGGGGTTGTCGCGCAGGGAGGGCCCCGAATTGTCCAAGGACCGGTTAACTCTTCCCTAAACCTGGATGAAGAGCTAGATGTGGATGGCCCGTCCCATGGCGGCGAGCACCGCCTCGTGGAGCGCCTCCGACAGCGTGGGGTGAGCGTGGACGGCCAGCTCGAGCTCGTCGGCCGTGACCTCTGCAGCCCGCGCCAGGCCAAACTCGGGCAACAACTCCGTCACGTCGGGGCCCACGAGGTGCACGCCGAGCAACTCGCCGTGGCGGCCGTCGACCACGGCCTTGACCTGACCCACGGCATCTCCGAGCGCCAGCGCCTTGCCGTTCGCCGCCAACGGGAACCGGCCCACGCGGACGTCGTGCCCCTGCTCGCGCGCCTGGGCCTCCGTCAGGCCCAGGCTGGCCACCTGCGGGTGGCAGTAGGTGCAGCGGGGCATGTCCTCGTAGCGCAAGGGGTGGGGGTGATGGCCCGCGATCGCCTCAGCCGCCACCACGCCCTGCGCTGACGCGACGTGGGCGAGGCCCGAGCGGCCATTGCAATCTCCGATGGCCCAGACACCGGGCACGTTCGTCCGCATCTGCTCGTCGACGGTGATGAAGCCCCGCTCCGTCGCGACGCCGCACGCCTCGAGGCCGAGGTCCTCGGTGTTGGGGGCAACACCGAGCGAGACCAACATCCGCTCGGCCTCGAGCACCACAGGGCCGGAAGGCGTCGCGATCTTGACCTTCACGCCCTTGCGCGTGAGCTCGTGGCCCTCGAACTTGCTGCCCAGGTGCAGGGTGTAGCCGTAGCCGCGGTAGGCCTTCTCGAGTACCTCGCTGCTCTCCGGGTCCTCGTTCGGCAGCAGGTGGTCGCGAAGCTCGACAATCGTCACCTGGGCCCCGTAGCTGCCGTAGACGTAGGCGAACTCGCAGCCGATGGCGCCGCCGCCGAGAATAACGATCGACTTGGGGGCCGTGCGGTTGTCGAGCAGGGCCGAGCGGCTGGTGACGATGCGCTCGCCGTCAGCCTCGAGGCCGGGCAGCAGCCGCGGCCGCGCGCCCACGGCCAGCACCACGTGGTCGGCCGTCAGCACCTGGTCGCCCACCTGCACCCGGCCAGGAGCCAGCAGGCGTCCCGTGCCCTGCACCACCTGGATGCGGTTCTTCTTCATCAGGTAGGTGATGCCCTTGACGAGGCGGTCCGCAACGTCGCGGGAGCGGTCGAAGGCCACGCCGTAGTCCGCCGACAGCTTGTCGAACTTCACGCCCCAGTCCTTGGCGTGCTTGAAGAGGTTCAGCACCTCCGCATTGCGCAGCAGGGCCTTGGTCGGGATGCAGCCCCAGTTGAGACAGACGCCGCCGAGCCACTCGCGCTCCACGAGCGTCACGCTCAGCCCAAGTTGGGCCGCCCGGATGGCGGCGACGTAGCCCCCGGGCCCGCCGCCGAGGATGATCACGCTGGCCATGGTGCCTCCCTAGAGCAAGAGCTGGAACGGGTGCTCCAGCAGGCGCTTCACCTCGGCCGCAAACTGGGCCGAACCGGCGCCGTCCGTGATGCGGTGGTCGGCCGAGACCGTGAAGCGCATGACCTGGCCGACGGCCAGGGCGCCGTCGCGCACGACGGGCTCGGCCTGCACGGCCCCGACCGCCAGGGCGGCGCTTTGCGGCGGCGTCACGATCGCGGTGAACGCCTCCACGCCGTACATCCCGAGGTTGCTCACGGTGAAGGTGCCCCGCCCGTACTCGTCCGGCCCCAGCCCGCCGGCCTTGGCCCGCCCGGCCTTGTCGCGGATCTCCCGCGCGATGGCCCCCACGGACTTGGCATCCGCCAGGTGGATGTCCGGGGCGATGAGCCCGTCGGGCAGCGCCACGGCCACGCTGATGGCGACGTCGGCCGGGTGCTCGATGCCCGCCTCGGTCCAGCGCGCGTTCAGGCTCGGGTGCTTGCGCAGCGCGAGCGCGCAGGCCTTGACGATCATGTCGTTCACGGAGATCCGCGCGTCCTTCTCGAGGCCCGCGTTGAGTTGCTCGCGCAGCGCCATCGCAGCGTCCATCGAGACGGCCATCGTGACATAGAAGTGCGGGATGGGCGCCATGGCCTCGGCCATGCGGCGGGCGATCGCCTTTCGCATCCCGGAAAGCGGCTCCAGACGTGCAGCGCCGGGCTGAACCGGGGCCGTCGGAGCGGCGGGGGCCGGCGATGTCACCGACGTCGCGACGGGCGCCGAGGCCGCAGCCTCCACGTCCCGACGCACGATCCGCCCGCGCGGGCCGGTGCCCGTCACGACCGCGAGATCGACCCCCCGCGCAGCAGCCACCTTGCGAGCGAGCGGCGAGGAGAAGACGCGGCCCTGCGGCGCGGCAGCAGCAACGGCCGCCGGGGCCGCGGGCGGCTGAGCGGCGACGGGGAGGGGCGCAGCCGGGGCGGGGGCCGCAGCCGGGGCGGGCGCAGCGGGCGCCTCCACCTGCTCACCGGGCTCGGCGATGATGCCGATCGGCGACCCGACGGGGGCCGACTCGCCGGGCCCCACCAGGATGCGGGCGAGGACGCCGCTGGCGAAGGCCTCGATCTCGATGGCGACCTTGTCCGTCTCGATCTCAGCGACGGGCTCGCCCTTCGCGACGGCCTCGCCCTCCTGCTTCAGCCACCGCAGGAGCTTGCCCTCTTCCATGTCGTAGCCCATCTTGGGCATCAGGATGTTGCTGGCCATGAGTCCTCCAGGTGCGGGCGGGCGTCAGAGCGTGGCCCGGCAGGCGGCGATGATCTCGGGCTCGCCAGGGATGCAGAGCTTCTCGAGGTTCTTGGCGTAAGGCATCGGGACCTCGCGTCCAGCCACGCGCCCCACAGGGGCGTCGAGCCAGTCGAAGGCCTCCTCCGACACCCGCGCGGCGATCTCAGCGCCGACGCCCAGAGAGCGCCAGCCCTCCTCGACCACCACGCACCGGCTTGTCTTGCGGACCGAGGCCACGACGGTGTCGGTGTCGAGGGGCCTCAGGGCGCGCATGTCGACGACCTCCACCGAGACGCCCTCGGCCGCCAGCGCCTCGGCCGCAGCCAGGCACGGCTTGAGCATGCTGGACCAGCACACCAGCGTGATGTGGTCACCCTGCCGCTTCACGTCAGCCCGGTCGAGCGGCACGAGGTACTCGCCGTCGGGCACCTCACCCTTCTGGCCGTACAGGTTCGAGTGCTCGATGAACATGACGGGGTCCGGGTCCCGAATGGCGGCCTTGAGCATGCCCTTGGCGTCGTAGGGCGTCGCCGGCATCACGACCTTGAGCCCTGGCACGTAGGCGTACCAGTTCTCAAAGGTCTGGGAGTGCGTCGCGGCCAGCATGCCGTAGCCGGAGGCGGTGCGGATGACCATCGGCACGGACCACTGGCCGCCGAACATGTAGCGCATCTTCGCGGCGTGGTTGACGATCTGGTCAATCGCGACGAGCGTGAAGTTGATGCTCATGATCTCGGCCACAGGGCGCGTACCACCCATGGCTGAGCCCATGGCGAGCCCGATGATGCCGGCCTCGGCGATGGGGGTGTCGCGGACCCGGTCAGGCCCGAACTCCTGGTAAAGGCCCTTGGTGACGGCATAGGTGCCGCCGTAGGCCGCGATGTTCTGGCCGAGGATCCAGACGGCGGAGTCCTGGCGCATCTCCTCGGCGAGGGCCTGACGCAGGGCATCGCGGTAAGTCAAAATAGGCATTGTTCAGCTCCCCTCAGCGAGCGCCCGCGGCGGGCGTGAACACGTCGTCGAACAGCGTGTCCGGGTCGGGGTAAGGGCTCTCGAGGGCGAAGCGGGCCGCGGCCTCGACCTCGGCTGCCACCTCGGCGTCGAGGGCGTCGGCCGTGGCATTGGTGAGGACCTTGGAGCGAAGGAGCCGGGCCCGGTAGGTGCCCACGGGGTCCTTCTTCTTCCACTCCTCGACCTCGGCCTTGTCGCGGTACAGCTCGGGGTCAGCCATCGAGTGGCCGCGGAAGCGGTAGGTCATCGCCTCCAGGAAGAACGGTCCATTGCCGGCCCTGGCGTGCGCCACGGCGGCGCTCATTGCCGCGTACACGGCCTCGACGTCCATGCCGTCGATGCGGTCGCTCGGCATGTTGTAGGCCCGCGCCTTGTCGACGATCTGCGGCACGGCGGAGTTCATGGCGAGGGGCACGCCCATGCCGTAGAGGTTGTTCTCGCACACGAAGATGATGGGCAGGCGCCACAGCTGGGCGAAGTTCATCGCCTCATGGAACTCGCCGATGTCTGTCGCGGCATCTCCGAAGAAGCAGACGGAGACACCGCCCGTGCCCTGGTACTTGTGGGCGTGGGCAAGGCCCACGGCGCCGGGCAGGTGGCCGCCCACGATCGCGTAGCCACCCCAGAACCGGTGGTCGACGTCAGCGATGTGCATCGAGCCGCCGCGCCCCTTGCAGACGCCCGTGGCCCGGCCGCACAGCTCGGCCATCACGGCGGCCGTGTCGAGGCCCCGCGCCAGGGCATGGCCATGGTCCCGGTAGTGGGTGACGATGTCGTCCTGCTCGGCAAGGGCTGCAATCGCGCCAACGGCGATGGCCTCTTCACCGATATAGAGGTGGAGGAAGCCGCCGATCTGGGCGCCGGCGTAAAGCTCCGCGCACTTCTCCTCGAAGAGCCGGATCAGCAACATTTGCCGATAAAAGTTGCGACGAAGTGAACGATCCATCTCGGTCCTCCTCGCGCCCCGTCCTGCAGCAGGGTCGCGCGAGGCACAGGATACCACAACCGACCCTTCACGCCCGCCACGACCCGCGAACGACGCTGGAGCGCCCGCATCAGGCAGCCGCGCCATCCACGCCGCCGCGCCCCGCTGCCGGTTTCAACGGAGCCGCAGAGGGCGGGATCAGGGCGCGCCACCGTCCGAGGCGCCCTCCGAGGTGGAGCCGGCGGCCACGACGGCCTCGCCGCGCTTCTTGCCGACGCCGTAGACCAGCCCGAGCTGGCGATCGGCCTCGCGGCTGTAGATCAGGGCCCCGTAATGCGTCCGGAGGGTGGGCGGCTGGTTGCGGGTGCCGTCGGCCGACAGCGACCCACCCCCGATGATCGTCCCCGTGCGCTTGACCATGCCGTCGCCGTCCGCGATCTCCTTGGCGGTGTTCAGCGGCGAGCCCCCCGGCGCCATCAGCACCGCCGGCGACTGGCCGCTCCACGGCGAGGCCGGAAAGACCCCACCCGACATGTATGGACCCAGCCCCGAGCCCGCAGGCGAGTAGCTCGCGGCGCCTGGGCCGGTGTCCGTGGCGTCGGGGCTCTTGGGCAGCGACCCGTCGTGGTCGGAGGAGTACTGGAGCAGCGCGGTCTGCAGCACCTTCACGTTCGAGATCATCGAGGCGTTGCGGGCGCGGTCCTGCGACTGCTGGTAGTTCGGGTAGGCGATCGCCGCAAGCGTCCCGAGGATGCCGGCCACCACGACGATCTCCAGCAGCGTGAAGCCACGGCGCACCCGAACTTGGGGGCGACCGGCGCGCGGGCGTCTGGTTGGGGGAGAGGGTCGTCGGAGCATACACATCGCCGCCGGGACATCCGTGTGCCGGTCTGGCCGAGGGTTACTTACCCGCCACGGCGGCAACCTACCCATCGCCACCCCGCCCCGGACCCCGGCGCCTGCTATAATCTGGGCCATGCCGAGTCAACCGCCACCCCGCCTCGTGATTCACGAGCCCCTGACGTGTCGAGACGGCCGGCAAGCCACCTTGCGGCGGGCGACACCCGACGACGCCGAAGCCATCTGGCAACTTTACCACCGCGTCTACCAGGGCACCTACAGCATGCCCATCGTGAACCTCCGCCCCCAGCGCGAGGAGGCCCTGCGCGACCCGAGCTGCCTGTGGATCGTGGTGGACGCGGGAGATGGCGTGCTCGTGAGTTCCGTGATCTTCTTGCTCGACGCGCAGGAGCGCCATGCCAAGGTCTTTGCGGCCGCCACGGACCCCACCTGGCGCCGGGACGGCCTCGCCGAACTCAGCATCCGCACCGGCATCGCGCGGCTGATGCATGAGACGCCGCGCCTCTGCGACGCCATCTACGCCACCACCCGCACGCGCACGATGGGGCCAGACTCCCTGCTGCGCAAGCTCGGCTTCATGAGCCTCGGCATCTTCCCGAACGTGCACCGCACAACGCACTACGAGACGCACGGCCTGAAGGCGCTGTTCCACCCCGACGCCTTTGCCGGGAGACGGCAGACGCCCCGGCTGATCCCCGAGGTCGCAGGCTTCTACGACATCGTCAGGCAGTCTTACGGCCTCGAACCCGCCGAGATCGTGCCGATCGCCGACAGGCTGCGGCTGCGCGTCGAGCGTGGGGAGCTCGTGCCGGAGGCCCTGAACCGTTGCCGGGAGCGCGGCGAGCTGCTGCTGGACTTCTTCCCGTTCCACCCGCCGACCCACCTGTTCCTGGCGGAGCACGGGCAGGTCAAGGCCTTCGTCAACCACGACGGCAAGGACGGCCACGGCGTGCTGGTCGCGCTGCAGGTGGACCGCGCCGAGGTGCAGCACCTGACGCACATTCTCGACATGGTCTTCGAGACGGGCCGCACCGTGGGCATCGACTACATGGAGGTGCTCGTCAGCGCCCACGAGCCGACGCATCAGCGCGCGGCGCTGTCGGCGAACTTCCTGCCCTGCGCCTACTTCCCCAGCATGGCGCAGCGGGGTGAGCACCGTGAGGACCAGCTGGTGTTCGCGCGCTCGACCCTGCCGCTCAACTTCTCGAACGTGCAGCTGACGCCGCGCGACCGCAAGTTCCTGGACGCCTATTTGATGAACACGGAGTTCCGCAACCTGGTGGTCCAGATGCAGGAGCCGGTGGTGGACGCCGATGGGGGCGCCTGAGGCCTCCGCCCGCGACGCCTTCGAGGGCTGGGCGCCCGAGGCCCAGGCCGCGCTGGTGGACGCCAAGCTGCGCGCGCTGGTGCAACTGGCCGTGGCCCAGGCCCCCCTGTACCGCCAGCTCTGGGGGCCCAACCAGACCTTCGGCGGGCTGATTGACCTCAGCCGCCTGCCCCTGCTGACCAAGGACGCCTGGGTGGCGGCCTCGCCGCCCCGCTCCAGCGACGCCCTGACGGGTCCCCTCGCGGACGCCGTCGTGTTTCGCAGCGGGGGCAGCACGGGCGAGCCCAAGTTCTCGGTGTACAGCCACGGCGAGTTCGCAGGCTGCATGCCGCTCTTCGCCCGCACCTACCGGGCAGCAGGCCTCAGGCCGGGCGATCGCGTGGCGAACCTCTTTGCCTCGGGCGGGCTTTATGCGTCCTTCAGCTTCGTCAACCGCCTGCTCGAGACGCTCGGCTGCCTGAGCTTCCCTTACACCGCGGCGGCCGACGCCGAGGTGGTGGCGGACGGCTGCGCCCGCTTCGGCATCGACGTGCTGGTGGGCTTCCCCTCGCGGCTGCTCCAGGTCGCGCCCGCGCTGCAGGCCCGGGGCGTGAGCATCGCCAAGGTCTTTTACGCCGGCGAGCACCTGCACCCGGACGATCGCCGGCACCTCACGGAGGCCCTCGGCTGCACCGTGATCGCCTCGGCGGGCTACGGCGCCGTGGACTCAGGGCTGATGGGGCATGCCTGCGAGGCCCGCGCTGGCGGGTTCCACCACGTCCTGGCCGACCACGTGGTGGTGGAGGTCGTGGACCCGGCGACGGGGCTCGCCAGGCCGCCGGGCGAGCCCGGGGCGCTGGTCGTGACCAACCTCGATCGCCACCTGCAGCCGGTGATCCGCTACGTCATCGGGGACGAGGGGCGCCTGGTGCCCGAGGCCTGCCCCTGCGGCCGCACCACCCCCGTCTTCGAGCTGCTCGGGCGGGCCGACGAAGCCCTGCGGCTGGGCTACGCGACGGTGCTGCGGGCCGAGGTGCTGGCCGCGTTCGCCGACGAGCCGGCCGTCGGGCAGGCCGTCCAGCTCGTCAAGCAACGGCACGACGGCCGCGAGGCCCTGCTGGTCCGCGTGGAGGTGCCCGACGCGGCGCGCGAGCCAGGCCTGCAGGCCCGGCTGGAGGCCGCCGTGCTGCGGGCCAAGCCCGACGTCGCCAAGCTCATCGCGGCGGGCAGCCTGGCCCCGCTGGCCGTGGTGCTGCTGGCCCCGGGCGGGATCCCGCTCGCGCCCGTGACGGGGAAGTTCAAGGGGACGGTGGACGAGACGCTGTGAGGGCGTGGGTGACCGGGGCGAGGTGACCGTGAGCCCGTCTTCCCCCCGCTCGGTGGACGCCGTGGCCGCGCTCCTGCGGTTGGCCCGCGTGCGCCGCGCCCGGGCGGCCGATGGCGGCGCCCCCGGCCGCCCGGCTTAGCGGAACTTTCACCTTCCTTACCGCTCTCTTAACCAGAATACCGCCCTTTACCGACCGCGCCCCCACCGCCCGCGTGGACCTCTCTCTTGTCACCGGGCGCCGGTGCCGGAGAGTGGAGGGAAGCGCGATGTTCGGCAAGACCAAGTTCTGAGGCTCCGTCGCCGGGCCAACGCCCCGAGGTTCTGATGCACCACCGCCTGGACGACACCACCGACATGCGCCTCCTGGAGGAGGCCGACGCGCCCGCCCTGTTCGCGCTCGTCGACGGCAACCGCGCCCACCTGCGCGCCTGGCTGCCTTGGGTCGATGCCAACCACACCGCGGCCCACTCCCTTGCCTTCATCCGCGCCGTGCGCGAGGCCGAGGCCAGCCAGCGGGGCTTCAGCCTGGGCCTCTGGCACCGCGGGGATCTCGCCGGCGTCGTGGGGTTCCACCCGCCGTCGTGGGCCAACCGGCACGTCAGCCTGGGCTACTGGCTCGGCGAGGGCTTCCAGGGCCGCGGCCTGATGACGCGGGCCTGCGCGGCGCTGACGGACCACGCCTTCGACACGTGGCGGCTGAACCGCGTCGAGATCGCGGCCGCCGTGGGCAACGCCCGCAGCCGGGCCGTCCCCGAGCGGCTCGGCTTCCAGCTCGAGGGCGTGCGGCGGCAGGCCGAGTGGCTCTACGACCACTTCGTGGATCACGCCACCTACGCGATGCTGGCCGAGGACTGGCGGCGGGGGCGCTGAGGGGGCGCACGTTGTTCAGCTTAGCGGAACTTTCACCTTCCATAATGCCCACTTAAGCAAACCAGGGCCCTTTACCGACCGCGCCCCCACCACCCGCGGGGACCTCTCTCTTGTCACCGGGAGCCGGTGCCGGAGAGTGGAGGGAAGCGCGATGTTCGGCAAGACCAAGTTCTGAAGCGGGCAGGTCCAGCCCCCGAGGTGGAGGCAGCACCCCCAGCGGCACGTCGAGGGCCCCCCGAGCCCCCCTGGCAGGGCACCGCGCAGCCCCCAGCGTGAGGCCAAATCCCCGGGCGATCCGCCCGAGGTTCCAAAAATTCCCGGGGCCCCGTGCCCTCGGCTTGAAACCACGCGAAGCGCAGGCGGCAAGACCACCTTGACCGATGCGCCCCGCCGAAGCCCGACAATCCGATAACAATATCTTAACCAATTCCACAACCTTGGGAACCGACGCGGAACCCGCCCGGCGGACCCACCTTTCATCACCGGTCGGCGGTGAGGGGGTTGGGAAGGAGACGGGCGATGTTCGGCAAGACGAAGTACTGATATCCCCGGGCGAGCAGGGGGGGACCAAGCCCCCGAGGCCCGAGCGGCCGGGTATGATGGGTCAGGAGCACCCGCCATGCCAGCGCCCGCCGCCACCGCCGCCCTCGAGGCCCTCATGTCGGCCCCGGAGCCCTACAGGCTCGACGAGGCCAAGACCCAGACCTTCCGCGAGGCGATGCGCGACGCCGTCGCCTGGCACCGCCAGGCCAGCCCGTTTTACCAGGGCCTGTGCGCCCGGCACGGCTTCCACGAGGACGAACTACGGACCGAGGCCGACCTCGCCCGCGTGCCCTGGATCTTCGTCAACACGCTGAAGCACCATGAGCTGCTCTCGGTGCCCCGCGAGGACGTCGCGCTGACGCTCACGAGCAGCGGCACCACCGGCCAGAAGAGCCAGATCTGCTTCGACGAAGGCTCGCTCGCGCGCGGGCTCGCCACCGTGGATGCCTGCTTCGGCGCCAACGGCGTGATCGACCCCGATCTCGTCGCGAACTACCTCGTCTTCGCCCACGACCCTGCCCAGGCGGCCACGCGCGGCACGACTTACACCGACAACTACATGACGCGCTTCACGGCCCGCGCCGAGGTCTGGTACGCCCTGCGGTGGGATGAGGGAGCCGGAGACTGGGGCTTCGACCCGGCGGCCACCAGCGCCAAGCTGGAGGCCTTCGCGGCATCCGGGCGGCCGCTGCGCGTCATCGGCTTCCCGGCCTTCCTGCACCGCGTCCTTGCGCACCGCCGCGAGGCCGGCCTCCCGCCGCTGACGTTCCCGCCGGGCTCGTGGGTGCTGACGGGGGGCGGCTGGAAGAAGAACGAGCGCGAGGCGATCCCGAAGCCAGCCTTCCGACGTGAGGTCGCGGAGGCCCTCGGCATCCCGGAGGCCTGCCAGCGCGACGGCTACGGGCTGGTCGAGCACGGCGTGCCCTACCTGGAATGCGAAGCCCACCGGTTCCACGTCTCGCACTTCGCCCGGGCGATCGTGCGCGACGTCGAGACGCTGGCCCCGCTGCCGGACGGGGAGGCAGGCTTCTTGAACCTGCTCACGCCCTACCTGCTCTCGATGCCCGCCATCTCGCTGCTGACGAGCGACCTCGCCGTGCGCGGCGCGGGCTGCCCGTGCGGCCGCAACACGGCCACGCTGGAGCTGATGGGGCGCCTCGGCACCCGCAAGAACAAGGGCTGCGCGATCGCCGCCACCCAGCTGCTGCGCTGACGGCCAGGAAGGAGCCCGCGTGCCCGTTCGCACCCACCACATCTTCGGCCGCCCCCACGAGGGCGCCCTCGACGAGGCCGCCGTGCGCGACCTGCTGGCCGACGCGCAGCGGCACCGTGCCCGCGTCGCCGCGCTCCCCTTCGACCACGTCGTGACCGTGCTCGGGCGCGTCCGAGCGGCCTTCGCGCCGGGCGGGCCGCTCCACACCGAGCTGCTCGACCGGCTGCCCGGGGAGATCGGGTTCTCGCGCGAGATGTGCGCGCTGGAGCTCGGCGGGCTGCACATGGCCCTGTCCGAGCCCTTCCTGGAGGGCAAGGCCCGCGCCGAGTGGGGGCGCGCCGACGCGGTGGACGCCTGGCACCGGCGGCCAGGCTCGCCCCTGCTGCAGCGGGCCGTGCCCCGCGGCGTGGTGCTGCACGTGGCGAGCGGCAACGTGTCGACGACGGGCGTGCTCTCGGTGATCGAGGGGCTGCTCGCGCGCAACGTGAACGTGCTCAAGGCCGCCAGCGCCGCCACCACCCTGCCGCTGCGCTTCGCCGAGGCGCTGGCCGAGGCGGACCCGGACGGCGGGCTCAGCGACGCCCTCGCGGTGCTGGTGTGGTCCGGCGAACGCGAGCCACTGCACCGGCCGTTTCTCGACACGGCGGACGCCATCGTCGTCTGGGGCGGAGACGAGGTCGTGGCCACCTACCGGCAGGGGCTCGGGCCCCAGGGCCGGCTGATCGCCTACGGTCCCAAGGTGTCTGCCGCCCTGTACGGTGCCGAGGCCCTCACCGACGAGGCCCTGGCAGCGTCCGCCGCCGCGGCCGCCCGCGACGTGGCGCTGTGGGACCAGAACGCCTGCTCCAGCGCGCAGGCCATCTACCTGGAGGACCCCACGGGCACGCGCGCCGAGCCCTTCGCAGCCGCCCTCGCCAGCGCCCTCGACGCGCTCGCGGACACGCTGCCGATGGGCGCCCTCGACCTGCACGAGAAGGCCGAGATCACCAAGGAACGGGAGCTCGCGGTGGCCCGGGAGGTGCTCGGGCAGGGGCGGCTCTACGTGCCGTCACGCCCGGGCCGCCTGCAGGCCTGGACCCTGATGCTCGACCGGGAGCCAGCCTTCGGGCTGTCGCCCCTGTGTCGGACGATCGCCGTGAAGCCCGTGCGCGACCTCGCCGAGGGCGTGGCTGCGCTGGTGCCCTGGCGCGCCTACCTGCAAACCTGCGGGCTGGCCGTGGCCCCCGCGCGCCTCGGCCCCCTGAGCGACGCGCTGATCGCCGCCGGGGCGCACCGCGTGACGCGCGTGGGGGAGATGAGCAACGGCGCCCCGGGGGAGCCCCACGACGGCGTCTTCGGGCTGGGCGAGCTGGTGCGCTGGGCCTCGCTCGATGCCCCCGACGCCGCCGAGCGCTTCGACGGGGCCGGGCTCGTCGGCGCCGCCGAGGCCGCCAGCCGCAGCTGGGCCCGCCGCCGGCGCCTGGTCGAGGGCCTGCTGCCGCTGGCCCCCCGCTGGCGCGAGCGACTGGCGGGTGTGCGGCTGCGGTCCGAGGCCGACTGGCTGGCCTTGCCGCTGATGGACCGGGCCGACCTCACGGCCGGCACGCCCCCCGCCAGCCACGCCCTGCTGACGTGCGGCGAGGGCCCGCCCGACGGGGGCCACTGGCTCCGCACGGGCGGCTCCAGCGGCGACCCGCGGCTCTCGATCTACGGCTTCGGCGACTACGAGGCCGACATGGTGCGGGCGGCGCGGGGCGCCTGGGCCGCCGGGATCCGGCCGGGGGAGCGCGTCGCGAACCTGTTCTTCACGGGCGACCTGTACGGCTCGTTCCTGAGCGTGAACCGCGCGCTGGAGCTGATCGGCGCCAACGCCTTCTCCCTGACGCAGACGGCCCCCGTCGAGAGCGTCCTGACGTGCCTGCGCAGCTTCGGCATCGAGACCGTCGTGGGGCTCTCGACCAACGTGCAGAACGTGCTGGCCCACGTGGCGGAGGCCCCAGCCGGCATCCGCGTGCGGCGGGTCTACTACGCGGGCGAGCCCTTCCACGAGGCCGAGCGCCACCGGCTGCGGGAAACGCTCGGGGTGGAGCGGATCGCCTCCATCGGCTACGGCGGCGTGGACGCCGGGCCGATGGGCTTCGCCTGCCCGGCCTGCCAGGGCAACGAGCACCACGTGCACGACGACCACGTCCACGTGGAGATCCTCGATCCCGAGACGGGGCGCCCTTGTGCCCCCGGCGAGCGGGGCGAGGTCGTGATCACGAGCCTGAACCGCCGCGTGATGCCGCTGCTGCGCTACCGCGTCGGGGATCTGGCGCGGTGGCTGCCCGCCCCCTGCCCGTGCGGCCTCGCGAGCCCGCGCCTGGAGCTGCTGGGCCGGGTGGAGGACCTCGTGCGTCTCGGCGAGCGCCGCGTGGACTACGCCGCAATCCAGGCCGTGGCCGCGGCCCTGCCGGCCATCGCGTCCAACCCCCAGCTGGTGCTGGCGGACGGGGAGGCCCTCACGGTGCGCGTGGAGGCGGTAGACCCCGCGGCGGACGTCGCCGGGTTGGCCGGGGCCGTGCAGGCCGAGTTGCGGGCCCGGGTGGCCGGCCTCGGCGCGGGCCCTCTCGTCGTCGAGGTCGTCGCGCTCGGCGGGCTGGAGCGCGTGGGCCGCACGGGCAAGGTGATCCGCGTGCTCGACCGTCGGTCCAAGCCGTGACCCACCTCGGGGGGCTCTTCGTGCACCGGGGCTTCGGCCCCCTGCTGGTCGCCCACAGCGTCAGCCAGCTGGGCGATCGCGTCCACCAGCTGGCTTTGGCCTGGTGGACGATGGCGACAACGGGCTCGGTGGGCTGGACCGGCGCCGTGCTGATCGCCACCACCCTGCCGACGGTGCTGCTGAGCCCCGTGGCGGGCACGCTCGCGGACAGGCTGGACCGCCGCACGCTGATGGTCGCGGCGGACATGGCGCGCGGGCTCCTGACGGCGTGGGTGGCCGCGCTGGCCTGGACGGCGCAGCTCTCGATGCCCGTGGTGCTCGCCGCGAGCGCGGTGCTGGCCGCCCTCACCACCCTGTTCACGCCGGCCGCGATGGCCGTGACGCCTTCGCTCGTGCCCGAGGACGAGGTGCTGCCCGCGACGTCGCTGATGGAGAGCAGCGTGCAGGGGGCCGCCCTGGCAGGCCCGGTGCTCGGCGGGCTGATCGTCGCTGGGCTCGGCGCGGCGGGGGCCTTCGCGCTGAACGCCGCCTCCTTCTTGCTGTCCGCCCTGCTGCTGCTGGCGCTGCCGCCGCGACCGGCGGCGCCGGCGGCGGGCCGGGAGCCGTTCTGGGAGGCCGCCGGGGGCGGGCTGCGCTTCCTGCGCCGCGAGCCGACGGTGGCGGGGGTGCTGGCCTGCTTCGCCGCCGTGAACGTCTTCACGATGCCTGTGATCCTCTTCCTGCCCTACTTCGCCAGGCAGGTCTTCGACGTGGGCGCGACGGGCCTGGGCTGGATGGAGGCCGCGCTGGGGCTCGGAATGCTCCTGGCCGCCCTCTTCTGGGCCTCGCGGGGCAAGGCCGCGCGCCCCTTCCCGGTGGTGGCGGGGGGCCTGCTGGGCGTGGCGGCGGCCGTCGCGGCCATGGGGTGCTGGCCGCGCTACCCCGTCCACCTGCTGGGGCTCCTCGCCGCGGGCCTCGCGATGGGCAGCGTGAACGTGGTGGTGGTGGCGTGGTTCCAGACGCGCGTGCCCCCCGCCGAGGCGGGCCGCTTCTTCGGCCTGATGACGAGCATCGCCTCGGGCCTGATCCCGCTTTCCTACGGGGCCTACGGGCTGGCCGGCCAGTGGCTCGCGCCCTCGACGCTGCTGGCGGCGAACGCCGTGGCGATCGCGGCGATCGCGGGGGCGCTGGCCCTCGTGCCCGGGTTCCGCGCCGCGGGGCGCTCGGCCTGAGGCCACGGCCTGTGCCTGGCGCCAAACCAAAAGGCACCGGACCCGAGGGCCCGGTGCCAATGAGAGAGGCTCAGCGCGCCGCGGCGCTCAGCACCAACGGACCTTGCGGCACAGGCTGCGGAGCACCGACTTCACCTTCCGCCGCGTGTTCTTGAAGGCGCGTGAGACGGCCTTGTAAAGCTTGCTCTCCTGGATTGCGGACAGGACGCGGTTGCGGCTGCCGACGCGAGAGCTGCCGCCCCACTTGGCCGATGGGCCGGCGGCGAGTTCCTCGGAGACCGTGAGCTCGTCGAGGTCCATCCGTAGCGTCTCGGCCTTGCGCACCCGGGCCTTGACCTCGGCCTGGTCGGGCGTCATCTCGTCGAGCTCCTCCGTGAGGACCTCCTCGTACTCCTCGGCCTGGTAGGCCGTGATGTTCTTCATCTCCCCGCGGAGCTCCTGGAGGGCCGCGATCTCCTCGAGCAGGAAGTCGTAGGCCGCATCCGAGTCGGTGCGGGCGATCTTCTGCACCATCAGCGTGCGCGCCGCGATGGAGCGCCACTGCGTGGCGTTGAACTCAGCGATGTAGCCCCGGGCGCGCTTCTCGGCCTCGGTCCTGGCATCCTTGCGAGCTGCGGCCTGCGCCTTGACCGAGGAGGTGACGACAGGGCGATCACCCATGGCGGGCCGCACGGGGGACGTGCCGCAGCCTGCGAGCAGGGAGACGGCCAGCGTCAGCGACACCAGGGGGGCGGCTAGCGAGAACGAACGGGCCATGGGGAGACCTCCGGACGGGCGAGGGGACGCCAAGGACTTTAGTTAAGGCTATATTATTATTCAGTTAAAGCGTACGTAAACTGTTCACGCTCAAAAGTTTGCAGGGCACGTCCGGGTGGTGGCGGCGGGGCCGCGAAGCCCCTCATCCCCGCTGACGCGGACCTTCTCCCCGGGGGGAGAAAGGGGCACAGACCGTCAGGCTTCGTCCCCTCTCCCCCCGAGAGAGGGTGGCCGCAGACCGGCTGATGAGCCGCAGCCAAGCCACGGAATCCTGCAGGCGCGAAGCCCCCCATCCCCCAGGGAGGGTGGCCGCATTCCGGAGGAAGACCCCTCACGCCGCCGGCAAAAGGCCCCCGTTCAGCCTGCCGCCAGGCGGCGCCGTCCCTCCACGGCCAGCGCGAGGCCGAGCAGGGCAGCCCCGGCCAGGCAAATCACGCTGGTGGCGCCAAAGGCGTACAGCGGCCCATGCGCGTAGAGCCACGGGGTGGCGAGCGCGCCCAGCAGCGTGCCGAGGGTTCGCCCCCCGGTGATCAGGCCGATCACCCGGCCCCGCAGCGCCTCGGGCGCGCACTGCACGACCAGCGTGTTCTGGGCCGGGTAGGAGAATGCGAAGCCGATCCCCTCGAGCACGCACAGCGCGATCAGCACGCCCACGGAACCACTGAGGGCATAGGAGCAGACCACCACGGAGGAGAATGCCGCTCCCCAGACCGTGAGGCGCTCGGGGCCATGGCGATCGATCAGCCGCCCCGCCATCGGGCCGAAGATCAACGCGGGCACGGCAAACATCGTCCAGGATAGCGAGACGTCCCAGTCGCTCGCGCCCAGCGTCCGCATGAAGAGGGGCCACACCGTGAGGTACAGGCCGAACGCGAAGCCGGCCCCCGTCGCCCGCGCCCAGACCCCCGCCAGCAACACGCGTCGGGCGGCGCGCCAGGGGGCCACGGCCTCCTCGAGGCGGGCCCGCCACCCCACGGAAGTCGTGGCGGGGGGCAGCTCGTCGGCAAGCGGCACATGGGGCAGCCGCGCCACCATCAGGGTGCCCACCACACACATCAGCGTCAGCAGGATGAACAGCGCCGGCATGCCGAAGAACGTCTTCACCACCCCGCCAAAGGCGGGGCCGAGCAGCAGGCCGAGGTTCTCGGCAACCGCGAGTTGGCTGATGCGCACGCCCCGCTCCGTGCCGGGGTAGCGATCCGCGACATAGGCGAGGGCGGCAGGCAAGAAGCAGGCTGCAGCAATCCCCTCCAGGCCTCTCAGGGTGATGAAGCCCGCGGGCGTCGTCCAGATCACGAACCCGAGCGAGCAGGCTGCGTACGTCGCGAGCCCAACGCCCATCAGGGGCCGGCGGCCGACCTTGTCCGAGAGCTGCCCTGCGGCGTACAGAAAGAGCAGGTTGGTGACCAGGTAGGCCGCGGCCATCAGGCCGATGGTGTGGAGGTCGGCGCCGCCCTCCTGCGCATAGAGCGGCAACAGGGGGATGACGGCTGTCACCCCCACGGAGGCGAGCAGCGTCAGCCACCACACCAGGCCCTCCGGGCCCGCTGGCACCACGTCCCTCGTGTGCCGCACCACGGCGGCCCAGGGGCGCCTCACGCGGAGGCCCCCCCGACCGGGGCAGTCGAGGTCACGGGCGCGTCAGCGCCTTGGCCCCGGCTTGCCAGGCCTGGCTGGAGGCGCGGCCGGCTTCTCCTGCGGCCGGCCAGGCTTGGCGCCAGGCTGAGGCCGGTCAGCACCCTCCTCCGGCCCGGCCTCGCCCTGCGGCTCGGCGCTCTCCGCGTCCTCGTCGTCGCCGTCGACCCACATCGTGAGCATCACGCGCGGCCCGAGGGCGGGGTCCAGCTTCATCTGAGGCAGGGGGTAGTGCACGGAGAGCTCCAGCGTGGTGTCGCCGACCCTCGGCCAGGGCAGCATCACGCCCACGTAGGGCTCCGCGATGAAGCCGCCCCCCGTGTGGATTCGCAGCGTGTTGCCAGGCTCAGCCAAGATCTGGCGCAGCCAGGCGAGCTCCAGGCCCATGCCCGCCCGCACGGGCCCGAGCCGCAGCCCACCGTCCAGCTTCAGGCCCGACGTCTCGAACACGTAGGAACGGTCCGGGGCCAGCACCTGCGAGCGGCTGCCGAGCCCGACCGCCCACTCGGTCCAGGGCGTGACGGCCGCGGACCGGTACGTCAGCGCGGAGCCGCTCTGGATGCCGTTCAGGGAGCCGAACGAGGCGGGCTCGGTGGTCCCCACAGAGAAAGCGACGCCCATGGACTCCGCCCGCGCAGGCAACGCAGGCCCTCCGAGGGCCATGCCCACGGCCAGGGCGGCGACGAGCGAGAACCGTTTCATTGACTGAACCTCCGAGGACGCGGGACACGGCGCTTATACCCGCCCGGGCGGCCTGAGGCCGCACGTTTGACCGGCCCAGCCGGCACGCGAGATACTGAAGCCTCCCCCCGCCGAGGAGGCAACCGCCCGATGACCACCGAGTCCCTCAACGACGAACTCGTCTCCAAGCTCTACCGCGACATGGCCTTCTTGGCCGCCGAAATCGCGGTCGACCGCTGCCGTACGCGCGTGCTGATGCGCCTCGTCAAGGACGGCTTGGGGATCGACGAGGCGTCGCTCGATGCGATGCTGCGGGACGAGGTGGGCGACCACCTCGAGGACTTCGTCCGCCGCATCACCTTCCCGATGAGCGCCCCGGAGGTCGTGGAAGAGGCGTCCGGGGGCGGCTGCGGGGGCAGCTGCGCCTGAGTCAGGCCCGCCCGGCAACGGGCGCAGCCACGGCCTGGCGAACCAGGTTCCGGCCCTCGTGCTTCGCCACGTACAGCGCCGCATCCGTTCGGGCCACGAGGTCCTCGGGGGTGGCATCCTTGGCCACGAGCTCGGCCACGCCCACGCTCACGGTCACGGTGGAGATGGGGCGGCCGCGCCCGTCCAAGGGTTCCAGCGCCTCGACGGCCTCGCGGACGCGCTCGGCAAGGATGGTGGCGCCAGCGAGGTCCGTCCGTGGCATCGCCACCACGAGCTCCTCGCCCCCGTAGCGGGCGACGACGTCGCCGCCGCGCGCGGCGTCCTTGACGGTGCGCGAGACCAGCCGAAGCACCTCGTCTCCGACGGGGTGCCCGAAGGTGTCGTTGATCCGCTTGAAGTGGTCGACGTCGATGAGCATCACGCTGAGCGGCGCGTTGTGGCGTCGGGCCTCGTGGAAGCGCTGCCAGAGCTGTTCCTTGAAGTAAACGTGGGTGCCGAGGCCCGTCAGGCCATCCGTGACGGCCCGCTGCTGGGCATCCTTGTAGCGTTGGGCCAGGGTGTCCATCCGCGAGCGCCGCGTGCGGTCCGTGCGCTCCAGGGAGATGAGGGCGATGGCCAGGCCCGCCTCACGCAGCGCCCGGTTGATCAGCCAGCGCTCGCCGGCCCCCCAGGGGCGCCCGTCGGAGCGGGGGCCGAGCGTTAGCAACCCGACGCTGGCGCCGTGGGCGTAGAGCGGTTC
Source organism: Candidatus Sericytochromatia bacterium (assembly GCA_035285125.1). Lineage (GTDB taxonomy): Bacteria > Cyanobacteriota > Sericytochromatia > S15B-MN24 > JAQBPE01 > JAYKHL01. The sequence goes on along the minus strand of JAYKHR010000026.1, from coordinate 1,548 downwards.
CACAAACGCCAGCGAATGGCGTGTGAGCCAGTGGTCGAGGTCCCGAACAGCCACGAGTTCCTCGGGAGAGAACTCCGAAGCCCCTGCCGCTGCCAGCAGCCAGGCGTGGACCTGCTCCTCGGGCAACGCCTCACGGTCGGTGGGGATGCCAGCCCCGGTGGCGAGACGGAACTCGTGTCGCTCTGGGTCGAGCAACCAGACCGAGGCGTGAACCGGGTTCAGCGTCTTGTGGATGGTGCCGACGAGCAGGGCGGCCACCTGCTCGGGGTCCTGCGCCGCGTCGAGGGCCCGGGCGAGGCGCTCGTCGGCCTTCAAGTGGGCGGCGACAGGGCCGAGGGCCCCGGCTCGGCGGCGCCCGAGCGCATGGAAGATCGCGGCGGTCGAGAGGCCGGACAAGACCGGAATCCAGGGCTCAGAGGCCCGCAGGAAGCCGAAGGTGGCGAGAGAAGCCCCATAAGTGCCGATGAAGCCGACGGACCACAGGGCCAGCGCAGGCAGCATCGTCTTCAGGCGCCAGGCTTGCTTGGTGCGACGTGGACGCGGCATACCTCAGTGTGGCGGCGCGGGACAAAGGCCGCAAGTGCGCGTGTCACCTGACTCGCCGTGCATTCGTGTTACGATGGCCCAGCCTCGTGTTCAGGCCCAGTGCCGGCCTGCCCCTCGCCCGCACGCCACGCCCATGTACTCCGACCACATCACGTTGAACCAGGCGCTCCGCCTGCGTGTCGGCGAAGAGACCTTCAAGGGGCTCATCGTCAACATGGGCGAGGAGGCCATGCTGGTCGCGAGCACCTCGCAGATCAAACCCCTCGCCGAGCCAGGCACCCCCGTCCGCGGCGAGATCTTCACACCCGAGGGGCTCTACCACTTCAGCTCCAAGCTCCTCGGCGTGCAGATGATGCCCGTGCTGGTGCTGATCCTGGAGCGCCCCCGGGCGATGCGCCGCGTCCAACGGCGGCGGGAGGCACGCTACGAGGTCAGCATGCCCGGGCTGTTGGTGTTCGTCTCGGCCGAGCGCTCGATCAACACCCCTGTCGAGGTCTCGAACCTCAGCTACAGCGGGGCTGAGGTGCTCGCACCGGACGCGCCGCCGGTCGGCACCCACTGCGTGCTGCTGATGCGCCAGGACGAGACGGAGGTCAGCGCCATCGTGCGCACCATCCACGCGGACCCTATCGAGGGGGGCCAGCGCATCGGCTTCGCCTTCGTCGAGATGTCGCGGGCGGACATCGCCTACGTGCAGCGCTTCGTGTCGCTGCTGGCCGAGGCGTCGGAAGCCTCGGAGCCGCCTCGTTGACACGCTTTCCCCCGATGGTTTACACTCGCCCACGGCGGGACGTAGCGCAGCTTGGTAGCGCATCTGCTTTGGGAGCAGAGGGTCGCTGGTTCGAATCCAGTCGTCCCGACCATCTTTTCAAGTCTCGCGGGAGTAACTCAATGGTAGAGTACCTGCCTTCCAAGCAGGTTGTTGCGGGTTCGAGTCCCGTCTCCCGCTCCATTTTGCGCCCGTAGCTCAGCTGGATAGAGCATCCGCCTTCTAAGCGGACG
>JAYKHR010000025.1:0-8365 GCA_035285125.1 Candidatus Sericytochromatia bacterium | reverse complement strand
CCCTTGCGCACCTTGGCCACGTCGGCGCCCACGCGCTCGCAGAGCTCGGCCACCTGGTTCATGAACGAGATGCGCGTGGCCAGCATGGCGTTGGCCGCGTACTTGGTCACCTCGGCCGAGGGGATGTCCATGAAAAGGATGGGGTTGCCCGTGCGCACGAAGGGCTCGTAGAGCTGCGCCAGCGCCTCGCGGGCCTCGTCGCTGTCCACGCCCAGCACCACGCGGTCGGGCTTCATGAAGTCGTCGATGGCCGCGCCTTCCTTCAAGAACTCGGGGTTGCTGGCCACGAAGAAGGGCAGCTTGGTCTGCGAGCGGATGGCCTCGCGCACCTTCTCGGCCGTGCCCACGGGCACGGTGCTCTTGGTGACCACCACGCGCGGGGCGTCCATCGCCTGGCCGATGGCGCGGGCCACCGAGAGCACGTGGCTGAGGTCGGCCGAGCCGTCCTCGTCGGGGGGGGTGCCCACCGCGATGAAGATGACGCGCCCGTGCCGCACGGCAGTCGGCAGGTCCGTGGTGAAGGCGAGGCGGCCCTCGGCCTGGTTGCGGCGCACCATGGCCTCGAGGCCGGGCTCGTAGATGGGGATGTCGTTGGCCTGCAGCCGGGCCACCTTGCGGGCGTCCACGTCCACGCAGACGACGTCGTTGCCGGTCTCGGCGAAGCAGGCGCCCGCGACGAGCCCGACGTAGCCGGAGCCGATGATGGTGAGGCGCATGCGGGAGAACTTAAACCAGCGCCCGAGATGGGCGCTAGCAAGACGGCAGCGAGCGGTCGGTCCACGCCCAAGGGGAACACGCGGCCACACACCAGACATGGCCTCCCCGCGATACATGCGGCGCGCGGCTGGGGCAATCGCGTGTGGCCACTCACGGCCCTCATGGCTCACGGCCGTACAAGATCTCGCGGGGTTAGACTACAGAGTCCCATGGCCAAGGTCTTCGTCGCCTCGACAGTGCCGCCCTTCAACCCGGCACTCGGTCACGTCTACGGCGACACAGAACGCTTCCTGCGGTGCGCAGCCGCCGACCGCGTCAAGACCCACCAGCACACACGTGACGCAGCCAAGGCTGACATTGTCTTGTTCATCGGCTCCAAGAACCCCGACCTCTCCGATGTGCTCGCGCACCCACTCGCCACCCAAGACCGCGAACGCTGCTTCATCTTCCACATGGGCGACAGGATTGTCCCACGCATGCCTGGTGTCTACACATGCCTAGAGGCTGGCTGGCATCACCCCGGCCGGACCCGCGCAGGTCATTACACCCAAGTCGCGGAGTACTCGCATTGCACTCCCCGTGACGGATCTTCACCGCCCGGGTTCCTGTACACCTTCTTGGGGAGATGTGCGACGCACCCCATCAGGCAGAGGATCGCCACACTCAACAATCCACGCGGGCTCGTGCTCGACACCAGCCCGGCATCCGGGGCATCGCCAGTCGCACCCGATCAGTATGCGCATGCAATGTGCTCCGGCTTGTTCGCTCTTTGCCCACGAGGCTTTGGAAGCTCGTCATTCAGGCTGTTTGAGGCCATGCGCCTAGGGCGCGCCCCAGTGATCATCTCGGATGCCTGGGTGCCGCCCGAAGGCCCCCAATGGAGCGCCTTTTCTGTTCGCATCCCCGAGAGCCAGATAGACAGCCTGCCCGAGCGGCTTGCCGCACTTGAGAGAGAGGCACTGACTATGGGCATGCTCGCGAGCGAGGCTTACGCGAACTGGTTCGCCCAAGACGTGACCTTCCATCGCGTGGTTGAATGGTGTCTTGCAATCCAAGGTGATCGCCGGTGGCCGGAGCGCTTACTGCGGCTAGGAGTCACGCTTCGGCTATGTTCACCGCGACGCCTGCTCGCACGAATCATGGGCCACGGCTGCGGCTAGACCTTGCGTGTCCTGCACGCCTGACCAACGTGTCAGCTTGGGCACGAAGCTCAGGTTAGGCGCTTTCGGCTTCTTCACGAACGCCTCGCAACCCCCATCCACGCGCACGCATCTGGGCCCTAGGCGACTCCCCTGACGCGCCACGAGTGTGGCGGATGGTCACAGATCCGACCTCGGGAGCCCCTTGCGGAGCTGGCGGCACTCAAGACCGCGGCCTTCGAACAGCCATCCCTTCGCGCACGTGGATACCGGTAGCGCCGCCAACCGCTCGAGCCCAGGCCGTGTCGCCCAAAGCCGGGGCCGCGCGCCCGCAGCCCGCTGCCCATGGCTAAACACTGCCTCCGCCGAGGAACCATCGGCAGCGCCAAGACGCTCACCGCCCCACCGCTACACCACAACCTTGAGCAGTAGGGCCGCAAGGCGCTGGTGGCCACGCCAGTGGTGGACGCGCGCAACGCCACCGGCACCATCCCCTCGTGCGCTGGCCCGCACTAGACTCCGTCTGAAAAGAGGATCCTGAGGTAGCGCTCGATGAACGCGAGGTGGATCATCGCCCGGTAGTTGCTGGCGAGCTTCTCATAGCGGGTCGCCACGCGCCGGCACTCCTTGAGCCAGCCCACGCAGCGCTCTACGGAGTTGCGGCGGCGGCAGGCCTCGTGGTCGAACGGCCTCTCCTGGGGGGCGGCTGGGCGCTCGTTGCTGCGGCGAGGGATCACGGCCCGGATCCGCCTGCGTCGCAGCCACGCCCGGATGCGCGTGAAGCTGTAGCCCTTGGCCGTGTGGACGGGAGCCATAGATCCCTGCGTCCATCAGAACCACCTGATCAAGGCTCGGCCCCGGCCGGGAACCAACTCGCGCTGGCTGCTCTACTGGATGATGTCTCCTGCGGGGCGGACAGCGATTCAGGCGGTGGCGTCGAGCACCTCCGGGCTCCACACACTCAGCATCAGCAAGGTGGAGGCTCTGCCCGTTCCGCTACCTCCTCTCGCGCTTCAGGCCGAGATCGTCGCGGAAGTCGACCGCCGAATGTCGGTCCTGGACCAAGTAGAGCGGGAGGTTGATGCCGCCCTCGCCCGCTGCGAGCGGATGCGGCAGGCGGTCCTGAAGCACGCGTTTGAGGGTCGGTTGGTGCCCGCACAGCACCGCGTCGCCAGCACCGGTCCGCAACGCGCGACACCTGCGGAGACCGTACGATGAGCGCCGAGGCCAACCGCATCGTCACCAAACTGTGGTCGTACTGTCACGTCCTGCGTGACGACGGCCTCTCTTACGGTGACTACCTGGAACAACTGACCTACCTCCTGTTCCTCAAGATGGCCGACGAGCAGACGCGTCCGCCGTGGAACAAGCCCTCGCCCGTGCCCGAGGGCTACGACTGGCCGAGCCTTGTCTCCCGCGACGGCGCCGATCTGGAGCGCCAGTACCGGGCCACGCTAGAGCACTTGGGGCGCCAGCACGGCCTCATGGGGCTCGTGTTCCGCGGGGCACAGAGCAAGATCAAGGAGCCGGGACGGCTGAAGCGCTTGGTCAGCGACCTGATCGACCGGGAGGTCTGGGTCACGCTCGAGGCCGACGTGAAGGGCGACGCCTACGAGGGCCTGCTCGAGAAGAACGCCCAGGACACGAAGTCAGGCGCCGGGCAGTACTTCACGCCCCGCGCCCTGATCGACGCAATGGTGGCGTGCGTAGCGCCGAAGCCGGGCGAGACGGTCGTCGATCCCGCCTGCGGTACCGGAGGCTTCCTCCTGGCTGCGCACGGCTGGCTCACGCGTCAGCACCCCGACATGCCGCGTGAGCAGCGCGAGCACCTTCGACTCGAGGCTCTGCGCGGCGTGGAGATCGTGCCCGACGTGACGCGCCTGTGCGCCATGAACCTGCTGCTCCACAACGTAGGGCCTACGCCCCAGGAGCTGGCGAAGCGGCGAGCAGCCCTGATCAAGGAGGGCAAGAGACCTGCCGAGGCGGACGACGTGATCGACCGCGGGCTTCCCGTCCGGACTGACGACGCCCTCCGCGAGCTGGGCTCGGCGCGGTTCAACGTGGTCCTGACCAACCCGCCCTTCGGGCGCAAGTCCAGCATCCTCGTGGTCGGCGAGGAGGGTGACACCGGCCGCGAGGCTGTCACCTATGAGCGCGAGGACTTCTGGGCCACCACGACCAACAAGCAGCTCAACTTCGTGCAGCACGTGAAGTCGCTGCTGGAGATCGACGGCCGTGCCGCCGTGGTCGTCCCCGACAACGTGCTGTTCGAGGGCGGCGCCGGCGAGACGATCCGCCGCAAGCTCCTCCAGGAGTGCGACGTCCACACCCTGCTCCGCCTGCCCACGGGCATCTTCTACGCCCAGGGGGTGAAGGCGAACGTGCTGTTCTTCGACCGCAAGCGCGCGAACGCCGAGGGCCAGGCCAACACGCGCCGGCTCTGGGTCTATGACCTGCGGACAAACCAGCACTTCACGCTCAAGACCAACCCCCTGAAGCGGGCCGACCTCGACGAGTTCGTGGCCCTGTACCGCCCCAAGGGCAGGAAGGGCCGCGCCGAGACCTGGTCCGAGGCCAACCCCGCCGGCCGCTGGCGCTCCTACGCCTACGACGACCTCGTAGCCCGGGACAAGTGCAGCCTCGACCTGTTCTGGCTCAAGGACGACGGCCTCCTGGACGCCGACAACCTCCCCGACCCCGATGTCATCGCCAGCGACATCGCGGACGACCTACGTAACGCACTCGAGCAGATCGAGGAGATTCTGGGCGACCTGAAGCGACCTGAGGCGAAGTAGCCGCGAAGCGCCGCCCTCCGGCCAGGAGGGCTCCCAGGAGGGCTACACCCCCTCGCCATGGGTCGCGCACGGGCGCGCTGGGGCGTGCTGGCCGTCCAGGTGGTGACAAGCGTCCTCGGGGCCCTAGGCTGCCCTAGGACCCCGAAAACGCAGGAAATGGCGGAGGGAGTGGGATTCGAACCCACGGAACCCCTTTCGGGGTTCATCGGTTTTCAAGACCGCTGCCTTCGACCGCTCGGCCATCCCTCCGACGGGCGCGGCCGGCGCAAGTCTAGCGCAAGCGCCAGCGACATGAGACCGGGCCCCTGCGCCCGTAGCCTGCCGCCCATGGCCAAGCTCTACTTCCGCTACGGCACCGTCGGCAGCGCCAAGACCCTCAACCTGCTGGCGGTCGCCCACAACTACGAACGCCAGGGTCGCAAGGTGCTGGTGGCCAAGCCCGCCCTCGACACCCGCGACGGCGTCCGCACCATCGCCTCGCGGGCGGGCCTGCACCGCGAGGCCGACCTGCTGCTGGGCCCTAAGGACCGCCTTGAAGGGCGGCGCCTCAAGCACCTGGACGCCCTGCTGGTGGACGAGGCCCAGTTCCTCAGCGAGGCCAACGTGGAGGGCCTCAGGCGCCTCACCATCGAGGCGGGCGTGCCCGTCCTCTGCTACGGCCTAAGAGCCGACTTCCGGGGTCGACTCTTCGAGGGCAGCCGGCGCCTGTTCGAGCTGGCCGACACCATCGAGGAGGTGAAGACCATCTGCGCCGACTGCACGCGCAAGGCCATCATGAACATGCGCCTCGTGGACGGCCGGCCCAGCATGGAGGGGCCCAGCGTGCAGCTGGGCGGCGACGAGTCCTACAAGCCCCAGTGCTACGCCCACTGGCACCGGGCGGCCACGGCCTCGCGGCGGCGCGGGGCGCGGCCGCAGGCCTCGGGCCGGCCCGCCCGGGGGCCTGCACGCCCGCACCGGGCCCGCTAGCCCCGCCCGACCCCCCGATGCGGCCTGCCCCCCGGCCCGCCCCCCGCTAGGATCCGGTCCATGCGACGCTTCCTCCTTGCCCTCGTGCTCCTCCCGCTCGCGGCCACCTGGCTGGCGGGCTGCAGCGGCTCCTGAACGGGTCCGGACTGCGGCCCCGGTCGGGGGCCCGCCTACGGCATCGGCGCCATGCCGGCGCAAGGCCGCTACGTGGACGGCGGCAGCGGCTGGCGCTAGCCGCGCGCTGGCCCCCTCGGGGCAGGGCTTGCCCTGAGGGGTGCTCTGGGCCACCCTTGCGGCCCGCCCGGGAACCGGGCGTGGGCCGGAGGTCCCGATGAGCACGACGAGCGACGGCAGGCGCGCGTGGCGTTTCTACCGCGCGGGTGGCGTGGACCAGGTGCTGCTGGCCGAGGCCGCCGACGTGCTGGCCCTGCCCGAGCTGGACCAGAAGCTGTGGGTGGCGCTCTCCTGCCCGGTCAAGGGGCTGGAGTTCGACGAGCGCACGCTCACGCTGCTGGACGTGGACCAGGACGGCCGCGTGCGCGCGGCCGAGCTGCTGGCGGCCGTCAAGTGGCTCAAGGCCGTGCTGCAGGACCCCACCGGGCTGGTGCTGGGCGCCGACGGCGTGCCGCTCTCGGTGGTGAGCACCACCACGCCCGAGGGCCAGGCGGTGCTGGCCTCGGCCAGGCACATGCTCGAGGTGCTGGGCAAGCCCGGCACGCTGGTCGTCACGGTGGCGGACGCGGCCGAGGCCAGCGCGCGCGGGGCCAAGGCGCGCTGGAACGGCGACGGCGTGGTGCCGCCCGCCAGCATGCCCGACGACGAGACGCGCAAGGCGGCCGAGGACCTGCTCAGCACGGTGGGCGGCCGCGAGGACCGCAGCGGCCAGCAGGGCGTCACGGCGGAGTCGATCGCGGCCTTCTTCACGCAGCTGGCCGCGCATGCCGAGTGGCACGCCGCCGCCGAGGCCAAGGCGGCCGAGGTGCTGCCGCTGGGCGCGGGCACGGCCGCGGCCTCGGCGGCCGTGGAGGCCATCGCCGCCAAGGTGGACGACTGGTTCGTGCGCTGCCGCGTGGCGGCCTTCGACACGCGCGCCCACACGGCCGTCAACCGCAGCGAGCAGGCCTACCTGGACGCAGCGGCCCGCGACCTGAGCGTGACCTGCGCCGAGCTGCGCCAGCTGCCGCTGGCCCACGTGGAGGCCGGGCGTGCGCTGGACCTCGCGGGGCCCGTCAACCCGGCCTGGCAGGCCGAGGTGGACGCGCTGCGCACGGCCGCCGTCGAGCCGCTGCTGGGCAAGGCCAGCACCAGCCTCACCGAGGTGCAGTGGACCGCGCTCAAGGCGCGCCTCGCGCCCTACAGGGGCTGGGCCACCACGCGTGCGGGCGCAGCCGTCGAGCCGCTGGGCCTCGCCCGCGTGAAGGCCCTGCTGGCCGGCAACGTGCGCGCCCGGCTCGAGCAGGCGGTGGCCGAGGACCTCGCCGCGGCCCCGCGCATCGAGGCGGCGCTGCAGGTGGAGCGGCTGGCGCGCTACTGGCGCGACCTGTTCCGGCTGGTGAACAACTTCGTCTCGTTCTCCGACTTCTACGCGCGCAAGAAGGCGGTGTTCCAGGCCGGCACGCTCTACCTCGACGCCCGCACCACCGACCTGTGCGTGCAGGTGCTGGACGCCGCCAAGCACGGCACGATGGCCGGGAAGTCGGGCACCTACCTCGTGTACGCAGAGTGCTCGCGCCCGGGCTGCGACAAGATGACCGTGGCCTGCGCCATGACGGCCGGCGACAGCGACGCGCTGTTCGTGGGCCGCAACGGCGTGTTCTACGACCGCAAGGGCCGCGACTGGGACGCCACGATCACCAAGATCGTCGAGAACCCGATCAGCATCCGGCAGGCGTTCTGGTCGCCCTACAAGAAGCTGATCCGGTTGATCGAGGAACAGGTGGCCAAGCGGGCGGCCGCGGCGGACAGCGCCGCGAACGCCAAGATGGCAGGGGCCGCAACGGCAGTGGCCAACGCGGACCAGACCAAGGCCTCGACGCCCCCGAAACCCAAATTCGAGGTCGGAACGATCGCCGCCCTCGGTGTTGCGGTCGGCGGCATCACCGCGGCACTCGGCGCCCTGCTCCAGGCGTTCTTCGGCCTCGGCATCTGGATGCCCCTCGGACTCCTCGGGATCGTCATCCTGATCTCGGGACCGTCGATGGTGATCGCCTGGCTCAAGCTCCGGCAGCGGAACCTCGGGCCGCTGCTCGACGCCAACGGTTGGGCCGTCAACGCCAAGGCCAAGATGAATGTCCCGTTCGGCGGATCCCTCACCCAGGTGGCCAAGCTGCCGCCGGGATCCCACCGGGACCTCTCGGACCCGTTCGAGGAACCGCGCAGCCCGTGGAAGACCTGGGTCGTGGTGCTCGCGGCCCTCGGTGCCCTGTGGTACTTCGGCGCGTTTGAGAAGCTCGTCCCCAACGTCCTGCCGAAGTCGGGCTACGTGGAGCGGGTCGAGAAGCAGGCGGGCGAAGCCAAGGCCGCCGCCTCAGCCACCAACGCCCCCGCGCCCGCGGCGACCGCTCCCTGAGCGCTGGAGGGGAGAACCCGCGGGCCCGTTCGGCGCCAACAGGTAGCGCCCCCTCCTCCGTGGCCGCCGCCGCTGGGCAGCCGGTGATCCGTGGTTCCGGGGACGCATGCGTCACCGCACCTCGCCTTCTCCGGAGAGCCCCGTTCCGGCGAGGAAGGCTGGACCCCCGGACGACT
>JAYKHR010000024.1:0-4562 GCA_035285125.1 Candidatus Sericytochromatia bacterium | reverse complement strand
TGAACCCGGGCTGTCGGATCCGCCGAAGAAGAAGAAGGGGGCGGCTGCAGCTGCCGCCAAGCCCAGCCCCGGCGCCGCCCAGAAGACCCCCCAGGCGGCCCCCGCCGCGCCCGCAGCACCCAAGCCCAGCGGGACGGCCGACGAGTTCCTGAAGGAGGTCAAGGGGTTGAAGGCCGGGGACCGGAAAGACGCGCAAAAGCTGCAGGCGTTCGTCCGGGGTGGGCTGGAGCGCTTCAAGCGCCTGCCTGAGGCCGAGCAGCTGGTGGTGGCGAAGGCGCTTTGGGCGCAGATTGCTGGGGCGGGCAAGCAGGGCGAGTACGGGAACCTGCCGCTGTTCAAGGAAGTGAAGCAGTTGCTTGGGAAGTAGGCAGCCGCTTTGGAAGACGCCGGTATGCTGTTTCCCCACGGAAGGTTGACACTTCCAGTCGCGATAAATCCCCTTCGGGACCCCCACGAAGGAGGACACCAGAATGCCCACCCCCGAGAATCCCGAACAGCAGGTTGAACTCGACGTCCGACGCGGTCGTCCAGGCCGACGCACGGCCGAGGAGCGTAAGGCGGCCGTTCTCGACGTCATGTCCGGCAGGGCGAGCGTCGAGCAGGTGGCGCGCAGGCTCGGCGTGACCGAGGCGACGGTCATTGGCTGGCGCGACGATGCCATCGAGGCGATTGGCGCCGTGTTCCGCCGCGACGGTAAGACGGCGCGGGAGCAAGAACTGGAGCGCGAGAACAAGACGCTGCGCACCGCCGTGACCGAAAGTGCGATTGAGATGGCGCTGATCAAGCAGGCGATCGCGAACCGCCCTTCGCAGCCCGGGAAGTCGCCGAAATGAGCTTGACGACCTCTGCGGGCAAGGCGACGGTCAAGCTCATCTGCCGGGCGTTCGAGCTCTCGCGCCAGGCGTACTACGCCGCGAAGAAGGCGCTGGGCCGTGGGGCAAGCGCGCCTGCGTCGAGGCCGGTGAAGGCCGACACTGCCGCGATCATCGAAGCGGCGAAGGGCATCGTAGGCGCGAACCCTGCCTGGGGCGTGCGCAAGGTCTGGGCGACGCTGCGGCGCGAGGGCACGGTCGTCGGGTACAGGCGGCTGTGGGCGCTAATGAAAGCCAACGGCTTGACGCTGACGCCCGACGCTCCGCGCGAGAAGAACAAGCCGCGCGGCCGCGTTGTGACAGACCTGCCGAACCGACGCTGGGCGATGGACCTGACCACCGCTTGGACGAAGGCCGATGGCCTTCTCGCCATTACGGTCTTGGTCGATTCTGGCTGCCGGAGCGTGCTGGGCATCCAGGTCAGCAAGTCGCAGGAGTCGCACGTGGTCCTTCGCCCGCTCCTGGATGCGTTGGTACGCCAATTCGGGCATCGGGGCAACGTGCCGGATGGGCTCGAACTGCGCACCGACCACGGCCCGCAGTTCACCGGCGACACCTGCCACCGGGTCTGCGAGGCGTGGGGCCTCGACCACACCTTCGCGCCGGTGGGCCGGCCTACCGGGAACGCCCTTGCCGAGCGGACCATCCGCACGATGAAGGAGGAGTGTCTGTGGCTGCGGGACTGGGAGAGCCTCGCCGAACTGGAGGACGCGCTCGCGGCCTGGGCCCGCAGCTTCAACGAGAAGCGGCCCCACCAGGCCCTCGGCTGGCTCACGCCCACCGAGCGTCGGGCCAAGCTACTGATTCTGCCCGCCGCGGCACCGGCGCGCGAGGAAGCCGCCTGATGACCTGCCTGCCTTCGAGCGCGAGCCCTGGAGCCAAGCCGAGCCGCCCCGAAGGGGGCGAGGCGCAGCCGAGCGCCTTGACGGCCGTGATAACCTCCGCGAGCGACGGGGCGCGGCGGTCATCGCTGCACCTGCCTCGTCACGCTTCGCCCCGTCGCCACGACCTGACCATCACGGCCGTCAAGGCCGGCGTCGCTCAACACGACATCCGCCGCTCGCGGTGAGCCGCACCTAGGCCACCCATTTTCCGTCGAGGGATCTGTCTAGACAAAAGGGAAACGGTGCAGCGGCCGGGTCCGATCCCCGTAGGGGACTGAAACTCCTCGCGCGCGAGGTTTCGTGGTCGGTCCAGGAGCCCTATCGGCAATCCGGGTGGCACCAATGGTCACGATTGCCGATCAGCCGGTGTAATGCCCATTTCCGGACGCGGTCTGGTGCCCGCGGGCAGTCCTGTGATGGAACTGGCCCGAGGCGGGGGCCCTGTGCGGCAGGTTGAAGTTCGTTCTGCCACGGCGGCGCCGGCCCTCGGGTCTTGCCGGGGCCGCATCAAGGTGCTGGGGACGTGGCTCGTTGGCTAGGCCTGCTTCAACCTGGGTGGTCTACCCAGCAGATGGTCGACCAAGGGTTGCACGGCCTCGTCGTTCACCCAGGCCATGGCGTGCTGGAGCACCGCGATGAAGTGGAGGCGGATGAGCCAGTAGGAGGCGCGGCGGTGTCGTGCTTCCTCGAGCTTGAAGGCGACTTTCTTGACGCTGTTGCTGCGCTCGCAGCCGCTCCGCAGCTTGTAGAGCTTGGTGTAGGTCGGGCTGTTGCGAGGCACGGCGGTGAACAGCCTTGGGTTGGTGCGGGTGTCGACGGTGACGGTCGGGCCGCCCTTGAGGCCGGGCTTACAGCGCCAGTCGTGCTGCTCTTCGGGGGCGAGGGGGCATCTTGGGAGCTTGCCTGTGACGACGGGGCACATGAAGATCGGTCGGTTTGGGGCCGCGGAGCCCCGTGGGGCCATCTCGACGAGGGCCTCGCAGGTGGGGATGCCCCGCTTGCTGACAGCCACGCCGTGAACCTGTGCTGGGACGTCCCCTCGCAGGGGAATTACGGCTCGCACGCCGTGGTCGAGGCAGTAGCGGTGGTTGGCCTCGCTGTCGTGGCCGGCGTCGGCGATGAAGTGGGTGATGGTCAGCCCGAGTTCCGGCAGGACCTTGAAGAGCCGGTCCAGGGTCCGCAGGGAGGCGGTGTGGTCCGTGGTGTTGGCCGGGTCGAGGCGGATGGCCAGGGGCAGGTCGTGGCCGCCGACGCTGGCGATGATCTCGTAGAAGTGGTGGCCGAAGAAGTGTTGCTCCCGGTAGTGGTCCCAGCCGACGCGGGCATCCGGGTCGGCGTAGATGCGTGGGCAGTCGCAGCGCTCGCGCCAGCGGTGGTCACAGGCGCGCTTGCCGTACTGATTAGCCCCCGTGCGAAGGGGGCTGCCATCCCCGGCGATGGCGATCGTGGTCTTGGCTCCCAGGAGACCGCGGGCCAACGAGCCCCGCACGGCCACAGCCCTTAGGAGGGCGCCGAGGCGCTCCAGGAGGTCGAGGGGGCTGGCGAAGGGCTCTCCCGGCTTGAGCGCCTCGACGAGCTGGGCGGTGACGGAAGGGTCGGCCACGGGGGCCTTGGCAACCGCCTTATCCTGTCGAGCCAGGCGCCTGGCGCGTCGGCCTCGCTTCGGCGCCTTCGGCGGCTTATCGGCGCGCTGTGGCGGTCGCGCCGTCTGGGCCCTGCGCCGCTGGGCATCGCTCGGGCGCTGGGCGTCTTCGCCCCCGTGGAGCTGCCCGTCGTGCAGGCGGTCGAGGTAGTCGTACAGGGTGGCGACGCCGGGCCCGTCGTCTGCGGGAAAGCCGGCCAGGACGCGGAGCAGACGGCTACCTGCCAGGTCGGCGATCCACTTGTTGATCGAGGGCTGGCCGACGAGGAGCATGAGCAGGAAGCAGCGGAGCAAGACGACGGGGTCCCACGGCTTGCCGCCTCGGGGGTTGGTGGCGTACCCGACGGCGAGGATGGGGCGCGCGAGGGCCAGGTCGAGTTCCCAGAGGATCGCCAGGGCGCGGCCGTGGCGAAGCAGTTGGGGCTCGACGTCGGATTCGGGGTCAGCGGCCCGGGCGCGACACCACCGCAGCACGGATTTGCGGTAGGCTTCATGTTCGGGACTTGGCATTGCTACCTCCTTTTGGGCTTTGCAACCTGGAGGATCGCACACGGTGTGCGACAATGCCGGTCCCACCTAACTTGTAAGCCTGGTCAGGCGCGGGGCGGCGCCCATCGGGCACGTCGAATGCCGATAGCTCGAACTGGTGCGGCTCACGCGCTTTCGCGCCGGCCGGGGGGCGCGCCGCGATCGGCCCCCGGCGCAGCTCCTGGATTGCCGATCACCCTCCCCTCTGATAATCGACCCACCCCCAAGAAATCGGGCCATTCAAGCTTAGAGAAGTCCGCGACGAACGGAGAACCGTTAGGTAGGAGGATTTCCGCGTGAAGACGAGCAAATTCACGCCCGAGCAGATCGCGTTCGCCCTGAAGCAGGTCGAGCTCGGCACGCAGGTGGAGTGAGCGGCCTCGCCGAGCACCTCCAGAACCCGGAGATGGCGCAGCTGTCCTTCGCGGAGCGCCTCGGGCTGCTCGCCGACCGCCAGCTCACCGGGCGCGAGAGCCAGCGCATGGCCCGCCGCCTCGCCAACGCCAGGCTGCGGCAGCAGGCCTACCTCGAAGACCTCGACTTCCGCGCCCCGCGCGGGCTCGACCGCACCTTGCTCGCCCGCCTCAGCGAGGGCGCCTGGCTGCGCGAGGGCCACCACGTCCTCATCACCGGCCC
>JAYKHR010000023.1:0-3126 GCA_035285125.1 Candidatus Sericytochromatia bacterium | reverse complement strand
CCACCCGTCGCAGCCGTGCTCGCGCGCTGGGGCCGCAGCTGAGGCGCGCAGGCAGGCCGCCGCCAGTTTCCCCCGAGGCCCCGGGGGGTATGTGGGCCAGCGGGCGACCCTGGGGCAGGAGGCGAGCAAGTGTACCAGACCAGCATCACCGGGGAGGGTAGCCACGCTGAGCTCCGCCTCGTGGGGCCCGACGGCCGGATGGCGCGGGCCCCCCTCGGGGGCGACCTGTCCGAGGCCGCCCGGGAGCTGCGGCGCAGCCTGGGGGGCAAGCCCGTGGGCGCCCTGGCCGTGGGCGGCCTGCCCGTGGCCGTGGGGTTCGCGCTCGGGTGCTGGGCGCCAGGGCACCGCTGGAGCATCGGCAGCGTGGCGGCCCTCGCGCGCCTGGAGGACGGCGTGCTGACGCTGGAGGTGCCGGGCGCCGAGCCCCGGGTGGTGGCGCTGCCGGGCGAGGTCGCCGACGCCGCGCCGGTGCTGGCGGGCGCCTCGCGGGCCTGGCCGGCGCTCGCCCCCGACGCCACGCCCATGGTCGACGACCCGGGGCTGGCCGCCGGCGTGGTGCTGGGGCTGGCCCTCGGGGCGCATGAGCCCGAGCTGCACGACGGCGCCGCCCCGGGCCGGCCGACCACGGGGGACCGGGGGCCCATCCCCGAGGCCACGCTCGCGCGGATCCGGCCGCTCTGGCTCGACCTGGTGCGGGCGCTCCGCTACGGCCTGCCGACGGAGAAGCTGCTCGCCGACATCCGGCGGCTGGAGGTGGCAAAGACCCACCCCAGGGCCTTCGACGGCTGGCTCGCGGACGCGCAGCGCCGGGGCCGCCAGGAGAAGCGCGCCTACGACGAGCTCGTCGACGTGGTGGCCCGGCTCGGACCCGACGCCCGCGAGGTCACGTTGACCATCGACCGGACCGTGCAGCGGATGGGCTGGGTGCGGTTCCGGGACGTCGCCGCCAAGCACCTCGAGTGGGTCCGCGGCCAGCGACGCCTGCGGGAGGCCAGGGCCGAGGCCGCCCCCCCGGCGTCTCGCGTCCGCGCGGGCAGCCGCGACCACCGCGTCCAGGCCCAGGCCCCGGCCAGCCGCTGGACGCTCTACCTCGACGAGAGCGGGGACGGGGGCAAGAAGGCGTTCGACCAGAGCCGGGCCGCCCTGAAGCAGGGGTATGCCCCCTGGCTGGTGGGCGTGCTGGTGCCGGAGCAGTCCGGATTGCCGGCGCTGCCCCGGGGCTTTCACGCCCGCGACGTCGCGGACCCCGACGCGCTGGACACCCACCTGCAGGACCTCCTCGACGCCCCCGTCGGCGTGTTCGGGCTGCGGGTCTCGGCGCTGCCGGTGTCGCACGGCAACGCCTGGTTCCAGGGCGCCATGGAGGTCGTGCGCTGGACGGCGCGGCTGCTCCCGCTCGAGGGCGACGGGATCACGACCCTGGTCGTGTGCCTGGAGCAGCGCGGGGACTACAAGCCCACGACGGACCTTCAGGCCACGGCCGATGAGCTGATGCGCCAGCTGGCCGAGGTCGACCCCGACCGTGCCCGGCGCCTCCGGCTGGACCTCAAGGTGGTGGCCAAGGACGCCTCGCCCCACCTCGGCTACGCCGACCTCGTGGCCTTCGCCTGGGGGCAGCGCGCGCCGCACACGGCCGCCATGATGGCGCAGTCCGGCCTGCTGGGCGCCTGCCTGCTGGAAGGCGATGCCGCGAGCCTGCGCCAGGCCTGGGAGGCCCTCGACGGCGGCCGGCGGCCGGACGCGGCCGGCTGGCAGCTGCTGGTGGCCGATCCCGACGCGAAGGTGCCTGGCAGCCTCGTGCGCCTGCTCCTCGACCGGGTGGCGGCCGCCTGCCGCGAGGACGTCGGCTACTGGCGCTCGCTGTGCGACGGCGTCACGGCCCACCTCGACGGGCGGGACGTGCGGCTCGTGGTGCTGGGCGAGGCCGTGGCCGAGCTGGAGCGCTGCAGGCCGCCGGGGGAGGCGCTCGCGCCCCGCGTCGCGCTCGCCTTCCACACCGCGCGGCTGTGGCACGCCAACCACCTCGGGACGGTCGACGAGGCGCTGCCCCGCGAGCTGGCCGCGCTCGGCGACAGGCTCTACGACGAGGTGCCGGCGCTCGTGTGCCAGGCCGACCTGGTCCGGGCCGTGACCCACACCAACCGCTTCGACTTCGCCGGGGCGACGGCCGCCGTGGCCCGGTGGCGCGGGGAGCGGCCAGCGGTGGCCGGCCTGCAGCACCACGGGCGCGTGCTGAGCACGCTCGGCCAGCATGCGGCCTTCACGGGCGACGCCGAGGGAGCCCTGCGGCTGTTCGACGAGGCCCTCGCCTGCTTCGCCCGGCTGTCCGAGCCCGCGATGGCGGCGCGCGAGGCCTGGCAGACGGGCACCTACCGGGCCATCGCCGCGATGGACGCGGGCACGCTCGGCGCGGGGGCCGTGCGGGCGGCGCTGGAGGCGCAGGCCGGGCCGCTGGCCCCGGAGGCCATCGCCCGCTGGGCCACGGATGCCCGCAACCCTTTCATCCACCACGCGCTGCTGCGTTGGCTCGTGGCGCACGGCACCCCGGCCGAGCGCGCGGCGTACCGCGAGGCCGGCGGCATCTGGGAGACGCAGGCCTTCCACCCGTGGGAGCTGATCGAGGCCTACCGGGGCCTGCTTGCCTGGGACGCCGGCGACGCCGAGCAGGGCGCCGGCTTCCTGGAAAGCGGCATCACGCTGGCCCTGGCCCCCTCGCAAGGCCCGACGGTGCGCTACATCGGCGCCACGCTCTCGAGGCTCGGCACCCGCCTGGGGTGGGAGGTCCCGGCCCTGCCCGAGGACGCCCTGCGGGCCCTGCGCGAGGCGCTGCCGCTGGCGCCGTGGGCGGCCTGGGACGAGGAAGGCCCGCTCGCCACCCTGCCCGCGGCCTGGGCCTGGCTCGGGCGCGTGCTGCCGTTCAACTTTCGCTGAGTCGGGGGTCAGGGCCGCGGGCGGGCCAGCGGGGCCTCGCTGCGGGCTGACGGGCGCGAGGTCGACCGGGGATCGGGCCGCGAGGTCGACCGGGGGTCGGGCCGCAAGGTCGGCCGGGGGTCGGGCCGCAAGGTCGGCCGGGGGTCGGGCCCTAGCGTCGACCGGGGGTCGGGCCGCGACGCCGACCGGGGGTCA
>JAYKHR010000022.1:0-9266 GCA_035285125.1 Candidatus Sericytochromatia bacterium | reverse complement strand
AATTCCATAGATGAAGAAGCCAAGGAAAACCATTAACGGAAATGCCAGGTAAATCATATCAAGCCTACTCTCAGTGAAGACCGTAAGTCGAGGGGCTCCAGGTGCACTTGCTCAAGGGCCAACTGGTCTAGAGACCCTGGCTTGGCGCATCTTTGGGCTGGTGTTGACCGGATGCGGGGGGGGTTGGTGGGTTCAATCAATGGGCTAATACCCCGGGGCCTGTCAGCCCTTCAGACGAGTCGTCAGCTTCTGGACGTCGGCCGTCAGCTGGAGGTCCTTGCCGAGCTGGGTCTTGACCTTGTCGACCGCGTGCATGACCGTCGTGTGGTCCCGGCCGCCGTACTTGCTGCCGATCACGTTCAAGCTGAGCTCTGTCAGCTCGCGCGCGAGGTACATGGCGACCTGCCGGGCGAGCGAGATGTCCTTCGTGCGCCTGGAGCCGACCAGGTCCGCGACCTCGAGGTGGTAGTGCTCGGCCACCGCCTCGTTGATGATCGGCACCGAGACCTGGCGAGGCGCCACGATGGTCCCGAGGGCGCGTTGCGCGAGGCCCATCGAGAGCGGCTCGTGGGAAAGGCTCGCGTACGCCACCACCCGGATGAAGGCGCCTTCGAGCTCCCGCACGTTGTTGGTGTAGGCTGTCGCGATGTACTGCAGCACGTCATCCGACACCGAGATGGCGTCCACGTCGGCCTTCTTCTTCAAGATGGCGATGCGGGTCTCCAGGTCAGGCGTGCCCACGTCCGTGATCAGGCCCTGCTCGAAGCGGTTTCGCAGCCGGTCCTCGAGCGCCGCGATCTCGCGTGGAGGCCGATCCGAGCTGATGACGATCTGCTTGCCGGCGCCATGAAGCTCGTTGAAGGTGTGGAAGAACTCCTCCTGCGTCGCCTCCTTGCCGGCCATGAACTGGATGTCGTCCACGAGCAGCAGGTCGATCTGCCGGTAGCGCTTCTTGAAGTCCATCATGCGGTCTTCCTTGATGGCGTTGACCAGCTCGTTGGTGAACTTCTCGCTGGAGAGGTACGCGACCCGCATGTCCGGGTGCTTGTCCAGCAGGTGGTGGGCGATGGCCTGCATCAGGTGGGTCTTGCCCAACCCGACGTCCCCGTAAATGAACAGGGGGTTGTAGGCCCGCGCGGGCGACTCGGCGACGGCCACGGCGGCGGCGTGGGCCATCCGGCTGTGGCCGCCGATGACGAAGCTGGAGAAGGTGTAGCGTGGGTTGAGGATCCCCACCACCGGCCCGTTGGCGGGGCGGCGCTCAGGCGCAGGCACCTGCCAGGGCGGGGCCGCCTCGGGCTCCCGCTCGCGCTCCCGGGCGGCCGGCTCGCTCGCCGCCAGCACGAACTCGATGGTGACGGGCTCCCCGGCAAGCTCCTCGAGCACGCTGCTCAGCAGCGCGTCGTGGTGGTTGCGCTTCATGTGGTCCCGCACGAAGCCGTTCGGCACCTCGATCACCGCCTGGCCAGCCTCCAGCGCGATCAGCCGCGAGGGTTCGAACATCGCCTTGAAGCTGGGGGTGCTGCCGAGCTTGGCCTCGATGCGAGGCAGGGCCTGGAGCCAGACGTCTTGAACCGACATGAAGACCGAAGGGAGAAGCCAAAAGGGGAGGCGGGGGCCGCCGCTCGTGACGGGCGGGAGGCCGGGGATCCGGTCGCGTGTCCGGCAGGGGCCCTGGATGGTTGATCCGGGCAGGCCGGGTGTGGTATCGTTCTGTCTTAGTCGGATCTTAAACGGCCATTTGCCGCTGACCACGCCGGCTTGCTCATCGTAGCAGCTTGACGCGGGTCGATCCAGCGCAGTGATCTTGAACCGAGCTTAATCCCGGCGTTCGCGGGCCTTGCGCCCGTCCGCCCACAAAGGCAGGTGAACCTCCTATGAAGATGACCTTCCAGCCCAAGAAGCGGCAGCGCAAGAAGGTGCATGGCTTCCGTCAGCGCATGGCCACCAAGGGTGGCCGCAACGTGCTGAGCCGCCGTCGCGCCAAGGGCCGTAAGAGCCTGTCCGCCTGAGGCCCTTTGGCCTGAAGCGATGCTGCCCGCCACCGAGCGGCTGCGCGCAGACCGCCTGTTCAAGCAGGTGTTTGCGCAAGGCCGCTCGTTTGGCGGGCAGTTTGTGCTGCTGCGCGTCCGCTGGCTGGCCGATGAGCCGGAGGCGAGGGCCTTCGGGTTCTCGGTCTCGCGCAAGGTCGGCAAGGCCGTCGTGCGGAGCCGCGTGAAGCGGCGGCTGCGCGAGGCCGTGCGCCACCTGCTGCCGGAGCTCCCACGGGGGTTCCACGCCGTCTGGGTGGCGCGTCCCGCCGCGGCCGCGGCCTCGTATGCGGACCTGGCGGGGGCCGTGCGGGCCCAGCTGGCGCGGGCCGGGCTCGTGTCGGCGCCGCCGGCCTGCCCTGACGCTGGCGGCGATGGTGTATAATGGCCGCGCCTATGGGTCGCTCCAAGTGGGTTGGCGGGGCCATCCGCCTCATCCGGGTCTACCAGTTTTTCAGTCACCGGTTGCCCCGGGTGTGTCGGTTCCACCCCTCCTGTTCCCACTACGCGGCTGACGCGCTCGAGCGCCATGGGCTCCGCCGGGGGCTGTGGCTGGCCATCAGCCGGGTGGCGCGATGCCACCCGTTCCACCCTGGCGGGGTTGACCCCGTTCCCTAGCTCGCGCTTCCCCGAGGGCATCTCACCGCCTCGCCCCGGCCGCGCCATCCATACAGGCTCATGTTCGATTTCCTCATCTACGGCGTGATGATGCCGATCCTGGAGGCGTTCCACGGCGTCTCCGGCAGCTACGGCTTCGCCATTGTCATGCTCACGGTCGTGGTCCGCTGCGTCATCTTTCCGCTCTCGGCCAAGCAGTACCGGAGCATGAAGGAGATGCAGGAGCTTCAGCCCAAGCTGAAGGAGCTGCAGGCGAAGTACAAGGACAACCCGCAAGAGCTCAACCAGGCCATGATGGCCTTCTACCAGGAGCACAAGGTCAACCCGTTCGGCGGCTGCCTGCCCCTGCTGATCCAGATGCCGTTCCTGATCGCGCTCTACAGCACGCTGATCTCGGACGCCTTCACCAAGCGCATCGGGCACCAGGGCTGGCTGTTCATCGAGGATCTGACGCGCGTGGGCTTCTACCCCACGTGGCATGCGCCGCTCGACCCGTTTGTGGGGTTCTTCCACTACATGACGACGGGCGGCCTGTTCTGGGACAACATCGGGATGATCGTGGTCTTCGGCGTCACCACCTACATCACGCAGAAGATGATGATGACGGACCCGAACGACCCGATGCAGCAGCAGATGCTGACGACGATGCCGCTGATGATCACGGTGATGTTCCTGTTCATCCCGTTGCCGGCGGGCGTGCTGCTCTACACTGTGTTCTCGAATTTCTTCACCATGGGGCAGTACCTGGTGCTGAAGCAGATGTATGGGGTCGCGAAGCCTGCCGGGGTGGCAGGTCAGGCGACCGTCGACGTGCAGGCCGTGCCGGTCCAGGCGAACAACCAGCCGCCGGCTCCCAAAAAGAGGAGGTAGCGGATGGGGTTCACCGAAGAGACGGTTGGCGAGGAGACCCAGGACCAGATCCTGGACGCCGCGCTCGATTTCCTGGCGGCGCTGGTCGGGGCCATGGATCTGGCGGCGGACATCGCCATCACGCAGGAGACGGACGAGCAGATCACGATCCGGATCGACTCGGACGAGGATGCCGGCGTGCTGATCGGCCGCAAGGGGCAGACGCTGCAGGCCATCCAGTACCTGCTCAACGTGCTGTACGGCACGCGCCTCGACCGGCGCATGTACGTGGATGTGGGGGACTACCGCGCCCGCCACGAGGAGAAGCTGCTCGAAGACGCCCACGCCGCGGCCTCGCGGGCGCAGGAGTCGGGCAAGCGCTTCGCGCTGGAGCCGATGAGCCCGGCGGACCGTCGCACGGTGCACCACCTGATCAACGACCAGTACCCCGGGCTGCAGACCTACTCCACGGGCGAGGAGCCGAACCGCCGCATCGTGATCGAGCCCAAGGGCGCCACGGGCCCTCGGCCGGGCGAGATCGGTCGCTGGGGCGGCGGCCGGCCGCGCGACCCGCGCAACTTCGACCCGCGCCGGGGCGGCGCCTACCACTCGCGTCGGCCTCGCTGAGGGGCTGGCCCCGGGTCGGGGTGTTTAACAAACATTTCATATCCGGAACAAGGATTTAACGCGTGGAGGGCACCCCTCCGCGCGACAACCTTGGGTGGAGCCTGTCTGGAGGAGCCCTGCCATGTCGACCCCCCCCCTCGGCGCAACGCCCCCGGTGACGCCACCCGCCCAGCCGCTGGCGCCCCCACCACCTCCGCCGCCGCCGCTGCCTTCGGCTCCCGGCGCCCCGGCCCTGACCGGGGATCGCACCACGCTTCCCGCACCCGGGGCGACCAGCCGGCTCACGCTCGGCACGACGCCTTTGGCGCGGCCGGCGGGTGACACCGGCAAGACCTGGGGCGGCCCCGACTCCACCGTGGAGCTCAACTTCGGCCACAAGCCCGACGCCCAGGGGAAGCTCTACAAGCTGGATGCCTCGGGCGTGCCCGTCTGGGGCGCGAGCGGCAAGGCCATCACGGCCGACCAGTGGGCCAACATGCCGAAGTTTCAGCAGGAGGCCATCGCGGCGCTGGTGCCCGAGAACGCCCGGGCCGGCTTCTTGCAGGAGATGGCGACGGGCGACGCCAGCAAGGCGCGGCGGGAGCAGCCGCTGCCCGGGGCCATCGGCGTGGACCCCAACATCCCGCTCTCCAATGACGCGAAGAGCGAGATGGAGCGCCTCGCCCAGCTCGCCATGCAAAAATCGCAAGGCAAGCGCCCCGATGGGATGTGCTACTCGCATGTGGCGGACTACCTCGAGAAATTCGGCGCGAAGTTCGGCCAGTTCGGGGCCGGGGCCCCGGCGCTGTCGGGCAGCTACGCCAAGAACTTCGCGGAAATCGTGGATGCGAACCCGGCGGCCTACGGCCTCAAGAAGCTGGCGCTCGACAACCCCTACGAGGCGCCTCCGGGTGCGATCGTGGTGGTGCGGCCCGGCACGCCCGGCACGGCGCACCCGGTGGCTGGCGACATTGCCGTCGCGACGGGCCAGGGCTGGTTCGCCAATGGCGGCGAGATGGGCTATGGCGGGCCGCAGAACTTCCCGCCCGGCAACAACCACGTGCTCGGGATCTACGTGCCGGCCTGAGGGCGTCGGCTCACGCGGCCTGGCTTCAGTTGACCCAGAGCTCCTGCGTGACCGTCCAGGTCTTGGTGGCAGTGGGCCTGCGCGTCCCTGTCGCCTCCGGGTCCGGGCGCAGCTCGACGGGGAAGTCGGGGGAGATCACGACCTTCACGCCGGTGCCGCTCGTTTGGCGTTCGCTTACCGACAGGTAGAACGACGTGCCCACGTCCGTCTCGGACTTCGTGTAGGGAACCCCCTCGGGGTCCTTGTTGCCGCTGAGGTCTGAGCCGCCCCACCCGCGCGCCCGAGCCAGCCGCTCGTAGTGCGCCACGACCAGCCCGGGGCGGTCCTGCGTTCGTTGCGTTCGGGTCGCTCCCATCACGCCGACGTTGTCGTAGAAGGTGCCGTTGCGCTCGCCGTCGTAGGTGAGCGTCAGCTCCGCGGCGCCGGGGTAGCGCGTGGCTACCAGCAATTCCTGCAACTCGGGTCGCAGGTAATGGCTGCCGCGGAACGACCCGCCGCAGGCCGCCAGGGCAAGCGCCAACAGGCATGCGCCGGCGGTCATGGGCCACCTGGGGGCGAGCCGGGTCGTCATCAGAACCTCCAGAGCAAGCCGGTGCCGAACGCGGGCTCGAAGGCCAGCGTGCCGTCATAGTAAGCGGACTGGCCACCTTCCAAGAAGAATGGCCCGTAGGTGAGCCCCAGGCCCGGCGTGCCCCGCACCTGCAGGGCGGCCCCGGCGGACAGGCCGCTACCCCCTGCGAAGGCCACGCCGCGAGCGTCGACGCCCAGCATGGCGTAGAGCATAACGGGCGTGCTCCCGATGGGTACGGCGAGCACGTCGCGCGTGAGTGCCCCGCCCAGGTTCCAGAACGTCCGCCCCTCGTCCACCGAGCCCAGGCCCGCCACGCGCAGGCCGAACCCGCCGCCGAGGTCGCGCCCGAGGGTCAGGCCCGTGCCTGCCAGCGCGCCGACGGAGGCACCCACGGCGTTTCGGCCCGGCAGCGCCGCCGGGCGGGGCGGCTCGCCCGGTCGTGCCGTGAGGTCGACCCTCCGCTCCCGCAGCACCCGGCGCTCCGTCTCGTTGGCGTCCCACGCGCCGCACGCGCCGTAGGTCAGCATGCTCAGGGTCCCGACCAGGGCCGCTTGCACGAGGTTGTTGCCGCTCGCCGTCACGCTGGAGGAGGGCGGGTTCAGGGCGTTGGCCACTGCCAAGGTGAGGCCGTACGGCAGCCCCATCGCAGCGTAGCCCCCGAGGCCATACAGGAGCCCTCGCGTCGGATCGCCGGCGTAGAAGTGCCCGGCCCCCAGCACGAGCGGCGCGGGCACGAGCATGGGGGCGGTGCCGAGCCCCCCCTGGAAGACCAGGGACAACCCGACCAGGGGCACCGCCAGCACGGCGCCCCCGACCGTCAGCACCGAGGGCGGCAGCCAGCTCGGCCGGCTCGGGGCCACCTCGGCCTCGTCAGCGGGCCCGGGCACGCGCGCCTGGGCCGGGCCGGACAGCCCGGTGGCGAGCAGGCAGGCAGCGAGCAGGGGGTACAGAAGGGGCATCGAAGGTGGCATGGACCCGCCATCTTAGGGCTCAGCCAGGGGGCTGGCAAGCCCGCCACCGCGGCCTCGCGCGCGAGGAGCCGCCGCGTGGTCGGCCTCAGTTGATCGTGGCCCGCAGGTAAATCGTCCAGGTCTTGGACGTGTCAGTCGCCTCGGCGGAGGGCTCCGCTGTGTCCGGTTCCGCGACCCGGAAATCCGGAGAGATCTCCACCTCCAAGTCACCCAACGTGCCTGTCCGGAAGCCCTTCGGCGTGAAGGTCTCGTCGCCCATGAGGAGCTGCATGCGGGTGCCGAACTCGGAGTCGGACTTCTCGTAGGGCCTGTTGTTCGCGTCGGTGGGGCTGTTCGCCGTCCAGCCACGGGCCCTGGCCAGCTGCTTGTAGTATGCCACCACCCGACCCGGGCGGTCGCTGGTCCTCAGCCTGAGGACGGCCAGGGTGACGCCCTTGTCGCTCAGGTACGTGGCCTCGGGCGCGTCCAGGTACCGCTCGAACTCCACGGCGTTGGGGTAGGGCATCACGGCGAGTAGCGCCTGCAGCTCGGGCCGAACGTAGTGGCTGCCAGCCGGCTTGGTGAGCATCTCCTGGCACCCTGAGATGCCCAGACCGAGCGTGCAGAGCGCGAGCCACCAGGACCAGAGGAAGGCCTTCGGCACCATCAGAACCTCCACAGCAGGCCGCTGCCGAAGGCGGGCTCGAAGCCGACGCCGCCGGCATGGTAGGCGGACAGGCCGCCCTCGACGTAGAATGGGCCTCCCACGAGGCCCAGGCCCGGCGTCAGCCGCAGCTGGATGGCCGAGCCTGCCGGCAGCCCCCGCGCGCCATCGAACACCGTGCCCCTGGCATCGACACCCACCAGCGCGTAGCAGGCGGCCGGGGTGGTGCCCACCTCCCACGTGACCAGGTCCCGCGTGAGGGCGCCCCCGAGGTTCCAGAAGCGGCGGGCCTCGCTGCCGATCGCACCCGAGCCCGCCACCCGGAGGCCGAAGCCCCCCGGCAAGGGGTGGGCGTAGGTCAGGCCCGAGCCGGCGACGGCGCCGATGGTCAGGCCCACGCCCCGGCTGGTGGCGGGCGGCTGTACGGCCTGCGGCTGCTGCGGGGCGGGCGCCACGGCGGTTTGGCCCGGCGGGCGCGGGGGGGGCTGCAAGGCCGCTGGCCGCCGCTGGCTTGCGGCCTCGTTGGCCTGCCCCGCGACGTAAAACGTGTAGGCCGTGCCACAGGCCAACCCGACCAGGCCGCCTGCGAACCAGTTCTCGAGGCCCGCTAACCACCCACCTCGCGGGGGGTTCACGGCCGTTGCCAGCAGCCCGACGCCGAGGGCCGGCACCACGATCGCCGGGTAGCCGAGCAGGCCGTACCGCAGGCCCTCGCCGGGTGCCCCTGCCAGGATGTGTCCCGAGGCGAGCGCGAGCGGGAGCCCCCCCACCACCACCCACGGGTTGCCGGTGCTCCAGGCCATCGCCCCGCCGACCAGCGGAAGGAGCACCAGCGTGCTCCCGACCGTGACCACGCCCGGGGGCATGGCGGGGGCATGGCGGGGGCTGGCTCCTCCTCCGCGATGGCCGGTGGTGGCTGCGGAGCCGGGCGGGGGCTGGCCTCGCGGGACCCGGCGGGGGCTGCGGCCAGGGCGACGGTGAGGCCGGCGGTGGCCAGGCTGCGGAGCAATTGCATCGCGCGCGGGTTTCCTAGGAGTCAGGTGGCACGGCCACGGCTGGCGTCGAGGGCCAGCCAGGCCGGCCCTGATGGCCCGGCCCGACTGGCGCAGAGCTTACTTGCTGATGACCCGCGTCGCCAGGTCCTTCATCCAGCGGGACGCGGCCTCGCCCGTCTCGGCCAGCTCGCGGTGCATCGCCTTGTAGGCCTGGTCGTGGCGGGCCCAGGCGGCCTGCCACGAGCGCGACACGCCGCCGCCGTCGACGAAGGCGCGGGTGGCCTGGCCGGCACGGAAGGTGGCGTCGGCTGCGCGCCGGGTGGCGCGGCCCGCCTCGTAGGCGGCGGTGCCGAGCAGGGCAACGTCGCCCGCGAGGGTGCGGATGGCGGCGGGGGTGGCGCCGGGCGTGGCCGGCGCCGGCTTGCCGGCGATGGGCTTCGCGGGGTTGACGGGTGCCGGCTTGGTGGGGGCCGCAGGCGCGGGCTTTCCGGCGATGGGCTTGGTGGGGTTTACGGGCGCAGGCTTGGTGGGCGCGGCGGGCTTCGCCGGCCTGGCCGGGGCCGGCTTCCCGGCTGCGGGGGCGGCAGGCTTCGCCGGCCTGGTGGGCGCCGGCGTCACGGCGGCGGGCGGCTTCGGCTTGACCGTGCCCGTCGCGCCCGTCACCGTGCGCGTCACCTGGCCGGCGGCGAGCTTGGCGCGCGTGGCGGGGCGCAGGCCGTTCGTCAGGGCCGTGACAAGCTCGGCGCTCGCGCCGGCCGTGCCCAGCTTCTCGGCGATCCGCTTGCTGGCCATCGCCAGGGCGTCGGTCTGCTTCAGCCCCTGCTTGACGGCCTGCTGGAACACGAGGTCGCCGGCCGCGAGGGCCTCGGTGGCGACGACCTTCGTCACGCCAGCCC
>JAYKHR010000021.1:0-4745 GCA_035285125.1 Candidatus Sericytochromatia bacterium | reverse complement strand
TCGCGTCGTTGAGCGAGAGCTTCTCCAGCGCCTCGCGCATCGCCGGGTAGTCGTCCGCCGAGGTCGGGTAGAGGCCGCAGAACACCATCGGGATGGCCTGCTTGTAGCCCGGCCAGGGCTCGGCGGCAGGCGCTGCGACCCGCGTCACGGTGTCGCCCACGCGGGCGTCCCCCACGCTCTTGATGGAGGCTGCCAGGTAGCCCACCTCGCCCACGGAGAGCGCCTGGACCTGCGTCTGCTTGGGCCGCATGACGCCGAGCTCCGTGACCTCGTACTCCTTGCCCGTCGCCATGAAGCGAACCTTGTCACCCACCCGCAGCGTGCCGTTCATGACGCGGAAGAAGATCACAACACCGCGGTAGCTGTCGTAGAAGGAGTCAAAGATCAGGGCCTGCAGCGGCGCGTCGGCATCTCCCTTTGGCGGCGGGACATGCCTCACCACCGCCTCGCAGATCTCATGAATGCCGACGCCCTCCTTGGCGGAGGCCAGCACCGCGAGTTCCGGATCGAGGCCAATGACGTCCGCGACCTCCTGCTTGACGCGCTCGGGCTCGGCCGAGGGCAGGTCGATCTTGTTGATGACGGGCACGATTTCCAGGTTGGAGTCGACGGCCAGGTAGACGTTGGCCAGCGTCTGCGCCTCCACCCCCTGCGTCGCGTCGACGACCAGCAGCGCGCCCTCGCAGGCGGCCAGGCTGCGTGAGACCTCGTAGTTGAAGTCGACGTGGCCCGGCGTGTCGATGAGGTTCAGGATGTAGTGCTCGCCGTCCTCAGCCCGGTAGTCGAGCCGCACGGCCTGGGCCTTGATGGTGATGCCGCGCTCCTTCTCGATGTCCATCGAGTCGAGCAGCTGGGCCTCCATGTCGCGCGAGGCGACCGTGCCCGTGTACTCGAGCAGCCGATCCGCAAGCGTCGACTTGCCATGGTCGATGTGCGCGATGATGGAGAAGTTGCGGATCCGGCTGGGGTCGATGGGGGGCATGGCGGCGCTCGGTGCGAAGGGGGTCGGAGGCGCCATTATATCAGCCCGCCCCGGGAGCCGCTGAGCGGGAGAGCTCGCCGGCCCGCACCGTGAAGAGCGCCGCCGTGTCGAGCCAGGCGGCCGAGAAGTCGTTGAGGTGCGTGCTCGTCACGAAGGTCTGAACGCCGTCGCCGATGGAGGCCAGCAACGCGTTCTGGCGCCGCACGTCGAGCTCGGCGAGCACGTCGTCGAGCAGCAGCAGCGGGGCCTCGCCCGTCGCCTCCTGAAGGTGCTCGAGCTCGGCGAGCTTGAGCGCCAGCACCACCGTGCGCTGCTGCCCCTGGGAGCCGAAGACCTTGGCCGGGCGGCCGTCGATGAGCAGCTCAAGGTCGTCGCGGTGTGGCCCCACCAGGCTTTGACCCCGCGCGAGCTCCTGCCGCTGCTGGGCCGCCAGGGCCTGCCGCAGCTGCGGCTCCCAGCCCTCGGGGGGGCCCTCGAAGCGCACGGCCGGAACGTAGCGCAGCGAGATGACCTCCCGGCCCTCGGCGATGGCGGCATGGCGGCTCGCCACCCGCGGCTCCAGCGCCACCACCAGCCGGTGCCGCCGACCCCAGATGCCCAGCGCCAGCGCGATGAGCTGCTCGTCGAAGGCCTCGAGCAGGGCCAGCGGCGAGCGCCCCTCGGCAATGGCCCGCAGCAGGTGGTTGCGCTGCGTGAGCACGCGGCCGTAGTCGGCCAGCTGGGTGTGGTAGGCCCCCGAGAGCTGCATGAGCATGGTGTCGAGCAGCTCCCGGCGCTCGCCCGGCCCCCCCTTGACCAGGTTCAGGTCCTCGCTGCGGAAGAACACGACGAGCAGCCTGCCGAGCACGTCGGCCAGCCGTCGCTGGGGGAGGCCGTTGAGGCGGAAGGCGCGCCGCCCGCTCGCGCGCACCAGCATGTCGAGGGCCAGCTCGCCAGCCTCACGCGTGGCCCGAGCCCGAAGGATCGCCTGCTGCTCCCCCCAGCGCACGAGGTCCGCGTCGCGCGGGGCCGTGGGGCTCTTGCCCGTGGCGATGAGGCCGATGGCCTCCAGCACGTTGCTCTTCCCCTGCGCGTTGTCGCCGAGCAGGATGACCTTGCGGGCGTCGAAATCGACGGCGAGCTCCCGGTAGTTGCGGTAGTCCGTGAGCTCCAGGTGGTGCAGCAGCATGCCCGCCTCCCGGAGGGCCGGGGGCCTAGCCCCGGTTGACGGGCATCAGCAGACAGATCTGGTCGTCGGAGGCCTCGGGCCTGAGCAGCGCCGGCAGCAGCGGGCCGTTCATGCTGAGCCGCACGGTGTCGGCGTCGAGGTTCTTGAGGGCCTCCGCGACGAAGATGGCGTTGAAGGAGATGACCAGCGGCTCCCCCGCGTACTGGATGGGCAGCACCTCGTCCGACTCGCCGATCTCGGACGAGGTCGCGAGCAGCGTCAGCTCACCCGGCTTGAAGTCGAGCTTGATGGTGTGAGCCTCGCGGTCGACAGCCATGATGCTGACGCGCTCGACGGCAGCGAGCAGGCTGGCGCGATCGAGCGTCGCTTCGCGCTCGAAGGCCGTCGGGATGATCTGGCGGTAGTTCGGGTAGGTACCGTCCACGAGGCGGCTCGTCATGTGCCGATCGGGCAGCTGGAACGAGACCTGGTTCTGCGCCGAGCGGATCACCACCCGCCCCGCCCCGCTCGCCACCAGCTGCCGGGCCAGCTCGTCCATCGCGCGCCGCGGCACCACGAGCGAGAGCTTGCCCCCCGTGCCGGCCACCGTCGACCGGCGCCAGGCCAGGCGGAAGCCGTCGGTGGCGGCGAGCTCCAGGCTCCCGTCGGCCAGCTCCGTCAGGATCCCGGAGATCACGGCCTTGTCTTCCCCCGCCGCGGCGTAGAGCGTCTGCTTCACCCCCCGGGCCAGCTCGGCCGCGTCAAGCTCGACGGGCGTCGCGTCCTCGGCGGGCACGGGGAGCTCGGGGAACTCGTCAGCCGACAGGCCCCGCAGCGTGAACTTGGCCCGCTGGCAGCGCAGCGTCAGCTCAGGGCCGGCCTCGGCCCGGCGGACCTCGACGTCGGCCGCCGGCAGCTTCGCCACGATCTCACCGAGCGTCCGGGCGGAGAGGGCGATCGACCCGCCCTGGCGCACGTCGGCCGGCACCCGGGCCTCGAGGCCGATCTCCAGGTCCGTGGCCGTCAGCACCAGGGCGCCACGGGTGCCCTCGGCGGCCACGAGGTCGGGGTCCGCCACCAGCTTGACGTGGGACAAGATGGGCAGCGGGCCGCGGGGTGACACGGCGCGCGAGATGGCCTGGATGCCACGGGCGAGCTGTTCGCGAGAGACGACGACGTGCATGGGGCGATGGCTTTCTGAGGTCTGGGGCCGCTGGGCTGCCGATCATACCACCCGGCTTCCGGGGCGGTAAATGCGGCGCAACGCGGCCTGCCGCCTATCCTAGCGGTCGCCTGCATGGCGCGCCCCCATCCCCATGTTGTCCCCTGGCTTGTCCACCATGACATGCCAGTTATCCACATGGTTATCCCCAGGTGATCCCGGGTAAACGCTGAAACATAACGCCGAAACGGCGCCGGTGAAAGGGTTTGAACCCTTGCAGGCATGCGCCTGTCGGGCCGGCGGAAATGTGGATAAGTTGTCCACATGCCGCGCTTGAAGCTCGTCTTTGGTCTGCGCTTTGCGCGTTCCTCGTGAGTAACCCCTGTCTCTATAAGTTCTCTGATCAGCAGTAGTAGGGCCTGTGGACAGCGTGGACGGATCCGGCAGTCACAGGCACTGGCAACATCTCGGCCTACCAACCCCCTGTTGAAAACCGGGGTGCTTGTCCACAGGGCCTCGAGCCCCCCCCGGCTGTCCCCGGGTTGTCCCCAGGGCAGGCCAGGGTTGTCCCTAAGTTTTCCACCGAGTTGTCCACATGCCCCACCGGGGTGGGGACGGTTATGGAGCGATCAGGGCTGATCGCAACGTCTTACGCGGGTCTCCAGACGGACAGGTCCTGGCGACGGCGTGGCGTCCCGGTGGATAAGTGTGGCCGTCACGCCTGATGGGGACGGCCTTTGTTCATCCTCAGCGGCCCTTTGTCCACATCCGGGCCCGCCCGAGCCCGTTGACAAAGCTCGGGCTTTGATCGGGGCTGAAACGATCGCCCTGAGCGGATCTGGCCAGATCTCCACGGCCCCTGCACCCCAGGTGAACCCTGGGTTCGAACAGGTTGTCCACCGAGTTTTCCACAAGCCCTGGGAGGTTATCCACAGGTGGCAGGGGCACT
This sequence comes from Candidatus Sericytochromatia bacterium, assembly GCA_035285125.1. Classification (GTDB taxonomy): domain Bacteria; phylum Cyanobacteriota; class Sericytochromatia; order S15B-MN24; family JAQBPE01; genus JAYKHL01. The sequence continues at coordinate 505 of JAYKHR010000021.1, read as the reverse complement.
TATCCACCACTTGTCGACAGGTGGTGGAAAACTTGTTCGATACGTGAGGCCCTCGGGCGAAGGGTCCGGGCCATCGGTCGAGCCCAAGCGATCAGCAATAGCCCTTCGGGGCCTGTCACCGGTGGCTATCGGGGGCACGGCCTGAGCGCCACGACGGCCACCGCGGTGCTGGAGGCGCCGTCACGTCTCAGCCAAAGGCAGCGTGGGGCGCCGCCGGCGCGCTGCCGGACTGGCTCGCGCTGAGCGGCCACACCCACTCCCGGTACCTGGCCGTGGAAGACGTGAAGCACGCCCTCCACATGAAGTGTCAGGCGCCGAACCAGGCCGATGCTTGGCCTGATGAGGGCCCGTCGGTCAAAAGGATCTGCACCCTTGGAATTTGTTTCAGTGCAGGCGCGCAGATAAGATTGAGAACAAAAAATATGGAAGAGGAAATAAAAATGGTATTACATGGAGCCAGAATGAAACCGGATTATCCTCTCGTTTGATATAGTAGTATTTTACT
>JAYKHR010000020.1:0-13286 GCA_035285125.1 Candidatus Sericytochromatia bacterium | reverse complement strand
CCCAGTCGCCGCCCTCTGTGGTGGCCTTCCACCTCGAGCACGAGCCCAGCTTCGAGGCCTACGTGGCCGGGTGCATCCGGCGCTGCGGCGATGCCGAGGCCGGCGTCGAGGAGGCCCTGCGTGGCGTCTTTCACCTTGTGGTCCTGGCGCACCTGGAGCGCTCCTGGCACCTGCCGGATGCCGACGGGCTGGGATGGCCCTGAGCCCCCGAAGGCCCTGCGGCGACGTGCCTGGCGAGACCCAGCCCGGCAGGCGCGGCGCCCCGGAACGCCCCTGCCCGCAGCCTTCCCCGGGCCGGCGCTTCCACGGCCGTCACGTGCCCCACCTCTACCCGGGGCTTCTTCGGAGTTAATTAAAGCTTAACCGTCGCGCCACGCCTCGTTGCCCCACGGTTGGCGGCCTGCGGGACAAACCCTGTGCCCCGACGCCGCGCGGCGTCCTGCCAAGGAGTCCCCGATGCCCGTCTCCGCCACCCCGTCGCTGCCGCCCGCCCGCACCCTGCCGGCGATCGCCCGCCAGCACCACCACAGCGCCTCTCCCCCGGCCGCTTCGGAGGGCCGCGACGACAGCCTGTTCAAGCGCCTTGCCCGCCAGCGCCGGGTGGTCGAGGACGTCACCGTGACGGGCGTGGGAGGGGCCATCGGCACCGCTGCCGGCGTCGGCCTCGCCGCGGTGGCCCGCGCGAACCCGCTCGTGGGCGCGGCCGCGGGCCTCACGGTGGGGGCCATGGCGGGCCTGCTCGCCCGCTCCGGTCACGCGGGCTCGTCCATCGGGCGGGAGCCCGGCGCCGCGGCCCTCGGCTCGCTCGCGGGAGGCGGCCTCGCGCTCGCCGGGGCCCTCACGCTCGGCCTCGCCTCCGGCCCCATCGTGGTCGCCGCCTCGGTGCTGGGCGCGGCGGCGGGCGCTTTCGCGCTGGCGAAGCTGGCCGACTGACGGCCGGGGGGCCTCGCCGGCCACGTCCGAGCTTCAGCTGACCTCGATTGCCAGGCGCTCAGCGAGGGCCGGCGGGGCGTCGCCGTCGAAGACGTCGATCGCCTTGGGCCTGGGGTTGGCGTAAGCCGGCGGACGTCTGGGACGGGGAGCCCCCCCGCCGCCCCTCAGGCCTTCCGCTGCCGGCTGCGCGTGAAGTGGTAGTTCCGGCCGTCGGCGGAGTCCCACGTCAGGTGCCCGTAGCGGTCGGAGGAGGCGAACGCCAGCTCCAGCCCATCGACCTCGACCCCGGTTTCCCGCAGCGTCACGGGGAGGTCAGCCTGGTAGTAAGCCACGCCCTCGACCTCGCGGGCGAGCTGCATCGGCACGTTGTGGAAGGCCTTCGGGCCCTCGGTGGTGTCGAGCTTGACGTAGGCCATGAGGGTCGCACGGCCCGCGAAGTACCCCGTGCGGTCGCCGTACAGCAGGTGCACCTGGCCGTCGAGGCCGCGGGTTCCGCCGTGGGAGGCCACCAGGGAGAACTGCACGAGGTTCTCGGTGTCGGTGGTGGCGGTGCCGCTCCACTGGAACGTCCGGACCTGCTGCGCGGTGGCTGAGGCCAGGCGTGAGGCCTGCGGCGCGGGCGCGGGGGGGGCGCCACAGCCGGAGAGGGTGACGAGGGCGGCGCTGAGCGCCAGCGAGCGAGACAACATCATCGGGAGACCTGGGATCCTTTTGGGGAGGGCGGTCGCCGGCAGGCGGCCGGGGAGGTGGCGGAGGAGCGGCCGTCGCCCCGGCGGCAGCCTCAGGGTTCAAGCCTGGGAGCCCGGCGGCGCGGATGATCGAGGCGTCGTCGCGGAGGAGGTCCGGTGATCGCCCGAAGGCGACCCGCACACGGGGCCAGGAAGTCGGGACGCGGCCTGTCGCGGGCCCGACCCAGCCCCACTGTGGGGCGACGGGCCGGGGGCCCCCCGTGTCCATCGCCGGCAACCGGAACGTTCTTGTCCCAGGGGTGGGGGGTGATGGTTAAGAGAAGGTTTCTAACATAGAAAATATTGTTTAATTTTCGAGGCGCCCTCGTCTCGCAGCAGGCGGCCTGGCGGCCGTTTGAATTAGAATGCGAGCCCGTCCCCACCGCTGCTCCGAGAGCCCGATCGTGATCGCCCCCGGCCCCCCCGCCCCTGAAGCCCTAGCGCCGGTGCCCACCGACCACGCGGACGTGGGGTGAGCGCCGTGGACTTCCTCGTCCCCATCACCCACCTGCCCGTGCCAGGTGCTGGCATTGCGCGCAACGTGGCTGGGATGATCGCCACGGATTTCCTCGTTCACATCGCCAACTTGCTCGTGCTCGCGTCCTTCATGGCGCGCAACATGCTGCTGCTGCGCGGCCTCAACCTGGCGGCGACCGCGTTCTTCCTGGCCTACTTTTTGATGCAGCCCTCGCCGCTGTGGGCCACCATCGGCTGGAACCTGGTCTTTGCCTGCATCAACGTCTTCCAGACCTGGCGCATCATCTTGGAACGACGCTCCCCGACCCTGAGCGCCGAGGAGCAGCAGCTCCGCCACGTCGCCTTCCAAGACCTGCCGCCGCGGCCCTACAGGCGGCTGCTCGACCTGGGGCGGGGGCTGGTGAGAAAGCTGGAGCGGCCGGCTGCCTGACAGCTGGAACCCTCGGGTGCATCTGCCTGAATGGTGGCGGGACATCACCTCGCCTGCCCGAGGCTGGTTCCGCAGTTGTCCAGATGGCTTCCAGATGGCCCTGGGCCCTCCCCGTGGACGCTGGTGATGCGCCGCACGGGGGGCGAGGGGACAAGCGCGCGTGCTCGGGGACCGGCCTGGAGACCACGCGCAGGCGTAGGATGGCCTTGGTGTCGATAAGTCCGTTTTCGGCCTTTTGTCAATAATGGGGTCAAAAATATAAATAACTTTTGAATCAAATTGGCCATTTTTAAATCACGTTTTTATAGGCGTTTCGGCAATACAAAATACGCTGCCTGAAAAATACAACATTAAAATCCAGATTGCGCCCAAGTTTGACCAGTTATCGTATCTTATCCATCCTTGTTTAATTCCAGGAAGTCTTGGGTGTGAAAAAAATTGATTCGATTTTCAAAAAATGATTGACTGCCTGGCTGATTTGCGCTAACCTGCTTGCACAAGGTGCTTGCTCGTCGCGACCGTCGCCGTCGCCCGGGGCACACCTGCCAGGTCCGATTCCCGGTCGCGTGGCGGTGGGCAACCACCCCCGACGCTGTCTTCAACGTTGTCCGCCACCTAGCAGTCGCCACGGGGGTGTGTACCAATGTCTGTGGAATTCTCCCTGCATGCCGAGACCCGGATGGCCCAGCGCGCCATTTCCTCCGAAGCCATCGAGCTGGCCCTCCGGTATGGCCGGGTCTTTTACTGTGCCGGCGCCCGCCACATCTTTCTGGCTGCGCGGGACCTGCCTGCGCACCTGAGGCGCCAGCAGGAGCGGCTCGAGGGCATCACCCTGGTGATGGATCCGGTCTGGGACGTCATCATCACGGCCTACCGCAACCGGGAGGCTTCCGCCCGCATCAAGCGGCTCGACAAGCAGGACCGCTCCCGCCGCAAGCGGGCCCTGCTCGCGCTCGGGATCGCCTGAGCCCGGCCGCTCGCCCCCCTGGTCCCTGCCCCTCGCACCCCTTGTGGGGGAGAGCCTGTCCCGCCGTGCCCGCCACGGAGAGGAGTCTGTTGCCATGAGCTTTTACGGCCAACGCCTGCGCCAGTTCCGCACCGGCACGTTCTATGGCTGGTGGCGCCCCAACATCCGCCTGCACCCCGTCGACCCCACGGTGGTGCGCTCCAAGGTCCCCGCCACCCCGCTGGAGTTCGCGACCGAGCTCAAGGGCTACGCGGAGGAGGGCCTCGAGCAGGACCTGCCCAGCGTGGAGGACCTGGCCGCAGAGGTCGTCGCCGTCGAGGCCGGTGGCCTGCCCAGCCCGCTGCTGGTGAAGGCGCTTGCCGCGGGCTATGGCGTCTCCGAGGAGCGGCAGGCGCTCTGGCTCGGGGAGGACGCCGCCAGGTTGGCTGGCGCCCGCAAGCCGCGAGCCGGCGCCCGACCGTCTCGCGGCACGCGCCAGCTCCCGCTCTACTTGCTTGACGAGTTCTGCGCGGGGAACACCTATGCGGCAATCGCCGCCGGGGATCCTGCCTTTCGGGACGGCACGCTGACGCTGCCGGCCTCGATGGCGCCTCAGGCCACTCTCGCCATCACGGTCACGCCTCACGCGGGCCTGCTCGACGCGGACACGCTGGTCCTGGCCCGCCCCGCGGTGGCGGGGCCGATCCCCCAAGGGGGCCTCGCCCTCGCCGCCGTCAGCCAGGGGCTCGACGCCTACTACGTCCTGCGCCGGCTGCGGCGGCTGCGCGACGGCCAGCTGGTGCTCTGCACCGAGGACACCAGCGCCTTTCAGTGCCTGCTGCCCGTCGCGGGGGATGGGCTGGTGTGCCTGGCCGCCCACGTCCTGCTGACGCTGCCGGAGGCGCGCACCCACGGCTGCGTCTGGGGCGGGGGGGGCGCGGCCGCGCCCACGCCGGACAGCCAGGCCGCCTGAGGGGGCCCCACCCCTTGGCCTCCCGCCTGCCCATCTGCTACGCTCGGGGCAACGCCAACAGCCGGCATGGGCCGCCGCGATGGCCCCAGGAGCGCCCATGAGCAGCAAGTTCGAGCGATCGCCCAAGCCCGACGCCAAGCCTGATCCCAAGCCCGCGCTCGGCGCGTCGCTCAAGGGGGAGGCGGCCGCGGCCGAGTCGGCCGTGCGGCTGGCCTTCATCGTGGCGTACCTCAAGGACCCGACGGCAAGGCCGGAGTTCGCTGACAAGCTCAGCGTCTTCAGGCTGGTGACAGAGGAGCGCACCTACCAGCAGTTCCTCGGGCACCAGGCGCAGCTGGCCCTCGACACCCTGCCCCCGAAGGCCCCGGCTGCCGACCGGGAGGCCCTGGAGGCCAACCTCGCGACCTCGCGCAAGCGCCAGGCGATGCTGTTCGACCTGCTCAAGAAGCTGACGGGCGTGCAGGGCCGCACGGGGGGCACGGCGTTCGAGGCAGACTTCGGGCTCTGACGCGCGGCTGGCCTCAGTCAGGGCCCTGGCGTGGCCTCCGCGCCCACCTCGTCTGCCAGCCACGCCTCCAGCGCGTCCCAGTCGTCGCTGGAGGCCGCCTGCGCAGGCGTGAGGTCGCGAAGGGCCTGCTGCACCGCGTGCAGCCCAGGCAGGCTGCCCACCTCGCGGAAGCGCCGGGCTGCTGCCTCGAACGCCTCCCGGGCGCGCGCCCCGTCCCCGGACCTCGCAGCCCAGGCGCCCCGGACCCGCGCCAGCTCGCCGCGCTCCAGCGCGAGGTCCAGGCCCGGATCCGCCAGGCAGGCGTCAGCCGCCAGCAGCCAGCCCTCGGCCTCCCCCAGCTGCCCCTCCCCCAGGGCCACCTCGGCGAGCAGCCGCAGCGCGCTGGCCTCGCAGCCGGGGTTGCGCGCCTCAGCCCCGGCAGCCGTCAGCGCCCGGGCCGTGGTCAGCGCGTCGCGTGCCGTGGCGCCCTCGCCGAGCGCCAGCGCAATCGCCCCCCGGGCCAGGAGGGCCATCGCCTGCGCGAGCGAGAGGCCCGCGTCCGCCGCCCGCGCGGCCACCTCGGCTGCGAGCGCGGCGCCCCGGGTGGGCTCGCCCACCGCCGCCAGCAGGCGCGCCTCGAGGGCTGCCATGTAGCCATCCAGGGGCTCGACGGTGGCGCCCAGCTGCCGCGCCCGGCCGACCAGCGCCAGCGCGGCACGCGGCTCCCCGCGCAGCCAGGCCGCGCAGGCACGGACGTAGGGCACCACCGCGTGGGGCGCGCCTCCCAGGGCCCGGGCCAGCTCCTCCTCCCGGGCCACGAAGGCCTCCAGCTCGACGACGCGCCCCGACCAGGCCAGCCAGATGCCCCGGTAGTGGCGGATCACGCCGCCCGTCGCCGGCGCCCCCAGCGCCTCGGTCAGGGCCATCGCCTCGGCCTCGATGGCCGGGTCGGGCGGGTGCCCCAGGTACGCCCGGGCATTCTGGTAGCCGCACAGCCCCACCTGCGCCCGGTGGATGAGCGGGTGGTGAGGGCCCGTGGGCAGCCCTCGCACCACCGCTCGCCCCTGGTCCGTCGCCCGGCGCAGCGCGTCGATGTGTCCGGCGGCCAGCAACCCGGCGCACCCGACGGTGTACCACACGGCCCACAGCGGGTCGTCGGGGCCGGTCAGCAGCGCCTGGGCCTCGGCGGCCACGGTCCGGGCACGGTCAGGGCTGCCCGCGAGCCCGCAGGCGGCCGTGAGAATCATCAGGGCCTCCAGGCGGGTCGGCAGTTCGGGACCCAGGTCTGCAGATTCGCCCTCGAGCTGCTCCGCCAGGCGTTCCAGCAGGGCCATTGCCTCGCGCGGCCGGGCGGAGAAGCCTCCCAGCCCGGCCTGCCACCGGAGCCGAGCCAGGGTGGGCGCGTCGGCCGTGTCGGCGGCCATCAGGCAGCGCTCCGCGCTCACCCGGTAGCTGAAGGCGGCCAGGGGCAGGTTGGCGGCCTGCGCCTCGTCGGCTGCCCGGAGGTAGCAGGGCCCGGCCAGCGCGAGCCCGCCGGCGGCTTCGTGGTGCCGGGCCAGCACGGCGGGGCCGGCGCCGGTGGTCGCGAGGTGGGCCGCGCAGGCCCGGTGCCAGGCCCGGCGATCGGCCTCCGGCAGCATGTCGTACAGGGCCTCCCGGGCGCGCTCGGGCACGAAGCGCAGGGCGTCGCGCCCGCCGATCAGCAGGCCTGCCTGCGCCAGCGCGTCCAGCGCGTCGAAGCAGGCCGCTTCGGGCAGCCCCCCCAGCGCCAGCAGGCTGGCCCGGGTGGGGGCGGCCCCCAGGACCGCGGCCAGGCCCGCCAGCCGCCGGGCCGGCTCGGGCAACCGCTCGAGCCGGCTCAGGAAGGCCTCCGTCGCGCTGGCCGGCACCGCGAGCGTGTCCGCCGGGGGGAGGAGCCACGTGCCCAGGTGGCGGACCAGCAACTCCTGGGCGACCATCTCGCGGAGCAGGGTCGCCAGCGAGCAAGGGACCCCTCCCGTGGCCTCGAACAGCGCCGCCACCAGCCTCTCGGGCAGCGCCGTCTGCCCCAGCGTGGCGGCCAGCAGGGCCTGGAAGGCGGTCGGGTCGAAGGGCTGCAGGGCCAGCCATGTCACGGTGCCGTCCGTCGCCAGGGCCCACACTTGGTGGCCTGCGGGCAGCTCCTCGGGCCGCACCGTGCCGATGAGCAGGCAGGGCGCCGCCGCCAGGGTCCGGGCGCACGCGCAGAACGCCGCCACGGTGCCTGGATCGGCCTGGTGCAGGTCCTCCAGCACCAGGGCCACGGGGCCAGCCCCCGAGAGCCAGGCGGCGAGCGCGCGGCCCACCTCGGTGGCCTCCGGTGGCGGGGCGCCCCCTGGGGCCCCGCCGGCCCCCGCCCTGGGCCCGTCCGGGCCGCCCTCGGCAAGCCCGGCCAGCGCCGGGGGCGGGGGGCCCAGGCTGGCGGCCAGCCCCTGCACGGCCACGGCCAGGGCCGCGTAGGGGCTCAGGTCCGCCTCCGGGCAGGCCACCCGCACGACGGCCCCGTGATCCAGCGTGCAGTCTACCAGCTGCGCGTCGACCAGCCGGGTCTTGCCCACCCCGCCGGCCGCGGCCACCACCACGGCCTGGCCCTCACCCGCGCGTGCGCGCGCCCAGGCCGCGTTCAGCTGCGCCAGCTCGGCGTCGCGTCCGGTGAGCGGCGCCGAGGCGAGGTAGCTCTGGCGCTGGGAGGCCGTGGCCTGGGTGGCGGCCACGCCGGCGAGCTCGGCCAGGGCCCGCAGCACCTCGTCGGCGCCGGCCGGGCGCTGCGCGGCCTCCTTGGCCATCAGGGCGTCGGTGAGGGCCTGCAAGGGGGGCGGCACGTCCGGGCGGAAGGCCGTCAGGGGCAGCGGGGCGCGGCGCAGGTGCGCGGCCAGCACCTCGCGCGGCTCGCCCTCGAACGGCGGCACCCCGGCCACGAGCTCGTAGGCCAGGCAGCCGAGCGCGTACATGTCGCTGGCGGGCCCGAGCGGCTCGCCGCGGATCGCCTCCGGGGCCATGTAGCCGGGCGTCCCCGTGATGCCGCGCGGCACCAGCCCGATGGGGCCCGCGAGCCCGAAGTCCATCAGCGTGGGGGTGCCATCCGGCTGGAGGCGCAAGTTGGCGGGCTTGAGGTCCCGGTGGAGCAGCCCGCGGTCGTGGATGAAGGCCAGCGCCTGCGTGGCCCCGAGCAAAATGGCGAGCACGAGGTCCCAGGGGAGCCGCCCCCGCGTCAGCCGCGCGTCGACGTCCTCGCCGGGCACCAGCTGCATGGCCAGGTAGGGCGTGCCGTCTGCCAGCTCGCCGTAGCCCTCCACCGCGACGAGGTTGGGGTGGCGCAGGCGCGCCAGCACCCGGAACTCCTGGCGCAGGGCGAGCTTGCGCTCGGCCGTCTCCGCCGCGACGAGCTTGAGCGCGAGCGTCCGGCCGGCCGCCTCGTCGACGACGTGCCAGACCTCGCCCATGCTGCCCTTGCCGAGCAGCGCCACGGGCCGGTAGCGTCCTGCCAGGAGCCCGGCGGTCACGGCGTCGGCGCGTCGGAGCGGGTCGGCAGCAGCTGCTCGAGGGCGGCGAAGCCCCTGTCAGCGCGCGCCGCGAGGGCCTGCGCGTCGGGGCGCGGGGCCTCGCGCAGCTGCCCGTTGAGGGCCGTGAACGCGTCCTTGAACGGCTGGAGGTGGTAGCCCTCGAAGGGGCCTTGCAGGGTTTCATCCGACAGCTCGGGCGGTGCCTTGACCCCCTCCCAGACGGCCGTGACGCGCGTGCCGCCCTCGGGGAGCCGCGTGAAGAGGTAGTGGCCCTTCCCCTCGAAGGCCCCCGACATGGTGATGTCGAGCCGCTGGGTGGTGAGGCCGTCGGGGCCGACGGTGGTTTGGCCCTCGGCGATGCGCTCGTGGATCGTGAAGGGCTTTTCGGTCTTGTTGCCGTTCGCGTCGTGGTGGTTCGGCTGGAAGTCGAACGTGGCGGCCCAGGGCTCCGCGCGCTCGACGCGCAGCGCGCTCATGGCGGCGCCCGGCCAGAACGCACCCCAGTTGCCCTGCTTCAGCCGGGCGACCACGGCCTCCGGGGGGACGTCCGGCATGTCCACCACCAGCACGTTCGAGATGCGGCGGTCCTGCACGTCGTAGCAGGGCTGGGTGGGGCTCGCCTGGGCGAGGGCGAGCGTCAGGCGATCGCGCGCCGTGGGGGAGGGGGCGTGGACATCCTGGCCCTGCGCAGGACCGGCGGAGGCCGCGGCGGCGCCGGCGAGCGGCGGCGGGGCGGGCGTCGCAGCGCCCACGCGGGGCGGGTTCACGGGAGCCGGACCCTCGATGGGCGTCGTCACGGGGATGGGTCCTCTTGGCGCGGTCAGGGGCTGTCCCGCCGGAACTTGCACACCGGATCATTACCCTGCCACCTCGCCTCTGACTCATCGCTTCGGGGCGAGACGATCGGCGCGCGCTGGTCCTCAGGCCTCGGGTGAACCCTGCCGCCGCACGCCGCTGAGGGCCGGCGCGACCGCCTGGCTCAGGGCGGCGGCAGCCCCACGTCCCGCAGCCGGGCCATGTGGCGGCGCACCTGCCGGCGCATGGCCGGCTCGTCGAACAGCCGCGCTGCCCCGAGGACGTAGCGCACGAAGGTGCGGCGACCCAGGTGGCTGTGCCGCGCGAGCAGCTGGCGCTTGAACACGACGCGGGCCTCGTGGCGCCGGGCTGCCTGGAGGGCGCCCCGGATGCCCCGCTTGAGGCGACGCTGGTACCGCGCGAGGGACTGGGGGCGCACGAGCACCCGGCGGCCGTCGAACAGGAAGCCCAGGTACTGCAGGGGGCGGGAGGCGCGCAGGGTGCCGTCCGGGCCCCGCGAGAAGGTCACGCGGTCGAACTTCGCCGTGGCCTCCTGCAGGCGCCGCCCGGCCAGGGCCGCCCGGACGCAGGCGGCGGCCGCGTCGGCCTGGGCTGGCGGCACGACGAGCAGCACGTCGTCGGCGTAGCGGCGGTACCACCCGCCACACCCGGCCGCGAAGGCCGCGACGGCCTCGTCGAAGGGGCGCATCACGAGGTTCGAGAGCACGGTGGAGAGGCTCACGCCCTGCGGCAGCCCGTGGGGCAGGGCGTTGACGCGCACCAGGCCCCCGCCGCGGACGATGCGCCGGAAGGCCTCGGGCCCGCACCAGCGCCGCGCGCCCGGGCCGCCGAGGGGCGCGAGCGCGGCTGCGAGGTCCTGGCGCGTCACCCCGGCGTGGTGCGTGACGGCCCGGTAGACCCGGTGGTGGTCGGCCGGCAGGCGCGAGACGCCGAGGGCCTCGGCCCAGGCCTGCTTCACGAGTGCGTGGTCCAGCGTGTCGAAGAAGGCCTCGACGTCGAAGGCCAGCGCCACGCAGGCGTCGCGCCCCCGGATGTGGGCGAAGGCCTCGCGCGCGGAGCGCAGGTGGGACCAGCCGCGCCCGCGGTAGGCGATCGCGGCCTCTGCCACGGGCGTCCCCGCGATGGCGGCCTCGTAGCGCGCCGAAAGCTGGTGTGCGTACCAGGCGAAGACGTGGGCGTCCAGGTGGGCCGCGAAGGCCAGCGTGCGCGGCCGGGCCACCACCTTGCGGGCCTCGCGGTCATAGCGGCGCGTGAGCCGCGTGAAGGTGATCAGCGGGTAGAAGCCGTGGCGTGCGACCCATTCGGGATCCGTCACGAGGGGCACGGCGTGGTCCGCCCGCACGGGGACGTCGAAGTGGCGGTAGCGCCTCGCCTTGAACCAGGCGGGGCTTATCGGAGCTGCCTCGATGGTCGGGTCCTCCGCGAGCGTGGCAACGAGGGCAAAGCCGGGGGAGCTGGATCGGCGGCATCCATGCTGCTCCCCCGGCGCACGCTGTCGCGTGGTTCTCCGGCCTGCTGGCCGCCCGCCATGGGTCGTTTCCGCGCGTTGGGCAACCCCACGGACGGCTCCGTGGGCGAGGGCCATTTTCCACGCAGGGGTGGGGGCGGGCAAGGGGGGGCATCCTAACGGCGGGGCGGTCTGGCCGCGCGGGTCACCCCCGGATCAAGTTGGAGATCTGAGATATGGCGGGTGGCTTCCACTGAGGCGAGGCGGCTTGAGATGCCCAAGTGGCGGGACGCCTCACCTGACGGCTCCACCAAACCGCGCTGCCGGATGGATTTTCTTCATCGCTTTCGTTGACCCCGGTGACCGCCGGGCTAAATCTTCGTGGAGGCTTGGCTAAATAGCGTCAAAAAGTGACATCAATGATCCGTATTCTGAAAAACAACTTCCCGCTTAAGTTTGCGAGCCTGGTCGGGTCCCTCAACCCGCCCTGTGCTCCGTGAGCCCTCCGGGCCGCTGCGCCAGCAACTGCATCGTGCACCGAAGAGCAACGTTCTATTCCCCTGCTTTTGGCGGGCCAGAACGGCCCGGGCGTGAACAACAACTGCCGCCCCCCGGCCGAGCGTCGCCGGCCCGAACGAGGAGTTTATCCCTATGCATTTCCCCTTGCCCCACGTGGTGGCCGATGCCCTTCACGCCGACTACCAGAGGTTCTGGTCGAGTTTTGAGGGCTCGGATCGTGCCGTGGTGGCAAGGCTCGAAGCCCTCAGAGCCACCTACAAAAGCGTGATGACGTATGGAGGCGCTCCCTTCGTCGAGCCCGAGGACCGCTTTGTGTACTGCTATCAGTACGTGCTCTCCCACGCCGTGTGGGTGTTCGCCGCCTTGCATCAGAGCGGGGCCGCCCAGAGCATCTTCGAGAAGCCTCGCGTGCGGGTGACGGCGCTCGGGGGTGGGCCAGGCTCCGATTTGCTGGGGGTTCTGCAGTACAGGCATGTCACCGGGTCCCGTGCACGACTCGCGTGCGAGGTGGTCGACCGTTGCGACGCCTGGGCTAGAAACTGGCGTAGCTTTGAGCGCAGCGTCATTGCCCAGGGGGGCGTGAGCCGTGAGGCCCTCAGGGTTGACTACGTGCGACAGGATTTGGGCTCGCCCGCGGACTGGGACGATTTTGAGCGGTTCGCGGCCTCCGACGTGGTGACCGTGAGCTTCCTGGTCTCCGAGCTCATGCACCAGGGGCCTGGCCCGTCGGAATACCTGAGGCGAGCCTTTGGCAAGACGCGCCCAGGCACGCTAGTCGTTGTGAACGATGCCAACCATCCCGTGTATCGCGAAGCCGTCTCGAGGGCCGCTGCCGCAGCGGGCCTGGAGAGGGCCTGGAGCAAGGAAGGGCGCACGAGCGCCCTCGACCCGAAGGAGGCCCATGATGCCCTCTGGCGTTACAACGAAAGGTGGGGCACGATGCCCAAGCTTACAGGCAAGAACTTCAGCCACGTTTATATCAAGGCCTGAGCAGAGACGACAGGCCCCTCAACGTCCCGCTTGCCCTTCACAAGTCTGTTATAAGGAGCACTGTCATGACCTTGCCCCTGTTCGGCCCTCCTGCCCCACGGCGAATCGAACTTCCGGATGGTGACGTTACCTATATCTCCGGGTTTATGGAGCCCGCAGAGTGTCGTGTGTACTTCGAGCAACTCCAGGGGGCCATCGCCTGGCGGCACGAGGAGGTCTCTCTGTACGGGCGACGCATCCCACTGCCCAGGCTTACGGCGTGGCACGGTGACCCCGAGGCGTCCTACACCTACTCCCGAATTCAAAACAAACCTTGTCCATGGACGTCACCGTTGCTGGCGATCAAGCAACGTGTCGAGGCCAGAACGGGGGCGACCTTCAACGGCGTCTTGCTCAACCTCTACCGGGACGGAGAGGACAGCATTGCCTGGCACAGCGATGACGAGCGGGAGTTCGGCGAGCGCCCGACAATTGCCTCGCTAAGCCTCGGCGCACACCGGGTGTTCTGGATGCGCCACAAGCACGACAAGGAGGTGCCTAAGGTCAGCCAGGAGCTGGAGGATGGTAGCTTACTCGTGATGCAGGGCGACACTCAGCGCTTTTGGGAGCACGAAATCAGGAAGTCCAAGGCTGTCAGGGGCGCCCGAATCAACCTGACGTTCAGGCTTGTCAAACCAGCGGTGGTGAGCAACCCGCACCGCTGAAAAGCGTGCTCGCGGGGCGGGAGGTTGTGCGCTTTCGCTACCACGTGGTGCAGCTCTCCCGGCTGCGTTGGCAGGACCACTGCGGGCTGGGTAACCCGGCCACGGCGGCGCTGATGGCGCGGATGAACGTGGCCCCGGCGGACCGGGCGCGGGTACAATGGGAGGGCCTGCGCCAGGGGCTCGCGCTCGGGCTTTCCGAGCCGGAGCTGCGCACGCTGATGGACTATCTGGACGCCTATGTTCCGCTGGATGAGGCGCAGCGGGCCGAGTTCAAGGCCCTGATCCGGAAGGAGGACCCCGCGATGGAAGAGCCGC
>JAYKHR010000019.1:0-41002 GCA_035285125.1 Candidatus Sericytochromatia bacterium | reverse complement strand
GGCCGGTGCGCCCCATCGGGGTGAGAGACGTCGCGCGCGTGGGCGTGGCCTACAGCGGGGCCACCACCGGGCGCCCGGAGGCCGACATCTTTGCGTCGGCCTCCCTCACGGCTGCCGGCGTGACGCTCGACGTGCCGGCCAGCTGCCCGCTGCAGGTCTACGTCGAGGACGGGCTTGGGGCAGGCTGGCGGGAGTCCATCACCGTCACGGCACCAGCTGATGGTGGCGGCGTCAGCACGCTGCCCTGACCCCCCACCCGGCCGGCCGTCGGGCCTCACGCAGCAGGCCAGCCCGCGTGATCAGCCGCGCAGGTCGGTCAGCTCGTGGAACTCCAGCCGCCTGTTGTGCGGCTCGAACACCGCACACACCGGCGGGTGGGGGTCGTACTTCAGCTGCGCCGTGCAGCCGACGTTGATGATGTAGCGATCGCCAGGGCGCAACTCGTGGACCCACGCGCCCGTCTCGACGGGGTGGTCCGTGCACCAGAGCGGCTTGTCCGCCGGCCAGTGGTGCACGCGGGTCCGGTGGGTGTGGCCGGCGATGAGGATGGAACCGGGCAGGGTCTCGAAGCCCCGGGCGATGGTCTCGGGCCGCCGGAGCAGGGCGAAGGGGTTGCCCCGCGCGGCGTGCGTGAACGTGACCTCGCCCTCATGCACCTCGAGCGGCAGCGCCGCGAGGTAGGCCTTGTTCTCGTCGGACAGGGCGCGCCGGGCCGCGTGCGTGTTGGCCCGCGAGTCCGAGCTGAAGAAGTGGAGGTCCTCGAGGTGCGCCTCCGCAATCGTCGCGCCGATGTCGTGGTTGCCCTTCACGACGACGACCTCGGGCCGCGCGCGGAACCAGTCCACGACGCGGTTGGGGGCCGGCCCATGGACCACGAGATCGCCCAGGCAGATCAGCCGGTCGATCCGCAGCACCTCCAGATGGTCCACCACCCGCACCATGGTGTCCCAGTCCCCGTGGATGTCGGTCAGGATGCCGATGCGCACGGTCCCCTCCGGCGTGCGGGCTGCGTCCCCCCAGGGCACGCCTGAGCGCGCCCCTGCCCGCCCACGTCCCGGGCACAGGCAGGCCCCGAGCCCCATTGTACGAAACCCCAGGCCCCGGCAGCAACCCGCGGCCCAGGCCCGCCCACGCGAGGCGCCGACGGCCGGGACAGGCCGTGCCACGGGGCTGGCGCGGCCCTTGCCACGGCGGCCTCCGGCGCCGGTCTCGACGCGCTACAATGGAGCCATGGACCCCAAGACCCTCGACGTGCTGGAGTGGCCGGCCGTGGTGGCCCTGCTCGCACGAGAGGCCAGCCACGCGATGGGGCGCGACCGCTGCCAGGCGATCGCCCCGCGGACGGCCCTGGACGAGGTGGCGCATGCCCTGCGGCTGACCACCGAGTGCCGGGAGCTGCGAGGCGTCGCGGGCGAGCTGCCCCAGGGCGGCATCGTCGATGTGCGGCCCGCGCTGCGCCGCACCCGCCAGGGGCTGGTCCTGGCCGGCGAGGAGCTGCTGGGCATCGGCCGCACGCTGCAGGCCGGGCGCAAGCTCAAGGCCTGGCTCGGCGAGAAGGCCGACGAGTTCGCGGCGCTGGCCGAGCTCGCCGCCCCCATCGCGGGGCTCCCCGAGCTCGCGCACGCCATCGTGAGCAGCTTCGACGCCTCCGGGGCCCTCGCGGATGCCGCCAGCCCGGAGCTGGCCCGCCTCCGACACCAGATCCGGGACGCGCAGCAGCGCGTGCGGCAGGCGCTGCTGCGCATCATCACCAACCACCCGGCCGCGCTGCAGGACCCGATCGTCACGATGCGCGGCGATCGCTTCGTGCTGCCGGTCCGGGCCGACGCCAAGGCCTCGGTGCCGGGCCTGGTCCACGACCAGTCGGCCACTGGCCAGACGCTGTACGTGGAGCCGCTGGCCGTCGTGGAGCTCAACAACGCGCTGCGGCAGCGCCAGCTCGAGGAGCAACGCGAGGAGCAGCGCATCCTGGCAGCCTTGACGGCCCAGGTCGAGGCCCACATCGAGCCGCTGACCTGGACGGCC
The DNA here is from genome assembly GCA_035285125.1 of Candidatus Sericytochromatia bacterium. Lineage (GTDB taxonomy): Bacteria > Cyanobacteriota > Sericytochromatia > S15B-MN24 > JAQBPE01 > JAYKHL01. The sequence goes on along the minus strand of JAYKHR010000019.1, from coordinate 38,977 downwards.
GAGGCCCTCGGGGACCTCGACTTCGTGCAGGCCTGCGCCCGCCTGGCGGAGCGCCTCGGTGGCTCGGCGCCCCGCCTGAACCGCAAGGGCGTGACGCGCCTGGCGCGGGCCCGCCACCCGCTGCTCATCGAGCGGCTCGGCGCCGCCGTCGTGCCCATCGACGTCTCGGTCGGCGACGGCCACACGGTGCTGCTCATCACTGGCCCCAACACCGGCGGCAAGACCGTGGCGCTCAAGACGCTCGGGCTGTGCGTGTTGATGACGCAGGCCGGCCTGCACCCGCCCGTGGACCGGGGCTCGGAGGTGGGGCTCGTGACGGGCGTCTTTGCCGACATCGGCGACGAGCAGAGCCTGTCGCAGAGCTTGTCGACCTTCTCTGGCCACATGACCAACATCATCCGCATCCTCGCCGAGGCCGATGGCCGCTCGCTGGTGCTGCTCGACGAGCTCGGCGCCGGCACGGACCCGGCCGAGGGGGCGGCGCTGGGCCGCGCGATCGTCGAGGAGCTGCTCCGCCGCGGCACGCGCCTCGTGGCGACGACGCACTACGGAGAGCTCAAGCTGCTGCAGTACCAGATCGACGGCATCCGCAACGCCGCCGTGGAGTTCGACCTCGAGACGCTGTCTCCCACCTACCGCCTGCTGATGGGCGTCTCGGGCCAGTCGAACGCCGTCGCCATCGCCGAGCGCCTTGGCCTGGACGCCGGCCTGATTGCTCGGGCCCGGGAAATCACGGCCCACCGCACCACCGAGACGGCCGAGGTCATGGACGAGGCCACGCGCGATCGCCACCAGGCCGCAGAGCTGCTCGCCCGGGCGCAGAAGGCGCGGGACCGCGCGGACGCCCTCAAGCACGACTACGAGGCCCGGCTGGCCGGCTGGCAGGCCGAGCGGCGCGACCTGGAGGCCAAGGCCAAGGACAAGGTCGAGCAGCAGCTGCGCTCGGCGAAGGGGGAGATCGCGGCCATCATCCGCGAGTTGCAGGGCGTCAAGACGGCCCAGGCGGCCCAGCGCGCCAGCGAGCGGCTGGAGAAGTTCCAGAAGAAGAAGCCCGCGCCGACGCCCCCACCGCGCAAGCAGGAGCAGCTCGCCATCGGCAAGAGCGTGCACGTGCCGAAGCTCGGCCAGAGCGGCAAGGTGCTCACGCTGCCGGACGCCGACGGCAACCTCCGCGTGCAGGTCGGCATCCTGACCGTCACCGTCAACCGCCGGGACCTGGCAGCCCACTCGGGCGCGGACCTGGTGGCGGAGCCTGCCCCCGCGCCCCGCAGCAGCGGCACGATCGTCATCCCGGACGTGTCGCCCGGCCTGTCGTGCGACCTGCGGGGCCTGATGCAGCACGAGGCCGTGCCGGAGGCCGACCGCTACCTCGACCAGGCCCTCCGCGGCCACCTCAAGGAGGTCACGCTCATCCACGGCGCCGGCACGGGGGCCTTGCGCAACGGCCTGCGCGCCTGGCTGAAGGAGCACCCGGGCGTGGCCTCATTCCGCCCCGGCGGGCCGATGGAGGGGGGCGACGGCGTCACGGTGGTGGTGCTGCGCTGAGCGCCGCGGCAGGGTCCGGCAGGGGTGCGCTACAATGGGGCCTCCGGTCGAAAGGAGTCCCCGATGCCCCAGCCCAGCCCAGCGGCCTCCGCCCCGCCCAGCACCCCCGCCACCATCGGCGTGGGCCTGCTCGGGTGCGGCACGGTCGGCACCGGCGTGGCCCGGCTGCTGCTGTCGCGTGAGGCGGCTTATGCGCACCGCGCCGGCCGCCCCGTGGCCCTGGTCAAGGTCGGGGTCCGGGACGCCGGCAAGGACCGTGGCCTGCCCTCCGACCTGTTCACGACGGACCTCGAGGCCGTGGTGGACGACCCGCGCGTCCACCTCGTCGTGGAGGCTATGGGGGGCACCGAGCCTGCGCTGGCGCTGATCATGCGGGCGATCGCCGCGCGCAAACACGTCGTGACGGCCAACAAGGAGGTCATCGCGCGGCATGGCCACGTGATCTTCCCCGCCGCCCGGGCAGCTGGCGTGGCCGTGCAGGTGGAGGCCACGGTGGCGGGCGGCATCCCCATCGTGGCTGCGATCAAGAGCAGCCTCGCCGCCAACCGCGTCCGCCAGGTCGCGGGCATCATCAACGGCACCACCAACTACATCCTGACGGCGATGGCGGCCCACGGGCAGAGCCTGGCAGATGCCCTCGCCGAGGCCCAGCGCCTCGGCTACGCGGAGGCCGACCCCACCAGCGACGTGGAGGCGCACGACGCGGCCTACAAGATCGCCATCCTCGCCTCGGCCATCTTCGACCACCGGGTGGCCATCGACGAGGTCCACCGCGAGGGCATCACGGCGCTCACGGCGGCCGACATCGCCTACGCGCGCGAGCTGGGCTACGTCGTGAAGCTCCTCGGCGTCGCCCGCCGCGAGGCGGGGCCAACCGGCGACCAGCTGCAGGTGCGCGTGCACCCGGCCATGATCCCCGCCAGCCACCCGCTCGCCCCCATCGACGGCGTGATGAACGCGGTGGCCGTCTCGGGGGACGCCGTGGGCGAGGTGATGTTCTCGGGGCCCGGCGCCGGCATGATGCCCACGGCCAGCGCGATCCTGGGCGACGTTCTGGCCATCGCAGCGCAGCCGGAGCTGCCCCATCGCCTGCTCACGTGCCAGCATGACGGCCTGGCCCCCATCACCCCGATCGACGAGCTGGAGACCCGCTTCTACGTCCGACTGCTGGCCGCCGACGAGCCTGGCGTGATCGGCACCATCGGCCAGGCCTGCGGGCGCCACGGCATCTCGATTCGCTCGATGGTGCAGAAAGGCGAGCGCGACGGCTGTGCCGAGATCGTGCTCGTCAGCCACCGCGTCCAGGAGCGGGCGATGCGCCTGGCGCTGGCCGAGCTTGGCGCCCATCCGACCATCCGGGCCATCGGCTCGGTGATCCGCGTGGAGGACCTCGGCGCGTGACCCCCCCGACCCTCGAGGCCCCTCCCACCCACTGGCCCGGGCTGCTGGCGCGCTATCGGCGCTTCCTCTCGCTCACGCCCAGCTCCCCCATCGTGACGCTGCACGAGGGCAACACCCCCCTCGTGCCCGCCGAGCGGCTCCAGCGACGCCTCGGCGTCGACGTCAGGCTGTTCTTCAAGCTGGAGGGCGCCAACCCCACTGGCTCCTTCAAGGACCGCGGGATGACCATGGCCGTCTCGAAGGCCGTCGAGGCCGGCAGCCAGGCGCTCATCTGCGCTTCCACGGGTAACACCTCCGCCTCGATGGCGGCCTACGCGGCGCGGGCGGGCGTGCGCTGCTTCATGCTGGTGCCCCACGGCTACGTGGCGCTCGGCAAGCTCGCCCAGGGCCTGCACTACGGCGCGACCGTCATCGCCATCGACGGCAACTTCGACCAGGCCCTCGCGATCGTGCGCGAACTTGCGCAGACCCACCCCGTCACGCTCGTGAACTCCGTGAACCCTTACCGCATCGAGGGTCAGCAAACAGGCGCCTTCGAGGTCGTCGACCAGCTCGGCGAGGCGCCGGACTTCCTGGCCATTCCCGTCGGCAACGCCGGCAACATCACGGCTTACTGGCGGGGTTTCGAGGCCTACCACGCCGCCGGGCTCGCGCGGCGCAAGCCCGTGATGCTGGGCTTCCAGGCGGCGGGGGCGGCTCCGATCGTCCAGGGGGCCCCCGTGGCGAAGCCCGAGACCATCGCCACGGCCATTCGCATCGGCAACCCGGCCAGCTGGTGCTGCGCCGAGCAGGCGCGGGAGGCCTCGCGCGGCGCGATCGCAGCCGTGACGGACGCCGAGATCCTCACGGCCTACGACGCGCTGGCCCGCGAGGAGGGCATCTTCTGCGAGCCGGCCTCGGCGGCCTCCGTGGCGGGCGTGCTGGCGCGTGCGCAGCAAGCGCCCTTCCCGCCAGGCTCGACGGTGGTGTGCGTGCTGACGGGCAACGGGCTCAAGGATCCGGACACGGCCATCGGCCGGGTGCCGGGCAGCGTCGAACCCGTGGCGGCGGACGCCGCGGCCATCGGGCGGCGGCTGGGGCTGTAGGGGGCGTTCAGAAGCGCGAGAGGTGCGCGAGCGCCGTCCGGATGGTCTCCTCGACCGTGCCGCCAGGCGGAGCCATGGCGATGGCCTCCGCAGCCTCTTCCTCGCCGTAGCCAAGCGCCAGCAGGGCCAGCACCGCCTCATCCATGGGGCCGTCGGCAGCGCCGACGGGCCGCCTCAAGGCGCCCACCAGGCCGCCGACCTCGGCCGACCGCCAGGCCGCGAGCTTCTCGCGAAGCTCCAGGATGATGCGCTCCGCCGTCTTCTTGCCGACCCCGGGCGCCCGCGCCAGGGCCCGGGGGTCCTGCGAGACGACGGCGGCCACGACCTCGGGCACGCTCAGGGCCGAGAGCACCCCGAGGGCCGTCTTGGCCCCCACGCCTGAGACGCCGTGCAGCAGCAGGAACAGCTCGCGCTCCTCGGGGCTGGGAAAGCCCACCAGGGTGAGGGCGTCCTCGCGCACCACCAGGTGGGTGTGCACCAGGACGGGCTCCCCGAGGGCGGGCAGGGTGGCGAGGTGCCGGGCAGACAGCAGCACCTGGTAGCCCACGCCGCCGACGTCGACCACGGCCGTGTCCTTGCCGGCGTGCAGCAAGGCGCCACGAAGGGAGGCGATCACGCGGCACCTCCGGGCACGGCCATCGGCCACTCGCCCCGCCCCTCCAGCACCCGCCAGTGGGTGATGGCGAGGGCGAGGGCGTCGGCCGCGTCGTCAGGGCGCGGGATGGTGCGCAGGCATAGCTCGTCGCGCATGGCCTCCTGGATTTCGGGCTTGCGGGCCTTGCCGGACCCCGCGACCGTCATCTTGACCTGGGCCGGGCTGTAGCCGAAGACGGGCACGCCCGCGTGGGCGGCAGCCAGCAGGATCACGCCGCGGGCCTGGGCCACGGGCATGGCCGTGTTGACGTTCTTGAGGAAGAACAGCTCCTCGATGGCCATCACGTCGGGTCGCTGAGACGCAAGCAGCTCCGTCATGTCGGCGTAGGTGATGGCGAGGCGCTCAGGCGCCGTCAGGTGCCTGTCAGTCTGGATGGTCCCGTACTGCAGGGCCCGCGGGGGCTGACCGGGCAACACCTCCACGTAGCCGAAGCCGACGGTCGCGGTGCCGGGGTCAATGCCGAGAATCAACATAACACCCACTATAGAAGCGAGCTGGAGCGGGCGTCAATCGCGCGGTGCGGCGGGGCGCCGGGAGCGGGTACCCAGCGATCGTGAGGCTGCCTGGGTGGCTCGCCCGGAGGCGCGCCCCGCGAAGGCGGGGACCACGACCCGCGCCAGGGCCTTGGTCTCGACCCGGATGCCGTAAAACTGCAGGTACTCGGCCACCCCGCCACGCAACCCGAGGGTGGTCTTCATCTCCTCGGCCGGCCCGATGGCACGGATGACGTAGGGCGCTCGCACGGGGACCTGGTTGATGACGATGTGCTGTCCCGCCGTGACAATCTCCGACAGCTCCGTGATGCGATGGCCGTTGACGGAGACCGCCTCCCCGCCGCCCGTGCGGAGCTCGTTGACGATCTTCAGGAGGTCCTCCGCGTGCACGACGGCGGAGGCCTCGTCCTCGACGCTGCGGGCGGTGGGCGTCTCTGAGACGGTGACGATGAGCCCGGGGCCCTCGAGCGCCGGGTAGTCCAGGGACGAGGGCGGCCCGGGCGGGGCGTCGCCCTGCGCAGGCTTCCCGCGAGCAAGCTGGCTCTGCAGCTCCGTCAGCTGCTCCGCAAGCTGCGAGTTGGCCTTCTCGGTGCTCTTGAGCAGCACCACGAGGTCCTCCACGCGCCGGGAAGGCATCACCTTGCGGGCATCCGCCTGGGAACGCCACTGGATGGACAGCAGGACGCCCGTGATGATGGAGATGGTGGTGACGGGGACGATCCACTGCTTCACGACGCCCGCCCGTGCCCCTTCAGCCAGCCTTGCGCACGGCGATGCGGCCGACGAAGCGCCGAATGCCGTCTCTCAGCGTCGGCACGTCACTGGCTGCCTTGAGCTCCGGCGCGGCCTCAGCGAGGCGCGCGAAGCTCTCCCGTTCGCCCTCATCGATGCCGGCAATGAGGGCGCCGAGGCGCGGCCCGGCGGCAAAGGCCGGGTCGGCAAGCGAACCAGAAAGGTCCGGCGTGGTGCCTTTTTCGATCCCGGCCACCGCCTCGAGAAAGGCCGTCAGGGCCGTGGAACCGGGCGTCAGCGCCAGGCGATGCTCGCCTTGGTCCCGGCGCAGCACTGCCGGCGCCGTGATGGACGTCGTGACCCGGGGATCTGCGGCGTCCACGAGGGAGGTCGAGACAATCACGGGGAGGGCGGCCCCCTCCAGCGGCACGTCGAGGGTGAAGCTGCCGTCGTAGAACGTGACGGCCTCAGCCAGGCGGCGCCCAGAGCGGGCGTCGCGCACCACGACGGGCGTGCCGGTGATGAACCCCTCCCGCACGTTCGCCATGCCCGTCGCGTCTTCCGGCACGCGGGCAACGCCGAGGACGCGCACCCGCTGGACGCTGAGCCGGTCTGCCAAGGGAGCCGGCGCAGCGGGGACGGGCGAGACGGTCGCCACGGCCTCGGGCTCGGGCGCGACGACCGCGATGGGGGCCAGCAGCGGCGTGGCGTCGGGCAGGGACGCGCCCAGCGGGGCGATGGTGAACGAGGTCCGGGTGAGCAACGCCGCCGGCACCCGACGCACGCTCTGTGGCGCCAGGGTCACACCCGTGCCCTGGCACCCCGTCAGCCCGGGGGCCAGTAAACCGGCGAGCCAGGCCAACGCCAGCCCGACCCGCGCGCCCGCGCTCGGTGGCCCTGGTCGAAACAGCACCGCCATCTGGTCCGCCTGGATCAGGGAGCGAACGCGTCGGCCGGGCGAGCGGGCGCGGCGCCCTCTGGCTTGCGGGGCTCTGCGACCGTCGCCGAGAAGGCGGCGTCGATGGGGCTGAGCACGTTCAGCCCCACCAGGCCCAGGCCCGTGTACAGGGCAAGCTGCCGCTGCCCCGTGAACACCCCGTAGCCCCCTGCGCCAAGCAGCGCGAACTCGGCGCCGAGGTACAGCAGGCCACGCGGCACCTCGCCGGTGTAGATCTGGCCGGCTCCAGGCAGAAGCGTCGAGAGGCCCGCCGCCACCCAAGGGTCCGGAGCCCCCGCAGCCCGAGGCGCCGGCGCGTCGGGGGCAGCCGCGGCGTCCGGGGCGAAGCCCGCCGTGAGGTCCTGGTAGGCCGACCGCGTGATGACGTTGAACCGCGGCTCCTGACCGCCAGACACGAAGATGGCGCTCCGACCGGCCTCCAGCAGTTGCGGGTTCTTGCCCGCATCCGAGACCCTGAAGGTGCCGGACAGGACGGAGATCCGCCAGCCGCCGCTGCCGGCCCGCTCGATGACACCGTCCGCGTCGCCGCCCGAGATCCGGAGGGTGCCCGCCATCAGGTTGATGTTGCCTTCGGGGGGCGCCACGACGCGCACCCGCCCGACGCGCACCGTCGGTGTCAGCCCGTCGAGCTCGACGAAGCGCACGGTGGAGCTCTCGCCCAGCGAGAGGCGCGAGCCACCCGACAGAACGAACTCGGCATACGACTCTGGCATGGTCTTCACCGTCTCGCCGGTGTGGACGGTGCCGCCAGGCTTGATGGTGGCCCAGTCCGTGGTGTAGAGCCGCACCGTGCCACCGGCCTGCATCAGGGTGGCAGACTCACCTTCTTGGGCGAGGGCGGGCGACACGGCTGCGGCCAAGGTGAAGGCCACGCCGGAGAGAGCCGCGAGCGGACGTTGGAAAGACACGGACGGGACCTCGATCAAGTGGTCGTGCGGAGGCGAGCCCATTATATACCCGCCGGGCGCGCCGATCTGTGAAGTTTTACGAATCCAGATGCGCCTTCAGCGGCGCCCGACGCGCCGCGCGACGTCGCTCCGGATCAGCGTCTTGGCGCGTTCAAGCTGGGTGTCCTTGAGCTTCTTGATCTCGTTGGGGTCGGGGTTCCCCTGCTTGTCGAGCTTGACCTTGGGCAGCTCGACGACGACGTCGGGAATCACGCCCTTCTTGTTGATGTCGTGGCCGTGCGACGTCAGGTACTTCTGGGTGGTGATGGCCACACCGGAGCCGTCGGACAGCGAGTGGACGGTCTGCACCAAGCCCTTGCCGAAGGTCTTGGTCCCCACGAGGGTGGCGCGCTTGTTGTCCTGAAGTGCGCCCGCGAGGATCTCCGAGGCGCTGGCGCTGCCGCCGTCCACAAGCACGACGACGGGCTGGTCCTCATCGACGACGGTGCGCCCGTTGGCCTTCAGGTTCTGCTTGCCACCGTTGCGGTCCACCAGTTGCACGATGGGACCGGAAGGAATGAACATCGACCCGATGTCCACCGCGTTGGGCAGCAGCCCACCGGGGTTGCCGCGCAGGTCGAGGATGATGCCGTCCTTCTTCTTGAAGCGCTCCAGGGCCTGCTTCACCTCGGTGCCGGCCTCGTTGCTCATGAAGGTGGAGAGCCTGATGTAGCCGATGTTCCCATCCATCTCCTCGACCTTGACGGCCTTGGTGACGATGTTGTCGCGGACGATCGGCACCTTCTGGTTGCTCGTGGCGCCCTGGCGCTTGATGGTGAGCGTGACCTTGGAGCCGCGCTGGCCGCGGATGAGGGAGACGGCCTCGGCCTCAGCCATGTGGTGGGTGGCCTTGCCGTCGATCTCGACAATGTGGTCGCCAGCCTTGAGGCCGGCGCGGAACGCCGGCGTGCCTTCCATGGGCGCGATGACGGTGAGCTTGCCGTCCTTGATGCCGATCTGGATGCCGATGCCGCCGAATGAACCCTGCCGCTCGTCTTGCATGCTCTGGAAGGCCTTCGGGTCCATGAAGCGCGTGTAGGGGTCGTCCAGGGCCCCCAGCATGCCCCGGATCGCGCCATAGACGAGGTCCGTGTCCTTGAGGTTCTGCTCGACGTACTCGCTCTTGATGAGGTCGTACACCTGCAAGAAGGTCGCGAAGCTGGCCGACTCCGCCCGAACCATCAGCGGCGACTTCGTCACGCCGAGGCCGTACGAACCCAGCATCAAGGCGCCAACGAGCGCGTAGCTGGCGAACTTTTCTCTCATGTTCAGGCTATCCTCTGGACCGCACTTGGACTGCTGGAGTATACCGCCCGGCGGGCGCGATGTAACGCCGAGAACGGAGTGCCAGCATAGCGCGGCCCCCGTCCCATGGCCAGAAGCGAGCGTTGCCCACCGGGCGCTCAGCGGATGTAGGCCGCAGGGTTCACGGCGGCCCCGTTGCTGCGAATCTCGAAGTGCAGGTGAGGCCCCGTGCTCATCCCCGTGGAGCCCACGTAAGCGACGACCTGCCCCTTGCGGACGCGAGCGCCCGCGCTGACGACGTAGCTCGAGGTGTGGCCGTACAGCGTCGTCAGCTCCTTGCCATGGTCGATGATGACGACCTTGCCGTAGCCCCCGTACCAGCCGGCGTAGATGACCTCGCCGCTGTCGGAGGCGTAGATGGGGGTGCCGCTGGCGGCCCCGAAGTCGATGCCGTGGTGCGAGACGTAGCGACCGAGGATGGGGTGCATCCGCTGTCCGAAGGGGGAGGTGATGACGCCCGCGACCGGCCACATGAACCGGCCCGTGCCGATGAAGGGCCTCACGTAGCGGGGGTTGCGGCGCGCCGCGAGCTCCAGGGCCCGCCGCTGAGCGATGATCCGCTGGATCATCGCGGCGAGCGAGGCGTTGTCGGCCTCGAGCTGGGCCACCACCTGCTCGGCCGCCTGGCGCTCCGTTTTGATCTTGGAGACGAGCACCTTCTTGCTCCCCTCGAGGTCGGTGAGGTGAAGCTTCTGCGTGCCGATGGCCTGCGTGACGCGCGCGATGTTCCAGCGCTGAAGCGCGAACTGCTCACGCTGCTGGTTGATCGCCCGCCGGGTGCGGAACAGGTCGTCGAGCATCGTGGCGTCGTGCTCGCTGATGCGCTTGAAGTACTGGTAGCGCGTGAGGAAGGTCGTCATGTCGGGGGCCGTCAGCAGGGCCTCCCAGCCGTCGAGCGCGCGGTTCTTGTAGATGGCCCGCAGCCGCGCGGCGGCCGAGTCCTGTTGCCGCCGCAGGCGGGACTCCGCGGACTGGAGCTGGCCAGCCGTCAGGCTGAGCCGGTGCTCCGCCTTGCGCAGCCTGAACTGGCTGTCCTGAAGCTCCGTGGACGTCTGTTCGAGCCGCTGCTGCACGACCGTGAGGTCCTGCACGGCGTGGTGCTCCTTAGCTTTGAGCTGCTGCAGCAACAGGCGCTTCTCGGCGAGTTGCTCGGCGATGATGCGCTGCTGGCGCTGCAGGTCGCTCTCGCGCGCCCGCAACGAGCGCGCCTCCCCGGGCATGGGGAGGGCCAGCGACGCGGCCAGCGCCACGGCCACGAGGCCGAGCCGCGCGAAGTGGGCCATCAAGTCACGCATGCAACGCCTCGTACAAAGCCTCGACCACCCGCGCCGGCAGGCCGGCCTGCGCGACAAGGTCGTCGCGCGTGAGCGCCCGCATGGCGGCCACCGACCCAAATCGCTTCAGGAGCGCCTTCTTGCGGGCGGGCCCCACCCCTTCGACCCCGTCCAGCACGGAGGCCACCATTCGCTTGCCGCGCAGCTGGCGCTGGAAGGTGACAGCGAACCGGTGGGCCTCGTCGCGCACCTGCTGCACGAGGTGCAGCGCCGGCGAGCCGGCCGGCAGCCGCAGCGAGGTCCAGGGCTGCGAGGCGTCGGCGTGCGGCCGGAACAGCTCCTCCTCGCGCTTCGCGAGCCCCACGATCGCCGGCCGCGCCACGCCGACGACGTCGAGGGCCTGCAGGGCGGCGTTGAGCTGGCCCTTTCCGCCGTCGATGATGACGAGGTCCGGCCACGGCCAGTCGCCATCCTTGCTGCGCTGGAAGCGCCTCGCCACGATCTCCCGCATCGAGGCGAAGTCGTCATTGTCGTGCACCGTCTTCAACTTGAAGCGCCTGTAGGCGTCCTTGGCCGGCCGGCCATCGACAAAGACCACCATCGAGGCGACGATGTCCGTGCCCCCCAGGTGCGAGATGTCGAAGCATTCGATGCGCCGGGGCACCTCCGGGAGCTCCAGCGCCTCGGCAAGCGCAGCAGGCCCCCCCACCGCGGCCGATCGCGACGAGGCGAGGGCGACGAGGGCGAGCCGGGTCCGCTCCTGCTCGGCGTTGCGGGCCACCAGATCGAGGAGGTCCCTGCGGGCCCCCCGCTGCGGCGTCAGCACGCCCACCTTGACCCCCCGTCGCTGCGTCAGCCACTCGCCCAGCACGGCCTGCCCCTCGACGGCCATCGGCAGCAGCACCTCCCGGGGCAGGTCCGTCGCCTGACCGTAATACTGCGTGAGGAAGGTCTCCAGCAACTCGGCGGCCTCGTCGCCCTCGGCCGGCAGCTCGTAAGCCAGCCGCCCGATCACCTTCCCCTGGCGCACCTGGAAAAGCTGGAAGACCGCCCGGTGCTCGTCCACGGCCAGCCCCACGGCGTCCTGGTCGTCCTCGGGGTCCCCCACGACCTTCTGGCGCTGCCGGAAGGCCTCCAGCGAGGCCAGCTGGTCGCGCAGCGCAGCAGCCCGCTCGAAATCCAGGGCCTCGGCGGCCTGTCCCATCTCCCGCCGAAGGCGCGAGACGATGCCCTCGTGCCGCCCCTGCAGGAACTGCGCGACCTCCTCTACCATGGCGCCGTAGCGGGCCTGGTCCGCCAGCCCCTGGCAGGGCCCGAGGCAACGCCCCAGGTGAAAATTCAGGCAGACCCTGTCGCGGAACTGCGGCGTGCGCCGCTTGCGGAGTGGGAACAGCTTCTGGATGAGGTGCAGGGCGTGGTTGAGCCCCGTCCCGTCAGGGTAGGGGCCGAAGTACCGCGCGCCATCGTCCAACCGTTGCCGGACCACCGTCAGGCGGGGGAAGTCGTCCTGCACCGTCAGCTTCAGGAAGGGGTAGGCCTTGTCGTCCTTCATCAGAGCGTTGAAGTGTGGCCGGTGGTGCTTGATCAGGTTGGCCTCGAGCACGAGGGCCTCAAGCTCGTTGCGGGTGGTGATCGTCTCGAGGTCGGCCACGTTGGCCACCATCAGCCGGATCTTGGGGCTGAGGGCCTTGCCGCTCTGGAAGTACGAGCGCACGCGGTGCTTGAGGACCACGGCCTTGCCTACATAGAGGATGGTCCCATCGGCGCCCTTCATAAGATAGACGCCCGGCGACGCGGGGAGCGTCACCAGCCGGTGCTGGAGGTTCTCGGGAAGCACGCGGGGGGCGTGGGCGCTGTCGACGTGAGACATAACGGGGGACTCGGCCGTCCATTCTACACGACGGCCGGGGGGCCCGCCTGCCGGCCCGGGGCGTTCCGGGCAGGCAAGGGACGCGGCGGGGGCCTCAGTTGACGTCGAACAGGTTCCCGAGGCCGCCGCGACAGGCCGCAAGCCACAGGCCAGCCGCCACGAGCAGCGCGGACTGGAGCAGGCGGCGTACGGGCTCGGGCATCGTCTCGGGTCTCCTGGGGGCCGTATTCCCCAACATAACGCTTGGCAAACTCGCCGAAGCCATGATCCCATGGAAGGGTCGGGCCTTCAGTGCGCCCGACCACATGCCGACGGCATGGCTCAGCCCAGCCCGGCAACGCAGGAGGCCAACCCCGTGCTCAAGCCCGTCGACCACCAGCCCCAGGGCCAGCCGCTCGGGCCCCGGCCGGCCGGGGAGCCCGCTGGCACCCCGGGCCCCACGGGGGCCCGCTTCGAGGGCCAGCTGCAGGCGACGCGTGCCCGCGCCACGCAGTCCTCGATGGTAGGCCTGCTGGCCGAGATCGACGAGCAGGGACGTCGCCTGGAGGCCCACCCGGTGGCGGGCGAGGTGGCCCGCTACCGGGACCTCGTGGGGCGGTTCCTGCGGGAGGCCGTCGATCAGTTCTCGCAGACCGACAGGCAGATGGACCACCGAAACAGGGTGTTCACCCTCGTCAAGGAAGTCGACCGGCAGCTGGCCGACCTCACGGAGTCGGTGCTCGCCGGGCAAGGCAAGCCGTTGGGCCTGCTCGGCAAGCTGGAGCAGATCCGGGGCATGCTCGTCGACCTGCTCATCTGAAGGCGGGGCGGGCAGCGCCCGCCACTGAATCATAGGCCTTTCTTAAACAAATAATTGCCCATCCTTAGTCAAGTTACGGCCTGTTCACGCGGATACCATGGCTCGGGGAGTGAGCAGTCCGCAGATGAGCATCAAGTGCTATTACCATCCGAGGAACGATGGCCCGCTGCCCTGCCGGGGCTGCAAGCTGCCGCTGTGTGGTGGCTGCCGCCAGCCCAGTGGCCTCTGCCAGGCCTGCACCAAGACGCGTGAGGCCGTTCACGACCTGCGCGAGCTGCGCCAGGTGGCCGCGACCAAGGCCCGCGTCGCCAGCTCTAACACCGCGCAGCTGCGGCTTGCCCTGCGTCAGGTGGGCCCCCTCGCCCGCCGTGGGGAACGGGCCACGATGACGCTGGGCGCCGGGCGGCGGCCGCTGGCCCCGCACGACTGGCAGGCCACGGCGATGCGCGTGGACGCCCGCCCCTCGTCCGCCACGCAGGAGGCGCTGGCGCGGCGCAGGGCCCAGTGGACCTACAACCCCAACCGGGTGGCCTACAAGAGCGTCAAAATCCACCGGCCGATCCCGCCGACCCGCGCCGACTGGCTGCGCCGCTTCCTGGCTGGCTTCGCCGCGGCCCTCGCCGTCGTACTCGCCACCAGCCTTGGCACCACCACCACGCTGCACGTGGTGCACCGGTGGCTCGGGTGGCACGGCAAGCCGGCCGTCGCCAAGGCCGTCGCGAAGCCCCTGCCCGGGCGCTGAGGCACCGCCGACCCACGACGCTGGGCCGCCCCCTCGCAGATGCGCCGACGCCGTCCCCCGTCCGCGTGTTAGAATGGCTCCGAAGCAGCACGAGGGAGCGTGAAGATGGTCGAGATGGGGCACTTGCTGGGCGTGATGGGCAGCGCGGCGACGGTCGTCGGCAGCGACAACACCGCTGTCACCGTCGGGAGCGGCTCCCTGCCCATCTTCGCGACGCCCTCGATGGCGGCCCTGGCCGAGCAGGCGGCGGTCGCCGCCTTGCAGCCGTACCTGCCGCTCGGCAGCACCACCGTGGGCATGGGCCTGAACCTCAAGCACCTCGCGGCCAGCCCCATCGGCCACAACGTCTCAGCAGAGGCCGTCGTCGTGTCGGTAGAGGGCCGGCGGCTGGAGTTCCGCGTCACGGTCTACGACGAACGCGAGAAGATCGGCGAGGGCACGCACGAGCGGTTCGTGGTCGATGCCGAGGGCTTCATGGGCAAGCTGATGCTCAAGAAGCCCAAGACCTGACGCCGATATGCACCACTCCAGCGACCACATCTTCCGCCTGACCGCCCTGTCGACGGCGGCTGGCTGAGCGTCCAAGGTCGGCCCCGGCCAGCTGTCCCAGGTGCTGGGCAGCCTCGAGATCCCCAAAGACCCCCGCGTCCTCGTCGGCTTCCAGACGTGGGACGATGCCGGCGTGTTCCAGCTGGCGCCCGACATGGCCCTCGTGCAAACCGTGGACTTCTTCACCCCGATGGTCGACGACGGCCACGCGTTCGGGGCCATCGCGGCCGCGAACGCCCTCTCGGACGTCTACGCCATGGGCGGCGAGCCGCTCACGGCCTTGAACATCCTGGCTTATCCAAGCCGCACCATGCCGGCCGAGGTGCTCGCGGCCATCCTCCGGGGCGGCCTGGACAAGCTCCAGGAAGCCGGCGTCGCATTGCTCGGGGGCCACTCTGTCGAGGACGCGGTGCCCAAGTACGGCATGGCCGTCACGGGCCGGGTGCACCCCCGCCGCATCCTGTCCAACGCGGGCGGCCGGCCGGGCGATCGCCTGATCCTGACGAAGCGGCTCGGCACGGGCATCGTGACGACGGCCCTGAAGCACGGCGTCTGGACGGCCGAGCAGGCCGCGCCTGCGATCGCCTCGATGCAGCAGCTCAACAGGGCGGCCGGGGCGGTGCTCACCAAGCGGGGGGCCCACGCCTGCACGGATGTCACGGGCTACGGGCTGCTGGGTCACCTCTGGGAGATCTGCCGGGCGTCCCGGCTCGGGGCAGAGCTCAGCGCCTCCGCCGTGCCCGTGTTCGACGGCGTGCCAGAACTCGTCGCAGCGGACGAGGTGCCCGGGGGCACGGAGCGCAACCTGTCCCATATGCGCCCCCACCTCGACGTGGGCCCCGACGTGACGGAGGCACAGTTGCTCGTGCTCGCCGACGCCCAGACGTCGGGCGGGTTGCTGATGGCCGTGGCCTCGGACGACGGCGAGGGCGTCCACCGCGCGCTGCGTGCGACAGGCGTCGAGGCCTGGGAAATCGGCCGCCTGGTGGCGGGCGATCGCATCATCGTGCGGGCGTGACGGCCCCTCACCCGCCCTGACGGGCACCCTCTCCCGCGGGGAGAGGGCAGCGGTGGCCCCAGCCGGTTCCCACAACCACCACCCCACAAAGCCCCCTTCTCCCCGCGGGGAGAAGGTCCGCGTCAGCGGGGATGAGGGGCCCTCCGCCACCGCCCCCCAAGCTCGACGGCCCCCCACACCCACCCCGCGGCCGCGACGGGCCCGAGCCAGTCCACCAGCCCGAGCGCGCGGGTGTGGAACACGGCCTGCATCGGCGCCCAGTAGGTGAAGGCCAGTTGACAGAGCACCACCGCGGCAATCCCCAGCCGAATGGCGGGCGTCGTCGGCCGCCAGGGCTCCCCCGGCGGCCTGCGCACGTTGAACAGGTAGGCGATCTCCATCGCCACGATGGCCTGCACCACCGCCGTGCGAACAGCGTCCAGGCCGTGGCCGCGCGCCAGCATCCAGCCGTACACCCCGAGCACGCCCACGCTGAACAGCACGCACAGCAACAGGGTCTGCCGCGCGAGCGCCGGCGTGAGCAATGGCGCGCCCGGCACCCGGGGTGGCCGCTTCATGACGTCCGGGGCCGGGGGTTCCCAGGCCAGCGTCAGGCCCAGCGTCCCGGCCGTCACCAGGTTGATCCACAGGATCTGCACGGCCGAGACCGGCAGGGCGAGGCCCAGCGCCATGGCCCCGACGACGGCGAAGACCTCGCCCCCGTTAGTCGGCAAGGTCCACGCGATCACCTTCGTGATATTGTCGTAGGCGGTGCGACCCTCCCGCACGGCCGCCACGATCGAGGCAAAGTTGTCGTCGGCCAGCACCATCTGCGAGGCCTCCTTGGCGACCTCCGTGCCCGTCAGGCCCATCGCCACGCCAACGTCTGCACGCTTGAGCGCCGGCGCATCGTTGACGCCGTCCCCCGTCATCGCGACCACCGTGCCGTCCGCCTGCAGGGCCTCCACCAGCCGCAGCTTGGCCTCGGGCGTGGTGCGCGCGAAGACATCTGCCTCGCGGGCCGTCACCGCAAGCGCCTCGCCCGTGAGGCCATCCAGCTCGCTGCCGAGCACGACGCGGGGGTTGTCGGCCAGCCCGAGCTGCGCCGCGACGGCGCCGGCCGTCAGCGCGTGGTCGCCCGTGATCATCTTGACGCGGATGCCCGCGGCCCTGCACTCCTGCACGGCGTCCAGTGCCGCGGCGCGCGGCGGATCGATCAGGCCGACGAGCCCGAGCAGGCGGAGCCCCATGGGGGGGGCGTCGAAAGACAACTTGAGATCCGCCGGGCCCGGCCCCGTCGCGATCGCCAGCACCCGCAGCCCCCGGGAGGCGAGCGCCTGCGTGTACGCCTGCCAGGGCCCCGGGTCCTCCGAGGCTGCCAGCATCGAGAGCACCTGCTCGGGTGCCCCCTTGACCACCACGTGCGAGGCCCCGTCTCCGGCGTCGTGGCACGTGGCCATGTACCGCAGCCCCCCGTCGAAAGGCAGCTCCGCAACGCGGGGGCAGGCCAGCCGCTCGGCACCCGGATCCAAGCCGGCCTTTCGGGCCAGCGTGACGAGCGCGGCCTCCATCGGGTCGCCGCTCGGCCGCCAGACGCCCTCCACCCGGTGCACGTCCGCGTCGTTGCACAGGAGCGCCGCCCGGGCCAACGCGACGACCTCCGGCAGGTGCCCCATGGGCGTGAGCGCACCCTCGGGGGCGTAGCCCTCTCCCGCCACGGCCACCTCACCCCCCGGGGTGACGACAGCCTGCACCACCATCTCGTTGCGCGTCAGCGTGCCCGTCTTGTCGGAGCAGATCGCGGCCACCTCGCCCAGCGACTCGACGGCCGGGAGGTGCCGCACCAGGGCGTGGCGGGCCGCCATCCGGCTGACGCCAACGGCCAGCGTGATCGTCACGACGGCCGGCAGGCCCTCCGGGATGGCCGCCACGGCCAGCCCCACCACCACCAGAAAGGCCTCCTCGGGCGGGTAGCCACGGCCCTGCACGGCCACGGCGAAGAACCCGAATGCGGCGACCAGGATCATGCCCGTCACCTGCAGAGCGAACCGGTCGAGCTGGCGCGTCAGCGGGGTTTGGAGGCTCTCGACCGCCCGCAGCAGGCGGCCGATCCGGCCCAGCTCCGTGGCATCGCCGGTCGCGACCACCAGCCCCACCCCCCGGCCCGCGACCACCATCGTGCCGGACCAGGCCATGTTGATACGCTCTGACAGCGGGGCCGCGGCCCCTAGCGCCTCCGTGCCCTTCGAGACCGCCTCCGACTCGCCCGTCAGGATGGCCTCGTCGAGGCGCAGCCGCTCGGCAGCCACCAGCCGGAGGTCGGCTGGCACCCTGTCTCCCGGCGCCAGCAGCACGCGATCGCCCGGCACGAGGCTCTCCACCGGCACCACGGCGCGCTGCCCCTCCCTGAGCACCGTGGCGTGCGGATCGATCATCCGCCGGATGGCCTCCAGGGAGCGCTCGGCCTGCCCCTCCTGCACCAGGCCGACCCACGCGTTGAGCGCCACGACGGCCACGATGACGCCCGCATCGACCACGTGGGCCAGCGCGGCCGACACGCCCGCTGCCGCCAGCAGCACGTAGATGAGGGGGTTGTGGAGCTGTCCCGCGACACGCTGCAGCGGCCCGCGCCGCGGGGGGGCGGGCAGGCGGTTCGGCCCGCACCGCGCCAGCCGGGCCCGGGCCTCGTCCGCGTCGAGGCCCGCCTCCGGGCTCGCGAGGGCGGCCGCGACCGCCCCCGGGGTCTCGGCATGCCAGCCACCCGCCTGCGCCATCTCCCTGCCACCTCCGGCCCCCAGCGTGCCGGGTGGGCGGGTGTCCCGTCGTGCCCGCAAGCGCCATGGTACGCTGAACGGCATGGCCAAGATCGCCCGCCTGCCGCTGCACGTCGCCAACCAGATCGCCGCCGGGGAGGTGATCGAGCGCCCGGCCTCCGTGGTCAAGGAGCTGGTCGAGAACGCCCTCGACGCAGGGGCCCGGCGCATCACGATCGAGGTGTCCGAGGGCGGCCGCCACCTGCGGGTGGTCGACGACGGCGAAGGCATGGAGCCCGACGACGCTGTCGCCGCCTTCGAGCGCTTCGCCACCAGCAAGCTGCGGGACGCGGAGGCCCTCTGGGCCCTCACCACGATGGGCTTCCGCGGGGAGGCGCTGGCCTCGATCGCCTCGATTGCCCGGGTGGAGTGCCTGACCCGGCCGCGCGGCGGGGACCGCGGCACGCGCGTGTGGATCGAGGGAGGCAGCGAGCCCGTCGTGAAGCCGGCCGGCTGCCCGGAGGGCACCGCCATCTCGGTGACCGACCTCTTTTACAACACGCCGGCGCGGCTGAAGTTCCTGCGCGCCCCCGCCACGGAGCAGGGCCACATCCACGACGTGGTCTTGGGCCTCGCCCTGTGCCACCCCGACGTGGGGTTTCGCCTCACGCTCAACGGCCGAGAGGCGCTCTCGACCGTCGGCGCGGGCACGCTGCCAGCGGTGGTGGGCGCGCTCTTCGGCGATGCGGCGGGAGACGCCATGGTGCCGGTGGCGCACGAGGGAGCCGGGGGCAGGGTCCACGGGCTCGCCTGCAGACCGGATCGGCCCCGCGGCGACAGGTCCCGGCAGTTCTTCTTCGTCAACCGCCGCTGGGTGCGCCACCCCGTGCTGGCCCGGGCCGTCGAGGAAGCCTATGGGGGGCACCTCCCGCACGGCCGCCACGCGAGCTGGGTGCTGTTCCTCGAGGTGGACCCGGCGGCCGTGGACGTCAACGTGCACCCCGCCAAGAAGGAGGGGCGCCTCGGCCAGACCCAGCGCGTGTACCTCACGCTGGTGGACGCCCTGCGCAAGGGCTTCGCCCAGGCCTGGACGGACGAGGACTACGGGCAAGTCGCCCCGGCCCAGGAGGCGGGGGGGGGCAGCCCTGCCGGGGCCCCTGCCACCGCTGGCTGGGGGTCCCTGGCAGACCGCGCTGCCCCCACCGCGGCAGAGTCGGCTGCGGCCCTCGCGTTCTGGGCCCCGCTGCCGCCCGCCGCGGGCGCCGCGCCCGAGCCCCCCCCGCCGGCGAGCCTGCCCGGGCTGCTGCCGGAGGCCCCCCGCGGGGAGCCGGGCCTGCCACGCGAGCTCGACCAACTGCGGGTGCTGTTCCAGCTGCACCGCACGTACATCGTCTGCGAGCACCCGGACGGCCTGTTCCTGCTCGACCAGCACAACTCCCACGAGCGCTGGATCTACGAGCAACTCAGGCCCGCGGAGGTCGTCTCGCAGGCCCTGCTGATGCCCGTGGTGCTGCCCCTCTCCCCCCGCGAGGAGGGTCTGGCCGAGGAGTTCGGCCCGCGCCTGGCGGCCCTCGGGTTCGAGCTCGCGCCGTTCGGGTCGGGCCGGTGGATCTTGCGGGGCATCCCGGCCCTGCTGCCCCTCGACGAGGCGGAGGCGACGGTGCGCGAGCTGCTCTCGGGCGCCGAGCGAAACGGGGTCGTGATCCGGCAGCCCGACGACGACCCGATCCGCCGGACGATCGCCTGCCACGCCGCCGTGCGGGCGGGGGACGTGCTCTCGATGGAACAGATGGAGCAGGTCGTCGCGAGGCTGCGCGAGGCCCGTCACCCCCTGACGTGCCCCCACGGGCGCCCCACCGGCATCATGATCTCGATGCACGAGCTGGCCCGCCGCTGCCTGCGCGCCTGATCCGGGCCCCAGGCGAAAGGCTCGGGTCAGCGAGCCGTCGGGGCCGCCCCCGTCAGTAGAGCCAGCCAGCCCGCAGCTGCAGCAGCCCGCCTGCCTGAGACAGCGAGCGATCGGGCGTCGTGCCCGTGAAGCCGTCGGACGCCTGCACCCAACCCAGGGACAGCTCCAGCGCGTCGAGCTCGTAGCGGAGATCCGTGCCGAGCCGCCAGCCGTGCAGCGGGAAGAACGGCGAGACGCCTGGCGTCAGGACCTGCCCGGTCGGCAGCACGCGGTAGTCTCCCCAGGCCGTCCACACCAGCGCCGGCAGCAGCCGCCAACCCAGCCCGGCGCGCACGTCGCCCCCGAAGGCCAGCCAGTTCGCCGACAGCCAGTCCGTCGTGTCGACCTCGACGGCGTTGCCCGCGACGCCGTTCGTGACGACGGCCTGGGTCGTCAGGCTAGTCACGCCCCGCACGACGACGCCCGAGCCGAGCAGGGCCTCGAGCCCCAGGCCGAGCGGCCACCGCCCCCGCAAGGACGCCGCGAGCTCCGAGTCGTCCCGCCGATGGCGGACCTGGAACCGGCTCCCCACCGCCTGGTCGTCGATCACGAAGCCAACGGAGCGGGCCCCGAGGCCGAGCCCCACCGTCGGCGTCAGCCAGTGATCCCACTGCAGACCGGCGCCGAGGCCGATCGGCACGCTGGTGTCGGAGCGCCCGGCCGGGAAGGTCTCGCGCCAGGCGATGGGCAGCTCGAGGCCGGCCACGAGGCGCGAGGTGAACGCCGGCCGAGGGCTAGCCTCAGCCAGCGGGGGCTCGGTCGGCGGCGAGGCGACGAGCACGGGCGTCTGCGTCAGGGTCGGCGAGGGGGGCTCGGTGGGGGCGGGGGCCGGCGTGGGCGGTGCCTGAGGCACGGCGGGAGGCGGCGAGGCCGGCCCAGGCGTCGGCGGCACCACGGCGACAGCCTCGGAGGCGGCGGCCACCGGCTGCGGCTGCTGCGCCACGGGCGGTACCGTCCGCACGGGGGCGGGCCCGGGCTCGGGGGCCCCGAACGGGTAAGGGTCCGGGTAGCCCGGCGCCATGGCCGGGAAGACGGGGGCGGGCGTGATCCGCGTCAAAGGCGCCAGCTCGTGGGGCCGCGGCGTGCGCTGGACCCCACGGGGGGCGCGGGGCCTCACGGGCCCGTCGAGGCGAAGCGCGAGCAGCATGCCCTGGCCGTAGGGCACCAGCCGCACGCCGTCGGCAAGGGCGCCGCGCAGCAGGAAAGTGAGGCGGGTGCGCCCAGCCAGCGTCTCCACGCGGACCTGGCTCACGGGCCCGAAGGCGTGCACGTCGAGCCGGGGCACCACGCCCTCCGTGCCCACCCACTCCGCCAAAAGGCGCGGGGGACCGACCAGCTCCAGCACGCGTGGCCGGGCGCCGGATGGCGGCGTCAGCACCACCGAACTCGCCGTGGCGTCATAGACGTACTCGGGCCCCCACACCTGGGCAACCACAGGCGCAGGCAGGGACGTCAGGCCGAGCCCCGCCCCCGCCAGCGCGGCGCAGGCGAGCCAGGCACGAAGCAACCTCATGGCGCGACCCGCTTGGCCCAGCGTCCGACCGCCCGCCGCCAGTGGCACCAGGAGGCGACGACGCAGCCCTCGCAGCGAGGTTTGGGGGCCTTGCAGACCTCGCGCCCGTGCCAGATCAGCCAGTGGTGGGAGGCCGCCCAGGCGCGGCGGGGGATGGTCTTCATCAGGTCAGCCTCCGTGTGCGCCACGTCGTCGGCGTCTGCCAGGCCGAGGCGGTTCGCCACGCGGTGCACGTGGGTGTCCACGGGGATGGCGGGGATGTCGAAGGCGTTGCTGAGGATCACGTTGGCCGTCTTCCGCCCCACACCTGGCAGGGCCATCAGGGCCTCACGCGTGCGTGGGACCTCGCCGCCGTGGCGCGAGAGCAGCAGGCGGCAGGCCTCCACGACGTGGCGGGCCTTCGTGTTAGCGAGGCCGATCCGCGCGATCCAGGGTTTGAGCTGCTCCGGCTCCAGCGCCGCGATCGCCTCGGGGGTAGGGTAACGCGCGAACAGAGGCCCCGTCACGACGTTGACCATCGTGTCGGTGGTCTGGGCCGACAGCATCACGGCCACGAGCAGCTCGAACGGGTTGCTGTGCGCCAGCGCGGTGCCGCGGCCGTCATAGCGCGCGGCCAGGGCCGCCAGCACGGCCTGCCGCTCCGCAGGTCTCAGCCAGCGAGGTGCCACGGGCACGGCCTCACTCTTCGGCCCCGCTGGCCTCGGCGTCCTCGGCGGCAAGGGCGTTCTTCACGACCACCAAGGCCGTGGCCACGGCGGGATCTTCCGCACCCTCGAAAATCTCGACCGGGTAGAACCCCGGGGGCAAGGCGGAGGTGTCGAAGACCGCGCAGACGTCTCCCTCTTCGGCGTCCGAGCATTCCGTAGCAATCCCGTCGATCTCGGCATCTTCGTTCTCGAGCGTCGCGGCCACATCCGCCGGGAGCTTGAGCTTGAAGGTGGCCGAGGCCGCGTCCTCGGCCGTGGGGGTGTAGGACACCTCCACCTGCCCAGCTTCATCTGGCACCTTGTAGGCAGGGAACAGCGCGGCGTTCTTGCCGACGGGCGAGAGCGCCGAGCAGCCGGGCACCACCAGCAGCACCGCCAACGACATGGGCCAGATCGAACGCATCACAAGCCTTCCAGTTCCGCGCATCAGGGCGTACCCTCCGCGCCGCTCATCCTATACCCAGCCCGCGCGGGAGACGCCGCCGCGTCGGCCTGGGCTGCCGCCGAGGCCACGAAGGCAACCGTGCCGCGCGAGTTCACGAGGTCGTCGTCCAGGTACACGTCGACCAGGTAGATGTTTTGAGGCAAGCGCGCGGGGTCCAGCTCGACGCAGAACGTGCCTGGCGCGACGGGCGCGCAGACGCCCCCGGCCGCATGCCCGTCGGGCGTCTGGTCCGGCGGCGGATCGGCGTAGCCGAAGCCCTCCTTCGCGTTCGCCGGGGCGTTCCTGACCCGGAAGGTCGCCTTGGTGGCGCCGGGCGGCTGCGGGAACGTCAGCGGAACCAGCCGACGACCGGCGTCGGGGACGGCATAGGGTTGCCCGGCGTTCGCACCCGTCAGCCCAGCCACCGAGCAGCCTGCAAGGCCGAGCACCAGTGCGCCCGCGCCGGCCATGGACAGCGCCCGCCACAGCAGCATCAGTAGTTGGCGCCCAGAGTGATCGCCGGCCCGTGGGAGAGCCAGTTGTACTCGACCCCGCCATTCGACAGCATGTTGGCCTTGTAGCCGACACAGAGGCCAAAGCCCGAGAAGTTGAACCGCAGGTCGAGGCCCCCGCCGGCGTTCAGCAAGGGGTAGATCTGCGCGGCCTTGCCGCCGCCGCCGAGCAAGTAGTTGACCTCGCCGCCAAGGGCCAGGCCAATCGTGTCGTTGATGGGGTAGCCGAGGCCAAGGCCAAGGCCGCCACCGTAGCCCAGGTGAGACGTCGAGAGGTACTCGTCGAGCTTGCTGAAGCCCTCGACGGGAGGCGCGTCGGCCACGGTCGTGCCGACCGTGACGTTGCGCAGCGCCACCTGAGGCTGCGCAAAGACCTCCAGCCCACCCCCGACGTCGAAGCGGGTCCGGAACCCGAGGCGCACGTCTTGCTCGTCGCGGGTGTGCTTGCGCTTGATGTCACCACCAAGCTGGTCGTCCAGGAACGAGTAGCCCTGCAGGCGAACGCCCACGTGCATGCCGAGCATCTGCGAAAACATCTGATCGACGCCTGCCTCCAGGTTCGGGGCCAGGCCTGCGTTGATGTTGGCAGCCCCCTTGGGGAAGGTCTCCGACAGGCCCACGGCCAGGCCGGGGCCGAGGTAGGCTCGGCTGCCGAAGAAGGGCCGGGGTGGGGCCTTGGCCTCGTCGGCGAAGGGGTCGTCATTGTCGGGCATCGCCGGCGGCACTGGTTGCACGGCCGGTTGGGGCATCGGCTGGGCGGCCTGCACGGGGTAAGGGTTGGCCATTGC
This sequence comes from Candidatus Sericytochromatia bacterium, assembly GCA_035285125.1. Classification (GTDB taxonomy): domain Bacteria; phylum Cyanobacteriota; class Sericytochromatia; order S15B-MN24; family JAQBPE01; genus JAYKHL01. The sequence continues at coordinate 14,979 of JAYKHR010000019.1, read as the reverse complement.
CACTGGCGGCGCCGACGGCGGATAGGCCGGTAGCGGCATGGCGGGCGGCTGCGGAGCCACCGGCGGGGCCGCGTACGTCATGGCAGGCGGCTGGGGAGCCCCCCAGGCGGCTGGCGGCAGGACGGGAATCGGCGTCACCCGCGGGGCAGGGGCATAGCCCTGGTAAGGGGCGTAGCCCGTGTAACCCGCATAGCCTGGATAGGGCACGGGACGCGGCGTCGGCATCGCGATGGGCTGCGACGGCGGCGCGTAGGGCGCAGCCATCGGGGCCGCGTAGGGCGGGGCCATCTGAGTCGCGAAGGGCGGGGCGTAGGCCGGGGCCCGACCTCCTCGCGGCACGACCACGAACACCAGGGCCCCGCCGCGGTTCTCCGTGCGTACGTCGGCGGGGGCCTGAAGGTCGAAGACGATGCGCGTGAGGCCGCCCCCGTGGCGCGACGCCCGGATCCGCGTGACCAGCCCGCTGCCGAGCCAGATGCTGCTCTCGGGCGCGCCCAGCCAGTGCCCGCGGAGGTCGACCGCCAGCCTGTAGGGATTGGTCAGCCAGTGGACCCGATAGGCGGCACCGGCATAGCCCGGAATCGCCAGGGTCGCGCCCCCGAGGTCACCCGCCAGGGCCACCGGGCCGACGCCCGGCAGCTCGTTCGCCGCGAAGGCGGCGGGGGCGGGGGCGCCCACGAGGGCCAGGGCCAGCAGAATCACACGGAGGGTCTTCAAGGTCGTCTCTCTGGGGCGGCGGTCGCGCGCTGGGCGGGCCACCAGCCTAAGTGATGTCGCTCGCGGGCGGCTGTGACAGCGACACCGGAGCTGGCCGACGGGTGTGGAGTAGGGTATACATACCCTCGCGCCCCTTATGCCCACGAGGCAGATCGCTGTACCGTGACCGCCACCCCCCGCCCGCCCCTCGTGCTCCTCGGTCTGCTCGCCTCGGCCCTGCTCGGGTGCACCGAGCAGCCCTCGGCGTTGAAGACCTTGCCCGTGTGGGTCGCCGGCAAAGGCCAGCCGCCTCTGACGGCGTCCGAGCAGGCCTCGGATCCCGCCCACCGGGCGGTGGTGCGCAACGGCGCGGAGGTTTGTGCGGCCGTGGCGGCCGCCTGGAAGGCGGCCAGGCCCCAGGTGGAGGGCATCCGGGCGGCCCGGACCAGGCGGGCGCCTGCTTCCTACAGCCTGCTGGCAGCGGAGGGGTGGCGCTTCTTCGCCGGCGGGTGGTCCCACGGCAGCGACGCGGGCCGTTCAATCCGGCTGACGCTCGATAATGCCAAGGGCGAGCCCGTCACCTGGGACGTCTCTGACGATGCAAGCTACAGTTCAGCTGACCAGACCACCTTTCCTGCTGAGGCCAGCCGGCTGCGGCTCGACCTTGGCGAACGCCTGCCCGGCGAGGGCCGCCTCCAGGTGAACCTCGTCTTCCCGCTGGCGGCGCAAGACCAGGGCGCCATCGTGGCAGGCCGAGGGGACCTCGCCCAGGTGGGCACCCTCGGCCCGGTGGTGGTGGAGGGCCTGGAGGCAGAGGCGCTGCCGAACGGCGAGCTCGCCCGCGGGGAGCTGTCGCTCCGCACCTCCGTCGACGGGACGACGCTGCAACTCGCGGCCACCTTTGGGCCCCAAGGTATGACGGAAGGTCGCCTGACCCGCCAAGGCAAGGCCCTCGGCCGGGTCCTGCCGGGCCTGCCGGGCCCCTGGGTGCTGGCCACCGACGCGGGCACCTTCTCCCTGTAAAGCCCACGGCGAGGGCCCGGCACGCCAGCCAGAGGCCCCCGCCGTCAGTGCCGCCAATGGGACTCGAACCCATACTTGCGCGATTTTAAGTCGCGTGACTCTGCCAGTTGGTCTATGGCGGCCCGGTCTGGATTGTACCGCGCTCAGCGCGGAAGCTGCTGGGGGCTCAGGGCGTCGAGCTCCGCCTGCCGCGGGTTCTTGCCGCCAAGACCCGCCAGGTGCCGCGCCGCCAGCTGGTGGTTGCGCATCGCGGGCGGGTAGGCCAGGCACACGCGGTGGAAGACGTCCCGGGCCTCGTCGCGCCGCCCGAGCTGCTCCAGAGACCTGGCGTAGAGCAGCATGGCGTCGCTGCCCGGGCCCTCGGCCCTGTGCGCCTCGAAGGTGGCAGCGGCCTCCTGGAACTTGCCCTGCTTGAGCAGCGTGTTGAGGCGGGCAAACAGGTGCGTGGGCTTGAAGGGATCAACCCGCAGGGCAGCCCCATAGAGGATGCCGTGCGTCGGCCCGAGCGGCACGCGCTTCTCCGTCTGCTCGGCGAGGTGCTGGAGGTGGCTCGCCACGTAGGCCGGCCACATGCCGTGCTGGTAGGCCTGGAGGCTCACGGCCGCCATCATGGTGCCGACCAGGCCGCCGTAGACTGGCAGCCACGAGGCCGATGCCGCGCCGGGGTCAACCTCCGCCGGCGCGTCCGGCGCGAGGCCGACGGCCAGCACCACGATCAGCGCGAGCGAGCTCATCGCCACGTGGAAGGGGAAGCCGAAGGCGCTGGCCACGAGGAGGGCCGTCAGGCCCCACAAGAGCCCCGCCCGGGCCGCCCGCGGCAGGGCCGAGCGGCGCACCCGACGCGCCCAGGCGAGGCCGGCCGCAGCGGCGAGCCCCCCACCCACCAGGCCCAGCTCGACGAAGACCTGCAAGGGGTCGGAGTGCAGCTGGTGAAAGCGCGCCACCGCCAGGGCCTGAGTCAACCCTTCAGGATGCGCCCGGTGCATGGCCTCCACGGAGCCCACCTTCCAGCCACCGAGGCCGGCCCCCGTGAGGGGCCGCTCCGTGACCATGTGGGCCCCGACCTGCCAGTTTCCCAGCCGCGAGGCGATGTTGGCGTCCGCCGAGGTGAGCCCGGCCTTGGTCTTGGCGTACAGGTTGGCGCCGGCCACCGACACCCCGAGGGCCACGACCACGAGTGCCACCGCCCGCACGAGCCAGCCCCGGGCGTCCTTCGGGCGCAGGGCTGCCAGCAGGCTGCCCCCCGCCCCCGTGGCAACGAGCGCGGCGGCCCCGCCCACGACCAGGCCAAGCGTCGCGGCCCGCGTGGAGCAGGCCAGCAAGATGGTGAAGCCGAAGGCGCTGAGGCCGAGGCCGAGGAGCCGGGTGCGGCGGTCGTCCCGCGTCAGGCTGAAGCCCAGCACGATGGGCACCGTCAGGGCCAGGCACTCCGCCAGGTAGTTCTGGTTGCCGAACGAGCCCATCGGCGTGGCCATGCGGCTCGGGGCGCCAAGCGCGAGCGTGGCGCCTTCCCAGAGGCTGCCGACGGGGCCGAGCGACGACAGCGCGTTGATGGGCACCTTGCCCCACTGCAGCAGGCCCAGCAGGCTCTGCAGCGCCGTCAACGCGCCGAGGAGGCCGACGGCCTGCACCCTGCGCGTGGCCGGAGAGCGGGCAATCCAGGCGAGCACCGCGTGCCCGGCCAGCAGGTAGGCGGCCACCGTCAGGCCGAAGCGGGCATGCAGCGCGGGGTGGGGCGCCCAAAGCGAGGAAGCCGCCACCCAGCCGCCGAAGGCCGCGAGCAGCCACCAGGCGGGCTCACGTGGGACCGGCCCCGCCAGGCCCTCGCCCCGCAGGGCCTGCGTGCACAGCCCCACCGTCGCCAGCACCCAGGCCATGGCAACGGCAAATGCCTCCGCCCCGATTTTGAACGGATCGTCGAGGAACCTGGGCAGGGCGAAGACCGTCCCCAGCATGGCAAAGGCCAGCAATGGGCCGAAGCAGCGGTCCAGGAAGGCCGCTGCCCGGGCAGCGGGAGAGTCGGGCTGCGCCTCGGGGCGCTCGAGGGGTGCGGCGACTTCGGTCATCGGGGGGCTCCTGCGGTGCCGGTGGCCGCGTTCACGGGCAGCCCCAGCTTGGTGCGCAGCTGCACGACGGTCTGCGCGACGGCCACCCGCCGGGCGTCGCCGCCCGGCAGCTTGAGGTAAGCCTCGAGGTGGCCGAGCGCCTCGCGCTCCTGCCCGCTGCGCAGCGCGAGCAGGGCAAGGTTGTACAGCACGCGGGCGTCATCCGGGCGCTGGGCCCGCAGCCGCGTGTAGATGGCCCGGGCTTCCTCGGTGCGGCCCTGCTCCTGGCACAGCGCGCCAAGCGACAGCAGGACCTCCGTGTCGCTCGGGTCGGTCTTCAACACCCTGCGGAAGTGCTCCTCGGCCTCGGCGGGGCGCCGGGCGTCCACGGCCGCCATCCCGGCGGCGAAGTTGGCCCGCCGGTGGTCGGGCTCCTGCGCGAGGATGGGGCCGAAGGCCTGGTGGGCATCGGGCACCTTGAGCCGCATGTAGGCCACGGCCTGCTCGACGCGCTCGTCAAGCGTCAGCGAGACGGCCGGGGGGGCCTTGGCGATCATCACGGCCAGGGGCGCGACGAGCAAGGCGAGGTGGGCAACGGCGCGGGCGGGCTGCAAGCGGACCTCCGGGTGAGAGCGGGACGAGCCAGTGTAACGCAACGGGCGCAGCGGCGGCTACCGACGCGGCCCGCCGATGACGCCCTCGACCTGGCCGTTCTCGTCTTCGGAGGCCTCGCGGGCCTTGCGGAGGGCCTCCGCCTCGGCCGCCCGGGGGTCGGGCTGGTCCATGCGGCCGAGCAGCCTCGCGGCCTTGCGGTGCTGGCGGGTCGCCGGGTGGTAGAAGGTGGCGACCTCGCGCAGGATGGGAAGGGCCTCGGCCTTGCGGCCCGAGGCCTGCAACGCCTGGCCCCGCTGGAGCGAGGAGTCGAAGCCCAGCCCCGCCGCGACGTGGCGGTCGTGCAGCGCGAGCAGCGCGTCGAACTCCCGACGCCGCCCGAGCTCCACCAGCACGAGGGGCACCACGCGTTCCTTGATGCGGGTGTGGTCCGCCGCGGCGGCCCCGAGCAGCACGATGCCGGGAGCGTGCGGGTCGCGCCGCTGCAGCCGTTTCATCAGGTAGACCTCATGGCTGGCCCACCACTCGGCCCCGACCCCCCGGGCCAGCGTCAGCCAGCCGGTGCCGGCCAGCACGATGACGACGGCCAGGCCGTAGGGCACCGCGAGCCGCGCAGGCAGGCGGCTGGGAGGGGCCTCCGCGAGGCCGGGCAAGCCCAGGCCCAGCGCCACCGCGAGCGCCAGCGCCCAGGCGGTGACGGGCACGTGCCCCGGGAACCCAGCCAGGCCCGCGACGCCAAGGCCCACCACCCCGGCGAGCAGCCCCAGACGCCAAGCGAGGGGCTGGTCGCCAGCGCCGTGGAGGCCACGCTCCCACCGCCAGGCGGCGAACCCCAGCAGCCCGGCACCCACGACGCCGAGTTCGAGCAACACCTGCAGGGGCTCGTTATGGACCTCGAGGAACTGCGACACCGACATCGCCTCATTGAGGCCACCGGGGTGCGCGGCGAGGAGCCAGCGGGGCGCATCGGCCGCGAAGCCGCCGAGCCCCACACCCCACACGGGGGAGCTCAGCCAGGCGGAGGCCGCCACGGCCCAGTTGCCCAGCCGGGAGGTGATGTTGATGTCCGCGGCCCCGGCCTGCGCGAGCTTGGCGAGCAAAGGCCCGCCGACAGCCGCGACGGCCAGGAGCCCTGCGGCCCCGAGCGCGAGCGACCAGCCGAGGCCTCCGGGCAGCCCGGCCAAGCCAGCTCGGCGGCGCGCCAGCCCGCCGACCAGCAGGGCCACCACCGCAGCGGCCAGGAGCCCCACAAAGGCGGCCCGCGCGGCCGTCATCACCAGCACCCAGATCCCGGCGGCGCCGAGGACCAGGCCGAGCGCCCTTCCGAAGCGGCTCGCGGAGCCCCACGCGAGGCCCACCACCACGGGCACCAGCAACACCAGCAGCTCGGCCAGGAAATTCGGGTTGCCCAGGCCGGCCTGCACCACGCCGACCTTGTAGGGCGCCTCGATCGCATACAGCAGGCCGTCCAGCAGCCCCTCGCGCGGGACGTGGTCGACCAGGGCCTTCAGGGGCACCTTGAGGCCCTGCAGGCCGGCCAGGCCGACCTCCAACCCGAGCAACGCGCTGAGCCACCCCATCGTCCAGGGGGCGCGGCGGCGCGGCGCCTCCGCGATCCAGCCGCCGAGGGCCACGATGGCCAGGAGCACCGGCACCACCGTCATCGCCAGGGCCAGGTGCACCCCGGGGTGGCGCGCCAGCGGGGCGGCCACCACCGTCCACCCCGCGAACGCCAGCAGCCACGGCGCAGCCCCCGCGCGCGCCGCGAAGGGCACGTCTCCCCGGAAGGCCCGAGCCCCCGCGCAGAGCAGCACCAGGGCCCAGGCCGCCACGACGACGGCCCACTCGGCCCCCGTCCGCAGGGGATCGTCGAGCACCCGGGGCATGTACAGGGCAGGCCCCAGCACCGCCACCGGCAGGGCGGCATAAATGGACAGCTCGAGCCCGCGGCTCACACGCTCGGACCAGGACACGGTCACTTCCCCTTCTGCTTCGCGTCCGGCCGCGTGTGCGCCTCCTTGAGGTTGCGGAGCGTCACGGCGGCGTCCAGGCGCATCTGATCGGTCGGCAGGGTCTTGCCGAGGGCCTCCTGCAAGCGGGCGCGCGCCTGCGCCTCATCGCCGCCCTTGATGGCAAGCATCGCCAGGTTGAAAGCCGGCCGCCCGTCCTCGGGAAAGCGCCGGCCCAGGTCCTCGAGCACGCCCCGCGCTGCGTCCGTGCGGCCGGACAGTTGCAGCGCCACCCCGAGCGCGAGGCCGGGCTCCAGGTCACTCGTGCCCGCCGCCGACCGGGCGGCCTCGAGCACGGCGATGGCCTCGTCGAAGCGCTTCTCGGCCGTCAGGTGCATGCCCAGCGCCAGGCGGGCCCGCGGCAGGGTCGGCGCCGCCGCGAGGGCTGCGCGCAGCGCCTGCTCAGCCCCGGGAAGCCGGAGCTTCATGTAGCCGATGCCAACCTCGCCGCGGTGCTCGGGCGTGAAGGCTGAGCGACCCGGAAGAGCCAGCACCAGGGCGGACAAAACGAAGGCCCCCACGAGGGGCAAGGCGTGTGGCAGCATGGCGAGACGGGGGTTGAGCGAGGGCGGGGCCCGCAGGCGTCAGGGCCGGGGCTTGAACTCGAAGATACCATGAACCGTGCGAGAACCTTCGTAGATGGCGCTGCCGCCCAGCAGCGGCGTGCCGCTCCGATCGAAGGCCAGGCCCCGGACGTCATACACCCGGCCGCCGTCGGCGAGCGTCACGGGCTGGCTGCGGACCAGCGCGCCGGAGGCCTCGTGGACCGCGATCGTGGCGGGCTCCGTGCCGTCGCTGTTGTAGGCCAGCCACAGGCGCCCGGCCTCGTCGAAGGTCACGACGTCCGGCAGGCGCGTGAGCGGCAACGCCACGTCGCGCAGCTGCTGCGAGGCGTCGAGACGCTTCACGCCCAGCTGCCCGTCGGGCGTCGCGCCCATCAGGTACATCACGCCGCCGGGGCCGATCGCCATGCGGTGGGTGGGCCCGAACGGGTCGGGCACCTGGAAGATCGCGGTCGGGTCGCGCTCGGGGTCAGCCTGCACGTAGACGATGTCGCGCTTCTTGGTGGTCTTGGCCGTCTTCTCCTCGACGTCGAGCCGCAGCGCGCCCAGCGTGACCACGGTGCCCTCGACGCGCAGGGCCGCCAGGCCCGCGCGGGCGGTCCGGTAGCTTGGGAAGTCCTCGGCGTCGCGGGGCGTGGCGGTGTAGAGGCGCCGCAACACGAGCCGCTCGTCCTCGCGGTAGGTGTAGAGCGGCTGGCCGAAGGCCCCGAAGGCGAGGCCCTCCACCGCGTCGGGGGCCTTCTCGCCCTCGAGCGCGAGCCCCACGGCCACCTCGAAGGAGCCATCCCGCTTGAAGCGGCGCAGCAGGTAGCGCCGGGGCGTGATGTCGTCGTTCACGGCGTCGATCACGTGCAGGGTGTCGCCGGCGCGATCGTAGTGCAGGCCCCCGATGCCCTTGAAGTCGTAGCGGCGCAGCAGCGACCCCGCCGCGAGGGAGGGGGCCGCGGCGGCGGCGGGGGTGGCCGAGGCCGCCGGCGTCGCCGCAGGCGCGGCGCTGGCCGGCGCCTGGGACGTCGGTGTGGCGGAAGGGCCAGCTGGGCTCACGGGCGGTACAGAAGGCCCCGCGACGGGCGCAGGGCCAGGCGCAGCGCAGGCCGCGACGGCCACGGCAATGGCCAGGGGCGCCGCGTGGCGCAGGCAGACAGACAGCGTCACAGGCACCTCAGTTCACCACGACGACGAGCTTGGACTTCGCCGGGTCGGGCTTGTTGCCAGCCGGGTCGCGCATATCCGGCCCGAGCGTGACCTCCACGCGCGCGAGGTCATCGAAGGACCCCACGGGGTAGTGCAGCTCGACGAGCCGCGCGTCCGACCGGTCGACCAGCACCTCCCTGGGGCGCACGGCCGAGGCCAGGGGCTTGAACTCGGGCCCGGCGGGCTGATCGCTCACGTTCAGCACCACGAGGTCCCGGTCCTTGTTGAGGCGGGTCCAGTAGAGGTCATCGTTGTCCCTGGCGGCGCTCATGGGCTCGCTGAAGGTCAGCGTGAGGATGTCCGCGCGGCTCGTGCCGACCTCGCGGTCCTGGCGGAGCGTCGCCGAGACGAGGCCGGGCGGCGCGTCGTCCCGTCGGGCCCGGAAGCGGAAGCGGCCCTCATGCGTCAGCCGCCAGCGGCGGTCCTCGATGCGGGCCCCGAAGACCTCGTCCGTGAGTTGCTGGGCCCCGAGCTCGAAGAGCTCGGGCTTCAAGAAGGCGTAACGCGTCTGGCCGCGCCCAAGCGATCGCCCCTTCGCGTCCTTGAGGCCCAGGTCTTCCCACATGAGCTCCCGCGTCTCCGGGTCGCGCTCGTCCAGCTGATCCTGAAGCAGCGCCACGGCGTAGTGCACGTCCGTCTCCCCCGTGGCGAGGTAAGGTCCCTCGTAGCGGGCCGTGAAGGCGCGCCCGGCCGAATCCCAGGCCGCCTCCAGCTTGCGGCGGGTGACGGAGGTCGTGACGACCTTGAGGAACTCCGTCTCCGTGCCCGCGTAGAGTCGGAAGGCGTCGGTGAAGGCGCTGCGCCCCTCCTCCGTGAGGGGCTCGCTCACGGTGACCGTCAGCGTGAGCCCCTGCCCGGGCTCGCGCTCGACGACCTGCACGGCCTCGATCTCGGGGTCGTCGGCCAGGAAGTAGGGGTTCCCGAGCTCGTCCGGCTGCGGCCCGAAATGGACGGTGGTGTCACCCGAGACCGCGACGGGCCGCGTGCGGCGCGTGAAGCCGTCCCTGGACGCCGTGAGGTCGTAGGCGCCGGCCGGCACGCGCAGCGTGTAGCTGCCGTCGGCGGCCGTCACCGCGGTGGCGGCGGTGGCCTCGGCGGCCCGGGCCACCACCGTCGCGCTCGCCACGGGCGAGCGGTCGAGGTCGACGACGACGCCGCGCACGGCGAAGCCCGCGGGCGCGCTCGGCGCGGCCGTGGGGGGGGCCGTCACGGAGGCGACGGGTGCAGGCGTGGCTACGGGTGGCGGGGTGGGCGCGGGGCCCCCCGCCGGGGCGGGGGCGCAGGCCGCGACCGCAAGGCCGAGGACGAGCGCGAGGCGCGGGGTGGTGGCGTGGCGGGTCATGGCGTCAGAGGCTCCCCTCGATCACGACGCCGTCACCTGCGAGGGAGACACCATAGATGTCCTCCACCTCAGGGCCGACGTACAGCTTGAAGCGGGTCATGCCGTCGAAGCGGCTCGCGGGCACCCGCACCTGCAGGCGCCGCGGGAACTTGGGCTCGAAGCGCACGCCAAGGCCCGGCGTGGCACCGGCCCGGACGTTCGTCTCCTCGAAGGCCTCGCGGTCGCGCCGCTCCCCGGTCCGCCCCACCACGAAGCGGTAGCTCGAGGCCGCCGTCGTGGCGCTCGCGAGCGCAGAGGCCGGGTAGGCCCACACAGGCTTGTTGAAGGTGACGAGGAAGCCCGCCGCGCCCGTGGCGTCCGGCGCCAGGGTGTCGACGCCCTCAACCTTGAGCGGCGAGAGGTCCCGCGCCAGTTCGAAGCGGGCCGAGGTGTGGTGGGTGAAGCCCCACAGGTCCAGCGGCGAGGGCCGCGCGCTCGGCCGAGGCTCGTCCATGACGCCCCGCACGAAGGGCGCCACGCGGTCGGAGACGGCGGCGCCGGCCCCGTCCCGCGTGCGCGGCGCGAGCCCCATGCCCAGCACCTGCCCGAGGTCATCGCGCGGCCAGGCCTGCACGCCGTAGGCCGGGTCGAACTCGACGGACAGGCCGTGGCCCGGCTGCCGCGCCACGATCGGCCCCGTGTAGGTGAAGGTGGCCTGACGGCCGTCCTCGTCCCACGTCAGCCGCGCCACCGCAGCCCCGTGGGCCACGCCGTGCGTCAGGGGCGCCTCGTCCGCGCTGTAGGTGGGGGTCACGCGGAGCAGGTCCTGGAGGCGGCCCTGATCGTCCTCGTCGATGGCGCGCGAGAAGCTCAAGACGACGCGCAGCGGGTCCGTCACGACGTCCCGTCCCTGGTTGGCAGGCTCCACCCGCGCGATCTCAGGGTAGCGGAACAGGCAGTGCCACATCCCCTCCTCGCTGCCCCCGAAATCCACGCGGTTGACGGTCTCGTCCGTGGCGGAGGGGGGCTGCACAACCAGCGTGCGGGTGCGCGTCGAGAAGCCCGGCGCCGAAGCCGTGAGCGTGAGCGAGAGGCCCACGGGCAGGTCCCGCAGGCCGAAGGCCCCGCCCGTGGCGGGAATCACCGTGTCGTAGGCAGGGTCGGAGGCCTTGACCTCGAGGCGCGCGGCGGCCACCACGGTGCCCCGATCGTCGTTGATGGTGCCCACCACCACCGTCCGCGCCACCGCAGCGGGTGCGGCCGTGGCCGCAGGCTCAGGCGACGCCGGGGCAGCGCTGGCCCCGCCGGCCTGGGGGGTGGCGGAGCCGGCGGGCGCAGCCGCGCTGCCGACCGGGCCGGGGCTGCCGACGCCTGGCAGCCCCGGCGCAGGGCCCCCGGGGCCTGCCGGCTGACAGCCCAAGGTCGCCACCAGCAGCCAGGGCCAGGCCCGGCGGGTGCGTCGCATCACGGGGCCCGCGCCGCTCACTGGATCGCCCCCGTGGCCGTGTCGCCCGCGGCCGGCACCAGGTTGCCGGCGGGGTCCGCGAGCTCGCGGCCCGCCGTCGCCCCCTCGGAGCCAGCCCGCACCCGCAGCACCTCCGCGTCGTAGGGCAGGCTGCCGACGGGCAGGCTCAGCACCAGCACCCGCGCGTCCTTGATGTCGAAGCCGAGGCGGAAGTTGCCCGCCAGCGCCCGCGACGAGTCGACGCGCACCGAGGAGCCCTTCTCGAGGGCATCCCGCACGGCCGCCGCGCCCGTGCCCCCCGCCAGCGAGACGCCGGCGGCCTTGCGCAGGGCCTCGGCCGTGGGCAGCGCCTCCTCCTTGGCCGCCGTCGCGAAGACATAGCTGTCGAGCCGCAGCGTTCCGGGGGCCGTGAGGCGGGGGAAGGCCAGCATGGGCTCGGAGAACGTGAGCTCCAGGCGATCGACGGGCTCGCCGAGGTCGTCCGCGTAGCCCCGTCGCGCCAGCACCTTCAGGAGCCGGGGGGCGACGTCGTCGGTGGCGACCTGGAAGCGGGTGAAGGAGGTGTGCGTCTGGTTCCAGCGCTCGTCCTCCTTGAGCACGGCGTTGGGCAGCGTGAGGCCCGCCTCCGCGATCGCGTTGAGGATCAGGTCACCGTCGCGCGTCGCGCCGGGCTCGCCGGCCAGGTCCGTGCCGAGCGCCAGGCCGGCCGCATCGCGGATGGGCGTGTCACCGCGCTGCACCAGCAGGAACGCGTACTCGGCCCCGTCCGAGCGGCCCGTCTTGACAGGCGCCTTGAGGCGGAAGGTGGCCTGCGTGCCGGCCTCGTCCCACTCGAAGGCCGCAAGCTCGGCCCCGTTCATGAAGGCCGAGTTTTGCTGGTAGCTGTAAGGCAGCTCGAGGCCCCCGACCGTCGCCGTCGCGACACGCAGGCCCTCGAGCTCCTCGGCGCCCACCACCTCGGCCGGCAGGGCCTGGTCGTCCGCGAGGGCCTCGGGGCTGTTGGGCACGAGCCGGAAGGCCGCGGCCAGCCGGCGCCGGTTCTCGGCGTCGAGGGGCTCGCTGACGGTGAGCGTGAAGCGCATCTCGTCGATCGGCAGCGAGGCGTCGTCGTCGGCCGGCGTCACGCGCGTGATCTCGGGCCGGTCCGAGAGGAAGTAGGGCGCGGCCGCCTGCGCCTGGTCCGAGGCCGTGCCCGCAGACCCGGCACCGAAGTCGAGCACGTTCGCCGTCGCAGACCGCGCATCGCGCGGGCGGAACACCGTCACCTGACGCCGCGACGTCCAGCCTGGCCGGGAGACGGTGACGGCAACCTGCACGAGGTAGGGCACGCCGTTGAGCGAGTAGCTGCCCCCGGCGGTGGTGGTGCTCGCCTTGAACGGGTTGTTGACCGGATCCAGCGACGTGACCTCGACGCGCGTCCCGTCGGGCACCTCGCCCCCGGAGGCGCTGTACACCCGCCCCATCACCACGCCAGTTTGCAGCGGCGCCGCACTGGCCGGCGCTGCAGGTGAGGGCGCCTGCGGGGAGGCCGAGGCGCCCGGCGGGGTGGCCCCCGGCGTGCCAGACGCGGCCGGGGCGGAGGGCTCCGCAGGCCCGGGCGAGCCCGAGGGAGTGGGCGGCACGACGGCGGGGGCCGCGCAAGCCGACAGGATCAGGCCCGAGGCCAGCGCGGAGAGGGTGCGAAGAGACCGGGTGCGTGACATGGTGGCTCCTGAAGCGGGACGCGGAACCTCCCCGCGCCCCGGGCGGGGTTCAGAACGTGCCCAGCGCGACGTTGTCGGCCGTGTTGGTCGCAGCCTTGGCGTTGGCCTCGCTGACGGCATTGCCGGCAGGGTCGAGCACCGCCTTGCGAACGAGCACCTTGACGTGCTTGAGGCCGGTGGGCAGCTTGGCCCGCGGCACGAAGACGTTCACGGCGCTGGGGCTGTCGTCGCTCGGCTCGATGAACACGTCGGTGGCCGACCGCGTCGCCGGTGCTGCGTCCGGGGCGAACTGGAAGGCCGCCTGCGTCCGCGCGAAGGCGGCATCGAAGTCCGCCGCCGACTGGGTGGCGGCGTTGAAGGTGCCCGGCGTGCCCTTCGACAGGTCCACGCCGTCGAGGGTCTTGTCCGACATGGCGAAGACGTAGTTGTCGAGGTCCACCAGGCTGGCGGCGAAGCCCTTGTCGTCGGGGTAGACGCGCATGGGCTCGGAGAAGGTGAGCTCCAGCTGGTAGAACTCGCCGTTGTCGTGGTCCGAGCGGGTGCGGGTGGTGACGGCAACGGCCTTGAGCACAGGCGACGTCTCGTCCTTCTCGACCTCGAAGCTGGCCGTGCGCTGGTGCGTGGCCTGCCAGCGCAGCGCGGCGGTGGTGTCCGTGCCGCCCACCACCAGGCTCGCCTTGCGCACGCCGAAGTAGGCCTCCCCGACGCCGGGGGCCGTCAGGCCGAGCACGTTGCCCGAGGCATCCTCGATCAGGTCCGCCCCGTCGGGCCGCACCAGCTGGAAGCGGTAAGCGACGCGGTCGTCATCGAGCCGGCGGAGCGGCGCGTCCAGCGTGACGGTGAGCTCGTCGTTGGCGGCGTTCCAGGCGAAGTCGAGCCGCGCGCGCCCGTCCCGGAAGGTGGAGCCCTTCTTGAAGACCACGCGGGAGGCCCGCTCGAGCGCCGTCAGGCCGTCCGGCATCAGCTCGGTGGCGACGGGGGGCGCATCGAGCGAAAAGGCGTCGACCACGCGCAGGCGGCTGTCGCCGTCGAGCGGCTCGCTGAAGCGCAGCTTGTAGGCCAGCTTCTCCGCCCGCGCCGTCGCGGCGTCCGGCACGGCCGCGGCGATCTCCGGGTAGTTCGAGATGAAGTAGGGTGCCCCGGCCGTGTCGTCCGTCCCGGCCGCCCCGGCCGCCGAGCCGAAGTTGAGGACGTTCCGCGTGGCGGCACCCGCCTGGAGCGCGACCACGCGCGTCCGCCGCGTCCAGCCGGACAGGGTGACCGTCGCCTCGATCTGCACGCCCTCGGGGACGCCGTTGGCCACCCAGTTGCCGGAGCGCGTCGTCACCGTGACGCTGTAGGGGGAGCCCGGGTCGAGCGACCGCAGCGCCACGGAGGCCCCGTCGACGGTGGCCCCCTTCTCGTCATAGACGCCCCCCTGCAGGATCGTCTTCGCACCGGCCGCCGGCGGCGGCGCCGAGGCCGACGTCACCGGGGCCGACGCCGACGGGGGCACCGAGGCCCCACCGGCAGGCGCCTGGCCCCCGGCCGCGCTGGGCGAGGCGCCCGGCGTGGCCCCCGGGGCGGCCGTGCCTGCGGGCACCACCGGCGCGGGCGTGAAGGCCCCGTCACCCGGCAGCGGCGGGGCGAGGCCCGCGTTGGGGCAGCCCACGAGCAGCAGGCTCGCGGCAACGGGCCAGGCGGCCCGAGAAGAGCGGGGCAAGGACGGGCGGGGCAAGGGCGGGCCTCCGGTCGGCTTCGGGGGAGCGGCGTCAGTTGTTGATGATCAGGGGGTTGATCCGACGGTGCGACTTGTATACCCGCATCAGCCGGTGGCAACTCGGCTTGAGGTCGTTCTCGCCGGTGCAGGCGATGAACTCGCTGGGGTGCAGGTTGACCTTGTCGCCCGGCTTGAGGTCCTTGAGCTTGGGGGCATCGTCCCACAAGACGGAGTACCAGACCTCGTCCACCTTGATGTAATAGCCCGCCGAGGAGCCCCAGGACTTGCCGTAGGGGTCCTCCCCACCGGCGTAAATCAGCTGCCGCTCGCTTGGCACCGTCCGGGTCTCGGTGTAGGTGCCGAAGGCGGGAGGCTCCTTGAGCCCCTTGGGCAGCTCCTGCTTGCAGGCCGAGAGGCTGCCCGCGGCCGCGAGGGCGAGAATGAGAATGGGTCGGAACATGGCGTCGAAGCTCCTGTGAGGGATCAAAAAAGAAGGGGAATGCCTCGAATGAGGCACTCCCCCGCTTGGTTGCGTACCGGGTGACCGGCGGCGCGACTAGATCGTGGACGTGGCCAGGTTCTTGTCGGCGTCGGTGTCGGTGATGTTGTTGCCGGCGGGATCCTTCACGCCAGCCACGCGGGCCTTGAT
>JAYKHR010000018.1:0-15277 GCA_035285125.1 Candidatus Sericytochromatia bacterium | reverse complement strand
CGCCTGTATGCCCGGCTGGTGCAAGCGCTGGGTGATCGGCGCATCGATGTCCTGCTGCGGGAGGCGGCCACGCCGGTCGCGCCGGTGCACGAGGAGGCGCGACGCACGGGGGTCCTGCTGTGAGCCTGCGGTACCTGCCGGAGCAGGCCGAGCGGGCCCGGCAGGTGCTGGACCTCGCCGAACGCGAGGCCCGTCACCTGGCTTACACGGCCCGCACGTTGTTCGCGGAGGCCATCGGGCCGGACTGGGTCGCGGCGTTGCCCACGAACGACGCCCGCGCGGAGAAGCTCGATGCCTTCGTGGGTCGCTTCGCCCGCCTGCAGGACCACCTCGGCGACAAGCTCCTGCCCCGCTTCGCGGCCCTGGTCGGGGAGGCGCCACGCAGCCTGCTGGACGTGCTGGCCTTCGGCGAGCGGATGGGCTGGGTCGAGGACGCGGAGGCCTTCGTGGCGGCCCGCAAGCTCCGCAACATGCTGGTGCACGAGTACCTCGTGGACCCCGCGTTGTTCCTCGACGCGCTGCGGGGTGCCGCCGACAGCACGGAGATGCTGCTGGCCGTGGTGGGTCGGGTGCGGGCCTTTGCGGGCGAGGTGGGGCTGGTCGGGGAGGCGTGAGGGCGCTCAGGAGGCGTGTTGCTCGGTCCCCCACCTTGCGCCCCACCCTTCCCTCCCGCACCATGGCCCCGTGCACCTCGTCTGGTTCAAGCGGGACCTGCGGCTGATCGACCACGCGCCGCTCGCGGAGGCCGCCGCCCGGGGGCCCGTGCTCGGCCTGTTCGTGTTCGAGCCGTCGCTCTGGCGGCAGCCGACGATGGATCGCGCGCATTTCGACTTCGTCGTGGCCTCCCTCGCCGAGCTCGCTGAGCGCCTCGGTCGGCTGGGCGGGCGGCTGCTGGTGCGCACGGGCGAGGTCGTGGACGTGCTCGCGGCGCTGCACGCCGAGCACCCGCTCACGGCCCTGCACAGCCACCAGGAGACTGGGGACCTGGCGTCCTACGCCCGCGACCGCGCGGTGGGGGCGTGGGCGCGCGCGGCGGGCGTGCCCTGGCACGAGCACCTGCAAGGCGGCGTGATCCGGCGCCTGCGCAGCCGGGACGGCTGGGCGGAGCGCTGGGGGGCGTTCATGCAGGGCCCGCTCGTGCCCCGACCGGCCCGCGTCGAGAGCCCCGACGGGTGGGAGGCTGGCGCGCCCCCAGACCCTGGCGTCCTCGGCGTGGCGGGGGCGCCCCGGCCGCTGGCCCAGCCCGGGGGGGCGCTGGCCGGGCAGGCCCTCCTGCGCAGCTTCCTGGCCGCGCGCGGGCAGCACTACCGCGCCGTGATGGGCAAGCCGGGCCCGGCCGATGACGCGTGCAGCCGGCTCTCGCCCCACCTGGCCTGGGGCACGGTGTCGGCGCGGCAGGCCTACCATGCCGGCCGGGCCCGGCTTGCCGAGCTGGAGGGGCTGGCGCCCACGCCCGAGGTGCGGGCCTGGATGGCCTCGCTCGCAAGCTTCGAGGCGCGGCTGGCCTGGCGCTGCCACTTCATGCAGAAGCTGGAGGACGAGCCAGGCATCGAGACGCGCAACATGTGCCGCGCCTACGACGGCCTGCGCGAGGACGGGTTCGATGGCGCGGCCTTCGCGGCCTGGGCCGAGGGCCGCACCGGCTACCCGCTGGTGGACGCCTGCATGCGGTCGCTCGCAGCCACGGGGTGGCTGCCCTTCCGCATGCGCGCGATGGTCACGGCCTTTGCGGCCTACGACCTCTGGCTGCACTGGGAGCGCCCAGCCTGGCACCTTGCGCGGCTGTTCCTCGACTACGAGCCAGGCATCCACTATCCCCAGATCCAGATGCAGTCAGGCACCACGGGCATCAACGCGCTGCGCATGTACGACGTGACGAAGCAGGCCCGCGAGTGCGACCCCGAGGGCCACTTCATCCGCCGCTGGGTGCCGGAGCTCGTGGGTGTGCCGCTCGAGCACCTGCACGCCCCCTGGGAGATGCCACCCCTGACGCGCCTGCTGGTGGGGGCAGGCGAGGCCTACCCGGCCCCGATCGTGGCGCGCCGAGACGCCGTGACGCGCGCGCGAGCGGGCTTTGCCGCCGTCCGCGCCCGCCCCGACACGGAGGCCGCCGCGCGCGAGGTGCTCGAGCGCCACGGCAGCCGGCGCTCGGGGGACGCCCGCGTGTTCCGGCCGGGCTCGCGCCCCAGGCCCTAGGGTGACCCCCGCCTGCCGCCGGGGAATCATGTCCGCGAGGGAGGCCCCGTGGCGCAGAAGTGCTTCTTCCACCCGCGCGACGACGCGACGGGCAGCTGCGAGAGCTGCAAGCTCTCGATTTGCGACCAGTGCGAGCTGGAGGGCCTCTGCCGCGACTGCCGCAACAAGCGCCGCGCCATCGCCGACCGGCAGCGCCGGGCCGCCCAGGCGCGGGAGGCCGGCGAGGACGCGCCGCCGCTCGAGGCCCCTCCCGAGCCGGCGCAGCAGCAGCAGCGGCCCTGGACCTACGACCCTGAGCGGGTCGCCTACCGCCGGCCCGAGCTGCCCCAGCCCGTGGTCCGCAAGCCGCCCCGGCCGACCCTCTCCAGCCGGCTGGCAGCCCTCGACGCGCGGCTGTGGGGCGTGATCGCGGCCTGCCTGGTGATTGGGGTCGGGGCGTGGCTCGGCTGGTGGGGCGGCGGTGGGCCCGAGCCCGTGCCCGAGGCCGCCGTCCCGACGCCGGCGGGGGTGCCGACCCTCGCCGTCACGCCCGTGCCTGCGCCCGCCACCCCTGCGCCTGCGACGCGGGCCGTGTGGGCCGAGGCCGAGCGCCTGGCGCAGCGCCAGCTGGTGGAGGGGTCTCCCCGGGGGGCGTCGCCGGCTGTGGCCAGCCCGGTTGCCAGGGCCCAGCGGCCCGCGCCCGGGGCGACGCCGCGGCCTGAGCAGGCCGCGCGCCCTCGGCCCGGGCAGCCTTCGCCGCGCGGGGGCCCCGTGGCCGCGCGGCCGTCCGCCCCTGGCCCGCGAGGCGGCACCCGGCGGCCGGGTGATGGCGGTGCCCCCCGGCAAGGCCGCGGGGGGCTTGCCGGGGGGAAGCTGCTGGCGGAGGGCGGCGTGGGGTTCCCTGGCCGGGAGCGGCTGGCGGGAAGCAGGGCCACGCCCCCCGTCCTGGGCCGCCTGGCGGGTGTGGGCGCCCCGGGCGCGGGAGCGGCGGCGGGCCCTGGGCTCTCTTCCCGGCGCCGCCAGGTGGGGAGCCGGGTGGCTGGCGAGGGGCGGCTGCCCTCGCCGCGCGCGGGGCGCCTGGCCCGGGCCCGCGAGCAGGCGCGGGCCAGGCGGCAGGCGCTGCTCCGGGCCAGGCGCTACCGCCCGCCAGCCCCGCCGCTGCCTCGCGTGGAGCCGCCGGGCACGCCCCTCGTCACGCGCTGGGACGACTGAGAGCGGCGTTCAGGGACAGCGCTGGTGGCCGGGCTCCTTGCCCCGTCGCTACAAGCCCGGGCGCTGGGGCGCCCGGGCTTGTAGCGGAATTGGCTGGCCTGTTGAGGTCAGGCCTCGCGCTGCTGCGCGGACTGCGCCGGCCCGCCGCCCTCAGGGGCGGGGGGGCAGCGGGAACGGGGGCAGCGGCGGGGTGGGCAGCGGCGTCGGCGGCGGGGGCATCAGCACGCCGACGCGGTGCTGGGAGGTCTCGCCCTGCTGGCTGCGCACGGTGCAGCGCACCTCGTACATGCGCAGGCCCGCAGGGAAGGTCACGCGGATGGTGGCCTGGTTGGGGGCGCCACTGATCCGGGCGTCGCTCTCCCAGCGGATCTGGGACATATGAGGGCCTTCGACAGTGAAGGTCCACGTCTCGTTGACCCGGGCGCTCATGTAGTCCCACGCGGGCTCCCCGTTGACGAGCAGCTTGGTGGTCCAGGCCGCCGCGGCGCGGGCCTGCGCGCGGAGCGTGGGCGCCTGGGGGCCAGGGGTGGGCAGGCCTGCGCGCGTGCAGGCCGTCAGCGCCAGCGCGGCGCCGAGCGTGAGGACGAGGTGACGGGTCATGGCCAGGCTCCTTGGTCGGACGGGGCCCTGTCAGCGTAGCGCAACACCATCTGGTCTTTGGTCTGTTTTAACCTCTGATTAACTTTTTGCGCGGGAGTGGGAGCCGTTCCCGTTGGCCGATCAGGGCGGAGAAGGTCTCTTGGCAGAGATTCTGGGGATTTAACAAAGATTTTACGCAAGCTGGCGCGTCCAGTCGCGTATACATTGGTACACAGAGTTGGTAAACAAGATTGACAATTAACCACAATTTGTATACCGTTGTTGTGTACTGAGTGAGCCCCCAGGAGGTCCCCCGATGTTCCAGTCTGCCCGCGTCCTGTCCCTCGCCCTCGCCGCTGCCGTGCTGCTGCCTGGCTGCGCCACCGTCGCCGGCCCCGTGGTCAAGCCGCCCGTGAAGCCGCCCGTCGTCAAGCCCGCCCTCAAGGCCGGCACGGTGCGTGTGAGCTTCCCTGGCCTCAAGCCCGCGACGCCCGTGTTTCGGACGCTCGCGACGCGCTCCGACATCGCCGCCGTCGAGCTGATCCTCATCGACGGCCGGGGGCAGAAGCAGCTCCGGCGCCTCGAGCGGGCCGAGCTCTGGGTGCCGCTGGTGCAGATCGGGTTCGACAAGGTCCCCGTCGGCCAGATCGAGTTCCTCGTGCAGGCCTTCGACGACGAGGGCAACACCATCGGCCAGGCGACGCAGGTCGACCAGGTGCAGGCCAACCAGACCACGGTGATGAACCTGGCGGTGAAGCTCGCCCCGGGTGCCGGCACCGGCGACGTCACGGCCGTGATCGACTTCATCGACGGCGACCCCGCCCCGGCGTGCGGCGCCGAGGCCTTCTTCCGGGCCGATCGCAACCAGGATGGGCAGCTCGACCTCGACGAGTACCTCGGCGGCTACCCGTTCGCGACGTGTGACGAGCCCGTCCTCCGCCCGATGCCGGTCGATCGCCTGCCGGTCCCGACCACGACCGGGACCAGCGCCAGCGGCACGCCCAAGGGCTACGCCGTGGCCTGCATGGCGCCAATGCCGCCCGACATGCACCCCGGCGTGGCCGAGTTCCAGGCCCGCGACCTCAGCCAGGACGGCCTGCTGAGCCTCGACGAGTTCCTGGGGCAGGTGGCCCCGCCCCCCCCGCCCGTCGACCCCTGCGAGGAGGCCTTCCACGCGCTGGACGCCGACGCTGACGGCCGGCTGCTCTTCCAGGAGTGGATGATGGGCCGCCCGGTGCCGATGATCGGTGCCCCCGAGGGCTTCCCGCGCCGCCTGCCCCCGTTCGACGCCGCGATGCGCAGGGAGTTCCGCAGCCTCGACCTCAACGGCGACGGCGCCCTCGACCTTGCCGAGCACTGCGGCTGGGGGGCGGTGCTCAGCGTCTCCTCGCCCCGCGCGACTGACGGCACGTCCCCTGCCGCCACGCCAGCTCCGCCCGCGACGGCGGCCAGCGGTTCGCAGCCCCGCACGAAGTAGCGCCCGCTGCCGCGACGCGGCCCCGGCGATCGCGCCCCCGTGGCGCGGTGGCCGGGGCCTGGCGCGTCAGGGGACCGGCGCCACCGCCAGCGCCTCGCCCGCCTGCAGCACGCGGAACGCGGCCGGCGCCAGGCCCGCGGCCCGGGCCGCGGCTTCGAGGGCCCGGGGCGGGGCATCGATGCCCTCGTTGCTGAGCCGGAAGGTGCCCCAGTGCATCGCCACGGCCTGCCGGGCGCCGAGCGCCCGGTGGGCCGTCACGGCCTCGGTGGGGTCCATGTGCTGCGGCCGCATCATCCAGCGCGGCGCGTAGGCCCCGATCGGCAGCAGCGCCACGTCGGGGGCGCCGAGGCGGGCCCGGATGGTGCCGAAGTGGGGGCCGAGCCCCGTGTCGCCGGCGAAGTAGGCCGCCTGCGCGCCTGCCCGAAGGTGGAACGAGCCCCAGAGCGTCCGGCGGCGGTCCGTCAGGCTGCGCGACGACCAGTGCTGGGCGGGCGTGAAGGTGATGGTCGCGGGCCCGAGGGCCTGCGCCTGCCACCAGTCGAGGTCCGTCACCTGCCGGGGGTCGAGCCCGGCCCGGGCGAGCAGCCGGGCCGTGCCGAGGCCCGCGAGCACGCGCGGGTGGTCCCGCGCGATGAGCCGCGCCAGCGTGGCGACGTCGAGGTGGTCGTAGTGGTTGTGGCTGATCAGCACCGCGTCGATGGGCGGCAGCGCCTCCAGCGGCACGCCGGGGGCCCGGTGGCGGCGAGGCCCCAGCCAGCCGAAGGGGCTCGCGCGCTCGGACCAGATGGGGTCCGTGAGCACGTTCAGGCCCCCAAGCTGGATCAGCAGGGTGGCGTGGTTCACGAGGGTGACGCGCACGCCGGTGGTGACCCGGCGGGGTGGGGCTGGTCCGGCGGGCGCCGCCACCCACTCTGGCCAGGCCTCGCGCGGCTCCGTGAGCCAGCGCGCGACGCCCGCCGGGTCGCGCGGCGGCATCGGCGGCACGTTCTCGAAGCGCTCGCCGTCGAAGTGGTCGCTCGGCGGGCCCGCGTGGGGGGGCGCCTCGAGGTGCGTGACGAGGCCATAGCCCACGCCGGCCAGGCCCAGCGTCGTGGCCCCCGCCCAGCGCCAGCGCCGCCGCACGCTAGAGCCGCTCGCGGGGGATGCGGCGCACCTGGCGGCGCAGCACGTCCCGCACGTAGAGGTTGCCGGCCGCGTCGAAGCGCAGGTCCTCGGCCCAGCCGATGGAGTCGTCGAGCGTGCTCCCGCCCAGCAGGGCCGTGCCCTCGCCCGCCACCACCTCGGCAGCTTGGCCCGGGGCCTGGCGCCGGATCCGGCGATCGCCGTAGTTCCCCAGCGCGTAGCCGGACGCGTCGCCCTCGTACAGGCGCCCCTGCGCGTCTTTCGCCTCGGCGGCCAGCACCCCTGCTGGCGCCGCGCTCAGCGTGCCGTCCGTCGCGACGATGAAGTGCGTCGTCTTGTCGGGGTCACCCCAGTCCTTGCGCCCGCGCATGTGCAGCGTGCCGTCCGGGGCGAACACCAGCCGGCCGATGTCGTCCAGCCCCGCCGACACCGGCACCAGCACGGAGGCCTCCGCCTCGCCGGGCTTCAGGCGGTACACCTGCACCTCCATGGCGTTTGCCGTGGTGTTGTACACGTGCCGCGACACCACGATCGTGCCGTCCGGGGCGACGTCCCAGGCGTGCATGGAGACGTTCCAGGGGTTGCCCCACGTCGTCGTCTCGCTGAAGACCACCTGCCAGGCCCCGCCGGGGGCGGCCTGGCGCAGGATCAGCTCCCGCTGCCGGGCGAGCCCGCGGGCCACCAGGCGGCCGTCGGGCAGCAGGCGCACGCCCGTGAAGGCCACAGGGGTCAAGAGGCCCACCACGGTATCCCTGGCCGCGAGCAGCTCCGGCGCGCCCCCGGGGGGCACCCGCAGCAGCGCGCCGTTGTCCGCGATGAACAGCGTGCCGTCGGGCGCCACGTCCAGCCCCTTGGGGTAGGCGAGCGGAATGCGGCCGTCGCTCGTGAAGCCTCTGGGCAGGCCGTCCACCCCGGCGACGAGGGTCCGCGCGCCGCCCGGGCCGAGGCGGCGCACGACGGCCGTGCCGAGGTTGTCGCCCATGTTGCAGTCGCTGAGGTACACGGCGCCGTCCAGCCCCTGTCGGGCCCAGGCGAGGCCGCGCGTCAGGGCGCTGGCCGGCATCAGCGCGACGTCCGTGCCGTCCGGCCGGCGCTGGTGGAGCTGGCTGTCGGCCGTTGCGACGTAGAAGAAGTTGCCCTGCGGGTCGAGCGTGACCTGCCCGTACGCCTTGGAGAGCCGCGCATCGTCCTGCGCGAAGATCGTCTCGTTGGGTTGGCCGGGCCTGATCGCCGTGAGCCCGCCCCAGGCGAGCGTCAGCCACCCCTGGCCTCCGGGCAGCTCGGCGAAGCCGCCCACGGCCCGGGCCGTGCCCGCGTCTGCCAGCTTCACGCGGGGGCCGCCCGGGGGCAGGGCCCAGACCGCCTGTCCGGACATCGCGACCAGGGTGCCGTCCGGCCGCAGGTGCACGTCGCGGTCCATGAAATCGCCCGTGAAGGCGGCCTCCAGCGCCGCCTTGGTGTGCAGCGCCCGGATGGTGCCGTCAGGCTCCAGCCGCCAGATGCCGTGCTCGTTCTCGTGGACGATGAGCCGCCCCTGGGCGTCGCACCAGACGCCCCACAGGTGCTCCAGCGCGGCGTCCCCGGCGCGCTGGCCCGTGCGGTCGACGGGCTCCTGGCCCGGGGCCGGGCTCTCGCCGTTCCCGGCGGCAATCCCGAGGCGGCCATCCGGACCCACCCGCCAGACCAGGTGGTCGTCGCTGGCGTAGGTGTAGAGCGTGCCGTCGCTGGCCACCTCGCTGGCGAACAGCCGCCGCATGTAGACCTCGGTGGCAGGCAGCCCCGTCCCGAGGTTCGACACGCCGGCCGAGATCAGGATCTTCTTCACGACCTCGAGCTGCGCGCCAAAGGCCGTGTCGCGCTGGCGAAGGGCGTCGGCCGCCAACACCAGGCTGGCCGTCGCCAGCGAGACGGCCGTCGGGCTTCCGGCGGCGGCGCGGGCGGCGATCGCGACCGTCTCCGCCTCGACGGGGGCTGGCAGCTTGTTGAGGGTGGCCTGGGGGTCGGGCTGGCCGCGGACAAAGCGGTCGAGCACGTACGAGGTCACGAGGGTCGAGGCATACTCGACGTCCGCTGCCGTCACGCCGGCGGGGACGACGCGCGAGAGCGCCCCGGCGCCACCCTTCGGGGTGACGGTCACGACGACGTGCTGCGGCGGGATCGCCACGCTGAAGGCGTAGGCGCCCAGGGCATCGGTCTCCGTCACGAGGGGGCCCCCGTCCGGGCCGCGCACGGGCTGGCCTGCGGCGTCGAGCAGCGCCACGCGCGCGAACGCCACGGGGCTCTGGGTGAGCCCTGCCTGCGCCAGCCCGTAGCGCCCTGCCCCATCCCCCAAGAGGCTGCCGCCCTGGTCGCTGATGAGGGTGGCAGGCGCGAGCGCCTTGCCGGCCAGGGTCACGGCCGCCGTGGGCAGCGGGGCAGGGCCAGCCGACGGCCGCGGCAGCTCGGGGGAGCCCGCTGGGGCAGGCGTGCTGGCGGCCAAGGGGGCAGGCGTGGGGGAGGCCTGGGCCCCCATGGCGTCGGGCGGGGGTGTGGCGCGCCCAGGGTCTGCGGGGGCGCCCGCCCCGGCGGTCGCGGGCCTGAGCGGCCGCGGGGCCTGGCTCGGCGTGCCCGCGCAGGCCGCCGTCAGCAACGCGACCGCGAGCACCAGGTGAAGACCGGTCATCCGGGCCGCCATGGGGGCATTGTACCCGGGGGCCCGAAGCCGAACGCCCCCCGCATAGCGGGGGGCGTTCGGAGTGGCTGGGGCGCCGAGGGCCTAGAACCCGACGAACCCGACCAGACGGCCTTCCGTGGGGTGCACGGCTTTGTCGTTGGCGGCGGCGTCGATGAAGAACAGGAAGTGCTCCTTCCAGGCCTGCCAGTCCTTGTCGACCTGCCCGAAGCGCGGGGCGAACTCGCCGTCGTTCAGCTCCGCGGCGAAGGCCAGCGTGCCGAGCTTGGCGTACTCCCACGTCGCCATGTCGCCGTAGGTCTTATAGATGGTGCGCGCGATGGTCCCGGCCCTGTAGCCCAGCGGGCGCGCGATCTTCTCGCCGATGGCCTTGAACCGGGCCTCGTCGGCCGAGAACTCCGTGGAGAACCCGGGGGGCCACAGCACCATCCCGCCGTAGCAGTGGACGTCGAACGAGGCCTTGAAGCGCACCTTGAGGGCCAGGTCGCGGATGGCCTGCGTCTCGGGCTCCGAGAAGGGGGCCTCGCCGCGGAACGCGTCCGAGCGGGGGGAGGCGTCGCCCTGGCTCCAGTGGTCGTCCGCGTTGCGGTTGATGTCCACGCCGGTGGCGCCCATGCCGAGGGGCCGGGCGTTCTTCCGCCACATCGCCGAGCCGCCCTCGACGCGGGTGCGGCCGTCCGGGTTGACCACGGGCACGATCCACACCTGGCGCGAGTCGAGGAGGCGCGTGACGGTGGCGTCCTTGCCGTAGCCCTCGACCAGGGCCTTCGTCAGGTTCCGCATCAGCTCGACGGGGACCAGCTCACGGGCGTGGGTGCCGCCCGTGATTCTCACGGCCGGGAGGTTCTCGGCCGGCTTCGCCGTGATCTTGGCGGCCAGGATGGGGCGCCCCTCGACCGACTTGCCGATCTCGACGGCCTCCACGAGCGTCGGGTAGGCCTGCGCCAGCTGCCGGAGCTCGGCGTGCACGGCGCCGACGCTGCCGTAGCCGGCCGGGAACGCCTTCGTGCTGAACGCGCCTTGCTTGAGGCTGAACGCCACGCCCAGCCGCTTCACGATCGCGCGCGTCTCGGCCGTCAGCGAGGCGTCGACGGTGCCGCGGGCGTGGTCGACGTTCTCGAACAGGTCGACGCCCTGCGCCGCGAGGGCCTCGAGCTGGGTCCGGTCCTTGAACCGCAGCGTGACGACGGAGCGGTCCTGCGTGCGGGCCTGGGCGCTCGCCGGGCCCACGCCCCGGGCGCCGGCAGAACCGGGGCCGCTCGTGCCGCAGCCGGCCAGCACCAGGGCCAGGCCCAGCGCCGTGGCGCGCAGGGAGGTGAGGGAAGGGCGCGCCATTGCAGGATTCCTCTCTGTGAGTCGGGGCCTTGGCTTAAGTCGATGTTCAGAAATGGTTATGCCAGGCTTAATCTTACCACCGTATATCGGGATCCGTCTGGCAAAACTTACGCAGGCGCCGCAGTTTTTTTGGGGGGGCCCCGTGAGCCGCCTGACCGGCGGGGGTAAGATCCGGGCGGAGCCTGTCGCTGCCTGGAAAAGGGCCGTTTTTATGTTCCGCTTCGTTGCCCCCGGCCTGCTGCTCACGCTCGTGCTCGCCACCCCGGCCGCCGCCCAGGGGTTCTGGGTGCCGGCGCCGCGGCCCCTGCCCACGCCCCCCGTCGAGCCGATGCCGGTGGCCCCCTGGCAGCTCGCGCCTGAGCCGTCCGACGCCGAGCTCTGGCGCCCGGCGCCGCTCGCGCGGCCAACCACCAGCCTCGAGGTGCGGCTGTACCAGGCCGTCGCGCGGGGCGACCTCGCGGCCGTCAAGCTGCTCGTCGAGCAAGGGGCCCGCGTCGAGTCGCGCGATCGGGCCGGGATGTCCCCGCTGGCCTGGGCTGCGCAGCGCGGACGCACCGGCATCGCACAGTACCTGATCACCCGGCACGTCAACCTCAACCCGCAGGACCACCACGGCTTCACGCCCCTCATGTGGGCGGCGCAGGAGGGCCATGCGGGTGTCGTCGAGGCGCTCCTGCGCGCCGGGGCCAACCCCTGGGTGAGCACCCGCACCGGAGTCACGGCGCTGTGGCTGGCCCGCTGGTCGCGCCATGCCCCGACGATCGGGCTGCTCGAGGCCTGGCTGACGGGGCGGGTGCCGGCGGCGGCGCCCCAGCCGCGCGCCGTCTTGGTCGTCCAGGCGCCGGCCCCCCCCGCACCGACGCCGGCCGCGACGCCGACGCCCGCCGCGGCGCCGGTGCCCGACGGGCAGGCCTCCCCTGCCCTCCAGCCCACGCCGCCTCCCGGCGCCCGGGAGCAGGCCCTGCTCAGGCTGGCCCAGTCCGGCAACGACTTCCGGGCGGAGTACCAGGCCTACGTGACGGCCAACCCCTCGTCCGGCCTGGCCTTCCTCGGCACGGGCGGGAGCGTCGACGACCAGGTGGGCAAGCTCCTCACCCAGTTCTATGCGAACGTGGCCCGCACGCAGGACCTCGGCGCGGCCCGCGCGGACCTCGAGCTCGCCAAGGCGCTGCTTGGTGCCGACCGCCAGTCCCGCTTCGCCCGCTTCGTGGTGGAGGCCGACCAGGCCCTCCTGGCAGCCGGCTTCTGAGGCCAGGCCTCGGTGGGGCGAAAGGACCGCCGCGACCGGGCCCCGGGCCCTGCGTTGGTCAACTGCGGCCGCGACGTGGTATCGTGGAAACACCACGCCGCGCCCTGTGCCCGAACGGGGCGGATCCCGAAACCGGGGTTGAGGCTGGCGCTGCCCGTTCAGAATGTCACCGAGGGGTCCTACGCGCTCATGACCAAGAAGAAGGAAGCCAAGAAGTTCCCGTACGTCGAGCGGATCGACGAGCTCAACCCGTTCCGCGAGGCCGCCGGTGGGTTCCTCTCTCCCGAGGGCGCGGCGAAGATGCTGATGACCACCCGCTCGCAGCTCGTGATCCTCGAGTCTCGCGGGGACATCACCGGCTTCCGCCTGCGGACGGGCTCGTCTGAGGAATCCAAGGACATCGTCTTCATCTCCCACGAGAGCGTGAAGGCCTACGCCGCCCGCAAGAAGGCCGCCGATGCCGCCAAGGCCGAGGCCAAACTCGCGGTGGCTGCCGAATAGCCCACCAGCTGGCCCACGCGCCCCGGGGTGACTCGTCGCCCCGGGGTTTTTGGTGGGGCCGCACGGAGGGAGCCTCCCTTGAGTGCAACCGAGAACCTGCCCGAGCGCCTCTTCGACCGCACCCCGTTGCTGGGGGGGTGGCGCCGCCGCAAGGCCGCCGCTGCGCTCGCCGCGGTGGAGGACGACATGGCCGTCGCCGAGCCCTTCGTGCGCGCCCTGCTCGAGGGGCAGGACCGCCGCGTCCACGAGCAGGCCCTCGCCAGGCTCGAGAGGCTCACGGAGCCAGCTGCCGTCGACGTCGTCTGCGCCTACTGGGCGGGCACGCGGCACCCCGGGCTGGCAGAGCTCATCGAGCGCCACGGCTGGATTGCCGAGCAGCCCCTCGACGTTCGGCTGCTCGGCTTGCTGGCGGCTGGCCGGGCCGAGGAGCTGGCTGCGCTCGGGCCTGACGAGTTGCCGGTGCTCCTCGAGGTCTGCTCGGACCGCGATGCCCGCATCTCGGAGGGCGCCTGGTGGGTCGTCAGCAACCTGGGGCAGGCGGCCACGGTGGAGGCCCTCGTCGACATGGCCCTCGAGGAGGACAACCTGCGGGCCTACAAGGCCATCCTCGAGGTCGGCTACGGCACGGCGGACCCGGCGCGCCAGGCCCTGCTGCTGCTGTTGACGGAGCGCTTCGAGGCGCTTGACGAGGCGGACCCGCAAGGGGTGCACCTCGCGGCCGCCCTGCGCCAGGCCGCCCTGCCCCGGCGCACGCAGGCCGCCGAGATCGCGCGCGACGCCGTCTCGCTCCAGTGGGCCCGGGCCGTCGGCCAGCTGCCGGCCCTCGACGTGCTCCCCGCCGAGTGGGACGCGCTGCTCGTCGTGCTGGGCAGCCACCGCGCGCAGGAGCCGATCTGGCGGCTCTCGCTGCGGGCGTCCGTGCCGACGGCGATGGCCTACATCCGGCACCTCGTCGATGCGGGGTTCGCGCCACGCACGCCGGCCGAGGCGCCACTCTTCCAGAAGCTTGCCGGGCTGGTCGAGCGCTGCGAGGGCGACCCGGCGGCCCTCGCCGAGCGGGTCTGCCAGCGCCCCATCTTCGAGGGCCAGCCGGGGCAGGTCACGATGCTGGCCGTCAGCCCGGACTGGCACTACATGGCCATCGGTGGCGACCACGGGGGGGTGCGGGTGGTCTCCTTGCCCGACGCGCAGCCCGTGGTGGCGCTGGAGGGGCTGCCGGGGTGGACCCGGGCGCTGGCCTTCGGGGCGATCGGGCGCTTCCTTGCCGTCGCCACGCTCAAGCACCAGACGCGCGTGTACCGCCTGCCCGACGGCCAGCTGGCAGCCACCCTGGCCACCAAGGACGTGGCCGCCATCGCCCTGCGGGGGGACGGGCGGCTGCTCGCGGCCTCGGCGGGGGCCCGGGTCGACCTGTGGGACGTCGAGCACGGCCGCGTGGTCAGCAGCCTCCCCAACCACGGCTGGCCCGTCGAGCGGCTGGAGTTCGGGGCCCGCGGCCGGACCCTGGTGGCCTGGAGCAAGGACGGCACCACGAGGGTCTGGACCCTGCCAGAGGGCCAGCTGCTGAGCGCCTTCGACGGCGCGGAGGGGGGGCGGGCGGCGCTCGCGCTGAGCCCTGATGAGCGGCTGCTCGCCGTGTCCGACCAAGGCGGCATCGTCCGCGTCTACACCCTGCCAGGCTGCGAGCTGGCCGCCGAGATCCCCTCCGAGACCCGGCTCGTGCGCTCCCTCGCCTTTCGGCCGGATGGCGAGGTGCTGGCCGTCGGGGGCTTCGATCACTGCGTGCGCATCTTCGCGATGCCCGACGGCATGCCGCTCGGCCAGCTGCCGGGCTACGCCGGGGCGTCCGTCCTGTCTTGGAGCCGGCTGGGGCAGCTCGTGACGGCCAGCGTGGAGGGCAACCGCCTCGCGCACCTGTGGCACCCCGCCGTGCCCCCGATGACGGCCGAGGCCCTTCAGCGTGCCCGCGCCGAGGACATCGCCTGGGCCCAGCGCCGTCACGCGGACGGCACGCTGGCCCGGGATGAGCGGGCCTGGCTGACGGCGTGGGGCACGCTCGCGATGGCGTCGCGGGGCGCCCTGCCGCGCCGGCCCGCGGCCCCCGCGCAGGGCCAGCCGCAGGCCTGAGTCGGCCCTTATCGGGCGGGGCCCCCGGCCGCGCAGGCTGTGGGGGCCTCCAGGGGCAGCCAGATGCCGAAGGTTGCCCCGCCTCCGGCTGGGGAGGCCACCTTCAGCGTGCCTCCGTGCAGCGCCACGAGCATGCGCGCGATCGCGAGCCCCAGCCCGAGCCCGCTCCTGCTGCGCGTGTCGCCCGTTTCGGCCTGGTAGAAGGTCTCTCCCAGGCGGGGGAGCACCTCGGGCGGGATGCCGGGGCCCGTGTTCCAGACCTCCAGCACGATGGCGCCCGGCTCCTGGCGGCCGCGCAGCCCGAGGTGGCCCCCGGCGGGCGTGAACTTGACGGCGTTGTCGAGCAGGGCCGTGAGCGCCTGCGTCAGCCGGTGGGCGTCCGCCAGCACGGGCGGCAGCCCTGCCTCGCAGGCGACGTGCAGCGTGAGCCCGCTCGCGGCGGCGTGCGCCCGGTGGCGCGCCGTGAGGCACGCGAAGACCTCCGGCACCTCCAGCAGCCCCACGTAGAGCGGCATGTCCCCGGCGAGCAGCGCTGCGTGGTCCAGCAGGGCCTCGATGCGCTCACACAGACTCTGCACGGCCTCTTGGAGGCTGCGCAGGCGCGCGTCGTCGGGCCACTCTTCCTGTAGCATCTCGGTGTTCGCCCGGATGACGGTCAGGGGGGTCCTGAGCTCGTGGGACAGCGAGCTGTAGACGTGGTCTCGGAGGCGCTCCAGCGCGCGGGCCTGTGCGAGCTCGCCGGTGCGGCGCGCCAGGGCCTCCGCCGTCCGCTGCCGCTCCGACACGTCGCGACAGATCGCCACCTCGAGCCTCCCGCCCGACGCCTCGA
>JAYKHR010000017.1:0-6416 GCA_035285125.1 Candidatus Sericytochromatia bacterium | reverse complement strand
CACTTGCGTCCCATAGGCTCCTCCGGGCCTTAGGGTAGCAACGTCGGGCCGGTTAAATCAACGAGGCGGCCCGGGCGCAGGGGCTGCTGGCCGCGGGACCCTCGCGTGCCGACGGCTCCGAGGCCGGGTTTGAAGGGACGGGCCCGGGGGGCTGAGGGGCTTGCCTCAGCGACCGGCAGGGCCGGGGTGGGGAAGAACCGGGCCAACAGGGGTGGGGACCCGCAGCTCGGCCACGTCGCCACCGACTTGAACGACGCATCGACGCGCGGGCGCTCCAGCGCCTGCCGGTCGAGGTGCTGCGAGTGGCCGGTCCGCGCGTCGATCAGGTAGGTGCCCACGGTCTCGATGTCCGCCTGCGTGGCCAGCGTCCGGTAGGTCCGGGGGCGCGGCGCGAGGCCGGGGAACGACACGCTGACCGAGCCTGCCCTGGGCGCCACGGGGGCCCGCATCAGCGCGACCGACTGCCGCACCTCCTTGATGGGGGCCGGGGCGACCGGGGCCGGGGCGCAGGCGGGGAGCAGCAGGGCCGCAGCCAGGGTGAGGCCGAGAAGGGAAGCCAGGCTCTTCATCACACGTTCCTCCACGCAGAACACACACGTGAGACGTTCATCTGCGTGAGGGCCAACGGGCTGCCAACAAGGCCGTGGCGGTGGGTTAAGGTTTGGGGGCACGGGCGGGCCGCTGGCGTGAGGTGGCCTCGGGGCGATCGTGGGGCAAGGTGAGGCAGGGGCTCGGCTGGCAAAGCCGGCGGGGGGAGACATGGACCCAGGACAGTGGATCGAGGCCCACGGCTCGGCAGGGCTCAAGGAGGCCCTGGCAGGCAACGGCCTGGGCTGGCAGCTGCGCTACTGCGACGAGCGTGCCAGGCGCGAGCACGGGGACCCCTTCCGGGTCGGCGCGTTCGATCACCGCTTCACGCCGGCAGAGAGCCCGTCCCCGTCAGCGCTCAGCTACGTGGCGCTCCACGGCGGCGAGGTGGCAACGGGCTACGAGACCGTCCAGATCGATCCCTACAGCTACATCGAGAACGGGATCGGCGAGGTGGTCCTGTTCAGGCCCCCCTGGCTCCGGGAGGTGGGGGGGAGCGAGGCGGCGGTGTTTGCGCGGGTGGCCGAGTTGCTGGGGGGGTGAGGACGCTGGCCCAACGGGGGAGCGCAACCCGCTGCGACAGGACGTCGACCAGCGCCATCCGCGCCGCAGGCGCCAAGCCCTTGGTCCATCCGGGGCGGGAGGGACTGCAGCCATTCGAGCGGCCCCCCGTGTCACGACGCCGCGCCGTCCTGCCCGCGTCGGTGAGACCAGCCCCCGCTGTGCCTAGGGGCGGTTGAGTTGCAACCGGGCTTCCCCACGCGTCACGGCCACGTGGCGGGCATCCCCTGCCACGAACCACGTCCAGCCCACCAGGGTCCCCGTGCAAGCAACGAAGGAAACAGCCGCCAGGGTAGCGATGGAACTTCCGCCGAGGGCGGTGCCCAACACCAGGCCGCCCAGGGAGGCGCCCGTGATGACCGCCGTTCCCAGGGCGCCCAGGCCCACGCCGCGAACGGGGTCACCCGCGTAAAAGTGGCCTACGCTGCTCCCCAAGGCGCCAGCCAGCGTGCTGATGGAGCCCACTGTGAGCATGTTGCCTGCGTCTGTCATCGGCGTGCCTGTAACCAGTCCCAGCGTGGTGAAAAGGGCCACGCTGCCCAGAAAGCCCGTGCCAGCTCCGATGACGGTCCGGTCGAAGGCGCGGTCGGGGTCCGGGAGTTGACCCTCGAGCTGGCCCTGGGGGCGTGGAGCGGGTCCCGCGTTCGCGGGAGCGGCGATCGCCGGTGTTGCCCCCAAGCTGGTAGCAAGTGCCACGCCCGCCGTCAAAGCGACCAGCTGCCGTGGCACGGGTCCGGGGCAACGGGGGGTGACCATGGTGAGGCTCCTTGGAGGGATGGGGGCGATCGCCGTGCGGTGTGTTGCGTCTTGCGATTATACCGAACCGTCGCTTGCGCATTTCACACCCCGGCAGCAGGCTTGTGCCGGGGGCTTGCTGGCGGTTCGGCTGGATCGACACGAGCAGGTACCCTCGGGCGAGGGCTGAGGCTCGCCTCGCCCTTCCGCAGATGGGCCGGGTGTGATCGCCCCACGGGCGTGACTGACCTCCTGCCGGCGCTGGTCGACCGGATCGTGAGCCGCCTCGCCCCCGAGCGCATCGTCGTGTTCGGGGCTCAGGCGCGCGGCGATGAGAGGCCCGACAGTGACCTGGACCTGCTGGTCGAGCCCACGCGGGAGACGACGCTGTTCGACCTGGGCGCCATCCAGATCGAGCTGCAGGAGTTGCTGGGGCTGCGGGTGGATGTCCTGACCCCGCGGTCGCTGCCGGAGGCCTTCCGGCAGCGGGTGCAGCAGGAAGCCGTGCCGGTATGAGCCGGGCGGGGGCCGCCCGGCTGACCGCCTCTTGGGGCACATCCTGGAAGCCATCCAGCGCTGCCAGGCCCACGTGGAAGACCTCGACGAGGTGACCTTTCTTGCGGACCACAAGACGCAGGATGCAGTTGCCGCGACTGCTGGGCAGCATCCACCCCCTGCTGAGGTATAATCTTCCCGTGAGGAGACTGCTATGCCAGAGTCGGAAGACCTTCTCCTGAAGCGCATCACGCTCGACCCTGCCGTGTGCCATGGCAAGCCGTGCTTGCGCGGCCTGCGGTATCCCGTCGATTCGGTGCTGGGCTGGCTTAGCTCTGGCATGTCGACCGAGGACATTCTGGCCGACTACCCGGACCTTGAACGCGAGGACGTGCTCGCGGTGTTGCTTTACGCTGCTCGTCTGGCCCAGGTGAAGCACATCTCGCGGACGGCATGACGCGGTTCCTCGTCGATGCCCAGCTGCCCTACAGGCTGGCACTCGCGATCCGCCAGCAAGGGCACGACGCGGTGCACACGCGGGAGCTGCCGAACGGCAACCGCACCACCGACGCCGAAGTCAATTTGATCTCACTCGAGCAGGAGCGAGTGGTCGTCACGAAGGACGCGGATTTCGTCGAGTCTTTCCTGCTGCAAGGTGCGCCCCACAAGCTTTTGCTCATCTCGACGGGCAACATCCAGAACGACGCGCTGCTTCAACTCGTTCTGGCCAACATGCAGGAGCTAACCGGGCTGTTCGAGACATACAACTATGTCGAACTGAGCCGTGAGGCGGTGGTCGCACATCAGTAGCCGAGTGCCGCTTGGTAGAGCGACCCTGATGTCCCACCCACCACCCCGCCATCTGCCGCGCCGCCGTCGCCTCGTCCGCCATCAGGTACATCTGCGTCGTCGTGATCGACCGGTGGCCCAGGGCCAGTTGCAGGTGGTTGATGCTCTTGCCGGCGTCAGCCGCGAGCGTGGCGAAGGTGCGGCGCAGGCCGTGCGACGTGACGGTCAGGCCGGCGCTGCGGCGGATGCGCTTGGCGATGAGGTCGCGGTTCAGCGGCCCGCCATGGGTGTTGAGCAGCAGCAGGGGGCCGGCATCGCGATCGCGCTGGCCGAGGTACTGCGTGAGCAGCGCGTGCAGCCGGTCGTTGATGCCGCTCCCGAGCTCCGTGTGCTTCTCGAGGGCTTCGATGCGCGCGCGGCACTCCTCCGTCATCGCCTCGCTCGGCGGCACCAAGAGGTAGCGGTACGCGCGCTCCTTCGAGCGGCCGACGCGCCCGCGCAGATGGTAGAGCTGCGCGAGGCCGAACAGATCCGCCCGGTCGATCTCGAAGACGTGAAGTTGCGAAGGTCGGCGTGGTCCGTATGCGATCCCCGGATGGTCGATCGCAGCGCCACGGAGATCCTCGCCCAAGCCCGCTCGCGCGCGATCGGTCTGGCGCTCGTTGGTGTCGCCGGGTGCTCCACGTCGACCGGGCCGACGGCAGAGGCCTCGGCCTGCGTTTGGCCGCGCTTCGGCTCCCCCGAGGCGGTGACGCTCCTGAACTACACGGGGGATGCGATGGAGCCCTTCGTCACGCGCGACGGGGCGCTCCTCTTCTTCAACGACAGCAACGCGCCCGGCCGCGACACGCAGCTCCACGTCGCCACGCGGGTCGATGCGCTCACGTTTCGCCACGAGGGCGCGCTCGCGGGCGCCAATTCCTCCGCCCTGGACGGCGTGGCGAGCGTCGCCTCGGGCACGCTCTACTTCGTCTCCACGCGCTCCTACGCGACGACGCTCGGGACGGTTTACCGCGCGGAGCTCCAAGGGCTCGCGGCCTCCTCGGTCGAGTTCGTCCCCGGCGTGTCGCGCGGCCGCGCGGGTTGGGTGAATTTCGATGCGGAAATCACGGCGAGCGGAGAGCGACTGTTCCTGGTGGACGGCCTCTACGATGCCCCGTCGATGGGCTGGAAGGAGACCGCGCTCGTCGTCGCGGCGCGAGGCGCAGACGGCGTCTTCTCGCGCACGGCTTCAACGGAGCTCGCGGCCGTCCAGTGGGATGGCGGCATCGAGTACGCGCCGTCCACGAGCGCGGACGAACGCACGCTCTACGTGACGCGTTTCGCGAAAGGGACCACGGCGCCGCGGCTCTTCGTCGCCACGCGGCCGAGCGCGAGCGAACCGTTCTGCGCGCCACGCGAGGTCGCGGAGGCCGAGGGCTTCGTCGAGGCCGCCACCGTCGCCCCCGACGGCTCGATCTACTACCACCGCCGCGACGACGACGGCGTGTTCCGCGTGAAGCACCTGCCCGTCGCGCGATGAGCCAGCGTCCGGCATCGTGCGCGAGGGCCGAACAGGCGCGCCGAGGACGACTGGGCCCGTGCCCGCATGGCGGCACGAGAAATGTCACCGAGCGCGCGGTTTTGCCTCACGGCCCAGGTGCCCACCCAGCCCATATACCTGACCACGGGGCCGACCCGGCACCTCAAGGTCGGGAATCTGGTCATCACGCTTCGCCACACCACCCCGCGCAAGCTGGGCCTTGGCGGGCGCCCGGGCCTGGCCCTGGCGGCCCTCCGGCACCTCGGCAAAGAGGGGGTGACCGGCGAGGCCATTGAGGCCGTGCGCCGGCAGCTCGCGTCAGAGGAGTTCGAGGCCCTGCGTGGGGCCACCGGCGTGATGCCGGGGTGGCTGGCTGACCGGCTGTATCGGCACGGGACAGGAGGCGCTGGGCCAGGCCTGCTGACCGCCTCTCCCACCATCAGATGAGCCGGGTATGATCCCCCTATGGCCGTAAGTGACCTCCTGCCGGCGCTGGTCGACCGGATTGTGAGTCGCTTCGCTCCAGGGCGCATCGTCCTGTTCGCGTCGCAGGCGCGCGGCGATGCACGGGCCGACAGCGACCTGGACCTGCTGGTGGTGATGGGCGACGAGTCGAGCGACCGCCGTCGCACGGCGATCGCGATCCGCGTGAGCTTGGCTGACGTGCCGGTGCCGATGGACATGCTCGTGACGACGCCCGGGGACCTGGCCCGGCGGGCCCACGTCAACGGCTCCGTGTTCGGACCGGCGCTCGCGGAGGGGCGGGTGCTGTACGCCCGGGACGGTGGCGTGCCGTCACCCTCATTAGCACGTGGCCGGGGACGGCCCCC
This sequence comes from Candidatus Sericytochromatia bacterium, assembly GCA_035285125.1. Lineage (GTDB taxonomy): Bacteria > Cyanobacteriota > Sericytochromatia > S15B-MN24 > JAQBPE01 > JAYKHL01. Next base: position 896 of record JAYKHR010000017.1, on the reverse strand, counting down.
GTGCGGGTAAGATGTAGGTGTGCGGGAGGATCCGGTGCCAGGCCACCCGCAGGCGAGGTGAACCGCACGTGCGTCCTTCTGAGGCCTTGAGTCGCTACCGAGACCGCATCCGTGAGATCGCGTTGATGCATCGGGTCACCAACCCCCGGGTCTTCGGGTCCGTGCTGCGCGGCGAAGACGCCGAGGGCAGCGACCTGGACCTCCTGGTCGAGCCCACGCGGGAGACGACGCTGTTCGACCTGGGCGCCATCCAGATCGAGCTGCAGGAGCTGCTGGGGCTGCGGGTGGATGTCCTGACCCCGCGGTCGCTACCGGAGGCCTTCCGGCAGCGGGTGCAGCAGGAGGCCGTGCCGGTATGAGCCCGGCGGGGGCCGCCCGGTCCCACGGCTACTTCCAGGTGGATCTCGAGGTCGTCTGGGCTGCCATCCATGCTGACCTGCCCCCGCTGTATCAGGCGGTGGAGAGCCTGCTCGCATCCTTGGCGTCAGACTGAGCGGGCCGCAGGTGCCTTCACAGCACCTCAACCTCGCCCATCTGGTACCCAGGGTGGCACCCAGAATAGTTCAAGCTGGCCCCCAGCCCACCCGGAAGCCGGCTCGAACCTCAGCCCTGACCAGGCGCGCCCACGACGCCCCCACCATCCAGCGGGGACCCGACAGTTAGCATCACCGTGACGTGCCCTTCCGCGAGGAGGGGCCTTTCTTTCGGGATTTCGCGGCACGTCGCTCGACTTCGATCCACGTCTCCCATGAGGTCGGTGGGATGACGATGTTCAGCTTCTCCAGGACCGCGGTCTGCGCGTCGTCCAGCTTCATTCGCTGCCAGTAGATGCGCCGACCGTCATCGATCTGCGAGCACTTGAAGCGCTTGAACAGCTCAACCAGCTCCTTGTAGCT
>JAYKHR010000016.1:0-53418 GCA_035285125.1 Candidatus Sericytochromatia bacterium | reverse complement strand
GCCCCTGTCGGAGAACCCCCATGGCCAAGTACGACCCCGCCAGCCTCGAGCCCAAGTGGCAGCAGTTCTGGGACGCCAACCGGACCTTCAAGACTCCGGACCTGCCCACGAAGCCCAAGTACTACGTGCTCGACATGTTCCCGTACCCCTCTGGAGATGGCCTGCACGTGGGCCACCCCGAGGGCTACACGGCCACCGACATCGTGGCGCGCTACAAGCGGATGAAGGGCTTCGACGTCCTGCACCCGATGGGGTGGGATGCCTTCGGGCTGCCTGCCGAGCAGTATGCCATCAAGACGGGCACGCACCCGGCCGTCATCACGACGAAGAACATCGACAACTTCCGGCGCCAGATCAAATCGCTGGGCCTGTCCTACGACTGGGATCGGGAGCTCTCCACTTGCGACGCCGACTACTACCGCTGGACGCAGTGGATCTTCCTCAAGCTGCACGAGCGCGGCCTCGCCTACGAGGCGGAGATGCCCGTGAACTGGTGCCCGGCGCTGGGCACGGTGCTCGCCAACGAGGAGGTCGTCGACGGCAAGTCCGAGGTGGGCGGGCATCCCGTGGAGCGGCGCGCCATCCGCCAGTGGGTGCTGCGCATCACGGCCTACGCCGAGCGGCTCCTGAGCGGCCTCGAGGGCCTCGACTGGCCGGAAAACATCAAGGACATGCAGCGCCACTGGATCGGGCGGTCCGAGGGCGCGGAGATCGACTTCAAGCTGCAGGGCCGGGAGGACGGCTTCACCGTCTTCACCACCCGCCCGGACACGCTCTTCGGCGCGACCTACTGCGTGCTGGCGCCCGAGCACCCGCTGGTCGATGCCATCACCACGGCTGCCCAGCGGGAAGCCGTGGAGGCCTACCGGCAGACGGCCGCGCGCAAGAGCGACCTGGAGCGCACGGACCTCGCCAAGGAGAAGACGGGCGCGTTCACGGGTGCATTGGCCGTGAACCCCGCCAACGGCGAGGCCATTCCGGTGTGGATCGCGGACTACGTGCTCGCCACCTACGGCACGGGGGCCGTGATGGCCGTGCCCGCCCACGACCAGCGCGACTGGGAGTTCGCCAAGGCGATGGGGCTGCCCATTCGCCGCGTGATCGAGGGTGGCGAACTCGCCGAGGCGGCCTTCACGGGCGATGGCGCGCACCTGGCCTCGGGCCTGCTCGACGGCCTCGACAACGCCGCGGCCAAGGGCCGCATGGTGGCCTGGCTGGAGGAGCACGGCGCCGGCCGCGGCAAGACGACCTACCGCCTGCGCGACTGGATCTTCAGCCGCCAGCGCTACTGGGGCGAGCCGATCCCCGTGCTGCACCACCCCGACGGGCGGATCTCCGCTCTCGACGAGGAGGCCCTGCCCCTCACGCTGCCGCACATGGACGCCATCACGCCCTCGGGCACGGGCGAGAGCCCGCTGGTGAACGCCGGCGAGTGGCTGAAGGTCGGCGACGCCGTCCGCGAGACCAACACGATGCCCCAGTGGGCCGGCAGCTGCTGGTACTACCTGCGCTTCATCGACCCGAAGAACCCCGACGCCTTCGCGGCGAAGGCCAAGCTGGAAGCTTGGCTGCCCGTCGACCTCTACATCGGCGGCGCCGAGCACGCCGTCATGCACCTACTTTACGCGCGTTTCTGGCACAAGGTGCTTTTCGACTGCGGCCTCGTGCCCACGGAGGAGCCGTTCCAGAAGCTGTTCAACCAGGGGATGATCCTCGGCGAGAACAACGAGAAGATGTCCAAGTCACGGGGCAATGTGGTCAATCCCGACCACATCGTGGCGAAGTACGGCGCGGACACGCTGCGACTCTACGAGATGTTCATGGGGCCGCTGGAGGCCACCAAACCCTGGAGCAACACGGGCGTCGAGGGGCTGTTCCGCTTCCTGCAACGCGTGTGGCGCCTGTTCATCACAGAGGACGGCGGCCTGAACCCGGCCATCGGGACGGGAGAGAACGAGGCCTTCACGCGGTTGCTGCACAAGACCATCAAGAAGGTCGGAGCCGACATCGAGGGCCTGCGCTTCAACACGGCCATCAGCGCGATGATGATCCTGCTCAATGAGGCCAACAAGGCCGAGCAACTGCCCCGCGCCGGAATGGAGGCCTTTGTGCAGCTGCTGGCGCCCTTCGCGCCGCACGTGGCCGAGGAGCTCTGGTCCAAGCTGGGGCACGACGGGTCGTTGGCCTATGCCCCCTGGCCTGCGCACGACGAGGCGCTCTGCAAGGACGCCGAGGTGGAGCTTGCCGTGCAGGTCAACGGCAAGCTGCGCGCCCGCATCGTCGTGGCGGCCGAAGCCAGCAAGGAACTCGTGCTCGACCAGGCCAAAGGTGAGGTGGCCGAGCACCTCGCGGGTAAGACGATCCTCAAGGAGGTCGTCGTGCCGGGTCGGCTCGTCAACCTCGTGGTGCGTGACTGAGGCGAGGCGCCGCTGAAGGGAGTCCAAGCCGTGCAGCTCTCGTGGGCGCGGAGGCCGCGCAGCCTGGTGGCCCCGCTGGCGTTGCTCGCGGCAGCGGCCTGTGGGCCGGCGCCGGCGCCGGCCCCGACGGCGGCCCTGGAGCCTGCCGCCCTGGCCTCACCTTCCGCCTCGCCCCTGGCGCGCCCCTCGGGGGCGCCCGGGGTGAGGGTGCCCGCCAGTGCCCCGCCGCGGGCGGCGGTCGCGATCCTCGAGGGGCGCGTGTTCGGCCCGGCGGCCCTCGCCAATGGCGCCCCCGTGATCGTCGGCGAGCGCTTCGACCTGTCCGAGCCCTCGCCAGCGGCTCGGCTCAGGCTGCTGCAGGCGACCTTCGAGAAGCCGGTGCAGAATGCCCTCGTGGCGCCCCGGGGGCCTGACCTCAAGCTGGTGAGCGCCACCCTCGGCACCTACTCCGACGCCGAGGGGCGCTTCCGGCTGCCGGGGGTGTCCACGCTGGCCTGCGTCTTCCTCGAGGTGCGCACGCGCGCGGCAGGGCGCAACGTGCGGGCCCTGGCCTGGGCCCGGCCGCGGGAGGCGCTGCAGGCGGGCGGCGTCCCGGTCGACCTCGCCTCCACGCTCGTGGCGCGAGAGCTGCTGCGGTTCTGGCAGCGGGCCGGTCGGAACATCACCTTCGCCCAGCTCGCCACGGCCGACGTGGAGCCCTTGCTGCTGCGGGTTCGCCGGGCCCTCTCGGGGGGGCTGCCCGCCGGGTTGTCTTTCGACCCCGGCTCGGTCCAGCTGCCCACTGAGGCCTGGTCTGCCGAGGCCGATGCCGCCGACGGAGCCCTCGTCCTGCTCGACGGGTTGGCGAAGCAGGATCCGCTGATCGAGCGGGAGGTGGATCGCCTGTGGCTGGGCTGCAACGCCGTCGTGACGGGGCGCCGGGACCCGGACAGGCCCGTCGTGTTCCGGCCGGGGCGGGAGCCTGCGCCCACGCCCTCCGTGGCCCCCTCTGCGACGCCGACGGCTTCGTCGACCGTCTCACCCAGCTCCACACCCAGCGCCCCGGGCACGGTACAGCCAGGGACCTGACGGGCTGGCTCCCCTCAGTGCCAGAAACCGTCCAGGAAGGAGGCGAGGTGCACCACGGGGGGCGCGTCGCCCTGCTGGGCGAGCCCGCGCCCCAGCTGCATCAGGCACGGCGGGTTGGCCGTGACGACGACCTCGGCCCCCGTGGACCACACGTGGGCCAGCTTGGTGGCGAGCAGCCTGTCCGACATGTCGGGCTGCTTCAGCGTGTAACTGCCGGCCCCGCCGCAGCACCAGTCGGCCTCGGGGAGCTCGACCAGGGTCACGCCGGGCATCGCGGCGAGCAGGCGGCGGGGCGCCTCGCGCACGCCGAGGCCGTGCGCCAGGTGGCACGGGTCATGCCAGGTGACGCGCACGCTGCGCGGTGTGGGGGACGCGGGCGGGGGCGGCAGCCCCTCGCGCCCGAGGAACGTCGCGAGATCCACGACGCGGGCCGCGCAGCTCTGCGCCTCCGGGTCGCCGGGCAGGAGGTGGGCGTAGTCGTGCAGCGCGGCTCCGCAGCCGCCGGCGTTGGAGACGAGGGCCACCCAGGGGTGGCGTCCGAGGGCCGCGACGTTGGCCCGGGCCTGGGCGATCGCCCCCTCCCTGTCGCCCTCGTGCAGCTGCAACGCGCCGCAGCACCCCAGCCCGGGCGGCACCCAGACGCGGAAGCCCGCGCGGGCGAGCAGGCGCACCGTCGCGGCGTTGGCCTCACCATAGAGCGCAGCCCCCGCACAGCCCTGCAAGAACGCCACCACCCCGCGCTCCGTGCCCACGGCCGGGGTCCACTCGGGCAACCCCGTGGAGGGCCAGAGCCCCCCCTCCGGCAGCAGCTCGAGGGCGCGTCCCACCTGGCCTGGCAGCCAGGCCGGCGCCCGCCCTGCCCGCACCAGCAGGCGCCGAGCCAGCCTGCCGGGCACGACGCCCAGCCCCATCAGCCGTCGCTCCGTGAGGACGCTGCCGGCGAGGCGGCGCCAGGCCCGCACGGCCGGGGTGGCGGGCCTGGCTGGCTCCACCCAGGTCGCCCGGGCGTGCTCCAGCAGCGCCCCGTAGCGCACGCCCGCCGGGCAGGCCGTCTCGCAAGCACGGCAGCCCACGCAGCCGTCGAAGGCCTCCCGAACCTCGGCCTCAGCCGTCAGCCGCCCCTCCTCGAGCGCCCGCATCAGGTGCAGCCGCCCCCGCGGCGAGGCGAGCTCGTCGCCCGTTTCGCGGTAGGTCGGGCACCGCGGCAGGCAGAGCCCGCAGTGGATGCAGGCATCGAGCAGCCCGCTCGCCCCTTCTCCTGTCTGTCCCAAGCCGCCTCCTCGTCCGCTCATCCACCGGGTGTCCGGCCCGGCGCGAGCACGCCCGCGGGATCCCAGGCCCGCTTGAGGCCTCGCATCAGGGCCCAGTCCGGTCGCTCCGGCCCCCACACCTCGAGGCCGCAGCGCTTCCAGGCAGGGGGGGCGGCCTCCACCACCCACGTGCCGCCGGGCGGGCCGATCACCCGCCGGAGGGCCTGCCACCAGGCGTCGGGGGCGTCCGGCACCTCCCCCCAGGCTGCCCGCACGACGCCATTGCCGGCCTCGGCCCAGATGGCCGTGGGGGGATCGGGCAGCGCCGCGAGGTCGTCCAGCAGGGTGGGCACCCGATCCGAGGCCGTGAGGCACCGGACGCGCAGGCTTCCCCACCCGCGCGGCGCCATCAGCGCGTCGACGGCCATCTCGCAGCCGACGTTCGCCAGCACGGCCGGCGTGACCGCCAGGCCTCGGAGCGCGGCCGTGAGGCGGTCTGCGGCCGCGTCGACGGCTGGCGCGGCGCCCTCGAAGCCGCAGGAGACCACGTAGCCGTCGGGCCTGTAGGCCCCGCCCCAGGCGGCCGGGCCACGCGAGACCGTCATCAGGCAAGGCTGCAGGCCCGCGGCCATGGGGGCCGCCAGCGCCAGCCCGACAGCCGCGGGCGTCTCCACGGCGACACGCACGAGGCGGCGGGCCACCGGTCGCGGCATGAGCCTGAAGCAGGCCGCCGTGACGACGCCCAGCGACCCGAGGGCCCCGATGTGCAGCTTGGGCGTGTCGTAGCCGGCCACGCTCTTCACCACCTGGGCACCGCCCCGCACCAGCCGACCCTCCGGGGTGGCGACCTCGGTCCAGAGCAGCAGGTCCCGCAGCGTGCCCCGCCCCAGCCGGCTGGGCCCCGCGACCCCCGAGCCGATGAGGCCCCCGATCGTGGCCCGTTCGGGGGCCTCGACCTCGATGGGCAGGTGCTGGCCGTGCCCGGCCAGCACCTGCTGCAGCCGGGCCAGCGTCACGCCGGCCTCGACCGTCACCGTGAGGTCCTGGGGCGTGTGGGCCCGCACGGCGTCCAGCCCCCGCATGTCGAGCGCCACGTCGTAGCGGGCGGGCAAGCCGCCGGTGGCCTGGTGCGTGCCGCCCCCCCAGGGGATCACCGCCTCACCCGCCTCCCGCGCGGCCAGCAGCGTGGCGGCCACTTCTGCCGGCGTGCTGGGCGCAACGGCACGACCAGGGACGAGGCCATCGACCTCGGCGCACAGGGCTTCACGGGCGCCGCCCCTCAGCACAGGACGCCTCCCCGGGGCTGGCCCAGGCGGGCCTCGCCGCACCCCCGTCGCACCGGCAGCAGCTTGTCCGGGTTGAGGCGCTCGTCGGGATCGAAGACGCGCCTGAGTTGCTCCATCGCCGCCAGGTCTTGCGCGTCGAACATCAGCCCGAGGTGGTCGCGCTTCTCGACGCCGATGCCGTGCTCGCCCGTGACGCTGCCGCCCGCCTCGACGCAGACGCGCAAGATCTCCTCACCGGCGGCGAGCACGCGGGCCACCTGGTCCGGGTCTCGCTCGTCGAACAGCAGCAGCGGGTGCAGGTTGCCGTCGCCGGCGTGGAACACGTTGCCCACCCGCAGGCCGTGGGCCGCCGCGATCGCCCCGATGGCCTCCAGCACCTCGGGGAGCCGGGTCCTGGGGATCACGCCGTCCATCGTGACCTTGCTCGGGGCGAGCCGGCCGACGGCCCCCACCGCCTTCTTGCGCGCGAGCCAGAGCCGCTCCCGCGCTGCGGCGTCCGCGGCCCGCTCGACGCTGGCGGCGCCGTGGGCGTGCAGGATGGCCTCGACCTCGCTGGCCCCTTCGTCGAGGCCTGCCTCGGGCCCATCGAGCTCGACGATCAGCGCGGCTCCGGCATCGAGGGGCAGGCCGAGGCCAAAGGCCGCCTCCACCGCCTCGATGATGGCCTGGTCCATCATCTCCAGGGCCGCAGGGATGATCCCGCGACCGATGATCGCCGAGACGGCCCCGCTGGCGCCCCGCACGTCCGGGAAGGTGGCAAGCAGCGTCCGCACCCCCTCTGGCACGGGCGTGAGGCGCACGACGGCACGCGTGACGATCCCGAGCGTTCCCTCGGAGCCCACGACGGCCCCCACCATATCGTAGCCGGGCGTCTCGTCGAACTCGCTGCCGAGCCAGACCACCTCGCCGTCGGGCAGCACGAGCTCGACGGCCAGCACATGGTTGACGGTGACGCCGTACTTCAGCGTGTGGGGCCCCCCGGCGTTCTCAGCGATGTTGCCGCCGATGGTGCAGGCGCTCTGGGAGCTCGGGTCCGGGGCGAAGTGCAGGCCGCTCGGGGCCACGAGCTGCGTGAGCTGCGCGTTCACCACCCCGGCCTCCACCGTGGCGCGGCGGTTGGCCCCGTCGACGGCCAGCACCCGGTTCATGCGCGAGAGCCCGACCACGATGCCGCCCGCTTCGGGCACCGCCCCCCCCGCCAGCCCCGTGCCCGCGCCGCGAGGCACGACGGCCACGCCGTGGCGGTGCGCCACGCGCATCACCTCGCTGACCTCGCGCGTGGAGCGCGGCAGCACGACGACGGCGGGGGCCTCCCTGGCGATCGTGTAGGCATCGCAGTCGTAGGCCAGCCGGTGCGCGGCGTCGGCGAGCACCGCGTCCGCGGGCAACGCGGCACGCAGCTCGTCGAGCCAGGCGGGTTTGGGGCGGGCTGGAGGCATCCCTGGGATCATACCGCAGGCGTGCTGGAAGCGGGCGTGGTGGCGGCGACGGCCCCGAATGCGGAATTTTTTTAGGGCAAGATTAACACCTTGATAACCGCCTCGGCTGCGATCCGAGCGATAACACCCGCGGTGGCTGGGGTCCTGCCCCGCCGTCGTCAGGAGGAACCCTGTGCCCGATCCCGTCCGCTCGCCTGCCTTGTCCCGCCGCACGTCCGCCCCCGGCGCCGTGGTGGTGCAGCCCGGCGACTCGCTGAGCGCCATCGCGGCCCGGGTGCTCGGGTCTGCTGGCCGCTGGCGGGAGTTGCACGAGGCCAACCGCGATCGCATCGGCGACGACCCGCGCAAGCTGCGCGTCGGCCAGGCGCTGAGGATTCCGGGAGCCCCTGCGTCGGGGGCCGTCGCGCCACCGGCCGCCCCGGCGCCCGCCGTGGCCGTCCCGCAGCCCGGCGGGGCCCCGGCCGACCGGGATGGCGATGGCCTGATCGATCGCTACGACGCGGCCCCGGACGACGCCAGGAACCGGCGCTGGAACCAGGCGGCCGCCACCGAGTACCAGGCCTTCGTCAAGGCGCGCGTGGGCACGCTGCGCCTGATGGGGGCCGAGATTGACTGCGCCGACCTGGCGATGAAGCTGCTGTTCGATTTCTGCAAGGCCGTGGGCATCCCCAACCCGATGGGGCCCGTGGGGGAGAACTGGCGCGAGTTCTCGCCGCAGCGGACGGGCGGCCTGCCCAACGTGAAGGGCCCGACCTTCTTCCTGCCGCAGATCGGCGCAGACCAGCTCGCCAAGGGCTACACCCGCCGCGTGAACGATGCCGACGGGGACGGCGTGGCGGGCTTCGACTCGCGCACCGGGAAGGTGGATGTGGGCGACTTGCAGCCTGGCGACATCCTGTTTTACGACTGGGAGGGTGACGGCAAGGTGAACCACACCGTCAACGTCGTGGAGGTGGGGGAGGACGGCACGGTGGTGCTGGCCTTCGGCTCCTACGACAACCTCGGGACCGGCGACGTGACGTGGGCCAACCTCGACATCACGCCCATCGAGCGCCTGGAGCTGAAGCCCGGGACGCCCGAGCACGCGCAATGGCTCGGCGAGGGCAGTGGGCTGTGGGGAGCCCGTCGCTACGCGTGGATGCCGGACCGCCCGGCCACGCAGGAGCGCCAGTAGCCTCAGGCGAGGCGCGGGCTTCTCCCGGCCTCAGGCCACCAGCGTCACTTCTTGGTGTGCCCCTGGGTGATCAGGAAGTTCACGTACGTCTCGAGCTGCTTCAGGCCCTCCTCGTTGAGGAGGGAGAGCTTCTTGAGCAGCGGCTTGAGCTCGTCCATCACGACCACCGGAATGGCCTGCTCGACGTGCTGCCGGGCCACCTTGGCGACGGCGTCCGTGCCGCCGAGGATGTTGCTGGCGAGGTCCGGCAGGGTCTCTGCCGCAGGGCGTCCCGAAAGCAGGGCCTCGAACGGGCCGACGGCCCCCTTGATGCCGAGCAGGTGGAACAGCTGCTGTTCCGTGACGCCGATGTCCCGCGCGCGCCCGGTCAGGAACGTGGCCAGCTGGTCGAGCGGGTTCTGGGGGCCTTGGTTGGCGGTCATGGGCGCAGTCCTCGTGTGGTGGCCTGGAGATCCTACCACGGGCAGGGACCGAGGACCCCGCGCGTCAGAAGAGGTCTTGCAGCCTCGGCAACGCCTGGCCGCTGGGCCGTCCAGCCAGCGTGGCGGCGTAGGTCCGCAGCGCGAGCACCTCGCGGCGGTGGAAGAAAGCCAGGCCGTCGATCAGCACGAAGGGGCGGATCTGCCCCCAGCGCAGATGATCCTGAAACTCAGCCGGCGTCACGCCCGCAACCTCCGCGGCGTGGCGCGCGGTGAGCAAGTCGTCGGACTCGACCAGCACGGAAGCACCTCTCTGGCTAGAATAACATAACGATGCGGATCTCGGGGTTAAATTCGGCGAGAAGTTGCCGATGATAAGCGCGGGGCGCGCGAGCCCTGCCGGTGAAGATGCCGGCTCCCGGCCCCCAAAGAGGTCTCATCGATGCGTATTGCCAAGCTTTCCAGCCTCGTCGCAGCCGCCTGGCTCGGCCTCGCAGCCTCCGCGTCGGCCGTCCCCGTGCAGGTCAAGGTGATGAGCCCCCAGGGGCCCATCGCCCCTGGCGTGCCCGTGGTGGTGTTCTCCTATGACGTGGACAAGGTCTTCCCGTCCGTCCAGCAGCGCATGGACCGTCACCGGCCGGTGCCCCCCGCGCCTCCCGGGGGCTTCCGGCCATTGCCGCTGCTCAAGCCCGTCAAGAACTTCTATCTGCTGCAAGCCTCCGAGCTCGAGGCCTACAGGGAGACCTTCGCCGACATCCACCGCGGCGACCCTGACACGACCAAAGAGCTGCTGCCGCTGTTCAACCACGTCTACAAGAAGCACGGCGAGCGCCCCAGCGATTCCATCCGGGGCATCGTGAACACCGAGGACGGGCGCGAGCTCTGGGTCCGCAAGGTGATGGCGGACATCAACAACGTGATCAACGCCTACAACGCGCGCAACGGCGTCGGCGAGGCCACCATGAGCAAGTACCAGGAGCGCTATGCCAAGTGGCTGGGCAAGCGGAACGAGGTGTTGCGGTTCGAGGCGGAGCGCAACGGCGGCAACCCGACCCTCAACTTCGTCGAGAGCGTGGCTGGTGACGGGGGGATCGCGGCGTTCGACCTGCCGCCGGGCAACTGGTACATCGCAGCCCAGAGCGAGACCTACAGCTGGTATCGCCCCATGCGCGTGACCAACGTGGGCGGCAAGGTCACGGTGCCACCCACGGACGCCTCGCGCCGCCGGCTGCCGATGCTCGACTGGGTGGGCCTGTAAGCCGCCAGGCGCCTCAGGGCGTCAGCACGATCCGGCCAGGCTCGGCCGAGACCCGCCGCAAGGGGGGCATCTCGATCGAGCCCGTGGTCTTGAGGTCGACCACGAAGGCCTCTCCGCGCTGAACCATCCCGGGCATCGACCGGATGGCGGCGATGATCTGATCCTTGCCGAAACCGAGGCCGGCGACCTTCACGCTGTGGGGCGTCATCAGCAGCTCGCCCTGGTCCGAGCGCGAGAACCGGAGCTTGAACTTCACGGGAATCGGGAAGCCCAGCACCTCCTTGCTGCCCTCGACCACGAGATCCACCCCCTCGAGCCGGACGGCATCCAGGAAGAAGCCCTCACCGCCTGCCTGGCCGAACTTGGCCGTCAGGATCTTCTCGGGCAGGATCACCTCCCCGTGCTCGACGTGGCCGAGGCCCTCCTGGTCCCAGCGATTCAGGTTGAACGGGTCGGAGGGTGTGTTGTCCGTGATCACGACACGCACGTTGCGGATGATGCCGGTCTCCAGGAGAGCCTCGCCGCCGTTGATGACCTCTGCCCAGTTGGGGTTCTGTCGGCGCCGGGCCGCGCCCACGTCGGGGTCCGGCTGGCCGCCGAGCACGATGGTGGCTCTGCCGCGCGCGATGCCAAGCCCCGCCAGATCCGCCTGCAGGCTCGCCACGCGGTTCAGGTCGACCACGAGGCGGCCGCGCGGGCCCTGGGTCAGAGGCCCGTCGGCTGGCAGGCCCAGCATCCTCGGCACATCGATGCGCAGCAGCCGCAGGGCCCACCCGACGGGCAAGCCGAGGACCCTCACGGCTTCCGGGTTCACGGTGAGGGTCCGGGCATCCACGGGGGTGATTTGCAGGCGGGTCGAGACCGGCACGGGCAGTGGGCCGACCTTCAGCCGGGCGCCAACCGTCACGCGGTTGCCGTCGTGCAACCCCACCCGGACACCCGTCACCGGCAGGCCGGGCAGGTCCTTGAGGGTCTCGCGCAGGGCCCCGTTGAGGTCCTCCTCGCGGACGTCGATCCGGCCGGCCTTGACCCGCAGCGTGTAGGACCCGATGGCCCATAGATCGAGGGGGTCAGCCGGCGTGTGGTCGACCATCCAGGCCGTCAAGTAGGGCAGGCTGACGTGGTGGCTGCCCTTCACCGTGTAGCTCAGGTTGCGCCCATTGAGGTAGGTCACGTTGCCGTCGAGCGCCCGGGGCGGCGCAGGACGCTCCCCCGTGGGGGCAGGTGCGAGGCCGTTCCCCGGCAGGGCAGGCAGGTCGATCGCCCAGGCTTTGCCAGCCACCCGCGGCAAGGCCTGAACGGGCGCAGGGGGACGGACGGGACGCACCGGCATGACGCACCTCGCAGCAGAACACGAGGTCTCTATCGCGCCGTGGGGGGGGCGCGCTTGCCGTAGTTTGGTTATCGAAAGATTATGGTTTGATGTAACGCGGGTTAAGCGATTGGCCCCGGTGCCTACTCGAGGCCGCTCACGCGCGGGAGCACGCGCGAGAAATCGGCCACCACCGGTGCCCTGCGGGTGTTGGTCGCACAGTGCACGTTGCCCATGTTGTCCTGGTAGGCGGCGTCGTCCACGAACCGCACCGCCCTGGCGCCGGCCCCGCGAAAGCGGGCCTCGAGATCGGTGGCCACCGGGGCGGGCACGCGGTGGCTGCCCGTGACCACGACCCCGTTGAGCCAGATGGAGTTCACAGGGTTGGACCAGACGTTGTGGCCGCCTTCGTAGCTGACGGGAAGGCGCACGATCTGATCAGCGGCGAGCTCGAGCTCGGCCTGCAGGCCGCGGGAGCGGGTGCCGTCGACGTAGCTTCCGCCGCCGAGCACCTTGTCCAGCCTGGCCTGGTTGCGGGTGTTCGAGGGACCAGCCTCTGCCGGTATGAGCTCGACGGCCCGGCGCGTGTCCGCGATGAGCAAGACGGGCCTGCCATCGGTGCCGGGCAGGAAGGTGGCGATCTCGTCGACGTGCTTGATGGTCAGGAAACCGGTGTCGAGCCAGAAGGGAGCCTGCACCCGCTGTGCCTCGAGGAACGCGACGACGTCCGGGTGGAGGCCCACGCCCGTGTCGGTGTTGCGCCCGTAGAACACGCGCCCCAGCGGATATCCGGGCACCGGAGGCGTGACCTCAAGGTTGCCCATCCAGTCAGCCCAGTCATCGACGCCGTCGGCGATCCCCCGGTTGCGTCCCACCTGGATGAACCCCACATCGCGCCCGAGCAGCCGGGGCGGGAAGGTGTCCGCGCCGCGAAGCCCGCCGAGCACCACGTGCATCGGGGGCAAGCCGGGCAGCTGGGTGTAGCCGACCTCCATCGTGTCCTGCATCCACATCTCCTTCCAGGAGCGGGTGGTGTGGGTCACGAGCTGCACGCCCGTGTCGGCGCAGGCGGCCCCGAGGCCTTCGCGGAAGGCCAGGTTCTCGTAGCGCGGGTGTCCCGTGGCCACGTAGAGGGTGCGGGTGCGCGCGGCGTTGGGCAGCAGCAGGAACGGCGCCACCCGCCACGTGGCGAGGTCCCGCTGCGTCACGCGCCCATCCGGGGCCACCCACTCGGCCTCCACCCGCAGGATCCCGTCCCACCCGGGACCCGCGAAGCCCGCGACCTCCAGTCCGAACTCGAGCACCTCGCGGGTGACGGCCACGGGGGCCCTGACCGGTCGCCAGCCCTCCGCCGTGCGCTCGTGAAGGCGCACGGCCGGGGCCTGCGCGGAGGAAGCCCTGGGCACGAGCCGCAGCCGTCCGCCCCGCGCGCCGGTCGGCAGCCACACCTTGACAGGCGCCAGGTCGGGCTCGTCGCCAGCGCCGTCGACCTGGTCGGTGGTGCCGTCCACCCGGCCGTCGGCGTCGTCGTCGTCCACGTTGGCGAGGCAGAAGGCTCCCCGACCGCGCCAGCTCCAGCTGCCTCGCCCCTCGAGATCAAGCGTGGTGACCACCCCGTCGCGGTTGGTATCGCCCGCGACCGTGAGGGCCCCCGGCGCTGGAACGGCCAGGGCGCGGACGCTGGGGGTGGCACCGCGGCCGACGGGCCGGGGGGCGCCGGTGCCGCAGGCCGTCGCAGAGAGGATGGCGGCCAGGCACGCCAGCGCCGCTCCCCGCCAGGTACGACGGGGACGCCTTCCGGAAGTGGCAAGGAGCAAGACGGTCATCACCCACCTCGCGGGGTCGTGACACGGACCACACCCAATTGAAGCCGACCGACGGCGTCCGTGGGTCCTGTGGCTGCACTGAAAAGGTTATGGTGGGGTTAAGCGGGGTCAGTGAAGGCCCGGAAATCCCCGTCACGGTTGGGTGGTGGCGCCCGCGGCGGGTACAAGAAGGAAGGAGGGCTGTGCCGTGTCACACCGCCGCCTGATCGCGTTGATCCTCCTTGCGCTGACGGGTTGCCAGGCGCCGGGCGCTGGCCCCGCGGCGGGTCCCAAGGGCGTTGGCGGCAAGCCCACCGTGCGTACCTCGCCCCGCCCGCTGGCGCCGGCGGAGGGGCTGCGGGTCCTGGCCGGGAGCCTGCGGGCCGTCGAGCTCGTCGGCAAGGTCAAGCTGCTCTCGGACCTCGGTGGTGGCGTGCTCAGCAACGCCAGCGGCAGGGTCGTGTCGAACAACTCCGGCAACCTCATCAGCGACAACGGGGGCGGGCTGGTGGGCAAGAACAAGCTGCGGTTGGCCCAGCAAGCCGAGGCGCAGGGTCGCCCGGAGACCCTGCTCGCGGAGGCCCGCATCGAGCTCCTGGATGCGACGGGACGGGCGCTGGCCGGCCCCGGTGGCTCGCCGCTGATCGCGCTGACGGACTCGAAGGGGGCATTCAGGCTCCTGGCGCAGCTGCCCGCCGAGAACCTCGTGGCCCGGGTGAAGCTGCGCCAGGGGGGCGAGCTGCTCGGGCTGGTCTCCCGGGATGCCGCCGGCCGCACCGAGCTCGCCATCGACACCGCAGCGACGATGGGGACGCGCTACGTGCTGGAGCGGCTCGCGGAGCGGCGGCAAGACCGCTTCGACCGGCTGCCGGCTGCCGAGGCGGAGAGCCTGCGGGAGCACCTGGAGCGGCTTCGGGTGGGGTTGGGCACGGAAACGCCCCGCTACGAGGCTGCAGAGCTCAACGGCCTCACGGACCGCTGGCGGCAGGTGGATCCCACGCTCGACCGGCGCATCCAGCGGATCGAGGCTTTGCTGCTGGTTGGCCAGGCGCGGCTTGGCGACGGCCGGCCGGCCACGGAGGTGGCGCTGTCTGCGCCGCAGGCCGTGGCTGCCCTGCCGGACGGCTCCGTGGTCGTGGCAGAGGTCGCCGGCGGTCGGCTGCGTCGCATCGACCCCCAGGGCTTCATCACCCGCTTCGCGGGCGGAGACGTCAAGGCGCTCCGCCACGAGGGGGGGCAGGCGGACCTGGCCATGATGTCCCCGATTGCCATGGTGGCCTCGGCCGATGGCACCGTGTACGTCGCCGACAGGCTCAACAACCGGGTTTATGCCCTCAAAGACGGCCAGGGAAGGGTCGTGGCAGGCACCGGGGCACGGGAACAGGGGCCCCCCGGGGGGCCGGGCCACGCGGTGGCGATCGAGAGCCCCGCCGGCATCGCGCTGGGACCTGACGGCCGGCTCTGGATCGCCGAGCAGCCCAAGCTGGGGCTGCGTCAGGGACGGTTGCTGGTGCTCGGGGTCGACGGGCGCCTGGAGTCCGAGCCACTGCCGCCCGGCTTTACCGGCACCAACCTCTCCGGCGTGGCCGCCGGCTCGGATGGCGCCGTCTGGCTCTGCGAGCGGCGCCCCCAGGACGGGCGCCTCTGGCGTCGGGATCCTTCGGGGGGCTGGGGGCCCTTGCCAGGCACCTACCAACTCTCCGACTCCGCCCGCCTGCTGCCCCTGGCCGGTGGCGACGTCTTGCTCGCTGAGGACGGCGGTCACCGCGTCCAGCGCATCTCGCCGGACGGCGCTCACACCGTGCTGGTGGGGGACGGCGTGCCGGGGTTCTCCGGTGATGGCGGGCCCGCGGCGGCCGCCCGCCTCACGGGGCCCTCCGGGCTCGCCCTCGACGCCGAGGGGGGATTGCTTGTTGCTGATTTAGGCAACGGCCTGGTCCGTCGCGTGGCGCCACCGCTGGACGGCACGGGCCTGATCCGAACCATCGGCGGCGCGACGGGCGTCTCGCAGCAGGGGGCGGCCCTGAACATCGCGATCAACACGCCTGGGGGCATGGCCCTCGACCCGCAGGGCCGCCTGCTGTTCTCGGAGGGAGGGAGCCACACCCTCAAGCGCCTCGACGGTGGCCGCCTGACGGTGATCGCAGGCGGCCAGCGCGGCTCCTCGCCGGACGACGTGCCCGTCGAGGAGGCCCGCTTCGAGATCCCCCTCGGCGTCGCGACGCACGGGGAGCACATCTACGTGGTGGACCTGGAGAACGACCGCATCTGCAGGATCACGCCTGACGGCAGGGTGCGCAACGTGGTGGGCCCGGGGCGCATTGCGGGGTCCCTGCGGGACCGAATGGGGCCGCTGGAGGTGCCCATCGGGCAGATCCTCGCCTGCGCCGTGGCGCCAGACGGGCGCCTGTACTGGTCGGACGCCGACGGCCACGTCATCCTCAGGCTGAACCCGGATGGGCTGATCGAACCTGTCGCGGGGACCTTCGGGGTCTCCGGCTCCACGGGGGACGGCGGCCCGGCGCGCCAGGCCCTGCTCAACGCGCCGCTGGGGATGGCCTTCGATGGCGCCGGGCGGCTCTACTTCGGTGATGGGGGCAGCTTCAGCATCCGGCGGATCCGCGGCCTCGAGGGGCCGACGCCTGTGATCGAGACGGTGGTGGGCGCGGAGGCCTCCTTGCTGGATCTCGCTGCCCCCGCCGTGCCGGGCCCCAGGCCCGCCGCTGCGACGCTGGTGGCCGGCCCGACGGGGCTCACGTTCGACGAGGCCGGGCGGCTGTATTACGCGGAGGTGGGCAACACGCGGCTCGGGACGCTGCTCGGGCACCTGGGCATAGCCCTGGGGCCTGACGTGGTCCACGCCAACGGGCCCCGCATCTGTCGCGTCAGCGGGCTCGAGGGCCCGGAGGCCAGCGTCGAGGCGATCGCGGGGGACGGCACGCCGCTGATGAGCCAGCCAGGTTCCGACGACGCGCTGCACTCGCCGATGGGGGTGCTGTACCATCCTGGGCGGGGCCTGTACGTGCTGGACACCGGGAACAACGTCATCCGGCTGCTGCCGCGGGAGGCCTACGGGCCGTGATGTCGTAAGGGTTGATAATCAGTGTTATATAGGTTTTTCGGCAGGGTGCGGTGCTGGCAGCCCGGGGCCCGGCCGTGGCGCGCGGTCGTGGGCTGGGGGCTCGGGTTCGCCGTCTCCCTGGGGGCGGGATGTCAGGCCGTCCGGCCTGCCGTGGCGCCCCCGGGCGCAGCCCCGCGAAAGGGGCCGGCGACGCCCCTCCAGACCAGCCTGCGCGAGCTAGGGGGGCCGCTGCGCATGGTGGAGCTCGTCGGCAAGGTCAAGCTGATCTCCGACCAGGGTGGCGGCGTCATCAGCGCCACGACGGGCCAGCTCATCTCGGACCAGGGCGGCAGCCTCATCTCCGACCAGGGCGGGGCGCTGGTCGGCAAGGCCAGGTTCCTGATGGCTACCCCGCGCGCGGAGGCGGCGCTGGCGGGTGCGCGCGTCCAGTTCTACGATGCCACGGGGCGCCAGCTCGTGGGGCGCGACCAGCTCCCGCTCGCCGTCACGACCGATCGCAGCGGCGCCTTTCTATTCCGGGGCGAGTTGCCCGTCGAGGCCGTGGTCGCCAGGGTGCAGGCCTTCCACGGGGCCAACCTGCAGGCCCTGCTCGCGAGGGACGCCGCGGGGGCCTCGACGCTTGCGATCGACACGGCCTCGTCGCTCGCGACGGCCTTCGTGCTCGATCGCTTCGTCGCCGGGCGTCAGGAGGTGGCTGACAGGCTGCCGAGCGCCGAGGCCTACGCCCTCCGCGCAGAGATGGAGAGGGCGCGCGGCCTGCTGGGCGATCGCGTGCCCACCTACCGCGCCGCCGAGGCGGTGCAGCTTGCGGAACAGCTCAGGCAGCAGGACCCCGGCGTCGCGCGGCGCCTCGAGGCGATTCGCTCGTTGCTGCTGGTCGGGCAAGCCGGGCGCGGCGAGGGCCTTGCTGCCACCGAGGTGGCCCTCGGGGCCCCGATCGCCGTCGCTGCCGACGCGTCCGGACGCCTGCTGGTGGCCGAGCTGGCGGCCGGTCGTATCCGGGCCGTCGGCGAAGACGGGCGCATCGTCGCCTGGGCCGGTGGCAACGCCACCTCCCCCCAGCTGGAGGGCCCGGTGGGCGACCTGGACCTTCAGGCGCCAGCGGCCCTGGTCTTGGGGCCGGATGGCACGCTGTATGTGGCGGACCGTCTGGCGAACCGGGTGTGGGGCCTCCGGGAGGGGCGCGCGCGCGTGGTTGTTGGCAACGGCGACCCGCGGAGCCGAGCGGTGGATGTGCCCGGCCCGGAGGCGGGCCTGAAGGGGCCCGTGGCCCTGGCCATCGGCGCGGGGGGGCGGCTGTGGATCGCCGAGCACACCAAGGACGCCGCCCTGCCGAGCCGGCTGCTCGTCCTCGATGCGGCCGGGGTTGTGCGGGAGGTGCCGCCGCCCTCGACGGGGGGAGCCCTGGTGCCGGCTGGCCTGGCCGTCACGCCGGACGGCGCGCTGTGGCTCTCGGACGCGGCTCAGGCTTACACGGAGGATGGTCTGCCGACGGGCACCCTGTGGCGCCGGGACCCGGACGGGACCTGGCGGCGGGTGCTGGAGGGGGAGGCCATCTCGACCTCCGCGAGGCTGCTGCCGCTCCAGGACGGGGCCGTGCTGCTCTCGCGGGACACCCGGGCCTCCGTCGTGCGCGTGACGCCCGACGGGGCCATCACCCCGATCGCCGGCACGGGCACGGCGGGGTTCGAGGGGGATGGAGGCCCGGCCGCGGCCGCTCGCCTCAACACCCCGGCGGGCCTGGCGCTGGATGCGGCCGGTGCGCTGCTGATCGCCGACACCGGCAACGGCGTCGTGCGCAAGGTCCTGCCACCGCTGGACGGCACGGGCACGATCGCCACGGTGGCCGGGCGCACGGGCTACCTGCACGTGGGAGCGTCCCAGGCCATCGCGCTCAACGCGCCCGGTGGCATGGCACTCGACGCCGCTGGCCGACTGCTGTTCACCGAGGGCGGCAGCTCCACGCTGAAGCGGCTCGAGGGAGGCCGGGTGACGGTGCTGGCAGGCGGCGTGCGGGGCTTCGGGGGAGACGGGGGGCCGGCCCGGGACGCCAGGCTGAACGCTCCCACGGGCGTGGCCGCGCGCGGCGACGAGATCTTCTTGGTGGAGCTCGACAACCACCGCCTCCGCCGAATCGATGCGGCCGGCGTGATCAGCACCGTGGCTGGCAATGGGCAGCGCGAGGGCAACGTCGCGCCCCTGGCGCCCGCGCTGGAGGTCCCGCTGCGGCGAGGGTTGGCCTGTGCGGTGGCGCCAGACGGCCGGCTCTACTGGGCGGACAACGACGCGGCGCGGCTGTACCGGCTGCGGGCGGACGGCCAGGCCGAGGTCGTGGCCGGGGCGTGGCGTAAGTCAGGCTTCTCAGGAGACGGCGGCCCGGCCCGTGAGGCGCTGCTGTCAGCCCCGACGGGGCTCGCCTTCGACGCCCGGGGAGACCTCTACGTGGTGGACGCGGGCAACTTCCGCATCCGACGGATCACGGGCCTGGCGGGCGCCGCCCCCACCATCGACACCGTGGTGGGCGCTGAGACCTGGGTGGCGGCGCTCACGCAACCCGTTCCGGCAGGTGCCACGGCCGGCCTCGAGACCCCCGTCGCGGGGGGCACGGCGCTGACGTTCGACGCGGCGGGGGCGCTCTACTACGCGGAGCTCGGCCCCAGGCGGATGGCCACGCTCCTCGGGGGGGGCTTCGAGCTCCCCCTGGATGGCCTGGCGCCCCGCGGGCCGCGCATCTGCCGGGTGATGGGCCTGGGCGGCGGCGAGGCGAGGGTCGAGCCCGTGGCCGGGATGGGGACGGCTTTGATGGCCGACGCCCGGGTCGGGGACGCGTTGCACACGCCGATGGGGCTGCTGCACGTCCCGGGTCAGGGGCTTTACGTGCTGGACACGGGCAACGACATGATCAGGCTGCTGCCCCAGGCGGCCCTCGGCCCGCGGTGACGGCGGGCCAGCCGCATTGCCGGGAGGGCCAGCGCCTCGGCTGGATGGCAGATAATGTGTCTTATCTTGCCAAAGGGGGAGGGTGCACGATGGAATGCGGGTTTGCGGCGATTGAGGCCTGCGGCGCGCATGTTGTGCCGCTGTGCGGTCCGGATAAAGCGCCGCAGGGCTGCCCACGCGGGACGATGGCTCATCCGGGAGGCTGCCGGACGAGGGCGGTGTCACATAACAGGCCCACCCCTCAGCAGTCGCCCCGCCTGGGCTTGAGCCCGAGCCCCGCCGGGTGTGGTACGGTTGAAAGCCGGCGGACAGCCACAGGGGTGCCATGTTTCGGGTCCAGATCCTTCTTTCTACTTACAACGGCGAGCGCTACCTGGCTGACCAGCTCGATAGCCTGATCGCGCAGACCCACCCTGACTGGCGCCTGCTGGTGCGCGATGACGGCTCCAGCGACGGCACGGTGGCTGTCCTGGCGCGGTATGCGGCTCAGGATGCGCGCATCCGGTACCACGTGGGCCCCCACCTCGGCATCGTCGGCAGCTACACGGCGCTGGTCGAGGCCGCGCCGGCCGGCGAGGACGCCTACGCCTGGTGCGATCAGGACGACGTCTGGTGCGAGGACAAGCTGGCGCGGGTGGCCTTGCGCTGGCGGGACCTGCCCCGCGACGTGCCCCGCCTCTACTGCAGCCGCGTGACGCTCGTGGATGCTGAGATGCGGGTGTTGGGCACCAGCCGCGCGCCGACGCGGCCGGGCCTTGGCAACGCGCTGGTGGAAAACGTGGCCACGGGCTGCACGGAGGTCTTCAACGCCCCGCTGCGCGACCTCTGGCTGGCCAGCCGGCCCACCCGCGCGCTGTGCCATGACTGGTGGACCTACCTGCTCGCCAGCGCCTTCGGGGAGGTGCACTATGATCCGACGCCGTCGGTGCTGTACCGCCAGCATGCCGGCAACGCCATCGGGGCGGCCGCCTCAGGGCGAGAGCGGTGGCGTCGGCGGTGGCGTCGCTGGGTGCGCGAGGGGCCGGGGGCCGTGCGTCTCGCCGAGCAGGCCGCCGGGCTGCTGGAGGGGTGCTCCGAGCGGCTCACCCCCTCGCAACGGGCGCTGGTGACCGCCGTGGCCGTCTCGGCACGCACCGCCCCCGCGATGGCCTGGCTGGCGGTCGATGCGCGCGTGTGGCGGCAGTCCTGGACCGACAGCCTGGTGATGCGGGCCTCCTTCCTGGTGGCGGTTCTGTTGTCGCCGAGGGCGTCCAAGGCCGCATGTTGAGGATCGGCGGCCTGCTGCTCCGGGGTGGACCGAGGTGAGCCGCTCGCTCGTGGGGGCCCTGCGGCGTCTGCGGCGGGGGTTGGCGCGGGCCCGTGCCTCGCTGGCTGTCTGGCGGCTGGTGCGGCGCCTTGGGCCACCCGGACGCCGGCGGGTGGGGCGCGCGCCGCTGCCGCAGGGCGTGAACCTGATCGGCTTCGCGCGGGCGAGTCTCGGCCTGAGCCAGCCTCTACGCGCCGCGGCCGCCGCCCTGAGCCGGGCGGGGGTGCCCTTCGCCATCATCGACCTGCGCCACCCCCAGCCCGGGGAGCTGCCGGCCGACCTCGCTGCTCACCAGCGAGACGACGCCCCGTTCGACGTCAGCCTCCACTTCTACAACCCGCCCGAGCTGCCGTTGGCCCTGGCACGCCTCGGGATGGCGGGCTTCGTCGGTCGTCGCAACGTCGGCGTCTGGTTCTGGGAGCTGGATCGGCTGGCGCCCTCCTTCCGGCTCGGGGCGGCCGTCTATGACGAGGTGTGGGGCGCCTCGCGCCCGCTGACCGACGTCCTTCGCGAGGCAGGCTCCCGCGTGCGGCACGTGGCCTGGGGCCTGGCGCTCCCGGAGGTGCTCCCGGAACCCGCGCGGGCGCGCTGGGGCATCCCGGCGGAGGCGTTTGCGGTGTTCGTCAGCGCCGATGTGGCGTCATGGGGCCAGCGCAAGAACCCGCGGGGGGCGCTCGAGGCCTTCATGCAGGCCTTTGGCGACGACCCCGGCGTCTGCCTCGTGCTGCGGCACTACGACTCCTGGTCGGGGGGCGTGCCACCGCTCGTGGCCGAGGCGCGGGATCGCCTGGGGAGAAGGCTGGTTGCCGTGACCGAGATGCTGTCGCGCGAGGCGCTGCTTGGCCTGGTTCGCAGCTGCGACGTCGTGCTCGACCTCCACCGGGCGGAGGGGCTGGGCCTGGTGCCTCTGGAGGCCCTCGCGATGGGGGTGCCGGCCCTCGTCACGGCCTGCCCCGTGATGCAAGGCTTCGCCCCGTGGCCGGGCCTCGGCCTCGTGCCGGCCACGCGGGTGCCCGTGCCGCGGGGGGCCTACCCGCACGCCGAGGGCTGCACGTGGAGCGAGCCGGACCTGGCAGCTGCCGCGGCCACCTTGCGGGTTTGGCGAGACGCTCCGCCGGCCGTGGCCCCCGGCTTCCTGGAGGCCCACTTCCCGGATGCGGGGCTGCTGGCGGCGATCGACGCGGCGCGGGGGGCGGCGTGACGGCCTGCGTGATCCTCTCGGACGTGGAGGACCGCGGCTACGGCCGGGCGGCCCTGCGCAGCTGGCTGCAGCAGCGGGGTGTCGCCGTGCCCTGGCGGCTCGTGGTGGCCTGTCAGGACCCCGCCACGCCGGCCCGCTGGGGCTGGGAAGAGCTGGCGCGCCCGGGCGATCGCCTCTTGATCCAGCCCGGCGCCTCGCTGAACGCCTTGCTCAACGCCGCCGCCCGCGAGGCCGACGCCGACTGGCTGCTCGTCACGGAGTGCCACGTGCTGGCGCACCCGGGCACGCTGGCGGCCGCCCTGGCCCGCTGCGAGACGGGGCCGCGGGTGCTGGCGCTCGGCAGCCGCAGCTTCGCCTCCCGCAGCCGCTTCGCGCGGGGGCAGGGCGCGCTCTTCGCCTGGAACGCGGAGAACGCGCACCGCTTCAACCCGTGGCACCGCTTCTGGATCCGGGGCACCCTGCTGCCACGCGCGGCCTGGGAGGCGGTGGGCGGCCTCGCAGAGGACTACGGCCACTTCGCGGAGGTGCACCTCGGCATGAAGCTTGCCGATCACGGCCTGCCACCCGACACGCTCCCAGGAGAGTGGCTGACGCACGTGGAGCTCGAGACGCTGCAGGAGCTGGAGGACGCGAACCGGCTCTACGCGAAGCACGAGCGCCTGGCCCGTGCCCGGGAGCCTCAGCTGGTGGGGCGTTACTTGCCGCGCGCGGCGCTGCCCCGGCCCGCGAGCCCGTGGCTGACGGGGGCCTGGCGCCTCGCCCTGACGCGGCTGCCGCTGCCGCAGCCGGCTTACGACAGGCTGCTCGTGCGGTTTGCGCGGCTCACGGCGCGGTAGGGGCCGCGGGGGCCGCCACTGCGGCCTTCGCGCCAGCGTCCCCGGGCCGGCCGGGCCCTCGCAGGGGGCGAGCGGTCACCTCAGCCCGCGGCCACCTCGAACGCCACGACGTTGCGCTCGTCGCGGCGTATCGAGTGGCAAGCGCCCGTGAAACGCTCACCGAGGCCAGAGAACTCGCGGATGGGGGGCACTGGCACGGCGTGGCGCACCAGGGCCAGGTGAAGCCCTCTGGTGGCCGGGGTCGAAATCCTGACAGCGCGTGTGGCCACTCTCCTGGAGGAGTAGCCCCGCCCAGGGTGACTGGCTCTCATCGCGACGGTCAGACGAGCCCGGCCGGCATCGCCAGCCCTGACCCTGGCTATCCGTGCGCCGAGAGCCAGCCCTCGAGGTCCTCGGGCCCGTTGAAATCCAGCAGCGCCTCCGCGAGGTCTTCCAGCGTCTCGATGGCCATCCCCTCCATCCGCGCCAGCGCCTCCGGCCCCGGCAGGCCCACGCGGCGGCCGAGCAGGCGGCTGATGACGCGAATGAGCTCACGCTTGCGGCCCTCCTCGGCGCCTTCGGCCCGGCCGCGGGCCTCGCCCTCGGCCTGCAACTTTGCCACCAGGTTCTGATACCAGGTCGTCTGCTCGAAGCTCATGGCCACCTCCGCCAGCGCCAGAAACGAGGGCGCAAGCGCCTCCCGCATGTTCTCATGGTACCCAATCTTTTCCCGCACCGGCAACGGTTCCAGGATGTGCATCGCCTGCCGGAACAAGGGGATGTCGCCAGGGCCCCGGCAGTGCATCAGCGCCTGCAACACCGCCGCATGCGGTCGCCCGGCGAGCGTCTCGGGGGCGGCGCGTGGCAGCGTGGCGGGGCCCAGCACCAGGGGAGCCAGGCTGCTCGTGCCCGTGTCGATGGCAATGGGCCGTGCGGCCCAGACTGCCACCCGTGGGTTCGGTGCCACCACCAGCAGGTCTGCCGGGCAACGCCAGCGGGTCCGCAGCGCAACGACGTAGTCCGGCCACTTGTAGTGCTTGTCCTCATCCCGCTTCAACTGCACCTCCACCACGACGAGGCTCGTCGGCTTTTTCGCATCGCCCAAGAGCACCACCAGGTCCGCCCGCCGCTCGACGGGCAACGGCTCCGTCGCCTCCGACGGCGCGATGTGCAGCGGCACGTCGGGCGCGGCACGGCCCCGCAACCGCCACACGGCCTCGGCCACGTGCTCGGGGGCCTGTCGCAGGAGCTCGATGAGGATTTCGTGAATGGCTGAAGGAGGCATGCTCCCCCTTCGGGCCGAACAGCCCCTGAACTGCACGCTCAACCGCTGTTCAGAGGGACTTTGTTCGCCCGAGCCGATCAGGTCTCCGCCTCAGCCCTCGCCCGGCCGCACCGCGACCTGTGCCCCCGCCGCCTCCAGCGCCTCGCGCGCGGCCTTCGCCGCCTCGCGCGCCACGCCCCGCGCCACGCGGCCGGGGGCCGCCATCACGGCGTCCTCGGCCGCCTCGCGGGTGAGCCCGAGGGCCTCCTCCAGCGCGGCGCGGGCGCGGTCCGGGCTGACCCCGGGGTCGAGCAGCACGACGTCCCAGGCCGTGGCGGCCGGTTCAGTCGCGGCGTTGGCCTCCTCGCCACGCGCCCCGCCGCGCAGCTCCACCGTGCCGCCGGCGGCCTCGAGGGCGGCGCGCGCCGTCTCCGCGTCGGTCGCCCGGAGGCCCTGGAACACCGCCGCCGGGGCCGCCTCCACGAGCGCATGCGCCTCGCGCAGGCCCAGCCCCGTCAGCTCCCGCACGGCCTTGATGAGGTCGAGCTTCCGGGGCCCGCTCTTCACGAGCCACACGGCCGTCTCCCCCGTGCCCTCGCGCACGGCCCCCTCCTTGCGTTCAAAGTAGCTGCTGGCGTCTGGCTCCTCGCTCTCCCGGGAGGCCCCTGAGGGACGGGCCACGAGGCTGGACAGCCAGCGGAGGAGCGGCACCAGGATCGCGGCCGAGGCCCCGAGGATCACCAGGATCTCGATCAGCAGCGCCAACGGTCAGCCCTCCATCTTCGGCAGACCCCCTTGTACCCGCCCACAGGGCGGCGGGGGCCCGGCCGGCTCAGGTGGGCTGGGCGCCGCAGCAGGGCACCGGGGGCGAAGCGCATCGCGGTCCCCGAGGCCCGGGCGTGCGACACGAGGGGCGCCGGTCCTCCCGCCCCCCGGAACCGACGACCTCCCACCCGGCCGCAGCAGTTGGGGGAGGGCTCGGTGGCCATGTTCCATATAATAACAATTATCGTGAAATAGGCCGCTTCTGGCACCGATCCTGGAGATTGTCTGTTTCAAGGGGGTTTCAGGGTTTTTCGTTGAGGTTGCATTCCAGATAAAGCGAGCAATGCGGAGGGGTGTCCTCGGCGTGGGGTTGGTCGTGGTCAGATAACACGGCGGCCATTTCAGTCCGTCTTCGGGCACCAATTCGCGCCACGTTACGCCACCAGGGGGCCTCGCAAGCCAGGTTAACATAAAAACGATTTGAACCAGCGCGGACGCCACATCGCCCGTGCATTGAACGCGTGCTGGTGCTGGGCTACAATCGGCGAGAGGTCCCCCTGCCCATGACTGCGCCGTTTCGAATCAGGCGGTACGAACCGGCCGATTTCCCCGCACTGGCCGCCCTGGCGGTGGAAGCCTCTGCGGCGCCCGAGACGGCCTGCGGCCAGCCTGACGTGGCCAGCGTCGCGGAGTTCGAGGTGGACTACGCCCACCGGCCCCTCGAGGAGGAAGCCTGGGTGGCCCTGGACCAGGGCGGGGTGGTGGTAGGCTTCACGGCCGGCCAGACACGCAACGGCGTGCTGATGGTCGACGGCCCCATCGTGGCGCCCGGCGCCCGGCGCCAGGGCATCGGGCGGGCGCTGTACCAGTGCCTGGAAGCCGAGGCCGTGGAAGCCGGGGTCGAGCTGGTGGAGGTGGGCGTTCGCTCCACCAACACCGTGGGCGACGCCTTCCTCTCGGCCATCGGCTGCGGCAAGCACCGCGAGATTTACGTCTACGAGGCCCACGCCAGGGTCCGGGCGGAGCCCCAGATCCCCGCCGGCTATCACATCGAGGATCTCAAACCGCGCACCTTGTTGCCGTTCCTGATGGTGATGCACGAGTGCTTCCCAGGCTACCGCCTGCCGAGCACCCCGCAGCGGCTTTTTGAGCCGGAGCGCATGAAGATCGTGCTGGCTGTCGATGCGACGGGTCGGGTGGCGGGGGCGCTGACGGCCTTCTACTACCCCGAGGACGGCCACGGCTACCTGTATCACCTCGGCGTCAGCGAGGCCCACCGCGGCAAGGGCCTGGCCCGGGGCCTGATCGTGGCAGCTTGCGACTGGCTGTGGGACACCCACCGCCCCCACCTGATCGGCGCCTCGACCAGCATCGAACTCGGCGCCAGGCAGCGGCTGTTCCATCCGCTTGGCTTTGCCTTGCAGTATGCGTTGCGCTACGCCCGCAAGCCCCTGGCGGCCCAGGTGACGCCTGAAACGGCCTGACGGTCGCCCCTGAAAGGGTGGTTCGCTACCGGGCCGCACCCGGTGGCGAACACCGCAGCGGACCCTCGAAGGTCCGGCGGACGTATCGGGTCGTCCTGGTCGCTCAGCCCTTCTGGGCCCCCCGCAGTTCGATCAGGGCATCCACGAACGTGCCCACCTCATCATCCGAGTTGTAGAAGTGGGGCGAGACGCGAATGCCGCACTGCGGCCGGTGGTCGATCTGGATGCCTCGTCGCAGCAGCGCCTTGGCGGCCTCGCCGGATCCCGGGAAGTCCACGCAGACCGTGCCTCCTCGGCGGGCGTCGTCTCTCGGGTTCTTGATGGTGAAGCCTGCGGCGTCGAGTTGATCCATCATCAGGCGGGTCTGCCGCAGGCTCTTGGCCCGAATGGCCTCCACGCCGACCTCCCCGAGGATGCGGTAGCCCTCGCGGGCGGCGTACATCCCGGCGACGCCGGGGCTGCCGCCGAGGTAGCGCAGCACGTCGTCGGCGTATTCCATGTCCATCCGGAACGCAAAGGGCGCCTTGTGCGAGAGCCAACCCGTCTGGCGCGGCTCAAACTGGCGCACCAGATCGGGCCGGACATAGAGGTAGGCTGCGCCGGGACCGCCGCAAAGCCACTTGACGGAGCCGCCGACGACGAAGTCGACGCCGAGAGCCTGCACGTCTACGGGCAAGATGCCCACCGACTGGTAGGTGTCGAGGATGACGTGGGCCCCGTGCTTGTGGGCCTTCTCGACGATGGCCGCGGCGTCCTGGACGTAGTTGCTCTGGAACAGCACGTGTGAGATGGGCACGACCAGCGTGGAGTCGTCGATGGCGTCCAGCACCAGGTCCGTGGGGAGATGGATGCCGTCGGGGCTCTCGACCAGCGTGACCTTCGCACCGAGCCGGGCCTGGGCTTGCCACAAGTAGTGGACGGTCGAGAAGTTCATCGCCTCGTACACCACGCCGTTCTTCTTGCCAGAGAAGTCGAAGCAGCTTGCCAGGATGCTCTGCAGCGTCGAGACGTTCTGGTGCATCAGCACGCTGCCCTGCGGCGCGTTCATGAGGCGGCCCACCATGTCACCCGTTTGCTGGATCAGCGGGAACCAGGTCTCCCAGGCCTCGATGCCGTCCGTCTCCCAGCGCTCGGCATAGGCGGCGAGCGCCGCTCTGACGCCCCTGGGCATCGCGCCCAGCGAGTGGTTCACGAGGTAGGTTTTCTCGTGGAGCACGGGAAACTCTTCCCGCCAGACCAACAGGGGATCCGTCATCCGGGACAAGGGGGTCATCGTCGACTCCTTGGAGAGCTCAGTGGAACGGGCAGCCGCCCCCCGCGCTGGGGGAGGTGCCGTAGCCGGAGTGTGTGTCTGGGCCGCCGAGGAGGCGCCGGGCCTCCAGCAGCAGAGGGAAGCAGCGCTTGTTCAGGGTGCTTCGCAAGTAGCCGGAGCCGCTCGAGCCGCCGGTGCCTAGCTTCAAGCCGATGATGCGCTCCACCACGCTGACGTGGTGGAACCGCCAGAGCCCGAGTTGGGTGTCGAAGTCGACAAGGGCCTCTGTCAGCATGTACAGGTCCAGCCGCGCCTCTGGCTGCTCGTAGATAGCGACGAGGGTCGCGAGCAGGGACTCCCGGTCGGGCCCCTCGGCCGGGTTGTTCGGGAGCGGCGCCGGGACCTGAAAACCGAGGTGCCCGAGCAACCGCTGGTAGGCCACCCAGAGGTTGGGGTTCCTGGCGCGATCGCGCAGCCGCTCGAGCCCCGTCTGCTCGACGAAGTGGTCGTAGTAGCTCTCGTCGACGATGCCGGCGATGAACTCGACCTCCCGGAACTGGAAAGACTGGAAGCCACTGGCCGGGTTCAGGTGGTCGCGGAAGGCGAGGAACTCGATGGGCGTCATCGTCTCCAGGATGTGGATCTGGTTGACGAGCACCTTCTGGATCTCGACGACGCGCCGCAGGAAGTGGTGGGCCCGAAGGACGGCGCCCTGCCCCATATAATCCATCGCGTTCTCGAGCTCGTGCAGGATCAGCTTGAACCACAGCTCGTAGGCTTGGTGGATCACGATGAAGAGCATCTCGTCGTGATGCGGCGGGTTCGACTGAGGATGCTGCAGGCTGAGCAACTCCGGAACCCGAAGGTAGGAGCCGTACGTGAGGTCTGTGGCCTTGTAGATGCCAGGCTCGTCGTTCATCGATCACCTCTCCTACACGGCTCAAGCATACCGCCCGCGTTCACCGGCTGCAAAGGGGCCAAGCCGTGCTGCGACAGGGGTTTCCGATCGCTGGGCCTCAACAGATTCAACCAAGTAAGGTACACTGACGAGGCACGGCCCGCCTTGGCGCCGCCGTCGATTTCGAACGCTTTCAAAAACAGGACCCCTCCCCCTTTCCATGCCAGACCTTCTCAACCCGGCGGAATTCGAACAGCGCGTCGGCAAGCTCTCCGAACGCTTGGAGGCCCTGCGTGGGGGCGCTCGCTACGGGAGCGCTTCGGGAGGCTTGCCCTATGCCGGCCTCGATCTGTCAGAGGCCCTGCCCGATCTGGCACCGGTCCTCGCGACGCTGATCCGCCAGGACCCCGACGAGCCTGTCACCACAAACGCGCGGCTGGAAGTCGGTGGTCGCAGGCTGGCGCTCGCCGCGATCGGCGCCATGTTGCTGCAGGGCGACGGACTCGCGGACTTTCCCGCCCGGTATCACAGCCTGATGGGCGTCGAGCCCGAGTACGACCTCTTCTCGCGTTTGCTGCCGGCAGCCATGAGGGAGGCCGGGCTTCAGTTGCCCTCTCGCACCGAGCCGCGTCGGCTGCTCGAGTCACTCTTGCTTCATGCGGGGGTGCCCAAGGCCCTGCTGCGCGCCGTGGCGGCTTACTTCGTGATCTACTGGCGGTGGTTCCACCCGTCGGACGACGTGGTGGCCCCCTTGCTCGGTCGGACCGAGGTGGTGGGCCTGCCCGACGCCGATCGGGAGCTCCTCGAAAGCCTCATTCCGCGGCTCGCGCCCAACGCCGGCGTGGTGGCCCCCGTGGCCTCCCAGCTTGCCACCGTGATGGCTGGGCTGCGCGGCCAGGCCCGCTGGCGTGTCAGCGACCTGTTCACGCAGGCCGACGCGATCCGCGGCCTGACGGGCATCGACCCGCGCAAGCTGCTGCAGGGCGACGAAGAGGCCCTCGCTGTGCTGGTCGAGGGGCTCGACCGCGCCTGGCACCCCGAGCAGTTCCAGCGGGTGCTGGCCGGGCTGCCCCGTGGCGGCGAGGTCAGGATGCCCTCCGGCGCGCTGGCCATGGCGGAGAAGGCCTTTGGCGTCCCCCAGCTGGGCGTCTACCGCATCGAACATCGCACATACACGGTCACCCCCAACGAGGGCTGGGACCTGCCGACGACCAGGGCCCTGCCGACGAGCGGCCGCGTTGGGGCACACAGCGTCTGGCGCTCGGCCTCCGACCCGACGATCGAGATCGACAGCTGGCCTTCGACGCTGTCGGCCCGGGCGCTGTTTGACGAGCGCCAGCCTGAAGGGTGGTTGTTTGTGGACCGGGCCATCCCGGGTCGCGCGGTGCGTCTGGATGGCGTGCTTGCCCCCGTGGTGCTCGGGGTGCATTGGGGTGCCCAGATGGGTGTGGCCCCGGACGCTGAGGGCCGCCCCGTGCTGGCCCTGCACCTGCGCGGATTCCGCGTCTGTGTGCCCGAGCTGGCCGGGCAGACCCTTCAGCTTGAGTGTGCGATGGCCGACACGGCAGGGCGCCTCACCTTCGAACTGGATGATGCAGGCGTGGGTCGGCTGTCGGACCGCGTTCTCCCGCTCGTCTCCCCGGAGGCCGGCGCCCTGGAACTCGTGGTGCAGGACCATGCGACGGGCGAGGTCGTGAAGTTGGCGGACAAGCCCTTCACGCGCAGGATCCTCCTGGCGGAGGTGGTGCTCGGGGCCGAGGCCACCGGCCTGCTCGTGCCGCCTGCCGAGGAGCGTCGCCTGTTCGGTCCCTCGACCTTCCTGCTTGCGGCGGCTCACCCCATCAACACCGGCGCGATGCAGATGCGGGACATCGGCGTCGAATCGCTGGGCAAGCAGGGGGCTTACGACATCTACCGGTTGTCGTGGACGGACCCGGCCGCTGCGCTCGAGGTCTACGTCGACGGGCGGCACCAGTGGAACTTCGACTACCGCATCGAAGGGGTGTGGCAGGCTGCGGAGCTGCCGACCGCTCCGCAGCCCTTCACGTTCGCGCCTGAGCAGCCTCGGGGCTACATGGTGGCTGCGCCTGACAGCCTCTTTGTCGACGACGTGTCGCTCCTCGAGGGCACGCTCGTGTCCGTTGAGCGAGATGGGGTGGCGCTGTTCACCCGGACCTGGGCCGAGCTCAACTGGCTCATGAACTTCCCGGTCGAGAACCGTCGCCTCTCCGGCACGATGTTGCGGCGGGCGCTGGACGCTGCGCCGGACTACGATCTCGCCGGCACTTACAGCCTGAAGCTCCTAGGGGGCGGCGAGTTGCTTGGGCAGCGCGAGCTGGTCATCCTGCCCGCGCTCGAGCTCGTGTCCACGCCCCAGGGCCTCGTGGACGAGGATGCCGTCTTCGTCGTCACGGCCAAGAGCCAGACGCCGTGCTTCCCGGGTGGGCTCTACGAAGCCAAGGTCGTGCTCGGCCACCCCATCGTCGATCGCGACGCGATGGAGAACCCGCCCTTCGCGCCGAAGCCCCTTGAGGGCGTGCTGACGCTGGGCGTCCCCCGCGTCGAAGTGCCCATTGCCGTGTCCCCCGACGTGGGCGGGTTCCGCTTGCTCGATGACAACGAGGGCACCTGGGTTCGCAAGTCCGTCCTCGGGTTCGAAGAGCTTGACCATCTGACGCTGGTCCTGTTTGCCGTCCGCGCCGAGAAGGCCCTGCTCGTGGCAGATGACGGCGAGCCGATGGTGGAGGAGTTCTATGAAGGCTTCGCCACCTACGCGCTGGGGAGCCTGCAGGAATCGCTGCGCAACCACGAGACGGAGGTGCGCGTCGAGATCGACGGCCGGGCCTTCGGCGCCCTGACAATCGTCTGGCATCCTCGCATCCGGCGCTTCGAGGCGGCGGCCGAGTACCTGGTCGATGGCGTCGCCCAGCTCGACATCGCCTCGGATGGCCCCCTCGATGTCGCCCTGCGGCTCGAGGCGACCAGCCCGTCGGGCGTGCGCCTGGCGACGATGGAGGTCGAGACCGATGGGTCGCTCGACCGCACCATTGCCTTCCCGATTCCGGGCGGCAAGGATCACCCTGTCGTCACCATCAAGGCGTTCGTGCCGACGGTGCAAGGTGGTATGGCCGCCGGTACCGTCGAGGTTCGTAACGCCGCCTTCGAGCCTGAGATCGAGGCGCTTGCAGCCCGCATCGCGGCGTCCCCGGAGGCTGCCGAGTTGCGGCTCGAGCGGGCCCAGCTGCTGCTGGCCAAGGGCCTTCGCAAGGCGGCCGCTCGGGACTTCCAGGCTGCCATCGATCTCGGCATGAGCGAGCTGCTCGACTCGCCCCAGTACCAGCAATTCCTCAGTCAACGGCGTGCAGAAGGGTTCCACGAGGACCTCAAGGCCCTGGCCAGCTTCTTTGTGCCGTTCGCCCGGAAGGAGCTCACCATTGGCTAAGCAGGATATGGAATCCCAGGCGTTGGAGCAGGCCGTCGAGGCGGTCCTCACCGGGCTCGGGCTCAAGCGCAAGCAAGAGCTGATCGAGCGGGATGCGCGCCTCCGGCCGCAGTTCCTCGGCACGCAGAAGGTGGCGGCCGGCAAGGCGCGCGAGGGTCAGATCAACCAGTTCCTGGCGCCCCTGGTCACCACGAACCCCAAGATCCGGGCTCTGGTGTTCAGCGCGTGGGTCAAGGACAACGCGGCGACCCTCGGCGACGTGCCTGAGCTCCCTGATGCCTTCAAGCGGGATGCCGGCCCCCCCCCGACCGACGAAGAGGTGTTGGAGACGGCCGCCAAGGATGCCACGGCTGCGCTCAAGAAGTGGCTGAAGGGAAGCACGCACGAGGCCGTCAACGCCTACGCCCGGCTGGGCCCCTACGAATTGCCTGCCAAGGTGCTGGCCACGCTGAAGCCGCCCAAGCCGAAGGCCGCGACGGGCGGAGAGGCCGCGGCTGAGGGCGGCGCAGAGCCCTTGGTGGGTGGCGTGCCCGAGGCCGTCGTCGTGGAGCTTCGCCGGCAGCTCGAAGAGCAGAAAGCGGCGCTCGAGGGCCGCCTTGCGCGCTCCGAAGAAGAGGTCACCAAGTTCAAGCGGCTCCTCGAGGAGAACAAGGAGAAGCGGCGCGCCGAGCTCAACGAGGCGGTCGACAAGGCCCGCGCCGAGCTGGTGGGGCGTCAGACCGACTGGGCGCGCACCGAGGCGCAGCTCCGCAAGGAGATTGCCGACCTGAACAAGTCGCGTCAGGATGCGGCCGAGAAGACCACCAAGGCCCGTGACGAGCTACTCCCGATGCGTCAGCAAATCGAGCGGCTCGAGAAGGAGGGTCGCCGGGCAACCACTCAGGCCCAAGAAGCTCGCGAGGAAGCCGCCCGCCTTCGGGAGGAGAACGATGGCCTCGTGGAGCGAGTCAAGGGCCTCGAGGGGGCGCAGCAGCAGCTGGTCTCCAAGGAGCGTCAGCTCGAGCGCGTCAAGGCCAAGGGGGCTGCGCTCGCGCTGACGGCCTCGGACAACCTTCGCATCTGGGAGGAGGCGCTGGCTGAAAAGGAGGTCAAGGACGCCTTCCGGCGCACCTTCAACCTCGACACCATCCGCGTGAATCAGTACGAGCACGACGAGCGGGATCTTCACGACATCTGGAAGAAACTGCTCGGTCAGGAGCAGGAGATCATCGAGCGGTTCTTCTCGCTGCCCTTCGATGAGCTCACGACGCCCACCGACGAGTTCCGCGAGCTGCTCACGAACTTCATCGAACTCAAGGACACCCTCGTGGCACGTGAGCAGCTGGCCCACATGCTCAACTTCGTGGGCAACCGCTTCCTGTCCACCCTCAAACAGAAGGTTTGAGCCGGCGTGGCCGCTCGGGCCTCAGGGCCAGGGCGCGCCGCTGTCTCAGGGGCCTACGGCAGCCCGGTTGGTCGTCGGGAGGGTGTTGGTCAGCCGGGAGATCGCCTCCATCGCGTCGTTGCGGTAGGCCTCTTGCTGCGCGAGGACCTCGAACAGCCTCAAGGCGAGCTCTCGCTCCCCTGCCAGCGCCGCCAGACGGGCCGCCGCCAGCCGCGCTGGGTGGCAGGAGGCGTCCACCTCGACAGCCATCAGGAAGGCCTCCAGCGCCGGACCGCGCTCGTGGAGGGCCAGGTGCGCCTTGCCGAGGCTGCACAGGGCGTCGGTGTTCTCGCCCTCCGTCAGCAGCGCGTCGCCCCAGCACCGGGCCGCCTCCCGCCAATCCGCGGCCTCCTCGGCAATCCAGGCGAGCAGGCGCGGGGTGCTCGGGTAGGTGGGGTGGAAGCGCTGCAGGAGCGTGAGCTGCGCCTTGGCACGGGCCGTATCGCCCTGCCGGAGCGCGATCACCGCCACCTGGTAGCGGGGCTCAGCCACGCGCGGATCCAGTTGCAGGGCGTTCTCGAGCGATGGCAGGGCCGCTGCGTCGTCCCCGTCTTCGAACGACCAGCCGCCCAGGCGGGCATGCGCGGCCGCGTTCGACGGCGCCAGCTTGATGACGCGCTCCAGCGAGGTGCGGGCCTCCGGCGTGCGACCCAGCGCCCGCAGGGCGTCGGCACGATCGAGGTGCAGCACGGGATCGTGGGGGGCCTTGAGCAGTCCGGTGCGCAGCACCGCCTCGACCTCGACCCAGCGACCGACGGTGCGGGCGGCCTGCACCAGCGCCATCAGCACCTCGCGGTCGTCAGGCACCGAGCCGTGGGCGGCCCGCAGGGCGGGCAGGGCCTCCGCATGGCGGCCCGCTGAGACGGCGGCCAGCCCGCTCTCTCGGGCGGAGGCGAGGGCCTCCTCGCCCGAGGCGCGCTGCAGCAAGGCATCCAGGTAGGTCTTGAGCATCCAGGGGCCTCGCGCTGAGCGTCACCACACCGTGGTGTCGGTGCCCTGGCGCCGGGACTTTCGCCATTTAACGAGCTTCTAATCAGCTGGCAATGGTTGATCAACAGTTTCGCGTCACCCCGCTGACCTCACCCCCTGGTGGGCTCCGTCGCGCGCCTCGGCTGGCCCGGCTTGACCGGCGGGAGGGGCCGTGAGAGGCTGAGGGCGCCAGCTGGCCTGATGTTCCCGGCACGGGCCGCGCCCCGCGCCGTCCCCGTGGCCTTGGAGGTTTCTCGGATGCGCATCCTCCGTGACTCGCCCCTGCCCCCGTGGCGCTTCGACAACGCCTGGCTGCGGGAGCTGCCGGTGGAGGCCGTGACGGCCGCAGGCAGCAGGCAGGTGCATGGCGCCGCCTCGTCGCGCGTCACCCCCAGCGCCGTGGCCGCGCCCCGGCTGCTGGCGTACTCGGCCGAGGTGGCGGCGCTGCTGGGCCTGCCGCCTGAGGCCGTCGCGTCTGAGGCCTTCGCCGAGGTCTTCGGCGGCAACGCCCTGGCTCCGGGCATGGAACCCTGGGCCACGTGCTACGGCGGGCATCAGTTCGGGGCCTGGGCCGGCCAGCTCGGGGATGGGCGGGCGCTTTCGCTTGGCGAGGTGCTTGCCGAGGTCGGCCAGCGCTGGGAGCTGCAGCTCAAGGGGGCTGGCCCCACTCCCTACTCCCGCGGGTCGGACGGCCGTGCCGTGCTGCGATCCTCGGTACGTGAGTTTCTGTGCAGCGAGGCCATGCACCACCTCGGTGTGCCGACGACGCGGGCGCTCAGCCTCGTGCTCACAGGGGATGCCGTCGTGCGCGACATGTTCTACGACGGCAACCCCCGCCCTGAGCCCGGCGCCGTTGTCTGCCGGGTGGCCCCGAGCTTCTTGCGCTTCGGCCACCTCGAGCTCCCGGCCGCGCGCGGGGACGTGGGCCTGCTGGGGCAGCTGGCCGCGTTTGCCCTGCGCCGCTGCTACCCTGAGCTCGGAGCGCCCGGGCCCGAGGGCTACGCGGCGATGTTCCGGGAGGTTTGCACGCGTACGGCCGAGATGGTGGCGGGCTGGATGCGCGTTGGGTTCGTGCATGGCGTGATGAACACCGACAACATGAGCCTGCTCGGACAGACGCTGGACTACGGTCCTTACGGCTGGATGGAGGACTTCGACCCGCGCTGGACGCCGAACACCACCGACAGGACCCACCGGCGGTATGCCTTCGGTCAGCAGCCGGCGATCGCGATGTGGAACCTCGTCAGGCTGGCGGAGGCCCTCTCGCCCCTGATCGAACCACAGGCGCTGCTCCAGGAGGGCCTCGACGCCTACGCGGACGCCTTCAACGCAGCCACGAGGCGGAACGTGGCGGCGAAGCTGGGGCTCGACGCCTGCCGGGGCGACGAGGACCTCGCGCTGGGGCGGGCGCTGGAGGGCCTGATGCAGCGGGGCGAGGTGGACATGACGTTGTTCTACCGCGGCCTGGCGGAGGTCGACGTGGAGGCTCCCACGCTCGCGCCCGTCGAGGAGGCGTTCTACGACGCGGGCAAGCGAGAGGCCGTGGCGGAGGAGCTGGTGGCCTGGTTGGGACGCTGGGCTGCTCGGGTGCGCGACCAGGCCCTCCCCCCGGCCACGCGTCGGGCGGCCATGAACCGGGCCAACCCGCGCTACGTGCTGCGCAACTACCTCGCGCAGGAGGCCATCGATGCGGCGGCCCAGGGAGATGCCGCAGGCATCGCGGCCCTGCTCGAGGTGATGCGCCGGCCTTACGACGAGCAGCCCGGGCGCGAGGCCTTCGCCCGCCGGCGCCCGGAGTGGGCGCGCCACCGGGCGGGTTGCTCGATGCTGTCTTGCAGCTCCTGACGGTCGAGCGCGGCGAGGC
The DNA here is from genome assembly GCA_035285125.1 of Candidatus Sericytochromatia bacterium. GTDB lineage: Bacteria > Cyanobacteriota > Sericytochromatia > S15B-MN24 > JAQBPE01 > JAYKHL01. The sequence goes on along the minus strand of JAYKHR010000016.1, from coordinate 17,285 downwards.
CGGTTCACCAACGGGAAGGCCCGACCCGCTCAAGGAGCGCGCCGGGCCGACGGACCACAGGCGGAGGCTACTTCTTGTCCGGGTGGTCGTAAAGCCAGAGGCCATCCTTGTTCGTCAGGGCGCCAGACTGCTCGAACTCCTGGCCGCTGACGGCCTTGGTGACCTTGCCGTCCTCGAAGACCTGCCACACGTCGAGGGGCTGGCCCCAGGGCACCTCCACGTCGCCGTTGCCGATCGGCTGGCCGTCGGAGAGGGTGCCCGTCCACTGGATGGACGCCATGGTCCAGCCGGGGGCGCTGGCGGGCTGGCCGGGCAGCACGAAGTGGAGCTGCTTGGGCTTCTCGTACTCGGCGTAGGTGTAGACCTTCACGTTGCAGAGCACCAGCTTGTAGCCCTGCGGCGGCGTGGGCTTGGGCGTCGGCGTGGGGGAGGGCTTGGGCGTGGGGGCCGCGGAGGTCTCCGGCTCTGGCGTCGGCTCTTCCTGCGCTGGCAGCGCCGGGAAGTCGACCTTGATCGGGTCTTCCATCGTGTCCTTGCCCTTCACGGCCACGGTGAAGAGCCTCTCCGTCTGGCTACCGGACCGCACGAGGGCCAGCTTCAGCTCGCAGCCCTCAGGCACCGCCAGGGTGACGGGCGTGGCGCCGTCGGCGAGCTTCGCCCACGAGAACTGCTTGGTGGCGGCGGGGTTGGTGGCCACCAGCCGCCATCCGGCCTCTGCCGGCTTCCCGCCATCGTACGTCGGCAGGAAGTAGTGGGGCAGCAGGTCCGCCTCCGCGTCACAGGCCTCGGCCTTGTCGTAGGGCTGCGGCGTGCCTTCGATCTTCGGCAGCGCGCTCGCGGGGAGCGCGGGGGTCGACGCCGTCGCCGCGGGTTGGGGCGTTTGGGTGGGGGCCTGGGCCGGGCTCGCCTTGGCGTCGGGCGAGGACGCCACCGCGCTGGCGCTCGGGCCGGGTGACCCGGGCGGGGTGTTCAGGGGGGCGGTCGTCAGGATCACGTTGGGGCAGCCGGCCAGCAGGCACGCGGAGGCGAGCGTCAGGGTGGCGGGCAGGGTGTGTCGGATCTGCAAGGGGGGGGTCTCCTGGTGCTACGGTTGCAGCCAGTTCATACCCGGGGCGGGTGGCCCTGGCACGCGTGGCCTGGGCCGCTGGCGGGCCCAGCCGCTCCCCTCAGCGCAGCGCCCCCGCCGTGACGGCGCGCGCCAGCTGCACGGGGTGGACGTGGGCCCCCCGCAGGTCCGCGCCGCGCATGTCGGCGCCCGTGAGGTCGGCACCTGCCAGCCAGGCGCCGCGGAGGTCCGCGTTGCGCAGGTCTGCCTTCCGCAGCTGGGCGTTGCGCAGGTCGGCGTCCCGCAGGTCGGCTCCGTGGAGGCTAGCGCGGGTGAGGTCCAGGCCAAAGAGCGAGGTCGCGGCCAGGTTCACCCGCGCCAGCCGGGCCTCGACGAGGTCGTTGCCGACGAGCCGGGCCCCGCGCATGTCGGCCTCCTCAAGGCTCGCCCCCTTGAGCAGGGCGTTCGAGAGGTCTGCGCCACGCAAGTCGGCGCCGCGCAGGTCTGAGCGCCCCACGTTGGCCCACGTCAGGTCCGCCTGCGCCAGGCTGGCGCCCCGGAAGTCGCCCTCGAGGCGGGCGTCGCGCAGGATGGCGCGGGACAGCCTGGCCCCCCGGCCGGTGGCGCGCGTCAGCTCCACGCCCCGCAGGTCCACCCCCACGAGGTCGAGGCCGTCCAGCTTGCGGTCCGGCCCCACGCCCCGTGCCGCGAGCCGCGGATCGAGCACGGGCGGCAGCTGGGGCTCGGCCAGCGGGGGATCGCCGAGCCGGAAGATCTTCACCGAACCCCAGCTCCAAGCCCGCGGCGTCACCGGGTCCGGCGAGCGGCGGCGGGGCGTCCAGGTGTCGGGGGGAAGCTCGGGCCGGGGGGCCTCCGGGCCCGCCACCTGCCGGGGAAGGCCAGGCATCGGGGGCTGCTGGGGGGGACCGGCCAGGATGGGGTGAGCGGGGATGGCGGGCACGCGAGCACTCCTCGGGGGTGGGGCTGGTGCCTGATGTCGGGTGGAGGGCCAACAGGCCGCTCACGCCGGGTCCTTGCGCGGTTAAAAAGGGCTTAAGACCGATCCAAGGGCCGCCGCAACGCGCTCAGCCCTCAGCCCGCGGCCGCATGTGCGGGAAGAGGATCACGTCGCGGATCGAGGCCGTGTCAGCCACCAGCATCACCAGGCGATCGATGCCGATGCCGAGGCCACCCGTGGGCGGCAGCCCGAGCTCCAGCGCGTTGAGGTAGTCCTCGTCGATGTGGTGGGCCTCGTCGTTGCCTGCCGCCCGCTCGGCGGCCTGGGCCTCGAAGCGGCCCCGCTGGTCGACGGGGTCATTGAGCTCCGAGAAGGCGTTGCCGAGCTCCCGGCCGGCCACGAAGACCTCGAAGCGCTCGGTGAGGTGCGGCGCCTCGGGCTTGCGCTTGGCGAGGGGGGAGATCTCGACGGGGTGGTCGATCACGAAGGTCGGCTGGATGAGGGCGTCCTCGCAGGTGGCCTCGAAGATCTCGTTGACGTAGTGGCCGTGCGTGGGGAGCGGCGGCGCCTTGGCGTTGACCCTGCCGGCCAGCTCCTTCAGCCCCGCCACGTCAAGCGTGGAGACGTCCACGCTGAGCTTCTCCGCGATCAGCTCAGCCATCGTGGCCCGCCGCCAGGGGCGCGTGAAGTCGAGCGTCGTGCCCTGGTAGGGGATCGTGAGCGAGCCGCAGGCGGCCTCGACGGCGCCGCAGACCAGCTCCTCCGTGAGGTCCATGATGTCGCGGTAGTCGGCGTAGGCTTGGTACAGCTCCATCATCGTGAACTCGGGGTTGTGGCGGGTCGAGATGCCCTCATTGCGGAAGTTCTTGTTGAGGTCGAAGACCTTCTCGAAGCCGCCCACCACGAGCCGCTTCAGGTAAAGCTCCGGCGAGATGCGCAGGTGGAGCGGCACGTCGAGCGCGTTGTGGTGCGTGTTGAACGGCCGCGCCGCGGCGCCGCCCGGGATGGCCTGCAGCATGGGCGTCTCGACCTCGATGAAGCCCTTTTCCTCCAGCATCCGGCGGATCGTGCGGATCACCAGCGAGCGCTTGCGGAAGACGTCGCGCGTCTCGGGGTTCACGATGAGGTCGAGGTAGCGCTGGCGGTAGCGCAGCTCCACGTCCGACAGCCCGTGCCACTTCTCGGGCAGCGGGTTCAGGCACTTGGCGAGGAAGGTCCACCCCGTCGCCGCCACGGAGAGCTCACCGCGCTTGGTGCGGCGGATGGTGCCCTCCACGCCGATGAGATCCCCGAGGTCGAGCAGGTCCAGGCGGCCCATCGTCTCCTCGCCCAGGGCGTCGAGTGAGAAGGTCAGCTGGATCTTGCCGGACTCGTCGACGAGGTCCGCGAACACGAGCTTGCCCTGCCCGCGGCGCCCCATCAGGCGGCCCGCCACGCGGGCCACGTCGGCGAGGTCGGTGCCCGCCTCGAGCCCGGCGTAGCGCGTCTGCAGCTCAGCAGCCGTGGCCGTACGGTCGTAGCGCGTCGGGTAGGCCTCGAGGCCGGCGTCCTTCAGCGCTTGCAGCTTCTGGCGGCGCACGCGCGCCTGTTCGGGGAGGGTCTCAAGGTCGACGGTCACGGGGGGCTCCTGGAGAAGATCTGCTCCTTCAGGTTACCAGGGAGAGGCGTCGGGCTGCCACCTGTGTTCCGGGCGCCGCCCCCGGGGTCAGGGCAGCACGACCCTGCGAATCCTCCGCGGGTAGGGCTCCACGACGTAAAGCACCTTGCGGTTGGACGTGGGACCGAAGGCCAGCCCCAGAATGCAGGGGGAACGAGGTAACGGGCCGCTGGGGCCGTGCGCGAGACGGCTGCGTCCGTCAGGGCCCCAACGTTTTGGGGGCCGCCTCGACCGAGACGGCCCCCGCGCGGGTCGCGAACCTAGACCGTCGCCAGCCCCCGGCCGGCGGCGCGCGCGCCCTCGAGGGCTTCGCGGATGGCCTTCACCTCGGCGACCTTCTCGGCGTGCGTGGCGTGACGCGCGATGGCCTTGCCCACGCCGAGCGCGTCCGCGCCGGAGCCGGGCACGAACGAGGCCGACACCCGGTTGAAGCCGCCGGCGAGCAGCAGGGGCAGCGACACGGCCTGGCGGATCTCCGCCGTGTTGGCCAACGCGGCAACGGCGCCCGACAGGGCCTTGAAGGTGTCGTCGGACTCGGGGCCGACCTGACCCTCCGTTTGCAGCATGTCGACGCCGAGGGCCTCGAGGTCTGCCGCGAGGGCCTTCTGCTCGGCCACGGGCAGGTGGCCCGAGACCGTCACGCAGAGCGGCACACGGTCGCCGATGGCGGCTTTCACCTCACGGGCCCAGCCGAGAATCTCGGCGCCGGTGGGGTGGATGCCCGCCCGGTACAGCGCGTCGAAGTTGCCGAGCTCCAGCACATCGGCGGTCTCGGCGCAGGCGATCAGCCGCGCGGGCTCGGTGGAGGACACGAAGACAATGAGGTTGGTCTGCGCCTTCACGGCTTCGACCAGCGTCACGTCGGCGGCGATGTCGATGGCCTGGGCCCCTCCCTCGGCGGCGGCGCGGGCGATCGACAGCACGCTGTCGCGGTCGAAGTTGGTGATGCCGGCAATGACCTTGAGCAGGTTGCGCTCGGTCAGGGCGGCGTGCAAGGCGTGGCGGTGGGTCATGGTGGCTCCTCGGCGTCGCTGGCCAGGCTGAGCCCGGCTGCGAGGGGGTCTCGAACGTCCGGGGCCAACCCCGGCACACAGGGTCCATACCCGGGCACGCCCCCTCTGTTGCAGGCCGGCTTGCCGGGACCTTCCGGGCCGCCACCCAAGCCCGGTCTGGCGGTTGCGGCGCTCGCCTCTCTCGCCGGGTCGCGTTAGGGAATTGTTAAAAAAGCGGGGCGGCTCTGGAACCCGTCTGGAACAACCCGCGCCGATGAGGTCGCCAGGCGCTTCGTGTCAGCGCCCCTGCTCCAAGAGGTCTGTCATGCCGGATCCCGTCCGCCCCCAGCTGCCCGTCGCCACCGGCCCTGCTCGCCGGCTGCCGGTGCTGCCGCCTCCGCCCGTCGCCCCGATGGCGCGGGCCGACCGCGACGGGGACGGCGTGATTGATCGCTACGACGCTGCGCCGACCAACGCGAAGGACCGTCGCTGGAACGAGGTGGCGGCGCGGGAGCACGGGGCCTTCGTCAAGCGCCGGCTCAGCCAGCTGCAGGTGATGGGGGTCGAGATCGACTGCGCCGACCTCGCCGTTCGGCTGCTCGTCGACTTCTGCAAGGCCGTCGGCCTCCCCAGCCCGCTCGGTGCCGCGGCGGAGAGGTGGTACGTCTACACGCCGGCTCGCCCGGGCGGCCTGCCGAATGTACAGGGCCCCAACCACTTCCTGCCCGGCTTCAACGCCGACAACCTCGCCAAGTCCCACACGCGTCCCGTCAACGACGCAAACGGGAACGGCACGGCAGGCGCGCACCGCCTGACGGGGGCCGTCGATCTCGAGGACCTTCGCCCCGGCGACGTCCTGTTCTATGACTGGGACGACGACGGCGATGTCGACCACACCGTCAACGTGGTGGAGGTGAAGCCGGACGGCACGGTGCACCTGGCCTACGGCACCTACGACAACCTCGGCACCGGGACGGTCGGCTGGTCCACGCTGGACCTCAAGCCCATCGTCGACCTGACGCTGGCGCCCAACACGCCCGATCACACGCGCTGGCTGGGGGACGGCAACAGGCTTTGGGGCGTGCGCCGATTCAACCCCCTTCCCGCTCGGGCCCGGGCCGAGGTGGTGCCCGTCGTCATCGCGCCGCCGGTGCCCCCCGTCGAGGCGCCCGCCCCGCACGGACCGGGCGGCGCCTCCCCCACCACGGGCGCGCCAGCCCCCGCTCAGCCCTCCGACCCCGGGGTGGAGGAGGGCTCCACCGTGCGGGCGTTGCTGTGATGCATTGCCCGCCACCGGCGGCTTGTCGCCGCCGGGGGGGGGCGCTATGATGGCGCAGCCTGCGTGGGTGGGACCGCGAGGGCGCTGCCGATGACCGACTCTCCTGCCGAGGCGCTCCGCCTGGTCGCGGTGCACCGCCGCTATGCCCCGGAGGCGCCGCCTGCCCTCGACGGCGTGGACCTCGTGGTCGCGCGCGGCGAGATGGTGGCCCTGATGGGCCCCTCCGGCTGCGGCAAGAGCACGCTGCTCCACCTCGCGGGCCTCATCGATGCCCCGGATGCGGGAAGCGTCTTCGTCGAGGGAAGCCGGACAGAGGCGCTGGGTGACGACGCCCGCACGCTGCTCAGGCGGGAACGCATCGGCTTTGTCTCGCAGTTTTTCAACCTCCTGCCCACCCTGACGGCGGCGGAAAACGTGGCCCTGCCGCTGGTGCTGGGGGGCCGGCGCGGGGCGGACGTGCAGCAGGCAGTGGTGGCCACGCTGGAGGCCGTGGGGCTTGGCGCGCTGGGGGACCGCTACCCGCACCAGCTCTCCGGGGGCCAGATGCAGCGGGTGGCGATCGGCCGCGCCATCGTCCACCGCCCCGCGTTGCTGCTGGCCGACGAGCCCACGGGCAGCCTCGACTCCGCCACGGGCGAGGCCGTGCTCGCGATCTTCCGCGAGCTCAACGCCCGGGAAGGCCAGACGATCGTGCTCGCCACCCACGCCCCCGAGGCCGCCGCGGGCTGCAGCCGCCTGGTTCGGCTGCGCGACGGCCGCGTGGTGAGTGACGAGCAGGTTGCTCGATGAGGGTCCGCGGCCTGCACCTGCCGCAGCTGCTGCTGCTGGCGCTGGTCTGGCGCCACGTCACGCGGCACCGCCTGCGCTCGGCCCTCACGGTGCTGGGCGTGGCGCTGGGCGTCGCCGTCGCGGTCGCGGTCCAGCTCGCCAACGGCACGGCGCTCGACGCGTTTGCGCGGACCGCGCGGGCCGTGGCGGGGCCTGCTGCCTGGCAGGTGGTGGTGCCCGGCGGCGAGGTGCCCCAGGCCCTCGTGCCGCGGCTGAGGCCCTTGCTGGACGTGGCCGTCGTCAGCCCGGTGCTGGAGGCCGCAGCCGTCACGGCCAACGCGGCCGCCAGGCCCGTGCGACTGGTGGGGGTGGACCTGCTGGCCCCTGGGGCCTTCCGCGGCTACGCGGCGGCCGCGGCCGGGGGCGCCCGCTCGGCCCCGCCGACCGAGGGCGGGTGGCCGGCCGGCCTCTGGATCACGGGCGAGGCTGCCCGCCAGCTCGGGCTCTCGGTTGGCGCGCGCCTCCCGTTGCTCGTCAACGATCGCCGCGCCGACCTCCCGGTGCTGGGAATCCTGCCCGGTGGACCTGACACGGCCGGCCTCGACCCGTGGATTGGCTTTCTCGACGTGGCGGCCCTGCAGGAGCTCACGGGGCGCACGACCTCCCTGGATCGGCTCGATCTAACGCCGCGCGAGGGCGTGACGCCTGCGGCCCTGCGGGCGGCCTTCGAGGCGCTGCGGCTGCCTGGCGTCAGCTTGGCTGACCCGGCCGACGCCACCCGCTCGGCGGAGCGCATGCTGGCCTCGTTCCGGATGAACCTGATGGCGCTCTCGTTCGTGGCCCTCGTGGTGGGGTCGTACCTCATCTACAACGCCGTCTCGATCTCGGTGGTGCAGCGCCGCCGGGAGGTCGCGATGATGCGCACGCTCGGGGCGCTGCGCCGGCAGATCTTCGGGCTGTTCGCGCTGGAGGCGCTGCTGGTCGGCAGCCTCGGCGGCCTGCTGGGGCTCGCGCTCGGCAGTGTGCTGGCCCGCGGCGCCGTTGCGGCCGTCGGCCAGACCGTGGATGCGCTCTACGTGGACACCAGCGTCGGGGCCGTGGCCTGGGACCCCGTGCCCTTCGTGGTGGGCTGGGTGGCTGGCGTGGTGCTCTCGCTGGTGGCGTCGGTGGCCCCCGCCCTCGAGGCCGCCGGCACGGCGCCGGCGCTGGCCGTGCGGGCTGGCTCCTGGGAGGCCCGTCAGCGAGGCAGGAGCGGCCGTTGGGCCCTTCTCGGGCTGGGGCTGGTGGGACTGGCCGTGGCCTGCGCCGCCGTGCCGGCGCACGGCGGGCCGCCCTGGGGGGGCTACGCCGCTGCCGCGCTGCTGGTGCTGGGGGCCTCGTTCTGGGCACCGCTGGCGGTTGAGGCCTTGTCTCGCGTGGCCGAACGCCTGGCCGCCCTGATGGCGCTGCCGGCGCCCTTGGTGCTAGGCGTGCGCAACTTCCGGCGCGCCGTGGGGCGCAACGGCGTGGCCGTGGCGGCGCTCATGGTGGGGGCGGCCATGACAGTCGGGGTGGCCACGATGGTGGGTTCGTTCCGGGGCACGGTCACGGCCTGGATCGAGACGACGCTGCCCGGTGCGTACTACGTGAACCCCGCCGCCGCGGGCACGACCTCCGGGTTCGGGGCGATCGCCACGCTCGATCCTGCCATCCCCGGGCTGCTCCGCCGGGTGCCGGGCGTGGTGGACGTCGAGGCCTTCCGGGAGCGGGTGCTGCCCTACGCCGGCGTGGCCATCCGCTTGGGCGGGGCCGATATGGACGTCCTGGCCCGGCACGGGTCGATGGTGCTGCGCGATGGGGGCGACCCCCGCGGGCTCTTCGCGGCCTGCGTCGGCACCGACCGGGTGCTGGTTTCCGAGGCGCTGTCCATCAAGCACGGCGTGGACCCTGGCGAGGACCTCGTGCTGCCCACGCCGCAGGGGCCTCGACCCTTCCGGGTGCTGGCGGTCTACCACGACTACGCGTCCGACCAGGGCTACGTCCTGATGGACCGCGAGACCTACCGCCGCTGGTGGCGAGACGAGACCATCACGGACGTGGCCGTCTACGCCGCGCCGGCTGCCGACCGCGAGGTGCTGCGGGCGGGGCTGCGGGAAGCGCTCGGGGCTCGCCCCGTCACGCTGGTGTCCTCGGAGGCCGTGCGCCAGCAGGTCATGCGGGTCTTCGACGACACCTTCGCCATTACCTACGCCCTGCACGCCGTCAGCATCACGGTGTCGCTGCTCGGCGTTGCCGGCACGCTGGCGGCGCTGGTGCTGGAGCGGAGCCGTGAGATTGCCATCCAGCGCCAGGTGGGCCTCTTGCGCCGGCAGGTGGCCGCGATGGTGATGACCGAGGCGGGCCTGATCGGGCTCGCGGGGGCAGGCCTCGGGCTGGTGGGTGGCGACATGCTGGCCCTGCTGCTGATCGAGGTGATCAACCGGCAGTCCTTCGGCTGGAGCGTGGGCTTCGCCATCCCGTGGGGCTTCGTGGGCGGGACGGTGGCGGCCGTGGTCGGCGCTGCGGTGCTGGCCGGCTGGCTGCCGGCGCGGGCGGCGTCGCGCGCCAGGCTGGCGGAGGCGATGCGGGATGAGTGAGCGGCTGCTGCGCGGGCAGGTGGGGATTGGCGTGGTGGCCGCCGTGTTGGCGCTGGCTGCGCCCGCCGCCGCAGGCGGGTTCCGGCCTGCGTTGCCGGGCTACAGCTATGCGTTTCCGCGGGACCACGCGGCGCACCCGGCCTTCCGCACCGAGTGGTGGTACTACACCGGGCACCTCGCGACGGCGAGCGGGCGCGCCTTCGGCTATCAGCTCACGTTCTTCCGGGTGGGCACGGCCCCGGGCCTGTCGCTGGGGGTGAAGGCCTCCCCATGGCGATCCGACGGCGTGCTGCTGGCGCACTTCGCCGTCTCGGACCTCGACGCGGCCCACTTCGGCACGGCCGAGCGGCTGCAGCGGGGGGGCGTCGGGCTCGCGGGCGCTGGCGCCGCTGCCTACGACGTCTTTGTGGGGGGCTGGCGCGCCTGGCTCGAGGGCGGCAGCCACCGGCTCACGGCGCGCGACGCGCGCCAGGCGATCGATCTCACGCTCACGCCGCGCAAGCCCATCGTGATCCACGGGCGCAACGGCGTCAGCCGCAAGTCTGACTGCCCGACGTGCGCGTCCCACTACTACTCGTTGACGCGCCTCGAGACACGCGGGACGCTGGCACTCGGTGGGGAGAACCTGCCCGTCACGGGGACCTCGTGGATGGACCACGAGTTCGGCTCGAACCAGCTCGGGCGGCGCGAGGCTGGCTGGGATTGGTTCAGCCTGCAGCTTTCTGACGGCTCGGAGCTGATGCTCTACCAGCTGCGTCGCACCGATGGCACGCCCGTGCCGCAGTCCTCGGGAACCTGGGTGCCCCCCGTCGGCCCGCCGCGCCACCTGCCGCTGGCGGCCTTCGACGTCCGGCCCACCGCCCGCTGGAAGAGCCCGACGTCCGGTGCCGACTACCCCATGGCCTGGACGCTGCGCGTGCCCGGTGAGGACCTCTCGCTCACGGTCACGCCCAGCTTCGAGCGCCAGGAGTGGCAGACGCCCGGCTCGACGGGCGAGACCTACTGGGAGGGCAGCGTGAAGGCCGCGGGCACCCGGGGCGGCAAGCCCGTCACGGCGGCGGGCTACGTCGAACTCACCGGGTACGCCAGGCGCTTCGCGGCGCCCATCTGATGGGCCGGACCTGGCGCGGGGGCCTCAGTATGCGTCGCGCCCCCGGTTGGTGGCGCGGGGGAGGGTGGCGTCCCAGGCCACGCAAAGGCTGTAGCAGACGCCGCCGACCAACCCGACGACCGCTCCGTTGACGAGCCATACTTCGGCTGACTTGGGGCTCAGCCACATGCCGACCAGGCCGCTGCCCACCACAACGGGGTATGCCGCCGCCCCGAGGCCAAAGCCCCGGACCGGATCACCCCGGAAAAAGTGCCCCGCCCCCAGCGTGAAGGGAATCGCGACGAAGGGCAGCAGCGCCGCGGGGCCCGTGAGTCCCGTCGCGTGCAGCGCGGACGTGGCGAGCGGCAGCGCCACGTAGGTGCTCCCGAGGCTGACCAGCCCTGCCAGCGGGGAGCCTTGATCCATTTCATCGCCGTTCGACAGGTATACAGGCCTGCTCAGATCTGCGGGGGCAAAGGACGACGGCGTGGGCTGGGCAAAACAGGTAGCGCCGTTGATGCCACCAGGAACCCAGCGGCGCAAAGGGTCTGGAGACGGTGATGGTGGAGAGCCATGGCGTGTGTGACCTTCCGCGTAAGGGACCTCGCCCCCTATTTCCCGAAAGTCCCAAGGGCGAACGCCGCAGGGGGCCGATGCCTCGAGGTCTGACGAGCGAGGGTCCCTGCTGCGGGCCGAAGGCTGGCAGCCTCCCGCGGTGTCCTACGCAGCACTGGGGCCCAGCACCACGTCAGGCACTGAGCCAGGGTGGTGACCATCTCGAGTCAGTCCGGCACGAATCTCACGATCCTGTTGTTGCGGGTGTCCGCCAGGTAAACGGTGCCATCGGGGCCCACTGGCAGGCCCAAGGAGTCACGGAAGTCCATCCTGTCGGCTGTCTTGAAGAGTCCTGCGGCCCCCGTGGCAGTGAAGGCGCGCAAGCCCTCGGCACTCTCGTCTGCGATCAGAAGCGTCCCCCGCGCGTCGATCGCCACGCCGACGGGCCTGGTGAAGGTCACGCCGGTGAGCGTCGAGACCTGACCCCCGGGCGTCACCAGGCGGACGCGGGCATTGTCTCGGTCCGCCACGAGGAGGGCGCCATCGGACCGCTGGGCCACCGCGACGGGCGAGGAGAAGCGGGCGGCTGCGCCCGAGCCGTCGACCAGCCCCAGGGTCGAGCCTGCCAGCGTCGTCACCACGCCCAGGGGGGTGACGGCGCGGATCCGCTGGTTGCCCGTGTCGGCGACGTAAAGCGTCCCATTGGCCCCCACCACCAGCCCGGTGGGGCCGCTGAAGCTGGCGCCCGTGCCGGTGCCGTCGGTGGCCCCCAAACCCGCGCCGGCGAGGGTGGTCACCACCCCCTGTGGGGTGACCTTCCGCAGGCGGTGGTTGCCCGTGTCAGCCACGTAAAGCGTGCCGTCTGGCGCGATGGCGAGGCCCTGAGGACCGTTGAACTTGGCCCCGGTGCCCGTCCCATCCGCTGCGCCGGCGGTCGATCCCGCAAAGGTTGAGACGACGCCGGTGGCCGTGACCTTGAGGATGCGGTGGCTGTCGGTGTCTGCCACGAAGAGGTTGCCCGTGGCGTCCAGGGCCAGGCCTTGGGGGCGCGCCAGGCCGCTGCTGGTGACCACCGAGGTGGTGTATCGCAGCGGCGTGGGCGTGGGCGTGGCGGCCGGAGTCGGGGTGCCGGTCGGAGTTGGGGTCGGCGTGGCCGTCGCCAGGGACAAGGGGGTGGCGGTCGGCACGGGCGTTGGAGCTGGCGTCGCGGGGGCCGGGCCTGTGGGTTCTGGCGTCGGCGTTGGGGTGAGGGATGGCGGGGGCGCGTCGGTGGGGGACGTCGTCCCGGCAATCCCTGGCCCCGGCGTGGCGGCCTGTGCGCCCGGCGCGACGCTGGGAGGTGGGGACGTGGGAGGCGGGGCCGTGTTGGCCGCAGGCGCACCTTCCCCTTGCTCGAGGGCTGCCTGCACCAGGGCCGCCAGCGGCTGGGCCGGCACCGAGGTCTCCGTGCTGTTGCGCACGTCCTCCACCTGCTGCTGCACCTCCGCATCGGCGGCCACCAGGGCCTGGGCGATCTGGGCGACTGCGGCCGGGTTCGTGAGGTCCGGCACCTCTGCCTGGCCGAGCTGGTCCTCGAGCCGCCTAGCCAGGGCCTCGAAGCTGCCGGCCTCCGGGCTTCCGAGGCCACGTTCGGGCGACACCACGACGGCTGCGGCGAGGGTGGTGCCCAGCCCGACGGGGACCTCGCGCTGGCCGGCAGCGGCGACGCTGCGAAGCTGTGCGGTGCGGCCAGCCGCGGTCGCGGCCTCGACGATGACCACGTAGGCATAGCCCGCCGGCACGTTCGGGATGCGATACCGTCCGTCCGCGTCGGTGCGGGCTTCGGGGAGCCCCGGCAGGGGACGGCCCGCGGCGTCGGCAAGGAAGACGCGGGCGCCCCTCAAGCCAATGGCGTCAGCCGTCGCGTAAAGACGCCGCGCCCGGAAGGCTTCGGACACCCATGCGGCACCCCGGGACAGCAGGCCGGAGGAATTGTTCGTGACCAGGCCAGACCCACGATCCGAGATGATTCCCGCCCCGCGATCCGAGATGATTCCCGCCCCGCGATCCGCGAGGATTCCAGCCCCGCGATCTGCGAGGAGCCGAGCCGGCACGGCGACCAACCCGGTCAGCGCGATGAGGGGGGCCTTGCGAACCGCCAGCTGGGAGGGGGATCCAACGCCACGCGGGCCGATGGGCGCGATCGTGCACCCCACCATCAGGGTGGCAGCGAGGATGTACCCAAGCCGAAACGCGCCCATAGTGCCGACGTACCACCGGGCGCGGTCAGGCTAACCAGCGGCCAGCCGGGGGTGCCCCGCCTCAGTTCGGCCTGAAACGCAAGATCCGGTCGTTGCGGGTGTCGGCCAGGTAGACGGAGTTGTCAGGGCCAACGGGGAGGGACAGCGCGTCTCGGAAGTCCAGGGCGTCGGGGCCAGGCACGCGGGTGCCCTCGCCGGCGCCCTTGGCAAACGCCACCAGCGCGCCCCGGGTCTCGTCGGCCACCAGCAGCACACCCCTGGCATCTACGGCCAGGCCCACGGGCTTGGCCACCAGCGTCAGCGTCAGCGAAGAGACCGCCCAGTTGCTGGTCTTCACCATTCGAATGCGGCCATTCTCGCGGTCGGCCACCAGGAGCGAACCCTCCCCCGCGGCGAGGGCCACAGGGCCATTGAACCTGGCGTTGGCGCCCTCGCCGTCCTGCAAGCCAGAGGATGAGCCCGCCACGGTGCTGACCTCTCCCTGCTGTGTCAGGGCCCGCAGGCGATGGTTGCCCGTGTCCGCGACGTAGAGGTTGTTCGAGCTGTCCATCGCCAGGCCCTGGGGGCTGTTGAACTGGGCGGACGCCCCGGCGCCATCGGCGCTCCCGAGCGTCGACCCCGCGAAGGTGCTCACGGCACCCGCCGGGGTGAGCTTCAGGATGCGGTGGCTGCCGGTGTCCGCCACGAACAGGGCGCCTGCGGCATCGAGGGCGAGACCCTGGGGGCGTGACAGGCCGCTGCTGGCGAAGACGGTGGCCGTGTAGTCCGAGGACCCTGAACAGGCGCCTGAGAGCCCGCTGGCGTGGGGATGGGAGGGGGCAGTGGAGCAGGGGGCTGAGTCCCGGTCGGGGCCGGCGGCGGAGGCGTGGTGGGGGAAGAGCTCTGAGGGGGCACGCTCGCCACGCTGACGGAAGGGGCGGGCACCGGTGAACCGTCGGGCGAGCCCGACGGCCCAACCTTGAGGGCGGGGGTAGTCTCTGAGCCCCCGGCTAGCGCGGCCTGGACCAGCTCCGCGAGGGGGACGGGAGAGGCCGCTGTCTCGGTGGTGGCTCGTGCTGCCTCGGCTTGTTGCTGCGCGCTGGCATCAGCAGCCAGGAGCAGCTGCGCCGCCTGCGCCACGGCTGCCGCGTCCGTCAGGTCCGGGGGGGCTGTCTGCCCCAGCTTGGCCTCGAGCTGGCGGGCAAGGGCCTGGAGGTTCACGGCGTCCGGGCTCCCGATGCCGCGGTCCGGCGTCACGACCGCCGCCGCTGCCAGGGTGGTGCCCAGATCCACCGGCACCTCGCGCTGGCCTGGTGCTGCGATGCCCCGCAGCTGCGCGGTGCGCCCCGACGACGTGCGGGCCTCGACGACGACCAGGTAGGCAAAGCCAGCCGGCACGTTCTCGATTTCGTAGCGTCCCGCCGCATCCGTAAAGGCCTCCGCAAGCCCCGGCAGGCGCTTGCCTGTCGCATCGGCCAGGTAGGCGCGCGCCCCTGCGAGGCCCACTCGCTCACCCGGGGAGAGCAACCGCAGCAGCGCGCCTCCGTTGGCGACGATCCGCCCGCCTTGGCCCGACACCACCCGCATCCCTTGATCCGACAGAATGGTGCCGCCGCGTCCTGCGAGCAACCGCGTGGGGACAGCCACGACGCCGCTGATCGCGATGAGCTGTGCCCTGGGTGCCGGCGCGCGGTCCCCCGTCCGCCCAGCCGGCTGCGCGGGGGGCGCCGGGGGCGAGGTGGAGCAGCCGACCCCCAAGGCCGCCGCCATCAGACAGGTGAGTCGTCGTGACGTCATATGTGCTTCAAGCCACGCGGGCCTCGACGCTCGCCGGCCCTGGTGCCATCGGGCCGTTCCCGTGGCTCGGCCGGCGGGGTGTCGTCAGATCACCAGCTCGGGCAGCCCCTGCGGCCGGGCGTCGAACTCCGCCTTGTAGGCGGCCATGTCGGATCGCCCGAGGTTGCCGAACATGAACTTCTTGTAGGCCTCCACCCCCGGCTGGTCCAGCGGGTTGATGCGCTGCAAGTAGCCCTCGGCGAGCGTCGCCACCTCGAACATGTAAAACAGCTGGCCGAGCGTGAAGGCGTTGATGGCCGGGAGCTCCACGTTCAGGCTGGGCCGCCCGTCCTTCGCGTAGGCGAAGCGGGTGCCCTCCATCGCGCCGCGCTGCATGCGGTCGAGGTCCCACCCGGCGAGGTAGTTCAGGCCGTCCAGGTCCCCGGCATCCGGCTCGACGGCCAGCGGGCGCGCGCTGCGTCCCACCACGAGGTTCGTCACGACGGTGTTGTGCGGGCCTTCCTGCACCTGCTGGCCACGGGCGTGCAGGTCCCGGCTGTTCACGGAGGTGAAGGGGATGCGGCCCCCGCCCTGCTTGCCGAGGCTCTCCGCGCCGAGTTGGTCGTACCAGAAGCCCACGAATTCGAGGCGCTTGGTCCAGGCGGCCATGATCGAGACGTTGCGCCCTGCCCGGTAGGACAGGTCCATCAGCGCAGCGTACATGTAGGCCGGGTTCTGGAAGAGGTCGGCCTGGCGGCATCGTGCCGCCATCGCCCGGGCGCCCGCCACGAGCTCGTGGATGTCCACGCCCGCGATCGCCGCGGGCAGCAGCCCCACCGGCGTGAGCACCGAGAAACGTCCGCCCACGTTGTCGGGGATCACGAAGGTCTCGTAGCCCTCCTGGTTCGCGAGGGCCTTCAGGCTGCCCTTCTCGGCGTCGGTGGTGGCGACGATGCGGCGGGCGGCTTCGGCCTTGCCGTAGACGCGCTCGGCCCACTGGCGGAAGACGCGGAACGCGATGGCCGTCTCGATCGTGCCGCCGGACTTCGAGATGACGTTGAGCGTGGCATCGCCGGCGGCGTCGCCGGGGGCCCCGGGCAGGCGATCGAGCAGCGCGTGCATCGCGTCGGCATCGAGGTTGTTGCCCTCGAAGTAGATGCGCGGCCGGCCCCCACGCTGGGCTCGCGACAGCTCGTTGCGGTACGGCGAGTACAGGGACTCGAGGATGGCCCGGGCCCCCAGGTAGGAGCCGCCGATCCCGAGCACCACGTGCACATCGCCGGCCCCCGCCAGCCTGTCGGCCGTGGCGACGACCCGGTCGAGCAGGGCGGGGTCTTGCTCTGGCAGGTCGAGGAAGCCGAGGAAGTCCTTGCCGGCTCCGTCCCGGCGCTGGATCTGGGCGTGAACCTCGGCGATGGGGCCCGCCATGCCCTTCACGGCGTCGAGCGTCAGGCCGTGCTCGGGCCCGACGAGGCGATCGAGCATGTAGTTGAACTCGAGGCGCACGGCCATCTCGGCCTGCCACTGCGGATCTTGCCAGGGCTTCATCGAACGGGTCCTCCGGGAGGGTGGGTGTGGACGGATTATGCCCGGTCGGTCGGTGGACGTCCACGGCGGGGGCGGCAACCCTGCCCACGGTGGGCGCGGAACGCGCCTCGTGTTCAGGGGGTGTCATGCTTGAAGTCCACGCTGAGAGCGCATCTTCGGGCGCGAGATGGCGATGACTCAGCAGCTGCCGCAATCGCCCCGAGGAGGTTCCGTGAGGTCCCGTCACCTGCTGTCGTTAGCCCTTGTCACGTGGGCGGGCCTCGCGGGGCCCGCCCGGGCCGGGATGGCCGTCTCGGAGGCGGGGCTGCGCGTCCACGTGGGCGGCGAGGTCCGGCGCCCGGGGCTGCACGTGCTGGCACCCGGCGCGCGCGTGGCCGAGGCCATCGCGGCGGCGGGCGGCCCGACCGCGCGGGCCCGCCTGGAGGCCCTGAACCTGGCGGCCCTCGTGCACGATGGGGACCACCTGCGCGTGCCGGCGCCCGGTCAGGCCGCGGCAGCCCCTGAGCCCCGGGCCTCGCGGGGCAGGCACCGCGCTCTTGCCAGGGCGCGTCGGGCCGTGCCTCCGCCGCCGGGGCCGCTCGACCTCAACCGGGCCAGCGCGGCCGAGCTCGACACGCTCCCAGGGGTGGGGCCTGCGATGGCCTCCCGGATTCTCTTGGTGCGCCAGCGCCTCGGGGGCTTCCGCACCCTGGACGACCTGCGCGAGGTGCCGGGCATCGGTGCCAAGCGGTTGGAGCGCCTGCGCCCGCTGCTGAGGCTCTAGCCGTGCTGCGCGCCGTGGCG
>JAYKHR010000015.1:0-15126 GCA_035285125.1 Candidatus Sericytochromatia bacterium | reverse complement strand
ACGTAGTACTTGGGCTTCGTGGGCAGGTCCGGAGTCTTGAAGGTCCGGTTGGCGTCCCAGAACTGCTGCCACTTGGGCTCGAGGCTGGCGGGGTCGTACTTGGCCATGGGGGTTCTCCGACAGGGGCTGCGACGTCCCATGCTAGCAGGTTCGACGCGCGCGAGGGGCTGACGGGGCCGCCAGCGACCGCTGCCCAGGCCAGGCGGCGGCCGTCTGCCCAGGCCTGCTTGTCATGCAGGGGAGGCTGCACCCAGGTGTCAGGTGGGTACAAGCACGGGGACACACAGGAGTGGGGTAGATGACGAGCGCCTTCACCGGCACGGACCGGTTCGAGCTTCGAGACACGCTGGGCTCAGGGAGCACCGCCGACGTGTGCCTGGTCTGGGACCGCGAGGCCCAGGCCGAGCGCGCGCTCAAGTGCGTGCGGCCCGACTGCCCGGACCGGGCGGCAGCCGCCACCCGCCTGCGGCAGGAGTTCCGCGGCCTGGCGCGCCTGCGGCACCCCCTGCTGCCTGCCGTCCACGACCTCATCACCATGCCCGATGGCCTGCCCGGCCTGGTGATGGAGCACGTCCCCGGCACGGACCTCTCGGGGCTGCTGCCGCTCGCGCCCGAGCGCGTGCCGCAGGTGCTCGTGGCGCTCTGTCGGGTGCTCGGGCACCTTCATCAGCAGGGGTTGCTGCACGGCGACGTGAAGCCCGACAACGTCCGGGTGACGCCAGCCGGCGACGTGAAGCTGATGGACTTCGGGCTGATGCTGCCCGCCGGCTCCTCCGGGGGGGCGGTCCAGGGCACGCTGGCCTACCTCGCCCCCGAGGTGGCGCGACAGGCCCGCCTCGACGCCCGCACCGACCTCTATGCCCTCGGCGCCGTCGCCTACCACGCGCTGGTCGGCGCCCCGCCCTTCGCCGGCGCGGGCTCTGCGCTGGAGGTCTTGCGCGCCCAGCTGTCGCAGCCGCCCGTCGACGTTCGCCTGCGCGTGCCCGGGGTCGACCCGGGCCTGGCAGCCGTCGTGATGCGCCTGCTCGCCAAGGATCCTCAGGACCGCTTCGCGTCCGCCAGTGCCGTGCTGGAGGCCCTCGGCGCGGACGTCGACGGGCTCGACGACATCAGCGTGCTGGCGCCCCCGTTCGTGGGGCGTCGCAGGGAGCTCGAGGCGCTCGAGGCCAGGCTGGAGCACCTTCAGGCCTCCCAGGCGGGCTTCCTCGCCAGGGTGGTGGGCCCGCCAGGCATCGGCAAGACCCGCCTGCTGGAGGAGTGGCGGATCCAGCTCCGGCTCCGCGGCGTGCCCGTGGTGACGGCGGCGCCTCGCACGGGAGCGCCATTCGAGGTGCTGGCGGCGGTGCTGCGAGGGTTCCACGAGCAGACGCCCGCCGCCCACCAGGGGGTCTGGCAGGCCCACGGCGGGTTGCTGGGTGCGGTCGTGCCCGAGTGGAACACGGCCACGGCCGGCGACGAGCCCAACCCGCGCGCGCTCCACGCCGCCCTGGCAAGGCTGATGCGGGCGCTGGGAGAGGCCCTCGGCCCTGCCATCGTGATCGTCGACGACGGCGCGTGCGATGCCCAGTCGCGAGCCGCCCTCGATCACCTGCTGGAGGAGGTCTCCCGGGCGCAGGTGGGGTGGGTGCTGGCCGCCCGCGACGACCTGGGCGGGCCCGGTGAACAGGCCGAGGTGCTGGGAGGGCTGACGCGGTGGGAGGCTGCAACCGTGGTGGCCGCGATGCTGGGGCGCACCGAGGTGCCGGTGGGGTTCGCCGAGGCCCTCCACAAGCTGACCAGTGGCTCCCCGCGCTGGCTGGAGGCCTCGCTGGCCCAGCTCGTGGCCGCTGGCGTGGTGCGTCGCGCCGACGGTCGCTGGGAGGTCCCCGAGGGCCTGGACCCCACCTGGGCCCCAGCGAGCCTGGAGGCTCACTGGGAGGTCCAGCTCGCAGGGCTTTCCCCGGCCCGCCACGCGCTGCTCAGGGCCGTCGCGCTGGCGCAACCCGATGCCGCCACGCCGGTGCTGGCGCAGGTCCTGGAGCGGAGCGAGGACGAGGTGCTCGGCGACGTGGAGGCCCTGCAGGGGGCCCGGCTCGTGCGGCGCGTCGGGGTCGGCCTCGACCTGGCCGCGCCCGAGCTCCGACCGCGGCTGCTCGCCGTCACGCCAGCGGCGGAGGCCCGGCGCTGGCGGACCCGGCTGGTGGAGGCCTTGCTCCCGGAGCTCGAGCTGAAGCCTGACGCAGGCCTCCTGACGCGGGCGGCATGGCATGCGCTGGACAGCGACCACCCGGGCCTGGGCGCCGAGCTGGCGCTGCGGGCGGCGGCGGCCAACGCCGCGGCCTGCGCCCCCGACACCGCCAAGGCCCTGCACGAGGCGGCTCTGGAGGCCCTCGAGGCCCTCCCGATGACCTCCAGCCAGCGCGAGGCGCTGCGGCTGGACCACCACCTCGGGCTCGTGCAGACCCTCATCACGGCCCAGGCCCCAGGGGAGGCGGAGCGCCACCTGGCCGCGGCGGGGGCCCTCGCGTACGCGCTGGACGACCCGGTGCGGCTCCAGGCCTTGCTGTCCGTGAAGGGGCGGGCGCTGCTGCAACACCTCGGCACGGAGAGCCTGCCAGAGGCGATGGCGGCCCTCCGGGGCGCGCTGAAGCTGGCCGACGAGCTCGGCCTCGGTCGCGCCGCGATGCAGGCTGGCATCAGGCTCGGCATGGCGTTGCAGATGGCGGGCCAGTCCGGCGAGGCCGTCGCCGTGATCGGCCGCGTCATCGAGCACCCTGCCGCCAACGAGCACCCCCAGTTCCTGGGGGACGCCCTGTCCATCCAGGGACACGCGCTGGTCTGCCACCGCCTGGTGCCGCTTGCGGAGGGCATCGCGCTGGTCCGGCGCGCCGTGGAAACCCTGCAGCACCTGGCGCCCTCCTCGCTCACGCTGACGGGCCTCTGGAACGCGCTGAACCGGTTGACGGACCTTCAGCTCCGGGCGGGCAGCTTCCAGGAAGCCGAGCAGTCGGCTCGACACGAGATCGAGGTGACGGGGCTGCTTGGCAGGCGGCTGGCGATGTCCTCCTACATCAACCTGGCGGCCGCCTTGATGCACCAGGGCCGGCTGGAGGAGGCCAGGGCGGCGAGCAGCGAGGCCGTCCGGCAGGGGCGAGCCGCCGGGCACCGCACCATGCTGCCGCTGGCTCAGGCCAGCGAGGGGCTCGCCGCCGTGCAGGTCGGCGAGCTGGCCGCGGGCCGATCCCTCGTCGCGGAGGCCCAGGAGGCCGTGCCTGGGGTGCCGCCCTACATGAGAGCCCACATCCAGCTCTGGTCGGCGGCGGCGCTGATCCACCTCGGGCAACCCGAGGCTGCGCAGGCGCCCCTCGATGACGTCGAGGCCGCCGCGAACGAGGCCCCGCTGGTCGCC
The DNA here is from genome assembly GCA_035285125.1 of Candidatus Sericytochromatia bacterium. GTDB lineage: Bacteria > Cyanobacteriota > Sericytochromatia > S15B-MN24 > JAQBPE01 > JAYKHL01. The sequence goes on along the minus strand of JAYKHR010000015.1, from coordinate 11,738 downwards.
GTGGAGGCGTCAGGCCTGCGGGCCTGGGCCGCCCTGGACCGCGAGGACCTCCCCGCCGCCCGCCTGGCCCTCGCAGCCCACGAGCGGGGCGCAGCCGACCTCGAGGCAGGCGGGGAGCAGACCCTGGCCCTCTGGCTCGCCGCCAGGCTTGCGGCCGCTGAAGGTGACGCCCGCCGCGCCGACACCCTGGCCGAGCAAGCTCTGGCCGAGGCCGAACGGCGGGGCATGAGGCCGCTGGCGGCCAGGCTCCTTCAGCTCCGGGGCCAGCTCGCGCTGGCTGCCGGGAGGCCCGAGGCTGACCGCTGCTTCCAGGCGATGCAGGCCCTCGCCGATCATGTGGGCAGTCCCATCCTTCGCGCCCAGGCCCTGGCCGGTCGCGCCCGCGCCCTGGCGGGGCGGGACGTCGCCCCCAGGCTTCGCGCCGAGGCTGAGGCCATTGGCCGGCGACTCGGCGCAGGCCTCCCCGAGGACCACCACCGGGGCATCTGGCGCCTCATCGGCTTGCAGGAAGCGGCCAGCGCCGCCTCCCCTCCCTCGCCTGACCAGCCCGACGACCCGGTCGCCAGCCTCCAGCACATGGGCCGGGCCATCCACAGCCTTGCCGAGCGCTACGGCGACGTGATCGCCACCCTCAACCAGCGCACCCGCCAGCTGGAGATGCTGAACAGCCTGGCCCGTCAGCTCAACGGCTCCCTTGTGCTCGATGAGGTCCTGCGAACCGCGGCCGCCCTCACGCTCGAGCTCACGCTCGCCGAGAGGCTGTTCCTGCTGCTCGCCCCCCGGACGCCGACGGGCGAACGCAGTGGTGCCATCGTCTGCCGCGCGGCCTGCGACCACGAGGGCAACGACCTCACGGGGCAGCGCTACTCTCGCTCCGTCGCCGAGCGCGTCGTCGCGTCTGGCGAGCCGCTCGCCGTCCTCGACGCCACCGACGACGCTGAGCTGCACCTCGCCCGCTCCATCCAGGCCCTCGGCCTGCGCACGGTCATGTGCGTCCCGATCGCCGCCGGGGGCCTCGTGCTGGGGGCCCTCTACGTGGACTCGCAGGCCGTCGTCGCCACCTTCACGCAGGCCGACCTCGACATGCTGGGCGCCATCGCCAGCCACGTCGCCGTCGCCATCGAGAACGCCAGCCTCCACGAGCGGCTCGCCGAGCGCGCGACCGAGCTCGAGCGAGCCCTGGCGATGTACCACGAGGCCAACCACGCCGCGAACACGGACGCCCTCACCGGGCTCGCCAACCGGCGGAGCTTCATCGACGCTGGCGCCCGCGAGGTCGACGCATCCAGGCGCTACGGCCGCACGCTCTCGGTGCTGATCCTCGACGTGGACCACTTCAAGCAGTTCAACGACACCTACGGGCACGCCCTCGGCGACGAGGTCCTCAAGGCCGTCGGGCGTGTCCTGCCGGCGGCCGTCCGCACCGCCGACCTCCCCGCCAGGCTCGGCGGCGAGGAGTTTGTCTGCCTTTGCCCGGAGACCGACCTCGAGGGCGCCGTCGAGGTCGCCGAACGCATCCGCCGGGCCATCGCGGACGTGGCCCTCAGCGATCCCGAGGGCCGCCCGCTCCGGCGCGTCACGGCCTCCCTCGGCGTCGCCGCGTTGCTCCCCGGCGACGCCAGCATCGCGGCCGTCCTCGACCGGGCCGATGCCGCCCTTTACGAAGCCAAGCGAGGGGGGCGGAACCAGGTCCGGATCTGGCAGGCCCCAGCAGCTTCATCCCCGCCCGACAGTTGACAGGAGGCCCCGTGTCCAGCAAGTTCCACCGCCGGTTGCCCCTCTCCCTCGCCCTGGCGATCGCCCTGGCCGGGTGCTTCACCACCGTCGCACCCCTCGGGCCGCCGCCGCCGCCGCCCGGGCAGGCCCCCGGCGTTGCGCCGCTGGCCCCGGGCGCGCCCGCCCAGCCGCTGACGCCTGCGAACTCGGGGAGGCCGACGGAGGCGGACGACACGCTCTGGACGCTCCGCGGCAGGGCCGTCCTGCCAGGCGGCCAGCCCCTGGCCCGGGCGGAGGTACGGCTTTACGACGCCGACACGGGCACGCTGATCGGCGCGAGCCCGCTCGACCCGGTGACCCGCACGCTGATGGAGGGCGACCCCTTCACCTACCCTGACGGCACCTGGCACATGGCCTTCCGCCCCCTGCCACAGGGCCGGGTCTACCGCGTGGTCGCCCGCACCGACCGGCACACGCTGACGACCCTCGTCAGCGCGGACGGCCGCGCCCTGCGCGGCGCCAGCGGCAAGGACCCGCTGGCGGGCTACCGCCTGCAGGCCGGCGGCCGCAGGCCCGCCGACCCCGTGCGCGTCGAGACAATCGCGGGCACCGGGCAGGAGGGGCTGAGAAACGGGGCCTACCGCGAGGCCACCTTCAAGGACCCGCAGGGCATCGCCGTCGCGCCCAACGGCACCATCTACGTCGCGGACACGGGCAACCACGTCGTGCGCACCCTCGCGCGCGGCGAGGTCACCACGCTGGCCGGCACCGGGATGGCCGGGGACGCCAGCGGCCCCGCCACCACGGCGGGCTTCCGCGACCCGCGCGGGCTGGCGCTGGACGCCTCAGGCTCGACGGTCTACGTGGCCGACACGGGCAACGGGCGCGTGCAGGCGATCGCCAACGGGGAGGTCACGACGGTGGCGCTCGCCACCGCCGCGCCCACGCCCGGGCCGACGCCTGAGGCCACGCCCCCGGCCGCCGCCCCGACGCCCACGCCCACCTCGACCCCCTTCACGTGCAACAGCACCTCGACCTACAACGTCTTCGGCGTCATCAAGGCCTGTGCCACCAACCCCTACGCCCCGCCGCCGCGACGCCCACCCGCGAAGAAGAAGTACGAGGTGCCAGAGGCCACGACAGCCGGTCAGCCCCGCGAGGATCTCCTGGGCCTTTCGCTCCTGACGGCCACCGTGGCCCCCGCCCCCTTGCCCGAGGGCCTGGCGCCGACGGGCGTGGCGGTGGTGGGCGGGCACGTCTGGGTCGTGGGCGACGGCCAGGGGCAGGCCCTCATCGACCCGCATGGCCTCCGGCTGGTCAGCAGGACGACCACCCAGGCCGTGGCCGTGGCCGCCGACCCCGGTGGCGCCGCCAAGGTCGTGACCGTCGTGCCGGAGAGAGGCACGGGGGCTTTCCTTTGCATGGGGCTCCAGGAATTCGCCTGGGACCCGACCAGCCTGACGCTCGCCGGCCAGCGTTTTTCTGCCCACTGCTACGGCGAGACCACCGCGGGGGCCGTGCCCTGGAAGGGCGTCAGCGCGGAGTCGGGCACCACAGGCTACTACACGGACGCCCACGCCAACGACCTCAAGAAGTGGACCTCGGTCGACGTGCAGGACGATTTGGGGAACAACGCCGGGAGGAGCATTTCGGCGGCCAACAACATGCGGAGCCAACCCAGCACGACGGGCTTCGTGGACGGCCGCTACGACGACCACACGGCGCGCCTCAACGGCCCCGCCGGCATCTGCCTCGACGCCGATGGCAACATCCTCTTCACCGAGACCGGCAACGATGCCGTCCGCAAGCTCGTGCTGTGGGAGCCGGTCGTGCCCGAGGTGGTGCTGGACGTGACCACCACGACGGCCACGGTGCTGCTGGACTCGGGGCGCCTCAGCTATGCGCTCAACGACGACTTCCACGCGATGTTCGAGCAGGCCACGGCCGAGCAGCGCAACGCCGTGAACGCGGCGCTGCAGTCCCTGCGTGACACGCTGAACGGCCTGCCGGCCCGAGCCACCGCCGACGCCGTGGATGCGGCGCTGTTCAACGCCGACGGCACGGTGGCCAGCGGCACGACCTTCACGCAGCGGCTCAACGGCGTCTCAGGCTCCCTCAAGGACGCCTTCAGGGCCCTCGGGGCCTACCTCAAGCTCACCTACGAGCCGAAGGCAGACACCACGGCGTCGCAGGCGACCAGCACCTTGCCCGACGGCCGGGATGGGGCGGCCCAGGTGCCCTTCAGCACCGAACTGGGGGGCGACGCCGGCAGCGGGGGCTCGGGCGGGCGCCGCGGCAACGGGGGCGGCCTCGCCTCGCCGCCCCCGTCACCGCCAATCACCAGCGGGCTCTTCACCCTGTTCACGGCAAACGCCAGCGACCCGTCGGCGGGCACGCGGGTGGCGGCCGCCTTGCTGGATCAGGGCGGGCCGGGCGCCTACGATGTGGCCGTCGACGGGGTGGGCTCGGCCTTCGTCAGCTGCCTCAGCGGCGTCGCCGAGGTAACGGGCAAGGCCTTCGCGCCCGTCGCCGCGATCCGGACCGACGTGACGTTCGAGCGCCTGGCGTGGGGTGGGCAGCCGGGGCTGTTCTACGGCGCTGTCGACGGCCCGTCGGTGCTGGATGGCAGCACGGTGCTGGTGAACGTCGACACCGGCGCCACCCTGGCGGTGAGTGGCACGCCGCGCGCCCTGTACCCCGTGGGCAAGAACGAGTTCGCCTACCTCGACGGCGTGGACGGCCTCGTGATCGCGCAAGCCGACCTCACGGCGACCACCTTCCTGTCCGTCAACGTGACGCCGGCCGAGGCGACGGATCTCGCACGTGACCCGAACACCGCTACCTACTACGCCTCCGAGGTGGACGCCGGCCAGGACCTGATCCGGGTGGTGAAGCTGCAGCAGGGGGGAGCCACCAGCACCCTCGCGACCATCCCCAACCCGGATGACCAGCCCAGCCACCTCGAGGTCCACGGCGACTGGGTCTATGTCTCCCGCACCAGGGGGCCGCAGGGTGGCGCTTACGCCAGCACCATCTACCGGGTGAAGACCGATGGCACCGCCTCCGACGTGATCGCGGGCGGGGACAGCGACGCCAGCTTCCAGTGCGCCACGGACGACGCCACCACGCCCACCAACGGGCGCATCGCGGCCGTGTCGGGGATGGCGATCGCCCCCGACGGCAAGGCGCTGTACTTGGCGGAGCACTCGGCACCTCAAGGCATCTACACCTATGGCCGCGTGCGCCAGCTCGACCTGCCCTGACGCCTCCCGGGCCGGGCCGCCGCTCACGGCTCCCCGGCCGACCCCCAACCGCCGGGGGCCCGTCGCCAGCCGACGGGCCCCCGGTTTATGATGGCGGCCTGCCAGAAAGGACCCCACCATGCCCGAAGCCGTCATCGTCGCAGCCGTCCGCACGCCCATCGCCCGCTACGGGGGCGCGCTCAAGGACGTGCGCCCCGACGACCTCGCGGCCGTGGTGATCCGGGAGGTCGTCGCTCGGGCGGGCCTCTCGCCGGACAGCATCGAGGACGTGATCCTCGGCTGCAGCAACCAGGCCGGCGAGGACAACCGGAACGTGGCGCGCATGGCCGGGTTGCTCGCGGGGCTGCCCATCACGGTGCCCGGCCAGACGGTGAACCGGCTCTGCGGCTCGGGCCTGCAGGCGATCATCACCGCCGCCCACGCCATCCGGGCAGGCGAGGGCGAGGTCTTCGTGGCGGGAGGCGTGGAGTCGATGACGCGTGCCCCCCTCGTCGCCCTCAAGCCCGATGCCGCCTTCCCGCGCGGGGGGATGGAACTCGTCGACACCACGATCGGCTGGCGCTTCGTGAACCAGACGCTCGCGGCGAGGCATGAGCCCATCAGCATGGGCGAGACGGCCGAGCGGGTGGCGGCACAGTGGGGCATCACGCGCGAGGACCAGGACGCCTTCGCCGTCGAGAGCCAGCGCCGCGCCGCGGCCGCGATCGCCGAGGGCCGCTTCCGCGACGAGCTCGTCCCCGTCACCGTGCCCGCAGGCAAAGGCCAGACGGCCGTCTTCGACACGGACGAGCACCCGCGCGAGACCACCGTCGAGAAGCTCGCCACCCTGAAGCCCGCCTTCGTGAAGGCCAACGGCACGGTGACGGCCGGCAACGCCTCGGGCGTGAACGACGGGGCGGCCGCCGTCGTGGTCATGAGCGAGGAGAGGGCCCGTGCCCTCGGCCTCACGCCCCTCGCCCGCTTCGTCTCGGGCGCGGTGGCGGGCGTGGACCCCGTCATCATGGGCGTGGGCCCGGTGCCGGCCACGCGCAAGGCCCTGGCGCGCGCCGGGCTCACGGTGGGCGACCTCGACCTCGTGGAGCTCAATGAGGCCTTCGCGGCGCAGGGCCTCGCCTGCCTCCGCGACCTCGGCCTCGATCCGGCGAAGACCAACGTCAACGGGGGGTCCATCGCCCTCGGCCACCCGCTCGGCGGCTCGGGCGCCCGCATCGTGACAACGCTGCTGCACGAACTGGGCCGCCGGCAGGGGCGCTATGGCCTCGCGACGATGTGCATCGGGGTCGGGCAGGGCATCGCGGCGGTGTTCGAGCGGCCTTAGGCGGCGGCCACGTGCAACGCCCCGCCCGGGCAAGCCTGGACGGGGCGCGCGAACCTTGGTTTCTGCAAGCTCAGAGCGTTCGTGAGAGCTCCGAGAGGCTGTCCACGTTGCGCGCGAACAGCTGCAGGAAGGCCCCCGTCTCGCCCTCGTCTCGCCCCATCCGGCCGGGCATGTCAGCGCCCGTCACCCAGGCGGGCGCTGCCTCCGCGCTGACCGCCGGCATCCGCTCGGGCAGGGTGCTGCGCACCTCGATGAGGCCATCGGGCCTCGTGCCGAGAATCTCCTCCAGCGTGGCCAGGGTGGCCTGTTCGGGGGCGCGGCGCTGGCGCTGGCGGCGCGGCGCAGGGACGACCTCCTGCTCACGGCTGCGGCGGGCCAGCAGGGTCTCGCGCCGGCGCGAGGGGCCCCCGAGTGGCAAGCGGGCGAGCCAACCGGCCAGCCCCCGGAGCGCCGGGGCCTGCGACATGGCCTCGACCTCGGCGGCGAGCCGGCCAACGGGAGCGGGGAAGCGTGCGTCCATCTGATCCATCCCATCTCTGAGGCTTCGGCCAGCACCCCTGGCGAAAGCGACATTATGGTAACCCGAAGGAGGCGACGGCCGCTGTGCGGATCATCACCGTGCGGCCCCGGCTGCCGCATCCGGATCTTCGGCAGGCGGGGGTTTGGGCTTGAGCACCGCCCGCCGCCGCGCGCGATGGACATCGTCCGGTCGGTGCCCCAAAATGGACCGGACGGAGGCGGCAATGGTGCCGCCACGCGCGAAAGGAAGGCCCGACCGTGACGGTGACGTTCGACAACCAGACCCTCGCCCTCTGGATCAACGGCGAGCAGCGCCCTGGAGGCGCCAACCAGACGATGGAGGTGCGCAACCCGGCCACCGACGCCGTGTTCGCCCACGTGGCCGTGGCCTCCGAGGCGGACGTGGATGACGCCATCGCAGCTGCCCGCGCAGCCTTCGAGGGCGCCTGGGCCAAGACCTCGGCCCAGAAGCGCGCGAAGCTGCTCGGCAAGCTCGCCGACCTGCTGCGGGCCAACCTCGACGCCGTGGCCGAGCTCGAGACGCGCAACACCGGGAAGCCCATCATGGCCGCCAAGGGCGAGGTCTCCCACGCCGCCGACGTCTTCGACTACTACGCCGGCCTCGCGGGCAAGGTACAGGGCGAGACGATCCCCTGCCCGCCCAACTTCATGAGCTACACCACGTGGGAGCCCCTCGGCGTCTGCGCGCTCATCGTGCCCTGGAACTTCCCGCTCGTGATGGCCGCCTGGAAGCTCGGCCCCGCGCTGGCAGCGGGCAACACCGTCGTGCTCAAGCCCTCCGAGCTGACGCCGCTCACGGCGCTCAAGCTCGCGGAGCTGGCGGCCCAGGCGGGCCTCCCGGCGGGCGTCCTGAACGTCGTCAACGGCCCCGGCGAGACGGTTGGCGCCTACCTGTCGCGCCACGCGGGCATCGACAAGATCGCCTTCACGGGCGGCACGGAAACGGGCAAGGCCATCATGGCCGCGGCCGCGCAGGGCATCAAGCGCGTGACGCTGGAGCTCGGCGGCAAGAGCCCCGGCATCGTCTTCGCGGACGCCAACATCGACGAGGCCGTCGCAGGCTCGCTCTATGGCATCTACGACAACGCAGGCCAGTGCTGCAACGCCCGCAGCCGGGTGCTGGTGCAGGAGTCGATCTATGACGCCTTCGTGAGCGCCTTCGTCGAGAAGGCCGGCAAGCTTCGCATCGGTGACCCGATGGACCCGAACACCCAGCTCGGCACGATGATCTCGCGCGACCACTGGGAGAAGGTGGACGGCTACGTGAAGCTCGGGCAGCAAGAGGGTGCCCTGCTGCTTTGCGGCGGCGCGAAGCCGGAAGGCCTCGAGGGCCACTTCTACCCCCCGACAGCCCTCGGCGGCGTGGACAACGCCTCGCGCGTGGCCCAGGAAGAGATCTTCGGGCCCGTCGTCGTCTTCATCAAGTTCAAGGACGAGGCCGAGGCCATCAGGCTTGCCAACGACAGCGCCTTCGGCCTTTACGGCACGGTCTGGACCCGCGACGTGGGCCGGGCGCATCGCGTCGCGGCCAAGCTCAAGACCGGCGGCCTCACCATCAACACCCCCTTCAGCTCCTTCCTTGGCGTGCCCTTCGGCGGCTCGAGGCAGTCCGGCTTCGGGCGCGAGCTGTCCGCCGAGACGTTGAAGCAGTACATGGACGAGAAGAGCGTGCTCGTCTACACGGGCGAGCGGGTCATGAACCCGTTCGGCGTCTAGGCCTCGTGCCACCTTCTCACCAACGCAGGGCCCCCGGAGCGTTTCGGGGGCCCTGCGTGCGTGGGGGCCGACCTTTTCCCTCCAAACCCGCAACACGACACGCCAGGCGGCGGTTTGTGGTAGCATGGTGGTTCTGCCCGTGCGCCCCCCTGGCTCGGCGCGCCGCGCCCCCCCGGAGTGACGACGATGTGCCCCTTTGCCCCCCGGTTCGCCAGCCGCATGGCGAACGTCAACCCCTCGGTCATCCGCGAGATCCTCAAGGTGGTCTCGCAGCCTGACATCACGTCCTTCGCTGGCGGGATGCCGGCCCAGGACCTCTTCCCGGCCGACGAGCTAGCGGCCGCCGCCCAGGCCGCCTTCCGGACCCCCGAGATCACGCTCAAGGCGTTGCAGTACGGTCCCTCCGAGGGCTACCCGCCCTTGCGGGCGGCCATCGCGGCGCAGTTGGCCGCGGAGGGCATCGACCTCACGGGCAACCAGATCCTGCTGACGACGGGCTCCCAGCAGGGCATCTTCATGCTCGCGCAGGCGTTCATCAACCCGGGCGACGAGATCGTCGTCGGCAGCCCGACGTTCCTGGGCGCCCTGCAGGCCTTCCAGGGGTTCGAAGCCCACTTCGTGACCGTGCCCCTCGACGCCGGCGGCATGAAAATGGACGCCCTCGCCCGCGTGCTCGAGCACCGGCAGCCGAAATTCATCTACACCATCCCGAACTTCCAGAACCCGACGGGCCTCATGCTGACGGAGGAACGAAAGGCAGAGATGTACGCCCTCGCGAGCCGCCACGGCGTGCCCATCGTCGAGGACGACCCTTACGGCGACCTGTACTTCGGGCCCCAGCGCCCCTCAGCCATCAAGGCGCTCGACCACGAAGGCGGCGTGGTGCTGTTGCGGACCTTCTCCAAGGTGCTGGCCCCCGGCCTGCGCGTGGCCTACGCCGTGGTGCCGGACGCCATCGTGGAGAAGTTGATCCCCCTGAAGCAGTGCAACGACCTACACACCGCCGCCCTGACCCAGGTGATGATCGCCGAGTACCTTGCGACGGGCGGCCTGGAGGCCCACCTGGCGCGCCTGCGGACGGAGTACCGCAAGCGTCGCGACCTGATGCTCGCCGCCATGGACGCGCACCTCCCCGAGTGGTGCAGCTGGACGCGCCCAGAGGGGGGGCTGTTCATCTGGGTCACGCTGCCGAGCGGGCTGCTGGCGGCCCCATTGCTGGAGGAGTGCATCACGAAGGAGAAGGTGGCCTTCATCCCCGGCGACGCCTTCTTTGCCCACGGCGGCGGCGAGAACACGCTGCGGCTGAACTTCTCGAACGCCTCCGAGGCGGCGATCGAGGACGGCATCCGGCGGCTCGGCAGGGTGATGAAGGCCGCCCGGCCCCAGCTGGCGCGGTCCTGACACGGCGAGGGCCCGGACACGTCACGTCCGGGCCCCCCTTTATCGGGCGCTCACTCGCTGACGAGCACCTTCAGCATCGGCTGCCGGCGGTCTTCGCCGTAGCTTTCGTAGCCCAGGCGCCGCAGGAAGGTGACGCGTCCCTCGTCCTCCCCGGGCGACACGGCCACGCGGGGGGCGCCGAGGGCCGAGGCCACGTTCTCGACAGCCTGCACCAGGCGCCGCCCCACCCCCAGGTTCCGCGCGCCGTCGCGCACGGACACGTGCACGACGCGCAGCGCGCCGTGGTCCCAGCGGTAGGCCACGGCCCCCTCCGGACGGGCGCGGCCGTCCGCGCGGCCCTTGTAGGCGACCAGAAACGCCAGGCCGCCGGCCATCGCAGCCCGAAGGTCGGCCTCGTCGTGGATGCCGGCCGGCATCATGCGGCGGTGACCGCCCGAGGAGGCCCGCAGCACCTCCAGCAGGATCGCCGGGTCCTGGCAGGTCATCACGGTGACAAGCGCCATCGGGCGCGCGTTCGTCTTCGTCGACATTGACGGATCCCTCCCGAACGACAGGGGTGGTCACCCCCATTGGTGACCATATCGACAGATTATATTAAACCTTGCTTAAACTTTCAAATGCCGCGGAACCCCGCGGCGCAGCGGCATCCCCACCAAGCAAAAGGCGCCCCCGCAAGCGGAGGCGCCGTGGTGGGGCTGCTCGTCAGCCGGCCGCAACCGGCTGCATCCCGCTGTAGCCGAGCTTCGCAAGCTTCTCCTCGGCGTAGAACGGCAGCTGGATCGTCTTGCGGCTTGCCGCGACGACCTTGTGTTGCTCCAGCTCCCGCTCGGTGGCGAGGGAGTTCTGCATCAGCACCTCGTAGTCGGCGAGCTGGCGGTCGAGCTCCTCGCGGGTGACCTGCAGCTGGCCGCGGAGCTGGTCGAGCTCCTGCTGCAGCAGCTCGGCGTAAGCATCCTGGTCCGCGCTGCGGGCCTGCTGCTCGTCGATCTTCTTCAGCAAGAAGGCGATGACGTGCTCTGGGTCCGCCTCACAACCGCGGCGGTCGTCGCCGGAGGCCTGCGCCTTGGCGCCGTCCAGCCAGATCACGGCTGGCTCCACCGCGCCCAGCTCGACGGCAGGGCCCTGCAAGGCGGCATCGCTCGGGTTGGGGGTGGCATCTTCGAACATCGGGGACCTCCAAGGGCGGTTGGTGACGCCTCCAGGCTACACCCGCACGGCCCCGCGTTCAGGGACCCCGATCACAACGTAATGCCCCTGGATGCCGACAGCCCTCAGGCCTCCTCCGCCCGCTCCACAGGGGGCAGCAGGGCCAGCATGGCGCGCATATCGGCCGCCTCGTCGGCCTCGCCAAGAAGCCGCTGCAGCTCCAGGTAGCGCGCCTCTGCCAGGTCCCGCGACTCGAACGACCAGTAGCGCACGACGCCGTGCACGTCCCAGCCGGCCTCGCAGTAGGTGACGGAGACGTTGAACTGGTCTGCGATGAGGTGCTCCACCGCGATGCCCCACCGGCGGGAGGGTGACTCGAGGCGGTAGACGTAGTAGGCGGCGGCCTCCAGCTCGGCGTTGCGATCGAGGGTGGTGTCTTGCAGTTGCATCGAGGTTCCTCTGGTCAGGGTGGGCGCGACCGCGCTCACCGGGGGGGGAGGTGGCGAAGGGTGGCGAGCATCTGGGCGCGGAGGTCCCGCACCCAGCGCTCCCGGCCGTGGCCCTGGGTGCGAAGCACCAACAGCCTGCCAGGGCCAGGGCTGAGGGAAAGGGCCTCGCGCTCCCCGCCCGGGGCCACG
>JAYKHR010000014.1:0-3620 GCA_035285125.1 Candidatus Sericytochromatia bacterium | reverse complement strand
CGCACGGAGTGCCCGCAGCGGTGAAGGACTGGTTGCAGGTGCCGGCGCCGTCGCAGGACCCCGCGCCCGCGCACTCGCTGGGAGCCGGACCGCAGGCCGTGCCGTTGGCGGCCCAGGTGCAGTTGGCAGCGCAGCACTCCGCCGTTTCCGGATCGGAAGGATCGCAATCCTCGTTCGCTTGCGTGCTGCCGTTGCCGCAGTTGCCGACCTGGGCCGCGGCGTGCTGGGCTCCGCCGACGACGAGCGCCGTGGCGAAGAAGAAACTCGAAATCAGGACCTGGTATCGCTTCATAAAAGCCCCCTGTGGCTTCGGCGGACCGCCCGCCGGGAAAGGAATCGGACTCATTCGGGTTCGTAGGCCCAACCCCCGGATACGTCAAGGAAAACTTCGCCCCTTTCGGCGTGGCCGGAGCCCCGGGGGGCGCTGGGCTACGGGGTCGCTCCGGGCGCCGGGTCAAGGTCCGATGCACGACCCGCCCCGAGGCGTCCAGCGAGGGCGAAGCCGAGCAAGGCGACCCCGAGCAGGAAAGTGTCCCCGGCCACGATCGCGGAGGCTTCCGACCCCAGCGGCCCGCGCAGCCCGGACAGGATGGCCCCGGCCGTGCCCGCGCCGACGGCCACGCCGAGCACGTTCACCAGTTGCAGGGCAGAGGCCGCCTCGCCGCTGCCGATCTCGTCACCCCGGGCATCCGTTTCGCCGTCGCGCTCGCCGTCGCCGCGCTGACCCGCGCCGCCGGCCACGCCGTCCAGCACGGCCAGCGTCGTGGTCGAGTACGCCACGCCGATCCCCAGCCCTGCCGCCGCCCAGCTGGCCGCGGCCACGGCCAGGGGCGCCGTCGTCGAAAGGACGCAGGCCGCCCCCACGATGGCCGTCGCCACCATCGCGAGGCCTGCTCGGGCCAGGTGGACGCGGTCCACGCGCTGGACGAGCCTCTCCTGCAGCCAGGCCCCGCCGGTCCAGGCCAGGGTTCCCGCCGTGAGCACGGCGCCGGCCGCGGCCACCGACTGGCCCCGCACCGCCACGAGGGCGAGCGGCAGCAGGGTCTCGGCCCCGAAGAACGCCGCGGTCACGAGGAACTTGACCGCCAGCGCGGCAGGGGCCCCGGGCGCCGCCCGCAGCGTCCCGGGCGGCAGCAGCCCGGCCAGCGCGGGCAGCGCCAGCGCGGCGCCGGCGGTGGCGCCGAGCGCGCGGACGCCGAGGTGCCCGGCTTCGCTGGAGAAAAGGACGAGGGCCGTTCCCGCGGCCAGGCGCAGCGCGCGGCCGAGCGGCGCCGAGACGCTGCCGGCCGAGGCGGGCGCGCGGAGAACCCGCAACCCGCCGAGCGCCAGCCAGCCGGCGGCCACCGAGGCGGGCGCCAGCAGCAGGAACACGGACCGCCACCCGGCCTGTTCCGCGAGCAGGGCCGCGACCGCGGGACCGAGGAGGCCGGGCAGCACCCAGGCGCTGGACAGCAGCGCCAGCATGCGGGGCTGCGCGGCGGGCGGGTAAGCGCCCGCCACCGCCACGTAGGCCACCGACGACAAGGCCCCGGCTCCGAGCCCCTGCGCCACGCGGCCCGCCACCAGGGCCGGCATCGAGCCCGCCAGCCCGGCCGCAACGAGGCCCGCCACGAACAGCAGCACGCCGGCCGCGAACGACACGGCCGTGCCGCCCCGCGCCGCGAGGACTCCCGCCGCGGGGATTCCCACGAGGTTGGCCAGCATGAAGCCACTGAACACCCAGCCGTACCACGCGAGGGTGGCCGCGCCGCCCAGGTCGGCCGACGCCGCCGGCAGCACGGTGGCGACCGCCAGGGCCTCGAACGCTGTCAGCGAGATGGTCAGCAGCAGCCCGGCTGTCAGTCGCCGATGACGGCTGTCCCACACCGCCGCGGGCCCGGTGGCCTGCTGTTCCTTCGGGGTCGCCGTCGTCACGGGTTACGAAAGCTCACGCTTTCCATATTTAGTCAAATACTTTTTTGCTTTAAGGGGCGACACCTCCTATCAAGGGCCGCGATGGCAGCGGCGGACGCGAGACCGGCCAGGGAGAGGGTGCTCTTCCTGCTGAAGACCCGGGGGCCTTCGAGCGCCGCCTCGCTCGCGGGCGTCCTCGGCATCACGCCGATGGCCGTGCGCCAGCACCTTCAGGCCCTGGCCGGCGACGGCCTGGTTTCGTTCCGCGACGAACGGCGCAAGGTGGGCCGGCCGGCCCGCATCTGGGAGCTGACCCCCGCCGCGATGGGCCGCTTCCCCGACACCCACGCCGAACTCACCGTGGACCTGCTGCGCTCGCTGAAGGCGGCCTTTGGCGAGGAAGGGCTCGAGCGCGTGATCGCCGCGCGGGCCAAGGCCCAGCGTCAGACCTACGCGGCGCGCATCCCGGCGGGCGCGGCCCTCGGCGAGAAGCTGGCGGCCCTGGCCGCGGCCCGCAGCGACGAAGGCTACATGGCCGGGTCGACGCGCGAGGCCGACGGCTCCTGGCTGCTGGTGGAGAACCACTGCCCGATCTGCGCGGCCGCCGCGGTCTGCCAGGGCTTCTGCCGCGACGAACTGGCCCTGTTCCGCGAAGTGCTCGGCCCGGGCGTCGTTGTGGAGCGCGAGGACCACCTGCTGGCGGGCGCGAGGCGCTGCGCGTATCGGGTCGTGGCAACGGACGGCGGCGACGACGCGGCCACGACGACGACCCCGGGCGGACCGAGCCGCCCTGGCGGTGCCCCCGGTCCCGCCGGCCCCGAAGGAGAACCCCGATGAGGATCCTCGATCTCGCAACGTCCTACTTCGCCAGCGTGGCCCGCCTCGGCGCGGGCATGGAGGTGGCCGGCGTGGGGCCCAGGCCCCGCGAGATGCTCGAACTCTACGAGTTCGAGAGCTGCCCCTTCTGCCGCAAGGTGCGCGAGGCCCTGTCCATCCTCGACCTCGACACCGTCGTGAAGCCCTGCCCCCGCGGCGGCCCCCGCTTCCGCCCCGAGGCTGCCGCGCGCAGCGGCAAGGAGCAGTTCCCCTACCTGTTCGACCCGAACACCGGGCGCGGGATGCTCGAGTCGGACGACATCGTCCGCTACCTGTACGCCACCTACGGCGACGGGCCCGTGCCCTGGATCCTGTCCATGCCGGTGCTGACGGACGCGAGTTCGTTCGCGGCGTCGGCGGCCCGGGCCACGGCCGGCCGCGCCTACCGGCGGGCGAAGGCCCCGGCCCAGCCCCTCGAACTGTGGAGCTTCGAGGTGTCCCCGTACTGCCGCCTGGTCCGCGAGCGGCTCTGCGAGCTGGAACTGCCCTACGTGCTGCACAACGTGGCCAAGGGCAGCAGCCGCCGGCCCGCCTTCGTGGAGCGGTCGGGCCGCATGATGGTCCCCTGGCTGGTGGACCCGAACACCGGCGCGGAGATGTTCGAGTCGGCCGACATCGTCGACTACCTCGAGCGCACCTACGCCCTCGGCTGAACGGCCCCATCGGGTCCGGAAGCGGGGGCCCGGGCCTCCCCGCCCCCCGGCCCGACACGAGGTGACCAGCTTCTCATCCCGCGCTCGAACCCCGGAGGGGCATCCCGCCGGCACGGGCCCGGGGCCGCTGCCCGCCTCGCCGTTCCCCCGGTCCTGCGCCGCACGGGCCGCCCCCGGCTCCCGCCTTCCCACCGGGGG
>JAYKHR010000013.1:0-2641 GCA_035285125.1 Candidatus Sericytochromatia bacterium | reverse complement strand
CTCGAAAAAAAGGAGCCGCCTCCTGACTGGAGGACGGCTCTCTGTCTAGCTCCGCCACGTGGACTCGAACCACGGACCTAGTGATTAACAGTCACCCGCTCTACCGACTGAGCTATGGCGGAAGGTGTTCCCCATGTATACCAACGCCCGCTCGCGGGTGTCAACCCTCGCCGGGCCCGGCCCTGTGCGCGGTGTGGTATCGTGGTATGCCACGTTTTGTCACCCTCGCTCGATGCAGGACCCTTACCTCACCCGCCAGCAACCCGCGCCGCCCGACGTCCCGCCTGCCCTCGGGTTCGGGCCCTCGCAGCTGCGGCAGCGGCGCAAGCAGGCTCGGAAGCCGAACTACCACCTGCGCCGGTTCCTCGGGGCGCTGATGGTGCTCGGCCTGCTTGGCGGCGCCGGCGCCGGGGTCGTGAACGTCTTCAGGGCCGCCTCGCGGCCCCCCGCCGTGCTGCCTGCCTGTGACCCGCCGGACCGCATCAACGTCCTCGTCGTCGGCATCGACCCCAAGCCTCTCCCCATCCAGCTCCCGGACTCCGACAAGGGTGCCCGCCGGCTGGCCGACACCCTCATGGTCTTCAGCCTCGACGCCAAGGCGACGCGCGGCTATGTGCTCTCTATCCCCCGCGAGACGCGCGCCACGCTAGGTCAGGTCGGGGACGGCGTGCTCGGGGACGCCCTCGCCCTCGGCGGCCTGACCATGGTGCGCGACGCCATCGAGCAGCTCACGGGCCTGACCATCCAGCACCACGTCGCCGTGGACCTTGACGCGGCGCGCACCACGCTGGAGCAGCTCGGCCCGCTTGAGGTACACCTGAACCGCCCCATCCGCGTCGAGGAGCCCTCGCTGGGCATCGAGCTCAGCCGCGAGGCCGGCTGGAACATCCTGCGGCCCGACGACGTGCTGGCCTTCGGCTTTGAACGCACCGAGGACGAGCTCGATCGCCTCGAGCGCCAGCAGATGCTCGTCGCGGCCTGGCAGGCGAAGCTGCATGACGCCTGGAACGTCGCCTGGGTTTCGCATGCGATGACGCGCTCGCTCGACAAGCTGGAGACCGACCTGCCCAAGCAGGCCTTCGAGGCGATCTTCGAGAAGTGGCGCGCCGTCGCCCCCCACGACCTGGCCTTCACGCTGTTGCCCGGCGATGCGAACGACCGCGGCGAGTGGCTGCTGGCCCCCCGCCGCTGGGAGCACCTGCTGGCCCGCCTCCAGAACACCCCGCGCGACACGGCCCCCACCGAGATCCACCCCACCGTGGAGCTGCTCCACGACGCGCCGGAAGACGCGCGGGTGCTGGCGCTGGCCTCGACGCTGCAGGCCCAGGGCTTCCAGGTCGTCCACACGGCGCAGGCCACGCAGGTCACGGACGAGACCCTGATCGTCGAGCGCCCCGACGGGCTGCCGGCCGCCAAGCCCGGCGCCGAGGCGGCCCCCGCCGAGCGCTCCGTGCCCGTGCTGCGGGCCCTGCTCGAGGCCGTCGGCCCCGCCCGGGTCGAGGTCGCCACCCAGCCTGACTCCGCCTACGGGGCCCGCCTGACGGTGCGGCTCGGCAAGCGGTTCTTCCGGCCATGAGCGCGGCCCCGCCCCTGCTCGAGGCCCGCGGCGTCGTCAAGGCGCTGCACGGCGGCGACGAGCCCGTGATGGCCGTGGCTGGCGTCGAGCTCCGCATTGCGCGCGGGGAGTTCGTGGCCATCCGCGGTCCCTCCGGCTCCGGCAAGAGCACCTTGCTGTACCTGCTCGGCGCCCTCGATCGCCCCACGGCCGGCGAGGTCTGCATCGACGGCGCCTCCACCAGCGGCCTCGCGGACCCCGAGCTCGCCGCGCTGCGCGGCCGCCAGGTGGGCTTCGTCTTCCAGTTCCACTTCCTGCTGCCCGAGCTCGACGCCCTCGAGAACGTCGCGCTGCCGATGCGCCTGCGGGGCGTGGCCGCAGCGGAGGCGCGGGCCCGGGCGGCGGCCCTGCTCGCGCGCCTCGACCTCTCTAACCGCCTGTCCCACCGGCCCCACGAGCTCTCGGGCGGCCAGCAGCAGCGCGTGGCGATCGCCCGGGCCCTCGCCAACGACCCGGCCGTGCTGCTCGGCGACGAGCTCACGGGCAACCTCGACACCGTCAACAGCCAGCGGGTCTACGCCTGGCTGCGCGAGCTCAACGAGCAGCACGGGCAGACCATCGTCGTCGTCACCCACAGCGCGGAGCTCGCCGCCGAGGCCAGCCGGGTGATCGAGCTGGTCGATGGCCGCATCGTCTCGGATCGTCGCACCCGTGCGACGGCGGAGGCCCCCGCCTCCGGGGGGACGCCGTGAGGGTGGCCGTGCGCGGGCTGCGGGCGGCGGTGCGGGCGGCCCTCTCGGGGCGCCCAGAGGCCGCGCCGGAGGCCCCCGAGGTCCGGGAAGCGGCGCGCCTGCTGGGCGAGGTGGTGCAGGGCGAGGGCCGGCTCATCGAGATCGAGGCCCACGACGTCCTGCAGTTGCTGTCGGAGTGGCCCGGGGAGCACGCCGACCTCCAGGTCTTCGAGGCCGACGGGCCCCGGGCGCACCCGCCCGACGTGCCCATCTGGCTGTCGGAGGCCCGCTCCGCCTTCGTCGAGGTCACGGGCGGCCCCGACCTCACGCTGGCCGAGGTCGCGGCCTTCTCGGA
>JAYKHR010000012.1:0-38905 GCA_035285125.1 Candidatus Sericytochromatia bacterium | reverse complement strand
GCCGTCACCGAAGGCATGGACGTCGTGTGCATCGAGTCGATGAAGATGCAGATGTTCATCCCCTCGGAGTTCGACGGCACGGTGCAAGACGTCAAGGTGGGCGCCGGCGACTTCGTGAACGAAGGCGACACGCTCATCGTGCTGGAGTGAGCCGCCGATGTTCCAGGCACTGCCGCCGGCGGTGACGGTTGTCGAGGTGGGGCCTCGCGACGGCTTGCAGAGCGAGCCCGAGGTGGTGCCCACCAGCGCGAAGATCGCGCTCACCGACATGCTGGGAGCCGCCGGCTGCCGCCACGTCGAGGTGACGTCCTTCGTCAACCCAAAATGGGTGCCGCAGCTGGCCGATGCCGCCGCCGTGCTCGCGGGGGTGCAGCGTCGGCCCGGCCTCGTGCTCAGCGCCCTCGTGCCCAACATGCGCGGGCTGGAGGCAGCCCTTGAAGCCCGGGTGGACGAGGTCGTGATCTTCGCGGCCGCCTCCGAGACCTTTTCCCGCAAGAACACCAACCGGGACATCGCCGCTGCGCTGGCCGCCTACAGCGAGGTCGCCGCGGCCACCCTTGCCGCTGGAAAGCGCCTGCGGGCATATGTCTCGACGGCCTGGGGGTGCCCTTACGAGGGCCCCATCGAGGCCCACGCGGTGCGCGAGGTGACGAAGGCCCTGCTCCAGATGGGGGCCT
Organism: Candidatus Sericytochromatia bacterium; assembly: GCA_035285125.1. Lineage (GTDB taxonomy): Bacteria > Cyanobacteriota > Sericytochromatia > S15B-MN24 > JAQBPE01 > JAYKHL01. The sequence continues at coordinate 38,228 of JAYKHR010000012.1, read as the reverse complement.
ACCAGGTCTCGCTGGGAGACACCATCGGCGTGGCCACCCCCCGCAAGGTGCAGGCCGTCATCGACCTGCTCCGTCGGGACGTCGCCGAGCCCGAGCTGGCCCTGCACTTCCACGACACACGCGGCCTGGGCCTGGCCAACGTGGTCGCGGGGTTGGACATGGGCATCACCACCTACGACAGCTCGGTGGGCGGCCTGGGCGGCTGCCCCTACGCGCCTGGCGCCACGGGCAACATCGCGACAGAAGACCTGCTGTACATGCTCGAAGAGATGGGCATCGAGACCGGCGTCTCCCTCCGGGGCGTGATCGACGCCAGCCGCTTCATGATGCAGACGCTCGACCGCGAGTTGCCGAGCCGCTACCTCCGCGCCCACCTCGCGCGCGAGTGCCGCACCCGCACGGCCTGAGGCCAGGATGTCCGAGGAACTCCCCCCTCCGCCACCCGGCGCCCCGCCCGTCCCGCGTCCCGTGGCGGGCAAGTGGTATGTCTGCGACCTGTGCGGCCACAAGATGCTGGACGTGCACTGCAAGCTGAAGTGCGAGCGGTGCGGTTTCGTGCGAGACTGCTCGGACCCCTGACGAGGCGCGGAGGCGGGGGCCGTGAGGCCTGGCGGCCCGCAGGGCGGGGCGGGCTAGCCCGCCGCTGAGGCCAGCCCGCCCCGCCCCGCGGCTCAGGCTCAGTCGTCGTCCCTGTCGTCGTCGTCCCTGTCGTCGTCGCGCGAGGCGTCGGGAGACTGGGAGGGCGAGGGAGAGGGAGAGGCCGTCGCGGGGCGATCGTCGTCGTCCTTGTCGTCGTCGTCCTTGTCGTCGTCGTCGTCCCGGTTCACGGGGACGGTGCCGGAGGCCGCAGGCCCAGCCTTGTCGCCACCAGGCGCCGGGGAAGCCCCGTGGTGGTGGTCATCATGGTCGTCGTCCTTATCGTCGTCCTTGTCGTCGTCTCGGTCCTCCACCGAGGCCCGGAACGCGCCACGCTTTTCCTTGCCATCCTTGTCGCGCACCCGCACCTCGGCGTCGTCGCGTCCGGCCGCGCGCACCACCGCCACCTCGACGCCCTCGACGCTGGCCCCGATCTGCTCCTCGGCCGTGACGTCTCCCGAGACCGTCAGCGCGACCTCCCGGCCATCCGCCCCCTTCAGCTTGCCGACGCCCGAGACGCCGCCCTCGGCCGTGACGGTCTTGGTCCACGCCACCGTGCGGGCCTCCGCCCCCGTGCCGAGTTGTGCCGACGCCTCGATGAGCACCGAGCCGTCGGGCCTCAGCGTGCGGGTGCGGGTGGCCTCGACGGCCACCCCCTCGAGCTGCCCGACGAACCGCTGCGCGAGGCGAACGGGCATGCCCGCCTCGTCCACCTCCCGCGTCACCGTCACCTCGCCGCCCGCGACAGCGAGCTTGGTCGTGGTGATCCGAGCCCCGTCTGCCGCCGTGGCCTCCGTGGCGGTGCCCACCTGCTTGAAAGCACCGCGGCGCTTGGCCAGAGCCGCCCTCGCAGCCTCGAGCACCCGCTCCTCCCGCTTGCGGTGGACCGCTTTGCGAGCCTCCCGCTCCTCCTTGGAGAGGCCGCGCCAGCCGTCCTTGGCCTTTTGACGTTCGTCATCGTCGTCCTGGTCCGACAGCAACGCGTAGCGGAGCCCGCCATCACCGAGCAGGCCGCTGGCATCAGGCCCGATGAGCCCGCTGGCATCGAGCCCGATCAGCCCGTTGCCAGCCAGGACCTCGGCATCCGCGAGCAGGGCCTGCACCGTCGTGTCGAGGGCCAGCGCCGTCCCGACGCCTGCCACGGCCGACGGCGCAGCGACGCCAGCGGCAGGGGCCAGCAGCGCCGCCACGGCCGCGGCGGCAGGCTTCGCCGGCTGGGCGGCAGGCTCGCCCGGTCGCGCCGGCTGGGCTGGCGCAGCGGGCGCGGCGCTGCCCCGAGAGAGGGGGGGAACGGCCCCCCGGCCCGCCTGGGTAGCGGCCGGGGCGCATCCCGTCAGGACGCTGAGGGCCAGGGCGCAGGCCAGGGTGAAGGGGGCTGCGGGGGAACGTTTGGGCATTGCGTGACCTCCGAATGCAGCCTCTAACAGTCAGCCTGCCAGGCGGGCCTCTGGGACAGACCTCAGTTGTCGTCCGACTTGGGGGTGTCTGGCGGGGGGGGTGGGGTCTTCTTGGGGGATGGAGCCGCGGCCTTGGGCGGCTCCGGGGGCTTCGGTGACGCGGGCTGCTTCTTGCCAGCTGGCGCGTCCGCCTTGTCATCGTCGCCAACCGCCTCCCCCGAGGGGCTTGGTTGGTCCTCCGGGGGCCGGGCCTTCCCCGGTGAGGGTGGGACGCCATCGGGAACCAAGGAGGCGCTGGCCTCGGCATCTCCGCGCCCCGAGGCGGGGCGACCGCCCGAGTCGACGGCAGGCCGCCCCGCCCCGGGCTCAGGCGGCACGTCGGCCTTCGTCTCGCGTTGCCCCTTGCCCGCTGCCGGCAGGCGCACGGCCACGGCCCCCTTGCGCAAGGCCCCTCCGGCCACGGCCACCTTGGCCTCATTGCGGCCGGCAGACCGCTCCACCGTGAGGTCGACGTCTTCGACTCTGGCCGTGGCCTGCTCAGCCTCCGCCACGTTGCCCGACGCCTGCAGCTCCACGACGGCCCCATCGGCCGTTCGCGTGCCGCGACCGGTGACGGTGCCGTCGGGGGCAACCTTCTTCACCCAGCGGAGCTTGCGCGCTCCCTGAGCCCCGCCGAGCGTCGTCAAGGCATCCACGCGCGCCGTGCCGTCAGGCAGCAGGTGGCGGGTCCGCTCGGCCTCCACGGCGGTGCCGTCGATGGTGCCGCGGAAGGTCTGACGCAGCATCAAGGTGAGCCCCTCGGCGTCCTCGACCCGCTCGACGAGCACGGGCCCGAGTGGGCTTTCGATCGTCTGTCGGGCGATCTCTCCACCGCCGGAGGCCTTGGTGACGCGGACATCGTCTTTGCGCTTGTAGCCGCCGGCGCGCGCCGCGAGGGCCTCGCGGGCAGCCTCCAGCACGCGGGCCTCTCGCTTGCGGTGCGCCTCGAGGCTTCGGCCGCGGTCGGCCGCGGACAGCGCCTGCCAGGTCTGTCGCAAGGCCTCCACGGAGGGGGGCACGTCGTCATCCGCGAGCAGCGCATACGGGTCGCGCCCGGGTCCGAGGCGGACACCCCCGTCGCTGATGAGCTGCCCCCCACCCTTCGACACCACGTTCGCCGCGCCGAAACCGATCAGGGCGCCACCGCCGTTGCCCACCAACCTGTTGCCGGCCAGCACCTCGGCATCTTGGAGCAGCAGCTCCACGGCCTCGCCGAGGGCCATGTCGGCACCCACCTCACTCAGGGTCCGCGGGGCGGTCATGGCCGCGGCCTGCGCGCCGATCAAACCTGCCAGCCCCTCCACCGCCGAGGGAAGGTCCGGTGCGGTCCCTTGTCGGGACGCATCTGTCAAGGCTGGGCCAACGCCAGGCCCCGGCGCGCAACCGCCTCCCCCCAACAACGACCAGCAGGCCAGCCACGCAACCGCGCCGGGCCGCACCACCTTCCAGGGGAGGTTCACAGGTCAGCGCCCCCCACTGCCGTTGTTGCCAGCGTTCCCGTTCCCGCCGGCGTTCCCATTGCCACCAGCGTTCTCGTTGCCGCCGGCGTTCCCATTGCCGCCGGCGTTCCCATTGCCACCGGCGTTCCCATTGCCACCGGCATTCTCATTGCCACCGGCAGTCTCATTGCCACCGGCGTTCCCGGTTCCGCCTGCGTTCCCGTTGCCACCGGCCTTCCCGTTGCCACCGGCGTTCCCGTTGCCACCGGCGTTCCCGTTGCCACCGGCGTTCCCATTGCCACCGGCGTTCTCATTGCCACCGGCGTTCCCATTGCCACCGGCGTTCTCATTGCCACCGGCGTTCCCGTTGCCACCGGCGTTCCCGTTCCCACCAGCGTTCCCGGACACCGGAGGCCGGGCCGGGTCAGCCGGTGGCACCGGCACCTCCGGCGCCCACTTGGCCTTGACCCGCACGGTGTGGGCGTCTTGCTTGCCGTCCTTGACGCTCACCGCGGCCTCGCTGCGGCCCGCCATCCGCTGGACGCCCACGGCCACGCCGTGCACGCGCGCCTCGGTGCGCTCGAAGGCGGTCACGTTGCCGCCGGCCTCGAAGGCGACCGTGGGTCCGCCCCCACTCGCCACCTCCCCACCACCCGTCACGCTGCCGTCGGCCGCAATCTGCTTCGAGACCGACACCATCGTCCGGGCCTCCCCAGCCCCCAGCGCCGTCTCGGCCTCAACACCGGCGGTGCCGTCCGACATGATCGACCGCACGCGCTCGGCCTCGACGGCCTGCCCCTCGAGCGTGCCCTTGAACCGCTGCGTGAGGCGCAGCGGCACGCCGGACGCATCCGTCTCCCGCATGACGACGATCTCACCAGCTGGCACCACCAGGCGGGTGGTGATGCGGCGCCCGCCATCCGACGTGGTCTCAATTTCCGACGCCGCAGGTCGGCTGAAGGCCCCCACGCGCTCGGCCATCCCGGCCTTGATAGCCTGGAAGACGCGCGCCTCGCGCTGCACGTGGGCCTTGAGCCGCTGGGCCTTGAGGGCCGGGGAGAGGGACGCCCACGCCGCTCGGACGTCCCCCAGAGCGGGGGCGGCATCCGTGACGGCAGCCAGGCGGTAGCGCATGCTGCCATCGCCCATCAGCCCGCTCGCATCCAGCCCGATGAGCCCGCTCGCGTCGAGCCCGATGAGCCCGCTCGCGTCGAGCCCGATGAGCCCGCTCGCGTCGAGCCCGATCAGGCCGCTCCCATCCAGGCCGATGAGCCCGCTCGCGTCGAGCCCGATCAGGCCGTTGCCAGCCAGCCACTCCGCCTCGACCAGCAGCCCCTCGACCGAGCTGGAGACCGCCAGCTCGGTGCCGACCTGCCGCACCTGGCGCGCCTGCTCGGGGGACTGCGCCGGGACCTGCAGGGTGTCGAGCACCGAGCGCACCGCGTCCTTCGGAGCCGGGGCCTCCACGGTGCCGATGGGCGCAACGCCCGCGGCATTCGCGGCCAGGACGGCAGCGCCATTGCCCCGTGCGACGGCGGGAACGGCCGCTGCCGCGGCCGGGTCAGCGGGCTTTGGGGCCTTCGCCTTGGGCAGGCCCCGCGATGCCGTCGAGGGCGCCACGGCCCCGGGGGCGAGGCTGCAGCCGGCCACCGCGGCCACGCACAGTGTGCAGGCCACCAGGGCCTTGCCAAGCACTTGCGGCGTCCACATTTCGCACCTCCACCCACCATCCCCGGTCACCGCTGCCTCCGGCCGGCCGGCCGGGGTCGGTAACGCCCCCGCCATAAACTGTACCCCAGCAAGCACTTGATTAACACCCCCCGAACACAAGGAGGCACGTTCGGCCGGGCGTGGCCTCACCGCTTGAGGGCAACCCTCGCCGCGTTGTAGCCACACGCCCCCATGACGCCACCGCCGGGGTGGGCGCCGCTGCCGCACAGGAAGAGGCCCGCCAGCGGCGTCTCGTAGCCCGCGTGTCCCGCCACGGGCCGCATGCTGAAAAGCTGGTCTGTCGTCATATCGCCGTGAAACAGGCTGCCCCCCGTAAGGCCGAACTCCTGCTCGAGGTCGAGCGGCGACAGCGCGTGCACGTGCAGGATCTTCTCCCGGATGTCGGGTGCGAACTCCTCCACGACGCGCCACACGGACTCGATGAAGGCCTGCTTGCGCGCCTCATCCCAGGTGCCCTCGGCCAGCGCGTAGGGCGCATACTGGCAGAACATCGACATGAAGTGCTGCCCCGGCGGCGTGATCGAGTCGTCGAGGATGCTGGGCAGGCAGGCCTCGACCACGGGGCGGGTGGACGGATGGCCGTATTTGGCCTCGTCGAACGCCCGCTCCATCTGGTCCACGCTCTGGCTGAAGTGGATGGTGCCCGTCAGCCACTCGCGCGGATCCGCCCCTGGCGGCAGGTGCTTGAAGGTGGGCAACCCCGAGAGGGCCACGTTGATCTTGAAGGAGGCGCTCCGGTAGCGGATGGCGGCGATGGCGTCAGCGAACTCGGTGGGCAGGTGCTCGCGGCCGACCATCTGGAGGAAGGTGCGGTTCGGATCGGCATTGGAGAGGATCTGCCTGGCGTTCAGGACCTCGCCGGACTCGAGCTCCACCCCCGTGGCCCGCCCCCCCGAGACCAGGATGCGCCTCACGGGGGCTGAGGTCCGGATCGTCACGCCGTGGGACTCGCAGGCGCGCGCGAGCGCCTGGGTCAGGCCCCCCATCCCGCCGCGGACGTAGCCCCAGACCCCCCGGCGCCCGTCGACCCCGCCCATCACGTGGTGCAGGAGCACGTAGGCCGTGCCCGGCGTGCGAGGCCCTGCGAAGGCCCCGATGATGCCGTCCGTGGCGAGCACCGCCTTGAGCTCCTCGGACTCGAAGTAGCGGTCGAGGAAGTCGGAGGCACTCGCCGTCAGCAGCTCCACCTGCTTTGCGCGCTCGGTGTTCGACATCAGCCAGGCATCCCAAGCCAGCGGCAGCGAGCCCAGCAGCTTGAACGGGTTGCGGGCCGTGATGTCGGGCGGGACGGAGACCAGGATCTTCTCGGCGAAGCGGGCCAGGCCCTCCAGCACCTCGTGGTAGCGGCCCCAGGCCTCCGCATCGCGCGCGGAGAACCGCCGAATCTCCTCGACGGTCCGGCGGCCATCGGCAAAGAACCGGAGCGTGCGGCCATCGGGGAACGCCGCGAACGACGAGGGGTCACGCACGATGAAGTCGTAGCCGTGCTCGCGAAGCTGGAGGTCCTGCACCACCTGCGGCAGCAGCAGGCTGACGACGTAGGACGTGACGGACATCTTGAAGCCCGGGTGCTTCTCCTCGGTGACGCAGGCGCCCCCAACGATGTGCCGCCGCTCGAGGACCGTGACGCGCTTGCCGGCGCGCGCCAAATACGCGGCGGCGATGAGGCCGTTGTGCCCCCCTCCCACGACGATGCAATCGGTGCTGCTCACGGTCGGGTCGTGCCCTTTCTCGAAGACGCGGTGGCGACGGCGCGGCCGCAGCCGCGGCCCGGACCGGCCTTATACCCAGCCCAGCCCGGCCGCTGGCGCCGTCCGTCAGGGCAGCACCAGCTCCACGGCCACCCGCGGCGCCTCGCTGTGCAACCGGACCAGGGTGTCTGGCCCGCTCGCAGAGAGCGTGAGGCGCTCCAGCATCCCCGCCCGCCGGGCCGCCTCGAGGGCTGCCCGCCCCGCAGTGGCCCCGCCGGGCCCCGCAGGCACCGCCACCACCACCCGGACGCGCCCCGCTGCCCGGGCCCGCCTGGGCCCCTCGGGCAGCAAGCGCCCCGGCCCGGCCGCGTGGTGGTCCGCGTACGCCCGCAAGAAGCCGAATACCTCCTCGAGCGAGGCGTAAGCGTGGGGGCTCGGCCAGCCCTGCTTCCGGGAAAAGGCCAGCGCCACGGGCGAGGCCTCCGGGTCCAGGCTCTGAGCCGGCTGCCCGGCGAGCCGCACGGCCCGGTCGTAGCGGCCCCTGAGGTCCCCCAGGCTCAGCGTGGCGATCGCGGGCCCCTCCGCCATCAGCCCGCCTCCGAGGGCAGGCGCCCCCGGCAAGGACCGGTGCTTGCCAGGCCGCACCGTCGCGTCGAGGGACAGCACCACGCGCCCGTCCCGCGTGGTCCGCACGGGCAGCTCGAGCGCCGTCACCCCCACGTCGAGGGCAGCCTCCACGCCCGGCAACGTGGCCTCCGGCCGCACCCCCCGGGCCCCCGCGAAGCCGCGCACCTCCAGGCGCCCCGGGTCAGGTGCCCCCGAGGCGTCGAGCCAGTCGCCCCCCCGGCCATCGCCGTCCCCGTCGAGGCCGGCCAGGGCTGCCACCAGGAGGTCAGGCCGGTCGCCCCCGATGCCGTCCACCCCGAGGTCGAGGCAAGCCGCGACCTCCGAGCGGTGCCGGAGGTCCGTCGCCACGAGCCGCAGCCCCCCCGCCCGCAGCTGGGCCCAGGGAATCGTGCGGGCCAGCCACGTCGCCCCCACGGCCAGCGCGGGGCGCTCGGCAGGCGGCTGTCCAGGGCGTCGCATCGCCCCGAGGGCGTGCAGGGCCGGCCGCCAGGCCTCCGGCATGCCCGGCACGTCACCCCGCTCGAGCAGCCAGCCGCCCCCCAGGCCCCCGGTGGACCCGCCGCTCGCCGGCGCAGGCCCCGCGACGGCGAGCCAGACCAGCCCGGCACCCAGCAGCGCGCGCAGGGCGCCAGCGCCTCTCAACCGGCCTCCGGCCCCGGCAGGACCCAGCCGCGCGATCGCTCGACGGCCCGCGCCCAACCAGCCACCAGGCAGGCCCGCTCGGCCTCCCCCAGGCCAGGCTCGAAGCGGCGATCGCCCCCTTGCAGGCCAGCCAGCGCCACCTCGTCCGGCCACACCCCGAGCGTCAGGCCCGCCAGGGCGGCTGCGCCCCACGCCGTGCTCTCGACCTGGTTCTGGCGCACCACGGGCACGCCGAGGAGATCGGCCTGGAACTGCATCAGGAAGCCATTCGCGGTCGCCCCCCCGTCCACGCGCAGCTCGGAGAGAGCCACCCCGCTGTCCGCCGCCATCGCGACGAGGATGTCGCGGGTCTGGTAGGCGATCGCCTCCAGCGTCGCCCGGGCGATGTGGGCCCGCGTCGTGCCTCGCGTGAGCCCGACCATGGTGCCCCGCGCGAAGCCGTCCCAGTGGGGGGCGCCCAGGCCGACGAAGGCCGGGACCACGTACACGCCACCCGCGTCCGGCACGGAGGTCGCGAGGGCCTCACTTTCGGCGGCCGTCCCGATGATGCCGAGGCCGTCGCGCAGCCACTGCACGGCCGCGCCCGCCATGAACACGCTGCCCTCCAGCGCGTAGAGGGCCGGCCGTCCCTCGCGCTGCCACGCCAGGGTCGTCAGCAGGCGGTTGCGGCTGGGGACGGGCGTTTCGCCCGTGTTCATGAGCAAGAAGCAGCCGGTGCCGTAGGTGTTCTTGGCCTGGCCGGGCGCGAAGCAGGCCTGACCGAACAGGGCGGCGTGCTGGTCGCCGGCGATCGCCGCGATGGGCACGCCAGCGGGCAGGAAGCCGACCTCCGCCGTCTCGCCGAACCGCGAGCCGCTCGGCCGCACCGCGGGAAGCACCTCCGACGGCACCCCGAGGGCCTCCTGCAGCTCGTCGCACCAGGCGAGCCGGTGGATGTCGAACAGCATGGTGCGCGAGGCGTTCGTCACGTCGGTCGCGTGCACCGCGCCACCCGTGAGCTTCCAGAGGAGCCAGGCGTCGATGGTGCCGGCCGCCAGCTCGCCCCGGGCCGCCCGCGCGCGGCCGTCGGGCACGGCGTCCAGCAGCCAGGCCAGCTTGGTGCCAGAGAAGTAGGCGTCCACGACCAGCCCCGTGCGCGCCGTGATGGTCTCGGCCAGCGGCGAGCGCGCGAGGCGCGCGCAGGCGTCCGCCGTGCGGCGGCACTGCCACACGATGGCGCGGTGCAGCGGACGCCCGGTGGCCCGCTCCCAGAGCACCACCGTCTCCCGCTGGTTGGTGATGCCGAGCCCGGCCAACTCGGCTGGCCGGATGCCCGCGTGGGCGAGGGCCTCAGCGACGGCCTCACCCGTGCGCTGCCAGATCTCGTCGGCGTCGTGCTCCACCCACCCCGGCTGCGGGTAGTGCTGGGTGATCTCGCGGTAGCCCTTGCCGACCACGGCCCCCCCGTGGTCGAAGACGATCGCGGTGCTGCCGGTCGTGCCCTGGTCGATGGCGAGGACGTGGGTAGCCAAGGCGGACCTCCTGGCAGGGCTCAGCGGGGGGCGGGGGCCGGGGTGGGCATGGTGAGGTCGAGCCATCCCGCGGGCGTCTCCAGCTCGATGGCGACAGCCCCGTTGGGCTCGATGGCGAACAGCTCGGCTGGCACCGTCAGCGGGGAGTTGAGCCTGAGCGTGAGCGCCCGCGTGCGGCTGACCCAGTAGGTGACGGCGGGCAACTCGGCCGCGGTGAAGCCGCTGATCGCCGTCAGGGCCAGCACCACCCGGCAGGCCTCAGGGTCCACCTGGTTCGGCTCAGGGGGGAACACCTCCTGCACCACCGCGCGGCACGTGAGCTTCTTGGCGCGCAGCACCGTGGTGTCCTGCTCAGCGCGGGCCTGGATCTGGAGGCGCGTGAGGCGGCCGGAGAGCGCCTGATAGCGTTCCGAGAGCGCGACGTCCCGGAAGATCACCACCTGACCGATCGCGAGCGCTGGCGGCTGAAAGGCCGCCAGCGCGAGCAGGGCGAGCAGGGACCGGGTGGCGAGCCGTCGGACACACGGCAGGAACATCGAAGGGGGGCTCCAGGGTCGGGCGGCCGTCGTCCTTCACTTACCCGCCGACCGCCGGGGCGTCACCGGGCAGGGGGCTCTCCCCCCGCGACGGCCCGACGGAACGCCGCCACGGCAGGCGTGGGATGGCGCGTGTAGTCGCCCGTCTGACACTCCACCCGGTACAGCCCGAAGCGGTTGTCGAAGCTGCCCCACTCGTAGTTGTCCGTGAGCGTCCACCAGCAGTAGCCCAGGATCGGGACCCCCGCCGTCATCGCCTGGCGCACTTCCGCGACATGCGCCTCCAGGTAGCGAGCCGACGTCCAACCGTCCGGACGCACCTCGTGGTTCCGCGTGGCCATCCCGTTCTCGCCGATCAGGATGGGCAGCCTGTAACGATCCCAGGCCTCGCGCAGGATGCGGCCAAAGCCGCTGGGTCGGGCCGTGAACCGGTGGAAGCGCAGCGGGAAGTGCATGAGCTCCAGCGGGGGGATGTCGCCGTAGTAGTGGAGCCCCAGGAAGTCCAGGTGCTTGAAGGTGGTCTCGTCGGGCTGATCGGCCCTGCGCGTGCGGAGCGGATCCATCAGCTGCCCCGGCGTCCAGGCGATGCCGGGGCCGATGCGCAGGATCCCCGTGAACTCGCTGACGGACACCATCGCCCCCGGCCGCTCCTCGTGGATGGCTTCATAGGCAAGCTCGTGGGCCTGCACGAGCGTGCGGGCCGCGACGGCCGTGGCGAGCGGGCTGCGCCGAAAGGGGGGCATGCGGCCTGCCAGGTGCCCCCCGACCAGCAGGTTGGAGGGCTCGTTGAAGGTCAGCCAGTAGCGCACACCCGCGCCGAACTCCCGGGCGATGAACCGGGCATAGCTCGCAAAGCGCGCTGCCGTGGCGGGGTCTTCCCAGCCGGAGCGCCCGGCGCCGTGCAGCCACTGCGGGGAGGTGAAGTGGTGGAGCGTGAGGATGACGGCCAGCCCCCGTTCGCGGGCCCCCTCGAGGAGGTCGTGGAGAAAGGCGAGCTCGGCCATGTCGTAACGCCCCGGCTCGGGCTCCACGCGCGCCCACTCGACGCTGAACCGGAAGGCGTTGGCGCCCAGTTCATCCCGCAGCCGGTCGAGGTCGTCCCGCCAGAACCGCCGAAAGTCAGCGCCCACGCCGGAAGACACGGGCAGCCTGCCGGCCTGTTCGGCCACCGTCCAGTCGGACGCCGGGGCGCCGCCGTCGTTCTGGTGGGACGCGATCGCCACGCCCCAGAGCATCGGGTCTTGATTCATCACGAGCCTGGGGGGAGCGCGGGCAGGGGCGGGGCCTCGTAGACTGGCGCAGGCGGTGGTGGGGCCAGCCAGCGCGCGGGCGCGTCCGGCAGCGGAGGCGCGCCGCGCGAGGGCGGGGCCACGCCGCCGCCGCTGCTCGGCCCGCGGTAGGGAGGGGGGGGAGCCGGCAACGGAGGTGCCGCCTCGCCGGGCCCTGAGGGCGACGGGGCGACGGGGCCTGCCGCCGGCGGTGGCGCGGGCCGCGGCTGCGAGGTCGGCACCGGGGGCCACGGCGCGGGCGAGGGCCCAGCCCAGCCAGGCCCTTGGGGGGGCCAGGTGGGGCGCCCGAACAGCCGCCGGAAGAAGGCGCCGATGCCGCGCACCAGTCGGCTGAAGAAGCCCCCCGCAGGGGCCTGCCAGCCGGGCGGGTAGACAGGGTAGGGCGGTGCCGGGTAGCCCGGGTAGGACGGCCCGGGGTAGCCCACCGGCGGCGGCGCCGGGTAGCCCGGGTAGATCGGCCCGGGGTAGCCCACCGGCGGCGGCGCCGGGTAGCCCGGGTAGGTCGGCCCGGGGTAGCCCACCGGCGGCGGCGCCGGGTAGCCCGGGTAGGTCGGCCCGGGGTAGCCCATCGGCGGCGGCGCCGGGTAGCCCGGGTAGGTCGGCCCGGGGTAGCCGGGCTGCGAGGGCCCGGGGCCCCAAGGGCCAGCGGGGGAGCCCCGGAAGAGCCTGAGGACAGCGTCGATCATGCCGCGCAGCTGGTCGAACGGGCCGCCCCCGGGCCACGGCGCCCCGGGGTAGGTCGGCGGGTAACTTGGCTGGATGGGAGGTTGACCATAGTAGGGGGGGAAGGCGGGTTGACCCGGCTGGGGCGGCCCCGGCCAGGCGGGGAAGCCGGCGGAGGGAGGCCAGCCCCCCACCGGGGGAACGGGCTGGCCCGGATAAGGCCCGGACCAGGGGTAGCCAGGATTGTACGGGAGCGGTGGCCGCCCGAACAGGACGCGGAAGAAATTCTTGAGGCCGCGCCAGACACGGGCCAGGACCCCTTCCTGAGGTGGGGGCGTGGGGTAAGGCTGCCACGCGGGGGCCGCCACGGCCGCCGGCTCCGCCGACGCGACCACGGAACCCCCGGCGAGAGGCACGCCGCCACGGGGTGCCAAACCGGCCGCGGTCGTGACAGAATGGAGGGGGCCTGGCATCGGTCGGTCTCCAGCATGGATCGCGCGGGCTTCGGGGGTATATCGCCGCCTGGACGCCCAGACAAGACAAATTATAGGCTAAGGGTAGCTTCAGATATGTTTAAGGGTTTGGTCGTGGGGGGTCTCGGGGCCTGGCTGGCCCTGGCCGGCCTCGCCGCCCCGGCGGCCTGGGCTGGCCTCGAGCCGCCGCTCGACGGCGGCGCCGAGCCGCCGCCCGCCGCCCGCGAGTTCCGCGGCGTCTGGATCGCCTCCGTCCGGAACATCGACTGGCCTAGCAAGCCCGGGCTCCCGGTGGAGCGGCAGCAAGCCGAACTCAGGGCCCTGCTGGACCGCGCCGTCGCGCTCAAGCTCAACGCCGTCGTGCTGCAGGTCCGGCCCGCCTGCGATGCTTTCTACGACTCCCCGCTGGAGCCCTGGAGCGAGTACCTGTCTGGGGCCCAGGGGCAGGCGCCCGAGCCGCGCTACGATCCCCTGGCTTTCGCCGTCGCCGAGGCCCACGCGCGTGGCCTCGAGCTGCACGCGTGGTTCAACCCCTTCCGGGTTCGCCTGCTGGACGCCTCGGCCCCCTCGATGCCGACGGCCCCCAACCACGTGAGCGTCGCCCACCCGGAGTGGGTCAAGCGGTACGGCAAGCACCAGTGGCTCGATCCGGGTGAACCGGCCGCGCAGGACCACGTCGTGGCCGTCGTGCTCGACGTCGTCAAGCGCTACGACATCGACGCGGTGCACATGGACGACTACTTCTATCCCTACCGGGAGCCCGTCGTCGGCCTCGATGGCAAGCCCGCGCTCGATGCCCAGGGCAAGCCGATGCAGCTGCCTTTCCCCGACGACGAGAGCTGGGCGCGGTATCGCCAGGGGGGCGGCCCCCTCGGGCGAGACGACTGGCGCCGGGACAACGTGAACCGCTTCGTGAAGCGACTCCACCAGGGCATCCGGCTGGAGAAGCCGTGGGTGCGCTACGGCATCAGCCCCTTCGGCATCTGGAAGCCGGGGCACCCCGGCCAGGTCAAGGGGATGAACCAGTTCGAGGCCATCTATGCGGATGCGAAGCTGTGGCTGGAGCGCGGCTGGGTCGATTACTTCTCGCCGCAGCTGTACTGGTCCATCGAGAACCCCGACCAGAGCTACCCCGTGCTGCTGCGCTGGTGGGTCGAGCAGAACAAGCAGCAGCGACACGTCTGGCCGGGGCTGTTCACCAGCCGAATCAAGGAAGGTGGCTTCGACGCCCGGCAGGTGGGCTACCAGGTGTTCTGGACCCGGCTCGAGCCCGGGGCGTCGGGGCACGTCCATTTCAGCATGAAGGCCCTGAACGAAGACTACGGGGGGATCTTCGGGCTGCTGACGCGCGACGTTTACCAGGGCCCGGCGCTCGTGCCGGCCACCCCCTGGCTCGCCGGCAAGGCCCCCGGCACGCCCAGCCTCACGCTCTCCACCGATCGCCAGCGCGGCACGCTGGAGGTGTCCCTCAAGCCCACCGCCGGCGGCAAGCCCTGGCTGTGGACCCTCTACACCCGGCGCGAGGGGCGGTGGCGCACCGAGGTCGTTCCCGCCGACCGCTCCGAGCTCAGCCTCACGCTCGCGGGCCTCGAGGCGCTCCAGGTCGCGGCGGTGGACCGCCTGGGGCAGGAGGGCCCGCGCAAGCGGCTCGTGCTACGTCGCACGGGCGACGGTGAGGCCCAGCCGGAGGGCACGCCCTGATGCCCGCGCTGATCGCCAACCGCTACGAGGTGCTGGCCCCCCTGGGCAGCGGCGCGATGGGCGTGGTCTCCCACGTCCGGGACGCCGTGACCGGCCAGGAAGCGGCGCTGAAGGTCATCGCCCCACGGCACCGCGCCAACGAGAAGTCGGCCCTGCAGATCAAGCAGGAGTTCAGGCTGATGTCGCAGCTGCGGCACCCCCATTGCTGCCAGGTCTTCGACTACGGCGTGACGCCCGAGGGCGAGCCATACTTCACGATGGAGTACGTGCCGGGGGACAGCCTCAGCGCCCTGGTGCCGCTGCCGCGGGAGCGCTTCGTGGCGGTGATGACGGAGCTTCTGGCTGCGCTCGGCTACATCCACCAGGCTGGCCTGGTCCACCTCGACGTCAAGAGCGACAACGTGCGCATCCGACCAGACGGCAGCGTGAAGCTGATGGACTACGGGTTGATGGACCACGCCCGCAAGTCCGGTGGCTTCGTCAACGGCACCCTGTCTTACATCGCGCCCGAGGTCATCCGGCGCGGCTCCATCGACCAGCGCACCGACCTGTACTCGCTCGGGGTGTTGGCCTACGAGATGCTGACGGGGCGCCTGCCCTTCGAGAGTGAGGTGGCGCGAGAGCTGCTCCAGGCCCACATCGAGCATACCCCACCGCTGCCCTCGACGTGGCGGCCGGACATCGATCCTCAGCACGAGCAGATCGTGATGAAGCTGCTCGCCAAGAACCCCCTCGACCGGTTCCAGAGCGCGCAGCAGGTGCTCCTGGCCCTCGGCGCGGAGGTTGCCGAGCGGGCGAGGGGCATGCTGCTCACCTCCCCGATGGCCGGGCGCGACCTCGAGATGCGGATGCTGGACACGGCGCTGGCGGCCATCGCCGCGGGGCGCAAGGGTGGCGGCCTGATGGTCTGCGGCGCGCCCGGCATCGGCAAGAGCCGGCTGCTGCAAGAGTTCCGCTTCAAGGTCCAGCTCGCCGACCTGCTCTGCGTGACGGGCGCCAACTTCGAGACGAGCAACGCGCCCTACGAACCGTGGGTGACGGCGCTGCGCCAGCTGATGGGTCAGCTCGAGGCCCTGATGCAGGGGTCGCTGGCGGCCCACGGGCCCATCCTCGCCCGGCTGCTGCCGGAGCTCGGGCCGGCGGCCCCGCCGCTGGACAGCCCCACCAAGGAACGCCTGCGCCTCCAGGCGGCGATCGCCGAGACGCTGGCCCGCATCTCGGTGGTGCATCCGCTCGTGGTGGTGCTCGAAGACTGGCAGTGGGCCGACCCGCTCTCGATCGAGCTCCTCGACTACGTGCTGCGCAACACCCGCGAGCATCCCTTGCTGATCGTCCTCAGCAGCCGCACCACGCCCGAGTACGAGCCCCCCAACCTCAGCGTCCTGCCGGTGTCCGGCCTCACGCGCGAGGGGGTCCGGCGCATGGTCACCGCGATGCTCGGCACGCAGCAGGTGGCCTCCGGCTTCATCGACGGCGTGGCGGGCCTGGCCAAGGGCAGCCCGTTCTTCGTGGAGCGGCTGCTGGAACACCTCGTGCAGAACGGCACCCTGACGTATGCGAACGGCCGGTGGGACACGGAGCTCGAGCTCGCCGTCGACCAGCTGCCGAAGAACCTCAAGGGGCTGCTGATGTGGCGCATCACCTGCCTGGACGAGACGACCCAGGGCGTGGCGAACGCCGCGGCGGTGCTGGCGCACGCGATGACCCTCGACATGCTCGGGGCAGTCGCCCAGGTTGGGGACGACGAGTTGTTCCAGGCCGTCGGCGCGCTCGCCCAGGCCCACGTGCTGGTGGAGTCGGAGGGCGGCGAGTACGCCTTCGCGCAGGACCTGATCCAGGAGCTGCTGGCGGCGAACCTGGACGTTCAGGAGCGGCAGCGCCTCCACAGCCGCGCCTGCGAGGCCCTGGAAGCGAAGGCGGGAGGCAGCTGGACCGACCTGTCCGCCCAGCGCGACTGGGCGGCGCGCGTGCCGCTGGACCTGGTCACCTCGATCGCCCACCACGCGCTGCAGGGCCCGGGAGGCGCCGCCGCCATCGCCTGGGCGCTGGAGGCGGGCTCTCGCCACGCGGCCCTCTTCGCCAACGCCCCTGCCGAGCACTTCCTGACGGCAGGGCTCTCGCTGATCGCCGAGGAGGCGGAGCCAGGGCGGTTCGACCAGGATCGGCTGCGGCTGCTCGCCTGCCTGGGGGACGTGCGCCGCGTGATGGGCCGCAACGACGTCGCCAAGCGGGCCTACCAGGAGGCCGTGCCCCTCGCGGAGTCGCTCGGGGAGCGGCGGCTGCTCGGCCACCTGCTCAGCTGGCTGGGGCGATGCCACCAGGTGCTGGGGGACCTCGACGAGGCGCTCACGACGGTGCGTCGCGCGATGGAAGTCGCCTCCGACGTCGGGGACGAGCTCGGCGCGATCCGGGCGATGATCCTGGCGGCCCGCATCGCCTATTTCTCGGGGGATCTGCCGCTGGCCATCGAGTTCGCCGAGCAGGCCCTCGCGCGGGCAGAGGCCGCTGGCTTCACGGGGCAGGTGGGCGAGTCGCTCGGGATGCTGGGCTACTTCTACGTGGCCTCCGACCCCGAGCGGGCCGCGCTGGGCGTCGCCTACTTGCAACGCTCCGAGACGTGCCTGTCCGAGTTGCAGGACTGGATCGCGCTCAACACCACGCTCAACTTCCTCGGCTCCGCCCAGAACCTGCTCTCCGACTTCCGCGGCGCGCAACGTACGTTTGCCCGCAACCGCGGCATCTGCTTCGAAATCGGGGCCAACGACGAGCTCGTGATCGCGGACCTCAATTTGGCCATCACGGACTTCGAGCTGGGGCTCTACGCCGACATGGAGGGCCACGCCGCGGAGGCCAAGGCCGTGGCGGCCACGCTGAACTCGAAGTACACGCGGGGCATGGCCCTGTGCCTGCACGCCGTGGCCTCCGCCTTCGTGGGCCGGCCGGACAGCGTCGTCAAGCAACTGCAGGAGGCCCTTGCGATCGCCCGGGCACTACAGCACAAGTACATGGAGAGCCAGGTCCTGATGTACCAGGCCCGCGCGCTCACCTACCTCGGGTGCTTCCTGCAGGCCGAGGAGGCGAGCGAGGCGCTGCTGGCCCTGATGACCGCGACGGGAGACCACGAGCCTGCCGGGCGGCTGCGCCTGGACATGGCCGAACTGGCCGCGCGGCGCGGCGACATCGCGCGGGCGCGGGCCATCCTCGATGACGCGGCGGCCTCGGCGGGATCGCACGGGGGCCAGGGCGCAGCCGTGGGGCTGCCCGCCATGAAGGCGCTGGTGGCCCTGCTCGCGGGCGAGCAGGCGCTCGCCGAGCGCACGGCCCGAGAGGCGCTCGCGGTGGCCGAGTTCTCGGGCACCCGCCAGGTCGAGGCGCTCTCGCGCCAGGTGCTGGGCGAGGTCGCGTTGGCTGGCGGGCGGGCGGACGAGGCGAAGAGGCACTACGAGGCCCTGCTCGCGACGGCCAAGGCCATCGGCTCGCCGGTGTTCGAGGCCTACGGGCTGTTCGGGCTGGCCGCCGCTGAGCCCGCAGCCCCTCAGGCGCGCTCGCGGGCGCTGCAGGCGCGGGCCTTGCTCGAGGATCAGGCCGGACGGCTCGAGGACCCGCTCGCGGGCGCCTTCTTCACGCATGCTGAGCGCACCGCCATCCGGCGCGGCAACCCCCGCGCCGGGGGGCTGCTGGTGGCCGTCCCGGGCTGAGCGTCAGCCCTCCTCCTCGTGCCACAGGTCCAGGCGGGTCAGGCCAGGAAAGAACGTGGCCCTGGCGCTGTGACGGTCGGCCGCCTGCGTCGGAGCGTTCGAGGCTCTCTCGAAGGCCTGCTGGGGCCTTGAGGGGGCCGCACCGCGAGGCCCCGATGGTGGCGAGGCCGCCTGCGCAGCGGCCCCGGAGGGCTCTCTCGGCACGGTCGGGGTGGGTCTCAGGGTCTCGTCAGCTGCCATGATCCCTCCAGCAGTCGGGGTGAACGCCCCCGAGCATGCCCAGCCTCGGCCGAGGCGACAACAGCCGGGCAGGCCCTTGCCGCCCACCCCCGCGTGCCGTACCATCCGCGCGATGGCCCAGTTCACGCGCTACGTGCCGGCCGATGCCGCCGACCTCGTTGCCCTCTGGAACGTGGGCGCTGGCCACGCCGCGCCGCTCGATGCGCGGGCCTGGGCGTGGCTCACCTCGGAGGACCCGGGCTTCGACCCTGCGGGCCTGCTGGTGGCCCGCTCCAAGCGGGGCAAGGCGCTCGGCTTCGTGCTGGCCAAGGCGGTGCCGCCCACCCCGGGGCTGGCCCGCTACGCCGGCCAGGGCTGGGTGGCCGCCCTGGCGGTGGCGCCCGAGACCCAGGGCCAGGGGCTGGGGCGGGCCCTGCTGGGGGCGGGCGAGGCCTGGCTGCGGTCCAGGGGTGCTCACACGGCGGTGCTGGGCGGCGCCTTCCACCACCACGTGCCGGGCGTGCCGACGGCCTTGCCCGAGGCCGTGGCCTTCTTCGCGCGCGCAGGCTACCAACCCGAGCCGGACGCCTGGGACGTCTTCCGCAACCTGCAGGCCTCCCCGGCGCTGGCCCAGCCGGTGGTGGCGCCGGGGCTGGCGCTGCGGCCCTGCACGACGCCTGAGGTGCCTGCGTTGCTGGCCCTGCTGGCGCAGGAGTTCCCTGGCCGCTGGCCGCACGACGTCGCGGAGGCGCTGGCGCGCGGGGCGTCCCGCCCGAAGGACCTGATGCTCGCGGTGGGCCCGGACGGCCCGCTAGGGTTCGCCCACCTGCACCCGCCCGAGGCCCCCGGCACCTGGCGGTGGGGCGCGGCCGTGCCCGGCGTGGCGGCGCTGGGACCGATCGGCATCGCCACCGAGGCGCGGGGCCTGGGCCTGGGACGGGCGCTGCTGCTGGCCGGCCTGTCGCACCTGGCCGGTCGCGGGGCCGGGCCCTGCGTGATAGACTGGACGGATCTGCTCGACTTCTATGCGCTCGCCGGGTTCAGCCCCTGGCGCTGCTACCACCGTGCCCGCAGGAGGCTGACTTGACGCGTTTTCCCGAGATCGCGCCCGCCGCCCTCTCGCAGATCACGGCCCGGTACCCGGGGCTCGGCCCGCTGGGAGGCATCGTCCGCAACGGCCTGTCAGCCAACACCGCGACGTGCGTCTTCGAGACGGCCGCGGGGCGCTTCTTCGCGAAGCGCTACGACCCGCGGATGACAGACGCCTACGCCCTGCTCGGGGAACACAGCATCGTGCTGCAGCTGCGGGCGGCCGGCTACCCCACCCCGATGCTTCACGCCAACAACCGGGGAGACACGCTCACGTGGCTCGCCGAGAGCCCCTACGCCGTCTTCTCGCTGGCGCGCGGGGAAGACCGCTATGGCGACGAGCCCGTGTTCGCCCCTTACCGCGATCGCGAGGACGCCCGCGCGGCCGGGGCCATGTTGGCCCGCTACCACCTCGTGCTGCGGGAGGGCCCGCTGCCCAAGGCCAGGCCATTCAAGGGGCTGGTGGCGCAGTACCGGGCCGTGGCGTCGCCCGACTTCCCGGCGTCGCTCGAGGCGCTGGTGGCCGAAGTGCCCGCCCTCGCCGCCTACGTCTCCAGCCGCGCAGACTGGCACGAGGTGGTCCGCGGTCTCCACGAGCCCGTCGGCCGCCTGCAGGCGATGGTCGGCGAGTGGCCGGTGGGCATCATCCACGGCGACTGGATCAAGCGAAACCTGTTCTGGCAGGGCCACGAGGTGGCCGACGTGCTGGATTTCGGGCTGTGGAACGTGGGGCCCTGGGCCTACGACCTCGCGCTGGCGATGCTGCCCGTGGGCTTCGACTGGCCGCGCCTGCTCGCGGGCCAGGCAGAGCCGAACCACCGCGACATGGTGGCCTTCCTGGCCGGCTACCAGGCGACAAGGCCGCTGGAAGCGGCCGAGCGGGAGGGGCTCGCGCCGCTGATGGAGACGGCCCGCGTCGAGTTCTACCTCTCGGCCGTGGCGCAGGCGCTGCTGCGGGACGATCAGGGGCAGGCCGCCCTGTTCTGGGACCTGCTCGTGGCCACGCGCCGGTGGTTCTGCGCCAACCCGACGTGGGCCGAGGCGATCGCCAGCTGACGCCCGCCGGCCCGAACCATTTAAAAGTGCGTTAAGACTGGCCCTCGCGCCGTCAGCTTCGCCACCGCCAGGCCCATAACACTCAACGTGAGGCCGGCGAGGAGACTCGCCTGAACCAGGGACCGGCAGAGATGGCGCTCGACCTGCTCTCCAAATTGAACATCGCCCGGGCCTTCAAGGCCGAGCCCCGCGCCGCCCTGACCGAGCGGGTGGCGAAGCCGGCCCCCGCGAAGGCCCTGCAGGCCGAGGGCGACGCGTTCGTGAAGAGCGTCCGCCGCGGCACGGGCCTGCTGAACCGCGCCGCGGTCGGGGCCCCGGCCAGCGTCCCGGCGCGGGCCCTCGCCGACCAGAACCTGGGCTTTGCGGAGCTCGTGGCCCGCAACCCCGGCCTGATCTGGAACACGCAGCTGACGCCACGGACCGAGCAGGCCATCAAGGCCTTCGCCGCCGGCACGCTGGGCGGCTCGGTCAAGCAGCTGGACCTGCGCAACCGCACGGCCGCCGAGGTCCGCACGGAGCTCACGCGGCGCGGCTTCGTCCAGGAGATGGCGCACATCACGGACGTCCGCACGGGCAAGCCCGTGGTGAACCCGACGACGGGCAAAGCCGTGCCGATGGAGATCTGGACGCACCGGGACGGCGGCATGGTCCGCATCAAGCCCGAGGGGGATCCGACGAGCCGCCACCGGCCTGCGCCGCACCTCAGCATTGCCGTGCTCTACCCCCCGGGGGCCAGCGGCCACGACTTCAACAACGAGGCCTTCAAGGTCGACTTCGCCGGCAACGCGCTGCCCAAGTGGGCCTCCGACGCGCGGAACCCGTTCCCTGCGGCGTCGCCCGCCGGCAAGCGCTTCCTCGACGACCTGGCTGGCCGGACGCACGCCAACCTGCGCTGAGGCCAGGTGGCGAGGCCCGCCGTCGCGGCCCGTCACACCCCGAGCGGCCGCGCGGCTGTAAGATGGGGCTTCCTGGCCGCCCTCGGCCGCCTGCGGCGTCGCAGGCACGGTCCCGAGGTACTCAGGGCCTTGATGGGCAAGCGCGAGGCGCACGTGACGAGAACCGCGGTGTTTCTGGACCGGGACGGGGTGATCAACCGGGCCGAGGTGCGCGACGGCCTGCCCCGGTCGCCGGCGTCGCCAGAGGCGCTGGAGGTGTTGCCGGGCGTGCCGGAGGCGCTCGACGCCCTGCATCGGGCCGGCCACCTGCTGATCGTGGTCACGAACCAGCCCGATGTGCCGCGCGGCGTGATCGAAAGGGCCACCGTCGAGGCCATCCACGCGTCGCTGCGGGCCCAGCTGCCCCTCGACGCCATCCTGGCCTGCTACCACGACGACGACGCCGGCTGCGCGTGTCGCAAGCCGGAGCCCGGGATGCTGCTGGAGGCGGCAAGCACCTTTGGGCTCTCGCTGGCGGGCTCGGCGCTGGTGGGCGACCGCTGGCGGGACGTCGAGGCCGGCCGTCGCGTCGGGTGCCGGACCTACCTGGTGGACCACGGCTACGAGGAGGCCCTGCCAGCACCGCCCGACCACCGGGTGGGCTCGCTGCGGGAGGCCGCGGCCCTGATCCTCGGGCACCCCGTGTGACAGGGCGGGCGCCGCGGGGCCTGGCCCGGGGGGAGTGAGCCCGGCGCGGCCCCGTCCGATGGCGTAAACTTGGGGCGGGCGCCAGGCAGCTGCCCGACCCCGAGGCCTCAAGGGCGCGCATGCAAGTCCACTACTTCCTGATCCCCCCACCCGACGCGGCGTTTGCCGAGGCCCTCGAGGCCAGGCTGCAGCTGGTGCCGGCGGCCTTCCGGCATCCGGATCCGCGCGACCGCACCTGGGTCATCGCCGCGGACGCGGGCATGGCGCGCTGGCTCGCGTCCCGCCTGCAGCAGCAGCCGGGGGTCTCCCTCGAGACCCAGGGGCTCGTGACGCTGCACCCGGCGGCCGTGGAGATCTGGCAAGACGCCCCGCGCGAGATCCTGGCCACGCTGGAGCCCGTGGTGGCTTGGTTCCTCCAGGCCTTCCCCTGCCGCGTGCTGTCGGAGGAAGGCGAGGACTGGACGGCCCGCTACGCGGAGCACCCCCACGCCCTCTTCGTGGAGGAGGACGCCTGGGGCTGACGGGGTGGGTGAGGGTTAACAGCTCGCAAAAACATGTTTAAGCCCGGCATCTTCCGGGGCCGCAGGGGCGATACAGCTCTTGAACACCGTGCTGCCCGTGAGGAGTCCAAGATGCTGCGCCTCCGCTCCCTGCTGCCCATCACCCTGACGCTCGCCCTCGGCCTGGCAGGCTGCGGCCAGGCGAGCCAGCGGGTCACGGGCGCCCTCGTCGGGGCTGGCTCGCTCGAGGCCCAGGGGGCCCCGCGCGAGCTGCGCCACCTGAAGACGCCCATCGGGATGATCGTGGCGGGCCTGCTGCCCGAGCCGGGCAACCGCCGGGCCAAGGAAGACGTGGCGGACGTGCTGAGCGTCGAGGAGCAGGATCTTCTCGGCGTCTCGATCATGGGCGGCAAGGGTCGGAGCCTCCCGAAGGCCGTGGATCTGCGGCCCCACTTCGAGCCCGTGCGCAACCAGGGGGCCCTGGGCTCGTGCTCGGCCTTCGCCGCGACGGCGGTGATGGAGGCGATGCACCACCTCCACGGCAAGCGCGGCGCCGAGCGCCTCTCGCCGCTGTTCTTCTACTACGCCGAGCGCCAGGCCATGGAGCAGGACGGCGTGCGGCAGGCGACCCGCAAGGACACGGGGGCCTTCATGTCGCTGGCCGCCGCGACGGCCGTCAAGATCGGCGCCGCGCCCGAGAAGCTGGTGCCTTACGCCGACGGCAAGGAGGGCCTGGGCTACGACGCCACCGCCGCCCACTTCGAGGCGGCGGAGCCCCACCGCCTGAAGAAGAAGGCGCGCATCAAGACCCTGCAGGGGATGAAGGCCGCCCTCGCGGCGAAGAAGCCCTTCCTGCTGCCGATCATCCTCTACGACTCGTTCATGACGCGCGAGGTCGCCAAGACCGGGCTGATGCCGATGCCAGGGCGCCGCGAGGCCATCCAGGGCGGGCACGCCGTCGTGGCCGTCGGCTATGACGACGAGAAGCAGGCCTTCCTGATCCGCAACTCCTGGGGCACCGACTGGGGCTACAAGGGCCACTTCTGGATGCCCTACGCGTTCTTCACCTCGTCCTACGTGGGCTCCTACTTCTACGGCGAGTGCTGGACGCTGGAGTAGCCACCGCCTGAAAACAAGGGCGCCGCTCCCCCGAGCGGCGCCCTTGCGTCGAGCCGTGGTCCACGAAGAACCCCGGACCGGTCTACCAGAACCAGTGGTACATCTCGTAGGGTTCATGCCGCCCGTCCACCACGTCGATGGTGGGGGCCTGAAACGTGTAGGTGCGCTGGAAGTCGTAGGGCCGCCCCGCATCGACGCCCTCGTACTGGACGAAGGCCTTGATCTTCAGGTGCCGGTTGGGCAGGCTGGAGACGCTCGCCTTGAAGCCGTCGCGCGGATCACGGCCGGAGATGACGGCCAAGGGGGCGTCCGTCGTGACGTTGCCGTGGGCCGGGAACACGTGGTAGGTCACGGCGACCATCGGGATGCGCCACTCGAGGTTGCGCACCTCCGTCGCGATCGACACCTGGTTCGTGACGTCCAGGTCCGGGATCCGCGTGTAGCGCCGGGGTTGGCGGTGGATGCTGCACTGCACGCTGTAGGTGGGCTGGCCGTCGACCGTCGTGTGGCCATCGCGCCAGGCGAAGGCGTGGAGGTTAACGTCGTTCTCCAGCATCGTGTGGTAGATGCCCTCCAGGGGCTTCACGTGGGCCATGCCCCGGTCGGCAGCCTTGTTCCAGGCCGACGCATTGCTTCGGCCATCGCGCTCGAGGTGGTAGACGCTCTGGGCCAGCGCCGGCGCGGAGAGCGTCAGCAGCAGGGTGGGCGTGGCGAGCAGGGAAGCCAGGCGCGACATGGCAGCGTCTCCCGGGGAGGCGGTGGCCGGGGCCACCTTTTTGGACGAGCCTTTCGTACCCGGTGACGGGCCTCACAAAACCCTGAAAGGTTGGCGTTATGCCACTCTAGGGGCTGTCGTTCGAGCGCTGGGGCTCCGCCAGGCGTTCGACCGTCAGCAACTGGGGGGGCGTCGCATCGGCCGGGTAGACCAGCGAGACCCGCAAGGTTCGCGTCGCCCCGCCGGGGACGGCGAGCACCTCGAAGGGCGGGAGGTCCTGGCCTCGCCGCAAGACGACATGCGTGAACCGTGACGAGGGCGACGCCCCGGCCACCTCGTCCACCCGCACGGCGCCCCGGAAGGTGACGGCGGGCTCGGGCGGAGCCAGGTACACGGCCGTCCGCACCTCGCCCCCTCCCTCCACCCGAACGGGGTGGCTGAGCCGCAGCGCGTAGGCGCGGGGGGCCTGATCCGGGTTGCGCAGCGCGAGCTCGAGCGCGTAGGTCACGCCGTAGTTGCCGTGCCCCGCGGGGGCGGCCCCAGGGTAGCGCACGCGCATCGGGGCGCTCTGGCTGCGCGCGGTCCCCAGCCGGCTCAGGTGGACGCTGGCGATCGGCACGCCGAGGCGGGCACCGGCCGGCAGCGCGGCCACGAGGGGGGAGAGGTCGCCCCGCCAGGCATCCCCGACGGTCACGCCACCCACCCGGCCATACCGAAAGCCGGCAGGCACCGGCCCATCTGGCAGAACGTCCGTGGCAGGGGCCTCCGACGGCCCTGCCCGCCGACCGCCCGCCAGCACCGCCTCGAAGGCCGCCTGGGGGACGGGACCGAACCCGCCCTGCCCGTCCGCCGGCGCGAAGGCCGCCACCTCCGAGAGGTGCACGGGGCCGCTGGCCTCGAGGCGCAGCATGGTCGTGCGCCCGTTGATGGGGGGCGGGATGGCGACGTCCGTCGGCAGCGGGAGGTCCAGCAGCAGCCGCGTGGCCCGCGGTGGCAGCTCCCACGAGGTGGGGGCCAGCGGGGACCGCCCGTGCAGCATGTCGGCGGCAACACGGTCGCCGGGCCCGGCCCAGAGGCTGCCCGCAGGGTCGGGCAGCAGGGGGGCGAGCCGCACGAAGGGCGCCTCGGGCTGGCTCAGCCAGCTTGCGCCCTGCTTCAGCCAGAGCGTCACGGGCCGGGGCGACGCGTTGTGCGCGAGGAGCCCGAGCCGCAGCAGCCGGGCACCGGGGCGGGTGTCCCGGGCGATGTGGTGCGAGAACACGGCGAAGCGGCCTTGGAAGGGCTCGCCGAGCCCGGCGGGAGAGGGCGCCGTGGAGAGGGTGACGCCGGCCTCCGTGACGATCTCCGGGTTGTTGCTGTTGAAAACGAGCGTGTCGTCGAGGCCGCCGGGCAGCGCGTGGAGGCGGACCGGCACGGGCCGAGGCTGGCTGGCGACGCGCGGCCAACCGGGCGGGCGATCGCCGTCGGCCACCGCCTGCTGCAGCGCCGCACAGCCGCTCAGCAGCAAGCAGGCGACGGTCGTGATCAGGGTGCAGCGACGGGTCATGGCGGTGGCCTCCTCGACGGACGCGGGCTTGCGTCCAACTCCATCACGCAATCTTAAAGCAAGGTAATGAACCGAGAAAGCTATATTGAAGGCGTGTGGTCGCGCGGGGGGCCTCAGGGGCCGACCGCTGGTGGAGGAACGGCATGAAGGCATCCCGGCGGGGCGTGTTCGGCCTGGTGCTCGCGGCGACGCTGAGCGCCTGTGGGCAGGCGGGCCCGATGGTCGCGGTCAGGGGCAACGGCCTCACCAGCGGCAACTTCGAGGCCAAGGCGGGCCCGAAGGGCCGCAAGCTCGACTACGGCTGGGAACGCTACAAGACCGTGTTCGCGCCGAAGGCCAAGCCGCGCCGGATGCCCCGCCAGGGCCTGCTGCCCACGCGCGTCGACCTGCGCGAGCACGACGGCCCCGTCTACGACCAGGGGGACCTCGGCGCCTGCACGGCCTTCGCGATGGGCAAGGGGATGCGCGAGCACATGCAGCGGCGCGACGACGAGCGCATCGCCCCCCTGTCAGCCCTGTTCCTGTACTACGAGGAGCGCGCCCGGCAGGGCACGGTCAAGAAGGACTCCGGCTCGACCATCACCGAGGGGATGACGGTGCTCAAGGCCGTGGGCTGTGCCACGGACGAGACCTGGCCCTACGACGTGCCCAAATTCAAGGTAAAGCCCACGAAGCCCGCCTACGCGTCGGCCTCGGAGTACAGGATCCGGGAGGCCACCCAGCTCGCCGAGCTCGATGACGTCCGGGCGACGCTCGCGCGCGGCAAGACCGTGGCCTTCGGCTTCCTCGTCTACGAGAGCTTCGGCAAGGTCGGCAAGGACGGGGTGATGAAGATGCCCGAGAAGGGCGACAAGGTCATGGGCGGCCACGCCGTGCTCGCCGTCGGCTACGACGATCAGCAGCGCCACCTGATCGTGCGCAACTCGTGGGGCAAGGGCTGGGCGGACGGCGGCTACTTCTACATGCCCTACGATTTCGCGAAGGACCACGAGCGCGCCGACGACTTCTGGGCGGCAAACTGACCGGGGAGGGGCCGCCCCCTGAGGCGCTCCCCCCCGGCCGTCAACAGCGGGGCGGGCGCCCGAGGCCCGGCCCCGTCGTCACTCGGGGACGGTCGCCCTCGCCTCGACCAGGAACTCCCCGCGCCGCCCGAGGGCGCCGGCCTCCGCCAACGCGGCAGCCAGGGCCTCCACGGTGGCGAGGGCGTCCTCGCCAGGCTTCGCGAGCCCGAGCAGCTTGAGGGCCTCCAGCGCGGCTTCCCGGGGCCGCGCGCCGCCCGCCCGGCGCACGACCAGCTGCAAGGCACCGGCCAGCTCCTCGGGCGCGATCAGGCCCACCTTCCGGCCGGTGGCCGGCAGCCCGCTGCGGTCCCGCAGCGGGGCCTCGGCCAGGCCGGTGGGCCAGAGGAACTCCCCCCGCCGCTCGACGCCCTCGGGCCCCAGCCACGCGACGGCGTCGTCCACCAGCTGGCGGGCCTTCACCGTGACGCGCTTGAGCCCCGCCGCCTGCGTGACGCGCCGCAGCACCTCGGTGGCGTGGACGGGCCCCTCGCCCCGGACGACCTCCGCCACGGCCTCCGCGATGGCGGGCACCCCCAGGCTGGCCAGGTCGGCGCCTGAGAGGCCAGGCAGGCCAACGACCCGGTAGGGCGCCACCCCGGCCTCGGGCGCGACGCCCGCCGCCAGGTCCACCTCCGGCAAGCCAGGCATGGGCGGCGGGGCCTCCGGCGCGGCGGCCACCGTCAGCGCCTGCTCCACGGCAGCCAGCAGCCGCTGACGCTCCAGCCCGGGCCGCCGCAGCCACTCCACGCTCCAGGCGTGGTGGAGCTGCCAGCCCAGGCCCACGAGGACCTGCTCCCGCAGCCTGTCGCGATCCCCAGCCGGGCCCGCCCGGTGGTACTCCGGCCCGTCACACAGCACGGCGAGGCGGTGGTGGCCCTCGGCTCCGCTGGCCCCGACGACGAGCTCCAGGCGCCCGCCGTGGCTGCCCACCCCCCGCACTGCCGCGATCCCCGCGGCCTGCAGCACCTCGTGAAGCTCGTCCGCGAGCGTGGGAGCCGCAGCCTCCCGCGCGTCGTCCACCCGCACGGCGCCCAACCGGCCGTCCCGGGCATAGGCCAGGAAGCGCCGCAGGGTCGAGACGCCGAGGCTCTCGCCCGGCCCCTCGGGGATGTCCTCCGCCTGGAGGCCCGTGAACACCTCACACCGCAGGCGGGCCCGCGTGATCAGGACGTTGAGGCGCCGCTCGCCGCCCTCCTGGTTCAGAGGCCCGAAGTTGGCGCTCACGCGCCCCTCGGCATCGCGGCCGTAGCCCACGCTGATGTAGATGACGTCCCGCTCGTCCCCCTGCACCGTCTCGAGGTTCTTCACGAAGAAGGGCTCCTCCCGGCCGGCCGCGTCATCCCCGGCGAAGAAGGGCTCGCACTCGGGGCAAGCGCGCCGGAGCCGCTCGAGCTCGGCCAGGATGGCCTCGGCCTGCGACAGGCTGAAGGCTGCCACGCCGAGGCTGCGCGTCGGGTGGGCGCGGGCATGCTGCATGACGGCCTCAGCCACGGCCACGGCTTCGCGCGGGCTCGTCCGCGTGCGTCCGCGGTCGTAGATCGCGTCAGGCAGGTGCCGCAGCCGCAGCCCGGCCTCCTCGCGGTGGGCGTCGGGGCTGGGGAAGACGATCAGGCGGCCCTCGTAAAAGGCCTGGTTGGACAGCGCGATCAGCGACTCGTGGCGGCTGCGGTAGTGCCAGCGCAGCATCCGCTGCGGCACCCCTTGCGCCTCGCAGAGGCCGAGGAGGCTCTCGTAGTCCTCGGTGACAAGCCCCTCCTCGTCCTCGGGCACGTCCGCGTTGCTGGCCAGGCTGTCGAAGAAGTTGGTGGGAGGCATCTGCCGCTTGTCGCCGACCACGACCAGCTGCCGCCCACGCAGCAGGGCCCCGAGGGCGTCGACGGGTCGCACCTGGGAGGCCTCGTCGAACACCACGAGGTCGAACGTCACGGCGCCGGCCGGCAGGTAGGTGGCCACCGAGAGCGGGCTCATCATGAACACGGGCTTGAGGGCCTGGATGGCCCCGCCCGCGCGGGCCACGAGCTGGCGGATGGGAAGGTGGCGCGTGCGCTTCGCGAGTTCCTGGCGCAGCGTCACCCACGACCGGTCCTCGCTGCGGGCCGTGAGGCGCGCGTGGTGCTGCTGCGCCAGCCGGGAGCGGTGGTGGACCTGCACCTTGCGCTCGAGGTGGCCGAAGCGGTCCCGCAGCAGCATCTGGCTGTTGCCCTCGAACTGGGCCAGCGCGGGGCGCTCCCGGATGGCCCGCTCCAGGAGGGCCTCGAACCAGGCACGCTCGAGGCGCTGATCCAGCCCGGGCACCAGGGCCTCGCCCCCGGGTTGCTCGACGACGGCCACCAGGCGCTCCAGCTGCTCGTCCCGGAGGGAGAGGCGCAGCCGGTTGTAGGCCGCGAGGTCCTGCAGCCGCTCGGGCTCGGCCTGCCAGCCCGCCATGCGGGCCTCGAGCGCCTCGAAGGGCTCGTCCTGGGGGGCGGCCCCGGCCGGGCTGTAGACCAGGCGGGCCGCCAGGCGCCCCCAGGCGTCGTCGAAGGCCACCGCCGCGGTCTCGGCTGCGCCAACGGCCGGGGGAGGGGCGGCCGGCAGCCAGTCCGGCAGCGGCCACGCGGCGAAGTCGGCCGGCAACTCGCCCGCGGCCAGATCCGCCTGAATGGCCCAGACGCGCTCGGCGGTGGCCCGCAGCTCGGGCCACGTCGAGTCCTCGCCGCGCCACTGAGGCCCGAACAGCAGCCCCGCGAGCCCGCTCTCCTGACGCAGCTCCTGGCGCAGGCGGCGCCCCTGCGCCAGCGCGTCCAGCACGGCGAGCTGGTCCGCAGGGTCAGCCGGGACCCCGCCCCGGCAGTGGCGCACCAGCAGGCGCTGCGAGCGACGCCAGGCCCCGACGAAGGAGCGGGACCAGCGCCGGCCCCACGTGGCCACGGCGTCCCGGGTGGCGCTGTGGTCGAGGTCCCAGGCGCCGGGCTGGACGCGGTCTCCCCAGGTGGCCCGGAGCCAGGCCCAGGCAGCCCCGGCCTCCAGCAGCGCCTCCAGCTTGTCGCGGTGGGCCGACCAGCCCGCATGGCCCAGGTCGACGCCCTGCAGCCGGTGGGCGTCGCGCAGGTGGACCAGCGCCCGCAGCAGCTGCCGGGCCCCCCGCCAGGAGCCGGGGCAGGGGCGCCCCAGGCCCTCGCTGAGCGCCTTGAGGGCAGGGAGCCAGGCTTGCAGGGCAGCCCGCGTGCGGGCGACCTCCCCCGCGATCGCCGCCTCCTCGCCCGGCCGCACGTGCTCGACACGGGCCCCGGCGAAGGGGTGGTGGCGCAGGGCCCCGATGGCCGAGAGCAGGGTGCGAAGCTCGACCGTCAGCGCCTGGCGCCTCAGGTGCTCGGCGCGCGTCCAGGCAGCCAGCGTGAGGGGGATCGCCTCTTCCGGCAGCCGCGCCTCGCCCCCCTCCCGCCCGAGCCGCAGCAGGGCGGTGATGGCCTCGTGGGGCGTCACGCCACTCTCGCCGACGGGGGTGTTGACGGCCTCCGCGTAGGCGTCGAGCTTGTCGCGAAGCTCCCCGTGCAGGGCCTCCTCGTCGTCGGCGCTGGCCTCCACGCGCGGCTGGGGCAGCGCCAGCGTGCGCCCGAGCTCGCCGAGGAGCTCCCGCTTGCTGGCCTTGTGGCTGTGCAGCTCCAGCAGCGCATCGCCGAGCCCCACCGCCGTCAGCCGGCGCCGCACGACCTCGAGCGCGGCGAGCTTCTCCGCGACGAACAGCACGGTCTTGCCCTGGCGCAGGGCCTCCGCAACGATGTTGGTGATGGTCTGAGACTTGCCCGTCCCGGGCGGCCCCTGGATGACGAGGCTCTGCCCGGCGGCGACGGCCGCGACGGCGGCCGCCTGGCTGGCGTCCATGTCCACCACGCCCTGCGGCCTGACGGGGGCCAGCGCCTCCGGGGCCGGGAAGCCCTCCTCGAGCACGGCCGCCACGAGCGCCTGGCCGCCGTGGCCGCCGAGCGCCGCCGGGTCGAGGTCCCGGTACATCAGGAGCTTGCTGGAGGCAAACAGGCCGAGGGAGACGGCCTCCGGCTCCACGCGGTACCCCACGCCGGCCACGCGCTCGGCCACCTCGGCCATGTAGCGGGAGGGCACGAGGTCCTCGACAGGCGCCACCGGCGGCAGCGTGATGCCGTGGTCGGCGGCGAGCCGGGCCGCGAGCGAGAGGTTCTCGACGAGGTCCCCCTGGTTCCAGCGCAGCTGGAAGCGCGCCAGCGCGTGCGGGCGCAGCAGCGTGACAGGCACGAGCAGCAGCGGGGCGTGCCGGGTCTCCGGGCGGTCCGGCTCGGTCCAGGCCAGCATCCCCAGCGCCAGGTAGAGCACCTGCGCCCCCTGCTCCTCCAGAAAGGTGCGCGCCGCCCGCTGCGTGTTGAGGAGCACCTGCTGCAGCGCCTCGGCCTCCATCGGCACGAGCAGCCGCCCCTCCGAGGCCGCCTGGCCGTCCACGTCGGGGCCCCCCTCCACGAACGAGAACGGCTTGTCCTCGCGGATCAGGCGCTGCCAAGCGACGTCCGGGGGCAGGCCCTCCAGCGTGAGCCCCCGCGCCCGCGAGGGCCGGAAGTTGAGCATGGGGTTGCGCAGCCCCAGGTCGAGGAGCTCTTTGCGCGCGCGTTCGAGGGTGGCCGCCAGGGTAGACACGGGGGGTGGGCTCGTTTCGGGGGGGCGGCGGGGGGGCGGGTGGTCCTTGGGGGCCTTGGACCTGACCCAGCCGAAGGGAACGGCCGCGAGCTGTGCGGCGATGGACTCTCCATGCCCGCTGGGGGGAGGGGGTTAACGGTTTTTTGGGCGGCCCCCACGCCACCGTGCTTGACACCACGGCCGCGCCGTGGGACACGGAGGTCATGGTTGAACGCATCCTGGGCCTCGACGTCGGCACCAAGACGATCGGCGTCGCCGTGAGCGACCCGTTCGGCTCGATGGCGCTCGGCGTGACGACGATCCAGCGCCGGGACCTGGCCCGCGACCTGGCCGACCTCGCGGACCTCGTCGCCGTGTACAACGCTTCGCGCCTCGTGGTAGGCTATCCCCGGAACATGGACGGCTCCATTGGCGACCAGGCTCGCTTCGTGGATCGCTTCGTGGAATCCCTCCGGGCGTCGATCGCCCTCCCCGTGGAGCTGGTGGACGAAAGACTCACCACCCGGCAGGCCAACCGTGCCATGCTGGACCTCCAGGTGAAGGCGAAACGACGCAAGGAGCTCATCGATCAGCAAGCGGCAGCCTTGATCCTGCAAACCTACCTGGACCGTCGGGCCCGGGCCGCGCGTGAAGCTGAGCCATCTGCGAGCAGTGAGGAGTAGCCAGCGCTATGGAACAGGAACTGGAAGCCGCCGAAGACACCGTCACCCTGGTGGACGAGAACGGTGTGAACTTTGAATTCCAGGTGGTCGACATCGTCGAGGTCGACGGCAAGGAGTACGCCTTGCTGCTCCCCGCCGACGCGGACGAGAGTGAAGACCAGGAGGTCCTCGTGATGCGCCTCGAGGGTGACGCCTTCGTCATGCTGGAGGACGACGCCGAGTTCCAGAACGTGGTGAAGAAGCTCGAGGAGTTCACGGAGGACGAGGAGGGCTAAGCCCGCGTCCTTGTGGGGGAGCCGTGCAGGCTCCCCCTTTTTTGTTGGCCGGGATGCCCAGCCACCTCAACCGTCTGAGCCGACCTCGAGGCCCTCGGCCGCGAGCACAGCCAGCCAGCTGGGGCGAAGCGCCTCCCACAGTGCCGGGTCCAGGCGCGGCCCCCGCAGGAGCACCGTCCGCACGTCGTCGGCCCGCCCGTGGCGCGCCAGCCACCGCAGCCAGTCGGACAGGTGCCGGACGGGCTCCGCTGGCCGCTCCGGTGCCGCCCCCGGCCGTCGGCCGCCGGCAAGCAGGAACAGCATGGTCGCCAGCGCGTCCTTGGTCCCCCAGTCGGCCGCGCCCGCCCGCAGCCAGCGCTCCCAGGCCTGGGTGGCCTCGCGCGGCTCGTCCGCCAGCCAGTGCGCCCAGCCAAGCTCGAGATCGGCAGCGGGCAGGCCGCACGCCCGCAGCGGCGCCAGGGCCTCCGGGCCGCGGCCAGCCTCCAGCCACGCCCGGCCGAGCAGGTGCGACACCGGCGGCGAGGGTGGGAGGTCGGCCAGCAGGGCCCCGGCCTCCTGGGAGCGCCCCAGCTTCAGCCAGCACCAGGCCAGCTCGAAGGCGCCGGTGGCGGGCGCGAGCCCCAGCGTGCGACCGCCCTCCAGCCAGGTGACGGCCTCGGCCCAGGCGCCACGCTGGAGGCAGAGCCGGCCCAGGCTGAGGGCGGCCTCCGCCTGACCACCCGCTGCGGCGGTCGCCAGCAGGGCCTCGGCCTCGGCCCACCGCCCGGAGGCCAGCAGGGCGCTGGCGTCTGCCAGCGGATCAGGTCCTGACACGCGAAGTCCTCACCCCGGCAGCCGAACGGCCCCTCCCGGGGGAGGGGCCAGGTTCTTCGAGGGGGGTGCGCCGTGGCGCACGGCCTACTTGAACAGGGCCAGCACCGACTGGGGCTGGGCGTTGGCCTGGGCCAGCATGGCCGTCGAGGTCTGCAAGATGATCTGCTGCTTGGTCATGGTGGTCATCTCGGCTGCCATGTCGGTGTCGCGGACGCGGGAGTAAGACGCCATCAGGTTCTCACGGTTGACCTGCAGGCTCGCGAGGGCGTACTCGAGCCGGTTGATGTAGCCGCCGTTCTTGGACCGCTCCGCCAGGACGCCCGTGGGCGCCGTCGGGGTCGCGGTGTCGAGCAGGTAGGTGGCGAGCAGCGGCAGGGCCGTCGCGGCCTGCGCCGGCGTCGTGATGTCCGTGGCCGGGGGCAGGATGGTCGAGAAGTCGGGCGTCGACAGCGTGAGGCTGACCACGTCCGGTGCGGGATCCGCGCCCACCATCACGTCCAGGGTGGAGGTGGGGACCACGAACAGCGGCACCTCGTTGAAGGTGGTCGTGAGCAGGCGGTCGATCTCCAGGCCGAGCTGCTCGTACTCGGCGTTGAGGACGGCGCCGGAGTCCGGCGAGGTCGACGAGTTGTTGGCGGCCACGGCCAGCTCGCGCATCCGCTGCACCATCTGCGTGATCTGGTCGAGCACGCCCTCCCGGGCGTTCAGGAAGGCGATGCCATCCTGGATGTTGCGCTCGCCGACGTTCAGGGCGCGGACGGTGGTGTCCATGTTCTCGGACACGGCGAGGCCGGCGGCGTCGTCCTTCGCGCTGTTGATGCGCAGGCCGCTCGACAGGCGCTCCAGCGACTGCGACAGGCCCGCGTTGACCTTCGTCATGTTGCGGTGCGCCATCAGGGCGTTGATGTTGGTGTTGATCCGCACGGGGGAATCCTCCTTGATCGGTCGCGCGAACGCCTCTTGCGTTCTGCCTGGCGGGAATCCTTTCCGCCTCCGAGGGTGGTATCGGCACCAGCCGGGGAAACTTGATGGGCCCGCGAAAAAAATGAGCGCGCCCCCGAAGCCGGGTGGCGCGCGAGGCTGGGTGGGCGATGCCTGAGGACCGTTACCGGAGCAGAGCGAGCAGGTTCATCGGTCGGGCGTTG
Source organism: Candidatus Sericytochromatia bacterium (assembly GCA_035285125.1). GTDB lineage: Bacteria > Cyanobacteriota > Sericytochromatia > S15B-MN24 > JAQBPE01 > JAYKHL01. Next base: position 3,728 of record JAYKHR010000012.1, on the reverse strand, counting down.
GCCTGGGCCAGCATCGCGACGTTGGACTGCGACAGGATCTGCGCCCGGGTGAGCCGCGTGCTCTCGGCGGCGATGTCGGTATCACGGATGGCGCTCTCACCCATCACGTGCGCTTCCCGGCGGCCAGCGAGGACGGCCATGTTGGCTTCCATGCCAGCCATTGCCCCGCCCAAGGTCGCCAGTTCCGTGGCAATCGCGTCAACGAGAACCTGCGCATCGGCGACTGCGGTGGCTGCCGTCACGTCGGCCGATGTGAAGTCGATGTTCGCGAAGTCGGCAAGCGTGAAGCTCACCGAGGTGGTGCCGTCCACGTTGACGCTCGTCGTCGCCGGGACAGCGACGTCGTTGTATCTCAGCGACGCGATCGTGTTGGTGACGACAGTGGAAATCTCCGAGGCTTCCGCCGCCAGGACCGCCTGGGTGTTGGTATCGGCGCTGGAGTAGGCGCTTGCAATCTCAACCACCCGCTGCGCCAGCCCCATGAACTCTTGGAGCGCCGAGTCTTGGATGTTCCCCTGGGCGTAAGCCGTCTGCAGGTTGCGCTCACCCTGGGTGATGGAGCTGATGCGACCCCGGAGCCGCTCGGAGATCGCCAGGTCTGCTGCGCCGTCCGAGGCCCGGTTGATGCGGCTGCCTGAGCTGAGGCGCTCCAGGGAGCGGTCCAGGTCGCGGTTGATCGACAACCCCTGCCGCCAGATGGTCATAGCAGACATGTTGTTGTTGATGCGCATACGGTCCTCCTTGGCACTCAGCGCGGAAGGGAATCCTTTTCCCTTCGGGGGGCGCATCGTGCGCCCAAGGACCATGTTCCCACGTCACATTTTTTTCAAACACCCAACCCACATCTTTCGGCACACCCAAATCGGAACTTGAATGGGCGGACGTGATTTTTTCTCTGGCCAGATCAGCCGGGCCCGGGACCGGGCGTCAGCCGCCCTTGAAGACGGGCAGCGTGACGCGGGGCGCCGGCTCGGCGCTTGCCACGGCCGGGACGCGGCCGGGCACCACGTGGCAGGCCCGGCAGCGGGGCTCGTAAGCCTCAGCGGCGCCGACGAGGATGATCGGCTCGTCGCGGTGGGCCGGCCGGCCGTCCACGAGCCGCTGGGTGCGGGTGCCGGGCACGCCGCAGCACATGCAGATCGCCTGCAGCTTCTCGACCTGCTCGGCCATCGCCATCAGGCGCGGCATGAAGCCGAAGGGCTCACCGCGGAAGTCGAGGTCCAGCCCCGTGCAGATCACGCGCTTGCCGGCGTCCGCGAGCGTCTGGCAGGCCTCGAGGACCGGCTCGTCGAAGAACTGGACCTCGTCGAGCGCAACGACCTGCGTGTCCTCCCCCACGAGGGCGAGCACCTCGCTCGCGAGCCGCGCCCGCGTCGCCTCGATGCGGCTGCCGTTGTGGGAGTTCACGAGCTCCGCCTCGTAGCGGGCGTCGAGCTCCGGCTTGAAGACCTGCACCTGCTGCCGGGCGATGTGCGCCCGCCGCACGCGGCGGATGAGCTCCTCGGTCTTCCCGCTGAACATCGGGCCGCAGATCACCTCGATCCAGCCCGCCGAGCGCTTGATCTGGTAAAAGCCGAAGGTGGTCATCGGGGGACTCCTGAGGGGGCAACCGGGTTATGGTAGCGAAAACCCGCGCCGGCGGGTAGACCCGCCGCCGCAGGGGCGCCCGCGAGCCCGGCCCGGCGCGCCGTGGCGTCAGATCGCGACGGGGTCGGTCGCGATCAGAGGCTCGCCTGCTGCGGCCGCGAAGGCCACCTGGCTCGCCAGCGCCCGCGCCGCGAGCGCCTCGCGCCGGGCCTTCTTGTCGCGGAGGTGGGGCTCGAGGTCGGGCAGCAGGCCCCAGTTCGCGTTCATCGGCTGGAAGTGCTTGGGCGAGGCCTCGGCGACGTAGTGCGAGAGGGCGCCCAGCATCGTGTCACGCGGCCAGGCCAGCGGCGCGCGCCCCGTCAGCAGGCGGGCCATGTTGCGGCCCGCGATCAGCCCCGTCGCCGCGGAGTCGATGTAGCCCTCGACGCCGATCATCTGGCCCGCGGCGAGCAGCAGCGGACGATCCCGCCACTGCAACGTCGGCGTGAGCAGGGCCGGGCTCGCCAGGTAGGTGTTGCGGTGCATGACGCCGAGCCGCACGAACTCCGCCTGCGCCATGCCCGGGATCATCCGGAAGATGCGCGTCTGCTCGCCCCACTTGAGCTGGGTCTGGAAGCCCACCATGTTGAACAGGGAGGCCGCGGCGTTGTCTTGGCGCAGCTGGACGACGGCGTAAGGCCAGCGCCCCGTGCGCGGGTCCGTGAGGCCCATGGGCTTCATCGGCCCGTAGCGCAGGGTGTCCCGGCCCCGGCGGGCGAGCACCTCGGCGGGCAGGCAGCTCTCGAAGAACACGTGGTCCTCCGGGTGGTGCAGCGTGGCGTTCTCGCCGGCCGCCAGCGCGGCCACGAAGGCCTCGTAGCCGGCCCGGTCGAACGGGCAGTTCAGGTAGTCGCCCGGCCCCTCGGCGGCCTCTCGCGGCTGCCCCTTGCGGGCGAGGCCCTCGCGCCCGGCGCGGAAGATCACCGAGAGGTCGAGGGACTCCAGCGTCACGATCGGGGCCGCCGCGTCGTGGAAGAACAGGTAGTCGCGGCCCGCCAGCTGCTGCAGCGCCGCGGACAGGGCCTCGGACGTCAGCGGGCCCGAGGCCAGGATCGTCGGCACGTCCGACGCGAGGTCCGTCACCTCGCCGCGGTGCAGCGTGATCAGCGGGTGGGCCTCCAGCCGCGCCGTGACCGCCTGCGCGAAGCCCTCGCGGTCCACCGCGAGCGCCCCGCCGGCCGGCACCGCATGGGCCTCGGCGCAGCCGACGATCAGCGAGCCAAGGCGGCGCATCTCGGCCTTCAACAAGCCAGAGGCGGCCGTGAGGCCCAGCGCGCCCAGCGAGTTCGAGCAGACCAGCTCCGCCGCGTCCGTCGTGTGGTGCACGCGGGTGGGGCGCACGCCGCGCATCTCGAACAGGTCCACCGCCACGCCGCGCTCCGCGAGCTGCCAGGCGGCCTCGCTGCCGGCGAGGCCGGCGCCGATGATGCGGGCACGTTGGTCTGACATGGGTTTTCCTTCCAGCTTGAGCCAGGGTGGCCTCACCCCCGCTGACGCGGACCCTCTCCGGCCCGGAGAGGGGAGCGGCGCTACCTTCGCCCGACCGGGGCGATCCGGCGTCCCTCGGCGGGCCATGGTAGCACGGGCCGACGGGGGTATAGAGGGCGAATGGAAGCCGAGGCGCAGGTGCGCAACCAGGTTGGGCGCGGGGTGGCGGCGCTCGTGGCGCGCCACTGCCTGATCACCCCGCTGTCGCTCGTGGCGAGCATCCTGCTGGCCCGCTGGCTCGCCCCTGCGGCCTTCGGCGCCTACGCCTCGGTGGCCTTTGTGGTGCTGGGCCTGGGAAGCCTCTTCGAGCTCGGGCTGGTGTCGGTGCTCATCCAGCAGCGCGAGCCCCCCACAACGCGCGAGCAGCGAACGGTCTTCACGGCCTACATGTTGATGTTCGGCGCCATGGCTGCGGCGTTCGCCCTGGCGGCCCCCTGGCTCGCGGGCTGGTTCCGCCTGCCGCCGGACGGGGCGGCCATGCTGCGCTGGATGACGCTGCCGATGCTGCTCGGGGTGCTCGGCAGCATCCCGACGGTGATGCTGGAGCGCGAGCTGCGCTTCGGCACCCTGGCCGGCATCGAGGTGGCCGGGGTGGTCGCCGAGAAGGCCTGCAC
>JAYKHR010000011.1:0-87652 GCA_035285125.1 Candidatus Sericytochromatia bacterium | reverse complement strand
GGATGACGCTGCCGATGCTGCTCGGGGTGCTCGGCAGCATCCCGACGGTGATGCTGGAGCGCGAGCTGCGCTTCGGCACCCTGGCCGGCATCGAGGTGGCCGGGGTGGTCGCCGAGAAGGCCTGCACGCTGTCCCTGGCCTGGTCGGGGCACGGCGGCTGGAGCTTCGTCTGGGGCGCCGTGGCGGCGGTCGGCTTGCGGATGGCGCTGCTGAACGTCGCCGCGCCCTGGCCCCTGGGGCTGGCCTGGGACCGGGCCCTGTTGCGCGCGCGACTGGCGCACGGCGTGTGGTTCCAGGGCATCAACCTTGCCTTCCTGGCGCGGGAGAACATGGCCGCCGTGGTGGCGGGCCCGGCCTTCGGCCCCCACGCCGTGGGGTTGCTGAACTTCGGCGCTGCGGTGGCGACCCTCGTCCCGTCGAACGCCCTGGCCATCGCCCAGCGCGTCGGCTTCCCCGCCCTCGCCCGCCTGCAAGACCAGCCCGCCGAGGCCGCCGCGTTCCTGCGCCTCACGATGCGGCGCCTCGTGCTGGTCACGGCAGGCCCGTCGGCCTGCCTGTTCGTGCTCGCCGAGCCGGTGGTGCGCCTGGTCTACGGCCCGGCCTGGCTCGAGGCCCTGCCGCTGCTGTGCTGGTTCCTGGCCCGCGCGGCCTTCGCCCAGCTGTTCGCGCCGCTGCTCGCCTTCGTGAACGCGCGCGGCGAGGTCGCCCTCGGGTTCCGCCTGATGCTGGCGAGCACGGTGCTGGAGGGCGGGCTCGCGCTGGCCCTGCTGCCCGGGTGGGGGCCCGTGGGCGTGGCCGCCGGTGCGGCGCTGGGGGGCGCCCTGCCGGCGTTCCTGCTGGCCTGGCGCGTCAACCGAACGGCGCCGCTGCACCCCCTGGCGACCTTCGGGCCAGGCCTGGCCGTCGCGGCGGCCCTCGCGGCGGCGGCGAGCCTGGCGGGCCCCCTCGTGACCACGCTGCCGACGCTCGGGGCCACGGCCCTGGGCCTGGCGACGGCGTGGGCCCTGGCGTCCGCGGGGCTCGAGCGGGCCTTGCTGCAGGCCGTGTGGCACAGGTGGCGCAGGGGGCGGAGCGCCCAGCCGGAGGCCGCATGAGCCAACCGACGCTCGCCATCGTGATCGTCAGCTGGAACACGCGCGAGGACGTGCTGGCCTGCCTCGCCTCGTTGCGGCAGGCCGGCCTGGCCGTGCCGCACGCCATCTGGGTGGTCGACAACGCCTCGACGGACGGCAGCGCCGAGGCCATCGCCGCCAGCCACCCGGAGGCCCGCCTGATCAGCGCCCCGACGAACCTCGGCTTCGCGCGCGGCAACAACGTGGCCCTGGCGCAAGTCGAGGCGGACCACGTGCTGCTGCTCAACCCCGACACCCTGGTGGCGCCGGGCCAGCTGGAGCGGCTCGTGGCCCACCTGGAGGCCCACCCCCGGGTGGGGGCCGTCGGCCCCCGCCTCGTCTTCGGCGACGGCAGCTACCAGCTCTCGGCGATGCCCTTCGTCGCGCCCTGGGACCTGTACTGGGAGCACGCGCGCTTCCCGGCGGCGCTCCAGCCCGCGGCGCAGCGCCAGCCGCGGCGCCTCTACGCGTTCCCGGAGGCAGGCGCCCGGGAGGTCGACATGGTGATTGGCGCGGCGCTGATGGTGCGGCGGGAGGTCCTCTCCCGGGTGGGCCCGCTGGACGAGGGCTATTTCATGTACGGCGAGGAGATGGACTGGTGCTGGCGGATCCGCCAGGCGGGGTGGCGGGTCGAGTGGCTCGCCGATGCCACCGTGACGCACCTCGGAGGCCGCGCGGCGGCCCACGTGCCCCTGCCCACCATCGCGCACCGGTTCGGCAGCAGCTTCCGCTTCCTGCGCCTGCACCGGGGGCCACGCGCCGAGCGGTGGGCCCGGCTCGCGGTGGCCCTGGCCAGCGTCCAGAACGTGGCCTGGGGGGCCGTGCGCCTGGCGCTGGGACGCGAGCCGCGCGACAGCTGGGGCCGCGGGCTGGCCGAGGCCCGCGTGGCGCTGGCGACGGCCTGGCGGGGCAGGGCCGCTGGGATCGGGCCGCAAGGCGGGTAAAGGCCTCGCATGTCCCCCGTGCGCACCACCACCGTGATCGTCTCGTGGAACACGCGGGAGCTGCTGGCCGCCTGCCTGACGAGCCTCTTTGCCGACTGCCCCGAGGCCCGCGTGGTGGTCGTGGACAACGCCTCGGCGGACGAGACCGTCGCCGGCCTGGCGCCGCGGTTTCCGCAGGCCGCGTGGCTGCCGCAGGCGGAGAACCTGGGCTTCGCCCGCGGCAACAACGTCGGGCTCGCCGGCGTCGAGACGGAGTTCGCCTGGCTCCTGAACCCCGACACCGAGGTCTCGCCCGGGGCGCTGGCCCAGCTGGAGGCCTGGCTCGACGAGCACCCGGAGGCTGCGGCCGTGGGCGCCGGCCTGCTGAACCCCGATGGCAGCCCCCAGCCATGTGCCTTCGGGCTGCCCACGGCGGCCACGACCCTGGCCGAGTGGTGGCTGCTGCCGGGCCCCCTGGCCCGCCTCAGGGACCGGTTGTGCCGGCTCGCGCCGCGCCGCACGGCAGGACGCGTGGGCTGGGTGCTCGGCGCCGCGGTGCTGGTCAGGACCTCGGTGCTGCGGGAGCTCGGCGGGCTGCGCGAGGACTTCTTCATGTACGCCGAGGAGGTGGAGTGGTGCCGCCGGGCGGCCCTGGCGGGCTGGGAGGTGCACCTGGCCCCCGAGGCCCGGGTGGTGCATCACGGCGGGGCCTCGACCTCCCAGGTGCGGGAGGCGATGCGGGTGGCGCTCTTCGAGAGCCGGGGGCGCTACATGGCCGGCGAGTTGCGCGGGCTCGGCCGGGCCGGGTGGCTGGCCGCCGCCGCGGCGGTGGCCGCCTGGAACGCGGCCTGGGTGAGCGCAAGGCGGCCCACCGGGTGGACCCCAGGCCTGCCGCTGCGGCTGTGGCGGGCCTGGCGCCGCGGCCTGGCGGCCCCGCCCGCGACGCCCCCTGCGGTGGCCTTGGCGCCCCCCCCGCGGCCCAGCGATCGCCTCCGCTTGAGCGCCGTGCTGACCGTCCGCAACGAGGCTCCGAGGCTCGAAGGGTGCCTGAGCGCCCTGAAGGCCACGGGCCTCGTGGACGAGATCGTGGTCGTGGATGACGCCAGCACCGACGGCTCGGCCGATCTCGCCCGCCGCTGGGCCAGCCAGGTGATCACCCACGCCCATGTGGGTGACAACTGGGACCTCAACAAGAACGTCGGGATGGCGGCCGCGACCGGCGACTGGGTGCTCCTGATCGACGCCGACGAGCGGCTCGCGCCGGACGCGGCAGCTGCGATCGCCCGGGCGCTCGCCGAGGGGCCCGCCTGCGCCGCCTACTGGCTGCCCCGGCAGGAGTGGTACTTCGGCCGCTGGGCCCCCCATGCCAGCGCCGGCGCGAGGGTGCTGCGGCTCGTGCGACGGGGCGCGGCCCGCTTCGAGGGCGAGCGCCTGCACGCCCACCCCCGGCTCGCGGGGCCTGTCGGGCAGCTGCAGGCCCCGCTGATCCACGAGCCCTACGCGACGATCGGGGCCTATGTTGCCAAGACCCGCCTTTACACCGATCATGAGGCGCGCGTCCGCCAGGCGGCGGGGGACCGCGTCGGCCTCGCCGGGGTGCTGGCCGCCCCCCTGCGCCACCTCTGGCACCGGGGGTGGCGCCTCCAGGGGTGGCGCGACGGCTGGGCCGGGCTGGTGTACTGTCTTGTGACGGCGCTTTACCCGACGCGCCAGGCGTGGCAGCTTTGGCGCTTGGGGCGCCGGGAACGGTCATGACATCCTCGCTCCCGTTCATCTCCGTCATCGTCCCTGCCCGCGACCGCCCGGCCGCGCTGGCCGCCTTGCTGTCCGCGCTGGCGGACCAGAGCTACCCTCCAGGACAGTTCGAGGTCCTGATCTGCGACGACGGCTCCGTGCCGGCGCTGGCCGAACTGGTGCCCTCTCGCCAGGGAACGCTCTCGGTGCGGTACCTGCGCGCGGAGCAGGGGGGGCCCGCCGTGGCCCGCAACAGGGGCATCCGGCAAGCCCGCGGCTCGATCCTCGCCTTCACCGACGACGACTGCCTGCCCGATCCGGGGTGGCTGGAGGCCATCGCAGAGGCCTTCGCGACGCAGGGCTGCGTGGCCTGCCAGGGGCCCACGCGCTCCAGCGTGCCACCCCTGGAGGGGATCGTCCACAGCGTGCATGCCACCAGGCCCGAGGACGGCGTCGCCACGGCGAACTTCGCCGTCACGCGCGCGGCGCTGCAGGCCGTGGGCGGCTTCGATGAGACCTTCAAGAGCCCCTACTTCGAGGACGAGGACCTCGCCCGGCGCATCGAGGCGATGCTGGGGCCTGTCGCCTGGTCCGAAGACGTCCGCGTCGACCACCCACCCCGGCAGAGCGGCTTCGCGAGCGCCTGGCGCGGGGCTGGCCACTGGCGCTGGCTCCCCTACATGGAGCGGCTCCACCCCGGCGTCCGCGCGGGGGCGATGCGCGGCGTGAGGCTGCGCGTGGCGGCAAAATCGGCGCTGGTGCTGCTGGGGCTTGCCCCCCTGGTGGGTGCGCCCCCCTCCTTCGGGCTCGGCCTCGTGGCCCTCGCGGCGTGGCAGGTGCGGCGGTTGCGGCGCGTGCTCGGCATCGCCCTGGCGCACGGCTGGCGCGTGCCCGTGGGCACCCAGCTCGCCTACGTCGCGGGCGAGTGGCTGCTCGACTACCGGCGCTGGGTGGCCTACGTGGAGGGCCGCGGCGTCGAGCGCGTCGATACCACCCAGGTCGAGGCGGAGCTGGGCTTTTGAAGGTCGCCCTGGTCTGCGCGGAGGTGATCCGCGAAAGCGGCCACGGGCGTTACATGCTGGAGCTGGCGAGGCGGCTTGCGGCGCGCCACGAGGTGCACGTCTACAGCCACCTGTTTCAGCCCGTGCCCGGCGTGACCCACCACCCGGTGCCGGCGCACCTCGGCGTGAACCTGTGGCGCCTGCTGACCTTCTGGTGGCGGGCCTCGCGGGCCATCGGGCGGGAGCCCTATGACGTCGTGCACACCATCGGGGGGTGCTGCGCCCGGCGCGACGTGGTGACGGCGCAGTTCTGCCAGCGGCCCTGGGGCGCAGAGCTGGCCCGGCTCGCCGCCGACGATCGCCGGGCCCGCCGCGCCGGCCAGCCCCCGCTGCTGCCCGGCAGCCGGCTGCGTCACCTGTACCACCATCTGTACTGGCGCGTCGCCGACCTGTTCGAGGCCCCTGCCTTTCGGCCGCGCCGGGGCAAGCGGCTGATCGCCGTGTCCGCCGGTGTGCGCGAGGAGCTCGTGCGGTGGTACGGCGTGCCACGCGACGCCGTGGCCGTCATCCCCAACGGCGTCGAGCCGACGGAGTTCTCGGCGGAGGCGCTCGCCCCGCTGCGCGCGCCGACGCGCGAGGCGCTCGGGCTGCCGGCAGCCAGCCCCGTGGTGCTCTACGTCGGGGACTTCCACCGCAAGGGGCTGGCCGTCGCGCTCGCCGCGTTCGCGGCCGCCGCCCCCCCCAACGCCTGGCTCCTGGTGGTGGGGCGCGGCGAGTACGAGACCTTCCGGGCCCACGCGGCGCGCCTGGGCGTGGCCGACCGGCTGCTTTTCACGGGCTTCGTGCCCGACACCCGCCCCTACTTCGCCGCCGCCGACGCCTTCGTGTTCCCGACGCGCTACGAGCCTTTCGGGATCGTCGTGACGGAGGCGATGGCGGCGGGGTTGCCCGTGATCACGACGCGCGTGGCGGGGGCCGCGGAGGTGATCGCGGACGGGGTGGACGGCTTGCTCGTGGACGACCCCACGGACGTCGCGGGCTTTGCGCGCGCGCTCGGCGAGGTGCTGGGGGACGCGCGGCGGGCGGAGGCGCTCGGCCGCGCCGCCCGGGCCAAGGCCGCCACGGTGTCGTGGGAGCGCATCGCGGTGGAGACGGAGGCCCTCTACGAGGCCCTCGTCGCGGAGCGTGCGGGGCCGCCTCGGGGGTAGCCGTTGTGGTAGCATAAGGGCCGTCCGCCGCCGAGTCCGAGAGGTCGCCATGACGCCCCACGCCCCGCGCACCGAGTCTCCCGCCGAGCTTCGTCGCATCGCCTGGCGGCTGCGAGCAGACGTGATCGAGATGATCACCGCCGCCGCCTCGGGCCACCCCGGTGGCTCGCTGTCGGCGATTGACCTCATCACCACGCTCTACTACGCCGTCCTGCGCCACGACCCCGCCAACCCCACCTGGGCGGAACGCGACCGCTTCATCCTGAGCAAGGGGCACGCCTGCCCGGCTCTCTACGCCGTGCTCGGCGATCTCGGCTACTTCGATCGCGCGCTGTTCCCCACGCTGCGCCGGCTGGGAAGCCCACTGCAGGGCCACCCCGAGCTCGGCAAGCTGGCCGGCGTCGAGGCCTCGACGGGCTCCCTGGGTCAGGGGCTGTCGCTGGGCCTGGGGATGGCCGAGGGTGCCCGGATCGGCGGCTCAGGGGCCCGCGTGTGGGTGCTGATGGGCGACGGTGAGCTCGACGAGGGGCAGGTCTGGGAGGCCGCGATGTACGCGGGTGCCCGGGGCACGTCCAACCTCACGGCGATCGTGGACGTCAATGGCCAGCAGCTCGACGACTCCACGGACCGGATCCTGACGCTGGAGCCCCTCGCCGACAAGTGGCGGGCCTTCGGCTGGCACGTCATCGACATCGACGGCCACGACTTCGACGCGATCCTCGCAGCCTACCGCGAGGCGGGCGCCACGGCGGACCGGCCCACCGCGGTGCTGGCCCGGACGGTCAAGGGGAAGGGCGTGTCCTTCATGGAGCACAACAACGAGTGGCATGGCGCCGCACCAAGCCGTGAGCAGGCCGAGCGGGCGCTCGCCGAGCTGGCGGCAGCTGGCGCCTGAGCGGCGCGTCGAGACGAGGAGGCCCGAGATGGCGGTTCGTGAACGGAAGATGGGCGCGGCCACGCGCGACGCCTACGGCGAGGCGCTCGTGGAGCTCGGCACGCAGGACGTGCGGGTGGTCGTGCTGGACGCCGACCTGAGCAAGTCGACCAAGAGCGGGGGCTTCGCGAAGAAGTTCCCGGACCGGTTCCTCAACGTGGGGATCGCCGAGGCGAACATGGTCAGCATGGCAGCGGGCCTCGCCACCACCGGGCTCATCCCCTTCGCGCACTCCTTCGCCTCGTTCCTGATGTGCAAGACCTTCGACCAGCTGCGCATGGGCGTCGCCAACCCGCGCGTCAACGCCAAGTTCGTGGGCTCCCACGGCGGCATCTCGCTCGGTGAAGACGGCGCCTCGCAGATGGCGGTGGAGGACGTGGCGCTGGCCTGCGCCCTGCCGAACTTCCAGGTGCTGGTGCCGGCGGACGGGGCGGCCACCCGGGCGCTGACGCTGGCGATCGCGGCCCACGACGGGCCCGTGTTCATGCGCACCGGGCGCCCGAAGGCGCCCGTGGTGTACGGCCCCGAGGCCGAGTTCCCCTTGGGGGGCTCCAAGCTCCTGCAAGAGGGCCGTGACGTCACGATCGTGGCCAACGGGCTGCTGGTCTTCGAGGCGCTGCAGGCCGCGGACCTGGCCGCTGAGGCAGGCCTGTCCGTCGGCGTCCTTGACTGCTACAGCGTCAAGCCCCTCGACGAGGCCGCCGTCGAGCGCGCCGCGCGGACTTCCGGGGCCCTGCTCGTCGCCGAGGAGCACCTCACGACGGGCGGCCTCGGCGCGATGGTGGCCCAGGCCGTGGCGCGGCGCTACCCGGTGCCCATCGAGTTCGTCGGCGTCGAGGATCGCTACGGCGAGAGCGGCACGCCAGAGGCCCTGCTGGTGCACTACGGGATGACGGCCGCCAACCTGCTCTCGCGCCTCCAGGCCCTGGTGGCCCGAAAGACCCAGGGCGCGGGCGTCCCCGCCTGATGGCGGAGTTCGTGGTGACGGCGTCAGCGCCTTCGACGCTGACGCTCGACCTCGGGTCTGAGCCTCGAACGGGGCGGCTGGCCGTCGTCATCTATAACCCGGTGGCCGGCTCTGGCCCCGGCAAGGTCCGCGTCGAGCTCGAGGCCGTGCGCGAGCGCTTCGCCGCGGCGGGCTGGCGCTGCGGGGGGATCGCCACCCAGCAGGCGGGGGACGGCACCGAGGCCGCGAGGCTGGCGCTGGCGTCCGGCGCCGACATGGTCGTCGCCATGGGCGGTGACGGCACCATCAACGAGGTCGTGCAAGCCCTGGCCGGGCAATCCGTGCCGCTGGGCATCATCCCCACGGGCACCATCAACATCCTGGCCCTCGAGCTCGGCCTGCCGATGGAGCCGATGGCCGCCGTCGACGCCCTCGCCCGGGGGACACCGCGCACGATCGACCTCGGGCGGGCCAACGGGCGCTTCTTCACCATCATGATCGGCATCGGCTACGACGCCCAGGCCACGCTCAACCTGCTGCCGGAGCTCAAGGCCTGGACGGGACCGCTGGCCTACTGGGTGGCGGCGTTCCGGTCCTACACCCACCACAAGGCGGTGCGCGCCAAGCTCCTCATCTCGGACGGGCGTCGCACGCGGCGGCTGCGACGCCTGGTCTACATCACCGTCATCAGCAACAGCGGGCTGTACGCCGGCGGGCGCCTGCAGTTCTACGGAGACGCCCCGCAACCGCAGGCCCCCTGGATCTTCAGGCAGCTGCGACGCCTCGTGGGGCTGGGCTCCGAGTCTTACTCCGCCGTGCGGGAGCTGGTCCCGCTCGCCGCGGGCGGCACGCCGGACCGGGCCCCGCCGCCCCCGGCCGACGTCGCGGATGGCGTCCTCGACGCCGTGGTGATCCGCTCCGGCAGGTGGTACAGGGCGCTGTTCCACGGCCTGCTGACCTTCCTGGGCAAGCTTCACACCGTCGGCGACGTCGAGTTCTTCCGGGCCACCCGCATCGAGTTCCACGCCTCGCGCCCCATTCCCTACCAGCTGGATGGCGACCACGCCGGCCAGTCGCCCGTGGTTGTCGAGATCGTGCCGCAGGCGCTGCGCGTGGTGGTCCCGTCTCCCGGCGAGGGCTGACAGCCTCCCCCGGCCGACGCGTGCTATACTGGCGCGGCTGCAAGGACGCTGGAGGGACGCACTCGTGGGGTACGCCACGCAAAGCCTGGGACCGCTGCTCGGCCCCCTGATCGGCTTCCTGTTCACGGTGGGCACGTTGCTGTTCATCGCCCTGCGCGCGCACAAGACCGAGCGCCCCGGCGCCCTGGAGGCCCTCCAGGCAGCAGCCGCCGGACAGGTCTCCCCGCCAGGCGAGGCCGCGCCGCCCGAGCAGCAGGCGCAGGCCCCTGAAGCGCCTCCCGGCGACGCCCCCCCCAGCGCGTCCTGAGCCCCGTGGGCCCGGGTTGGGTCTTATGTCACCAACCCGCCTGGCACGATTGTGGTATACCAGTCTCGCGACGGGTCCCGAGCGACCCGCGCCATTGCCTGGCAACGTGGCCGGGCCTGAGTGAGGGCGCCATGGCCAAAAACCTCGTGATTGTGGAGTCTCCCGCCAAGGCGAAGACCATCGAGAAGATCCTCGGCAAGGACTTCTCCGTGAAGGCCTCGGCCGGCCACGTTCGGGACCTGCCCAAGAAGGGCATCGGCGTCGACGTCCGCAAGAACTACGCGCCCAAGTACGAGGTGCTGCCGGACAAGCTCGACAAGGTCAAGGAGCTCTGCGAGGCGGCCGAGAAGGCCAAGACCATCTACCTGGCGCCTGACCCGGACCGCGAGGGCGAGGCCATCGCGTGGCACCTGGCGAACATCCTGGCCGACACGGCGGCCGAGAAGGGTGCCAAGGTCAAGCGCATCGAGTTCAACGAGATCACCCGGGACGCCATCGAGCGGGCCATCAAGAAGCCCCGTGACATCGACCAGCCGCGCGTGGACGCCCAGCAGGCCCGGCGCGTGCTCGACCGCCTCGTGGGCTACAAGATCTCCCCGCTGCTGTGGGTCAAGGTGAAGCGCGGGCTGTCGGCCGGACGGGTGCAGTCCGTCGCCGTGCGCCTGATCTGCGACCGCGAGCGCGAGGTGCTGGCCTTCGTCCCGCAGGAATACTGGTCGATCGGCGTCGAGCTCAAGAAGGGCAAGGCCGCCTTCGCCACGGAGCTTGTGCGCTGGCAAGGCAAGCGCATCGGGGGAGGCGCCAAGGAGCCTGCCGCCGAGGGCGAGAAGGTTGCAGACAAGGGCAAGGAACTCGTCATCGGGGACGGCAAGCTGGCCCAGCAGATCGTCGCCGCCCTCGAGGCCAGCACCCCGAAGGTCGCCAAGATCGCGACGCGCGAGAGCAAGCGGCAGCCCGCCCCACCGTTCATCACCTCCACGCTGCAGCAGGAAGGCAGCCGCCGCTTCGGCTTCACCGTGAAGCGCACGATGGCGCTGGCCCAGCAGCTGTACGAGGGCATCGAGCTCGGGGCCGAGGGCCCCGTGGGCCTCATCACCTACATGCGAACGGACTCCACGCGCGTCGCCAAGGAGGCGCAGGAGGAGGCCGAGGCCTGGGTGAAGGCCACCTGGGGGGCCGATTACGTGCCCACTGAGAAGCGGGCCTTCAAGACGAAGAAGGGGGCCCAGGACGCCCACGAAGCCATCCGGCCGACCAGCGTCACGCGCACGCCGGAGTCGATGAAGAAGGTGCTGCGGCCTGAGCAGTGGAAGCTCTACAGCCTGATCTGGCAGCGATTCATGGCCTCGCAGATGGCCAACGCCCAGCTGTCCACGCTCTCGATCGACATCGAGGCGGGCGAGGGCACGCTCCGCGTGTCGGACACCAAGGTGGTCTTCGCGGGCTACCAGAAGGTCTACGAGGAGCTCTCGGAGGACGAGGAGGCCCCGCCGGAGGCCGCGCCCGTGAGCAAGCTGCCCGACCTGGTCGAGGGGGAGGCGCTCGCCCTGAAGGACGTCCTGCCCCGCCAGCACTTCACGCAGCCGCCGCCGCGCTTCACCGAGGCGAGCCTCGTCAAGGCGATGGAGGCGGAGGGCATCGGCCGGCCGTCGACTTACGCGCCGACCATCGCCACCATCCAGGACCGAGGCTACGTGGTGAAGGAGGGCCGGGCCCTGCAGCCCACCGACCTCGGGCTCGCCGTCAACTCGCAGCTGGTGCAGCACTTCCCGGACATCGTCGACGTGAAGTTCACGGCAGAGATGGAGTCGAAGCTCGACGGCGTCGAGGCGGGCGGAGAGCCCTGGCAGACACTGATCGACAAGTTCTACACCCCGTTCAAGGAGACGCTGAAGAAGGCGACGGCCGAGATGGAGGCCATTTCCATCCCGTCAGGGGAGATGTGCGAGGTCTGCGGCAAGGAGTACGTCATCAAGAGCGGACGCTACGGTGACTTCCTGGCCTGCTCCGGCTACCCCGAGTGCACGAGCAAGAAGCCGTACTTCAAGAAGATCGGCATGAAGTGCCCCACGTGCACGGAAGGCGACGTGATCGAGAAGCGTTCCCGGATGGGCAAGACGTTCTACGGCTGCCAGCGCTGGCCCGACTGCAACTTCACGACGTGGGACCTGCCCACGGAGCAGCGGTGCGAGAAGTGCCAGAGCGTCATGGTGCTCAAGCGGATGAAGACGGGCCGCACCTACCTCAAGTGCTCCGTGAAGGAGTGCGGCCACACCAGCTTCGTGGCCAAGAAGAAGGCCGCCGACGAGGAGGCCTCGGAGGCTGGCACGGCCTGAGCCGTGGAGGTCCTGCTCGTAGGCCCGGACCGGGCGCGCCCGCAGGTCTGTGGTGACGACATCGTCACCCGCCTCCTGCTGGCGCACCCCCCTGCGGGCGTGCGCTACACACACCATGCGGCGGCATTGGAGCAGGGCCGGATCTGCCGGGCGCACTGGGGGCGGGCCTGGCTCGCCTCGCTCGTGATGCACTCGCGCCCGCCTGCGGGCGTGCCTTACGCATGGGGTCCCCTGCCGCCGCTGCCCTACAGGCTGCTGGGGAAACTCCTGCCGGACCGCCCCGACGAGGACATCCAGTGGCTCGGGCTGCGGCCAGGCCACGGTTTCGACCTCGTCCACGCCTGGGACTACCCCGTCCAGCTCGGCCCGGCCAGGGGGCGTCCCCCTGTCGTGCTTCACGTCGGCACGGGCAACACGGACCTGATCGCGAACTACTACCACTTGCCGCCCGACCTTCACGCCCGGCTCGCGCGACGGGACACGTGGCTGTTGCGCCGCCTCGGCGTGCTGCACGACCTCTACAGCACGCGGGAGGCCGCTGCCGTGGTGGTGCCTTCCCGGTATGCATGGGCGCTGCACCGCGCCGCAGGCGTGCCGGAGGCCAAGCTCCGGGTGATCCGCATCGGCCTCGACGCCCCGGCGGACGAGGTGCTCGGGGCGGGTCGGGACCCGTGTGTGTGCCGCTTCACGCTGGTGGGACACCAGCTGTGGCGCAAAGGGGGCCGCGCGTTGCTCGAGGCCTTCGACCGCGTGCGCCGCAGCCACCCGGAGGCCCGCCTCACGCTGGTGAGCGCCGTGGCCCCCGAGGACCTCGGGATCGACCCCGCAGGCGTCACGATCCACCCTCAGCTGTCTCGCGAGGCCATCTACCGCGACATCTACCCCGCCACGGACGTCTTCGTGCTGCCCTCCCGCGCCGAGGGCTACGGGATGGCCGCGGTGGAGGCGATGGGCTTCGGCCTCCCCGTGATCGCGACTCGCATCTCGGCCCTGCAGGAGCTTGTGGAGGACGAGGTCACGGGCCTGCTGGTGCCGCCCGACGACCCGGCGCAGCTGGCCGCGGCCATGGCCCGCTTGCTGGAGGACGCCACGCTGCGCGCCCGCCTCGGCGCAGCTGGCCGGAACGCCTTCCTGACGCAACACGAGATCGGGGCCTGCCAGGCGGCGCTTCGGGGCGTCTACGATGAGGCGCTGGCCTGACGATCGGCCGCGGGCAACCGGGCGGGGGCGACGCAGCGCATCGCCGCGCAGGACCGCGCAGGGCCGCGAGCGGCGCGAGGTTCTCAGCAAGCCAGCGGGGCCGCCGCGCGTGCCCCACGGTAGCGAAATGCGCGGCTTCGTGTTTGAATCCCTCTATTGACACGAGGTTTGACCGTGGTGACCCGTTCGCTCATCGACCAGGCATACAACACGCTCACCGAGCAGGGCTGGCTGCTCGTGGCTGACCCAGCCTTGCCCTGCCTGGCCACCCTGGTGGCCGGCGAGCCGATCCGCGGCTCGTGGTGGGGGCACCCTGCGGGCAAGACCATCTATGCGCTGGCTGACGAGTTGCAGCGGCGCCCCGACGTGATGATCGTCAAGCTGGTGGGCGGCAAGCTCACCTACGTTCAGGAGCGCCTGTGGCCTGCCCTGCTGGCTGTGGCGATGGCCGGGGAGCCCTGGCAGCAGGCCAAGCTCAGCCCCGAGAGCAAGTGGCTGCTCGCCCGGATCGGGGCGCAGGGGCGCATCCGCCTCGACCAGATGCTCCACGCCGACTGGGCGGCCAGGGACCTGGCGCGGGCAGCCAAGCTGCTCGAGGCTCGCCTGATCGTGTTCAGCGAGGACATCGTCACGGAGCGCGGCGCCCAGACCCGGGCGCTGGAAGGCTGGGAGCACTGGATCTCCCGCACGGGGTACGCCCGCACCCCCCTGACGCCGGCCGAGGGCCGTGCTCAGCTCGTGGAGGCCGTGGCCCCCGTGGTGCCGGCTGGCAAGGCGGCGCGCCTCATGCCTTGGCCTGCAAGCTGATCCGCGCCAGCCGCGCCCGGCGGCGGCGGCGGTGCCGATCGCGCACGTCGGTCGGCAGCATCAGCAGGGCGATCGGCGCGGCCAGCAACCAACCATGGAACCGGTAGACGAAGCGGCGGATGCTGCCTCGCACCTCCAGCCCCGCTTCAGGGTCGGATGGCTGCGTCAGGCTCACGTGCGTGCCGGGGTGCAAGAAGATGGCCCAACCCTTCATCCGCGCGCGCTTACACCAGTCCCACACCTCGCCGCCGGGCGGGTAGCCGGCGGCAAGCCCCCCCACATCCAGCACCGCAGCGCGGCGCACCAGCACGCAGCCGCCCTCCGCCGCATCGACCTCGCGCGGCGTGGTGACGAGGCGGTTGAAGGCATATTGCAGCCTTGCGGCGGGCTGTAGCGCCCCCAGCAGGGCCGCGAGCGGGGCGGGGAAGGCCCGAGTCGACGGGGCATCGGAGCCATCGAGCCGCAGGTAGCGGGGCACCACGGCGCCGATGAACTGCCCCCCCTCCGCGAAGCGATGCAGCTCCGTGATGGTGGCGGCAGACGGCACGACGGTGCCGTCCATCAGCAGCAGGTGCCGGCCGCCGGCCGCGCGCACGCCGAGGTCGTACAGCGCCCCGAGCTCCGTGCCAGGTTGGGCCCGGTACAGCAAGACGAGGGGAAACTCGGCCCGAACGCTCGCCAACGCGGCGCCGTCCTCGCAGGCCACCACCACCACGACCTCGTAGGGCAGCGTGATGCGCGCCTCCCGCAGGGCGTGCAGCAGCCGCCCGAGCGCAGGCCCGAGCACCGGCAAGGCCACGATCACCGAGAGGGCGAGCGAGGACGGCCGGTTGAAGACCACGGGCTCGATGCGAGGGATGAGGGCTGACACGGGCTCCCCGGGGCAGGCTGGGGCAGGGGGACACGGCAGGGCCTCGGCCCACGCCTGCTTCCATTCTACGACACGCGGGGCCCGAGCGGCACGATCGAAGGCCCCGCCTGGGGTGGTATAACGGGGCAGCCGCATGCGCCTCAGCGTCCTGTCCCATTCCTGCGTCGTCGACACCAACCAGCAGCTGTTCGCGGCGCTGGAGGCGCAGGGCGTGGTGCTGCAGCTGATCGTGCCCGAGGCCTGGCGCGACGACCTCTCAGGCCAGGTGCTGCGCCCGGGGCGGTGGGACGGCCTGCACGCGATGGTGCAGCCTGTCCCCGTCCGGGGCTCCGGCAGCGTGCCCCTGCACACCTACCGCACGGACCTGCGGCGCTGGCTCTACCTGTTTCAGCCGGACGTTGTGTACTGCGAGAACGAGTCCTACGCGCTCTCGACCTTCCAGGCCGCGCTCGCCAACCGCCTGTCCGTGCGGCGGCCGTTCCTGTTCCGGAACAACCAGAACCTCGCCAAGCACCTCCCCTGGCCGTTCCGGCAGGCCGAGCGGTTCGTGCTGGGGCAGGCCGCCTGCGCCAACCTGATCAACGCCGAGGCCGGACAGGTGCTGCGGGCCAAGGGCTACCGCGGGCGGATGGCCTACATGCCCTACGGGCTGGACCCGGACCTCCACCAGCCGCTGGAGGCAGGGGACCTCCGGGCGGCCTGGGGCTCGCCCTCCTTTGCCTTTGGGTACGTGGGGCGCCTCGTCGAGGAGAAGGGGCTGCGCGTGTTGCTCGACGCCTTCGCCCGGCTGCACCCCGAGAGCGACGCCACGCTGGTGGTGCTCGGGGACGGCCCGCTGCGCGACGAGCTGCAGCGGCGCCTCGCGGCCCCGCCGCTGGCCGGCCGGGTCCGGTGGCTGCCCGTGGTGCCCCACCGGGAGGTGCCCCGCTACCTGAGCGCCCTGGACGCGCTCGTGCTGCCCTCCCTGACGCGGCCTGGCTGGAAGGAGCAGTTCGGCCGGGTGATCATCGAGGCGGCGGCCTGCGGGACCCCGGTCATCGGCTCGGACAGCGGGGAAATCCCGCACCTCATAGGCCGCGTGGGCGGCGGGTTGGTCGTTCCGGAGGGGCAGGCCGAGCCGCTCGCCCGGGCCATGGCGCAGCTGCAGACGGACCCCGAGCTGGTGCTGCGCCTGCGAGAGCGCGGGCGACGGGAGGTGGTGCAGCAGTTCGCGCACGAGGCCCTCGCGTACCGCTTCAGGCAGCTGCTGGAGAGCCTGGTGGCGAGCCAAGGCGCGGGCCCGGACGAGGGGCTCCCGGGCTGGCTGGGGGACGCGTGAGCGCCCTGCGGATCGCGCTCGTGTGTCCCGCGTTGCCGCCCCACCCTGGCGGCGTGGCCGACCACGCGGCGCGCTGGGCAGAGGCGGTCGCCACCCACCTCGGCCACGAGGTCGTCGCCATCACGGGGCCGGGGGCTGCCCCAGCCGGCTTCAGCCTCGCAGCCCCTTGCGAGGCCTGGGGGCTCCGCGCGGTTCACCACCTGCCCGCCGCCCTCGAGGCCGTGGCCCCCGACCTCGTGGTCCTCCAGTACGTCCCCCAGCTCTACGAGCGCCGGGGCTTCAGCCTCGGCATCGCGCTCGCAGCCCGCGCCATCGCGCAGCGGGGGTGGCCCCTCCTGACCACGGCCCATGAGCTCCACTTCGGCTGGCACGAGGGCGTGCGCCACCTGCCGGCCGGGCTCGTGCAGCGGCTGGCGCTCTGGCCGCTCCTGCACGCCAGCCGGCGCGTGGTGTTCACCGTGGCCGCCCGCGAGGCCGCGATGCGGCGCAGGTTCCCCGCCCTTGCGGCCCGCTTCGCGACCCTGCCCGTGGGCCCCAACCTCCCGCCCCTCGCAGGCGTGGACCGCGCCGGCTGGCGCCGCGCGCACGGCTGGCGCGCGGACGAGGTCGTGCTGGTGTTCCAGGGCGGCCCCCACCCGAGCAAGGATCGCGCAGCCCTCGAGGCAGCGCTGGCAAGGCTCGACGCCGAGGGGCTGGCCGGGCGACTGGTGTGCATCGGCGGCACGGCCCCCGTGGCCCACCCGCGGGTGCTGGCGCTCGGCCAGCTGGCGGAGCGGGACGCCCGGGAGGCGCTCTCCGCGGCGGACATGGCCCTCCTGCCGTTCCTGGACGGCGCCTCGGGGCGCCGCAGCTCCCTCACCAACGCGCTGGCCTGCGGCCTCGCGGTGGTGTCGACCCGAGGCCCCTACACCGACCCGACGTGGGATCGCCCTGACGTCATGCGGCTCGTGCCACCGGGAGACGCCGGCGCGTTCGCCACAGCCGTCGCGGACCTCGTGCGCGACGAGGCTGCCAGGGCCCGCCTGGCCGGGGCGGGGCTGGCGTTCGCCGAAACCCGGCTGGCGTGGCGCGTGCTGTCAGAGGCCTGGCGCCCCTGGCTGGAGGAGGCCGTCAGGCGCCCGCCGGGCCCGGACGCCGGGGGGGCAGGCCCGTGCGGCGGCGGGAGCGACGCAGCGGCAGGGCCGTGATCGGCCGGTAGAAGGGAGCGGGCGCTCCGGAGAGGCGACGCCGGCTCACTGCAGGGCCACCGGGCGGCTGCCCACGGCCTCGCCGGTGCCGATCAGCCGGCGCTCCTTGGCCCGCTGCTTGCGGGCGGCGGCCCGGGCCCCGCGGGCCCGAAGCTCGCCCACCAGCGGGGCGTGCCAGTCAGCGGCCTGAGACCGCTCGCTGGCCCCGAGGGGGACGGCAGGCGCGGCGTCCGCAGGGGGTGCGCCCACCGCCAGCAGGAGGGTGACGGCGCCCGTGAAGATGGTGGAAAGCATGCTGTGGCCCTCGCTACACGTTCTGTCTCCCTCAGTTTCCAGCTGGCGACCACGTTCTGTCTGCGCGTTTCGTCACGTCCCTGCCCGGGGCCCCTGCTAGAATGGCGGCATGGCAGCCTGGAGGGTGGCGTGAGCGAGACTTACTGGTTGGTGCCCGCGCTGGTGTCGGATTCCCTGGCGTTGCTGGTGGTCACGGGCTTGTCGGCCCTCGTGCTGTCTCGGTTCCCGAAGCCCTTCTTCCGGGCGTGGGTGATCGGCCAGGCCTGGCGCTGTGGGGCCGTGTTGCTCGGGGCCGCCGTGGCGGCCTGGCCGGGCAGCGCCGTGGGGAGACTGCTCGTCGTGGCGTGCATGGCGGCAGGCAGCTTGGCGGTTGCGGAGGCCGGGCTGGCGTACCGGGGGGTGCCGCTGTCACCGGCCTGGCGGCTCGCTGGCTGGGGCGGCCTCACGGCAACCGCCGGGGTCCTGACCTTCGCCGGGCTGGGACCTGACGCCCTCGTGTTCCTGCCAGGGTTCGTGGGCTATGCCGCCTCCTCGGCCTTGCTGGTCTGGGCGTTCTGGCCGACGGTGCTCACCTCGGGCGTGCTCGGAGGGCGCATCGTGGCCGTTGGGGCCGTGGTGTGGGTGCTGGAGGCCGTGGTCTATCCCTACGTCATCCACAGCCACCTCCACTGGGTTGCTCCGATGCAGGTGAGTTCGGCCCTGCTGACCGTGACGATCGGGATGGGCATGATCATCCTGTTGCTGGAGCAATCGCTGGGGCGCGAGCGGCGGCTGACGCTGGAGTCGCGGGAGCAGACGCAGGAGCTGGTGAGAACGCTCGACGCGCTCGCCCGCAGCCAGACGGAGGCCGCCCACCACACCACCGTCGCCCGGGAGCAGAGCGCCCTCGTGCGGCAGATCGTCCACGACCTGCGCAACGCGACCCAGGCGTTGCAGCTGATCGCGGAGGAGATCGAGTCCATCACCCGGAGCTCGCCCCCCGTGCAGGCGCTGCTGGCCGCGCTGGACCGCCAGCTGACGTTCATCTCGACGTTCCTGAGCGAGAAGCTCGTGTGGATCGCCAACCGGCAACCTGGCCACCCGGGGGGCACGGCCATCGGCCCCGTCTTCGAGTCGCTGGCGTCCACCTTCGAGCCGATCCTGGCCACGCGCGGCCAGGTCCTGGAGGTCACCGCCCCTGAGGGGCCGTGGCGGCTGAGGGTCTCCGGCGTCGAGCTGGACCAGATCCTCGGCAACCTGGTGCGCAACGCCCACCAGCACACGCCCCCCGCCACGCACATCCGCATGTGGGCGGCCGTGTCCGACGGCTGGGTGACCTTTTACGTCGCAGACACCGGGCCGGGCCTCACGCTGGAGGCCCAGGCCGCGATCGGCCGGAGCGAGCCTCGCGTGGACGGCACGGGCGTGGGCCTGTCGAACGTCTTTGCCCTGGTCACCCAGGCCGGGGGGGCGTTCGGCGTCGTCAGTGAGCCTGGAGCAGGCGCCACGTTCCACGTGCGGCTGCCGTTGACGGCGTGGGGTGAGGGCGAGACCCAGGCAGCCGGCCCGGCATCACCCGAGGCCTTGTTGGCCGGCGAAGCAAGGTGAGCAGGCCCGGGCGCCGGCCGCTGGGCCTGGAGAGCAGGCCCAGGCCGACGATGAGCCGCACCTCACCGGGGCCGCGCGCCCCGATCAGCAGCCGCAGCAGGCCGAGGGCCGCAGGCAAGATGTCGGCCTGCACGTCCGTGGCGCGCGGAAGCAGCGTGCTGCAGTGGTGCTGGCAGCCATCGGCATCGACCAGGGTCACGGTGACCCTGCGCGCCCACCGGCCTCGCCGCCGCAGGTTGCGGCAGCTGGTGGCAACCACGCTGGCCAGCCGCTGGGCCCAGGCCTCCCAGGGCATGTGACGCGAAGCGCGGGCGGGAACGACCTCCCTCGGTGAGAACGACGAGAACATCGGGCACTCCTCCTGGCAAGCTGGAACGTTTGTTCGATCAGAATAGCCGAACATCCGTTCGATGAAAAGTGACGAAGCTCACAGGGGGTGGTATGATGAGGAGAGAACCACCTGGAGGGGCCATTTTGCTGCGTCTCGTGTCACTGTTCGTCGGCGTCGCGCTCCTGGCTGGCTGCCGGGGTGTGCCCAGCAGCCCCGCCCGCCAGGGTGCCGCCGTCCCTGGAAGCGAGAGCCTGACGCGCCTCGATGGCGGCGCGCTGATCGGCCCCGACGCTGGGTCGTTCAAGCCGAGCAACGGCCTAATCGGACCCGATGCCGGCTCGTTCAAACCCACCAATGGCCTGATCGGCCCTGACGCCGGCTCGCTCGAGCCCACCAGCGGCCTGATCGGCCCTGACGCCGGCTCGCTCAAGCCCACCAGCGGCCTGATCGGCCCCGACGCCGGCTCGCTGAGCCCCAGGGGGAAGGGTGACGTGCTCAACGGGAGCAGTGCCGCTGAGAGCACCTCCTGCCTGGCGCGCCAGCTGGTGGCCGAGGACACGTCGGCAGAGGCGGCGGGCTTGCAGCAGACCCTCGCCGTGGCCAGCAGCGCCCAGGGCGTGAGCATCACCTGGAGCGCCTCTGACGGCGCCCTGTCGGCAGCATCCGGTCCGCGCGTGCGGTGGACGGCGCCGAGCACCCCGGGCACCTTCACGGCGCAGGCGACGGTCACCGCGCCGGAGACGGGAGAGCGGGTCGTGCTGACGTGGCGCCTGACGGTCGACGCGGCGGGCGGGTCGCTGACGCTCCCGCCTCCGCCGACGTGCCCCTGACGTCATCGCCCCGCGATGCTTCGGGTCGATGATGCCCGCGCGCGGATCCTGGCGGCGCTGACGGCGCTCCCCCCGCGCCCCGTGGCCCTCACCGAGGCGGTGGGGGCGGTGCTGGCAGAGAGCCTCAGGGCCCCCGAGGCGCTGCCGCCTTTCGACAACTCCGCGGTGGACGGCTACGCCGTGCGCGTCGGGTGCGTGAGAGGCGCCTCAGCCGCAGCCCCCGTCACCCTGCGCGTCGTGGGGGAGGTGCCGGCCGGCCGGCTGGCAGAGGGGCTGGTGCTGGCCCCCGGCACGGCCGTGCGGGTGATGACGGGGGCCCCCGTGCCGCCAGGCGCCGAGGCGGTGGTCATGCGCGAGGACACGGACGAGCGTGGGGAGGCCGTGGGGGTCCGAGAGCCTGCCGAGGCGGGCGAGAACATCCGGCGAGCGGGGGAAGACGTGCGCGTCGGCGACGAGGTCCTCGGCGCGGGCGCGGTGCTCAAGCCCAGCGCCGTGGCCCTGCTGGCCGCGCTGGGCGTTGGGCGGGTGGCGGTCCACCGGCGCCCGCGCGTGGCCCTCGTCGCCACCGGAGACGAGCTGGTGTGGCCGGACGAGCGGCCGAGCCCCGGGCAGATCCGCGCCAGCAGCGCCCTGGCCTTGGAGGCCCTCGTGCGCGCGGCCGGAGGCGAGCCGGCGCAGCTGGGCATCGTCCGCGACGATCGCGCCGCGCTGGAGGCGGCGCTGACCCGCGCCGCGGAGGCCGACCTCATCCTCACGACGGGCGGCGTCTCCGTGGGAGACCACGACCTGGTCCGACAGGTGCTCGAGGCGCAGGGGGCCATCGCCTTCTGGCGCATCGACATGCAGCCAGGTAAGCCGCTCGCCTTCGGCCACTGGGCCCACACCCCGCTGATTGGCCTGCCGGGCAACCCCGTCAGCAGCCTCGTCGGCTTCGAGCTGTTCGCGCGCCCGGCCATCCGCCGGCTGGCGGGCCACACCGACCTGATCCGGCCCCCGATGCAGGCCCGGCTGGCGGCTGACCACGAGAAGCGGGCACCCCGGCGGCAGTTCCTGCGGGCCACGGTGCGGTGGAGCGAGACCGGCCTGCAGGCCACGCTCTCGGCCCGACAGGGGTCCCACCAGCTCACGGGCCTTGCCGAGGGCAACGCCCTCGTGGTGCTTCCCGAGGGCCCCGGCCAGTGGGCGGCGGGGGACGCCGTCGAGGTGATGCTGCTGGAGGAGCTCGAGGCTTATGGACGTCGCGATCCTGACGCTGAGTGACACGCGCGGGGCGCGCGAGGACGAGAGCGGGCGGGTGGTCGCTGCCGTGGTCGAGGGCTGGCCGGGGGCGACGGTGCGCGAGCGCACCATCCTGCCGGACGACCGCCCAGCCATCGAGGCCGCGCTGCGACGGCTCGCGGACGAGGCCGGCGTCGACCTGGTGCTCACCACCGGGGGCACGGGCGTGGCCCCGCGGGACGTGACGCCTGAGGCGACGATCGCCGTTTGCGATCGGCTCGTCCCCGGCCTGCCGGAGCTGATGCGGGCGGTCAGCCTGGCCAAGACCCCAATGGCAAGCCTGTCTCGGGCCCAGGCCGGGCTGCGTGGGCAGACGCTGATCGTGAACCTGCCGGGGAGCCCCCGCGGCGCCCGCGAGTGCCTGGAGGCCATCGCTGCCGTGCTGCCCCACGCCGTCACCCTCGCGGGTGGCGGCCGCCCACACTGAGGCCATGGGAGCCACGTTCGAGGCCATCCCCACGTCACCGGACGTGCCGATTCCTGCGGGGACCTACCCGGATGTCGAGGCGCTGGTGCCGCACTGCCAGCGCTGCCAACGCTGCCGGCTGGGGGCCACCCGCACGCACGCGGCCGTCCACCGGGGCAACCCCACAGCACGCCTGATGCTGATCGGCGAGGGGCCTGGGGAGCTGGAAGACCGGCAGGGGCGCCCCTTCGTGGGCCCTGCCGGCCAGCTCCTCGACCGGATCCTGGCCGCCGTGGACCTCGACCCCGCGCGGGACGTCTTCATCTGTAACGTCGTGAAGTGCCGCCCGCCGGGCAACAGGGTGCCAGAGCCGGACGAGGTGGCGGCCTGCCTGCCCTACCTCGAGGAGCAGATCCGCCTGGTGGACCCGGCCGTGTTCGTCTTCCTGGGCGCCACGGCGCTTCGCGCTTGCACGGGCGAGGCCCGGGGCATCACGCGCCTGCGCGGCCAGTGGCTGACGCATCGCGGCCGCCCGGCCATGGCGGTGTTCCACCCGAGCTACCTGCTGCGGAACCCCGCCAGGACGCCCGGCAGCCCCAAGTGGCTGATGTGGCAGGACATCCGGGCCGTCCGGGCCCAGCTGGATGCCCTGGCTGCGCAGCCCGACCGGTAACAGGGGACAGCCCAGACGTCCTTTTTGTAGGCCGAGGCTGCCTGGCCCGCATCAGGGTGGGGGCGGCAGGGGCAGCTTCCGGCTCGTCCCCCGCGGGGCCCCAGGCAGCAACCGGGGGTCCGGCGGCGATCAGCGCCGCCCGAGCGCCGTGAACCCGAGCAAGGCCGGCGTGCCCACGACCTCGTCCGCCAGCGGCACCTCGACCAGGATGGGCCCCACGCCCTGGAAGAGCGTGCGGGGCAGGTTCCCTCCTGCGCGGCCGGGCGAAAGCGGCACGTGCAGAATGTGCAGGGGCACGGGAGCGGCCTCGGGCTGCGGACCGGGCACGGGGGCGTTGGGACGCACCACGCGCCAGGAGGGGGCGGCCGTTCGGGGGGAACGCACGGAGGGAGGTTCCTTTCTGGGCGCGGGGTTCAGCGCCCGGCGCAAGCAAAGCCCCCTCATCGTACCCACCGCCCCTGCTTCCAAACGAAGCCACCGGGTATAGCTGCACTGATGGTCCCACCTTGCACTGCGGGGGGCGCCCGCCTCACCCGCGAGGACGTCCTCTGGATCGGCCTGTACCTGCTCGGCCTCGTCGGCTTCTTCGCCGCGACGTGGGCGCGGTGGCCCCTGCTGACGGCGGACGCCGCCCGCGAGCTCTACGTGCCGTTCCAGGTGCTGCACGGCGCGGCCATCTACCGGGACTTCTACTACCTGTACGGCCCCACCGCGCCGTGGGGCATGGCGGGCCTGCTGGCTGCGTTCGGGGAGCGTCTCGAGGTGCTTTACGTCGCCTCCGGGGTCCAGCTCGCGGCCATTGGCAGCCTGCTGTACGCCGTGGCCCGGCAGCTGCTCTCGCCTCGGCATGCGGCGGCCGTGCTGCTGCTCTTCACGAGCCACTTCGCGCTCGGGCGGGACCTGCACGGCTACGTGTGGCCCTACAGCTTCGCGGCGACAATTGCCGTGGGGCTCGGGCTGACCGTGCTGCTCGCGCTGCTGCGCCACCAGGCCTCCGGCCGACGCCGCTGGCTCGTCCTGGCTGGCGTGGCGTGGGGGCTGTCGCTCGTGACCAAGCTGGAGTTCGGGGCCGCCGCCACCGGCCTCGTCGCCTGGCACCTCGTCCTGCGCGGGTGGCCTTCGAGGCGGTGGCCGTCGTGGCCAGAGGTGCTGGCGCTCGCGGCCCCTGCCGCGCTGGCGGCGGGTGCCGTGGCGTGCGGGGTGCTGGCTCGCGCGGAGCCTGCGGCCGTGCTGGAGAGCATCTGGCCCACGCGGCTGATGGCCCTCTGGAGCTCAGGCGATCGCTGGAGGGGGACCCCCGCCACCTGGCGGGCCAACATGGCGTGGCTCTCGATGGCCCTCGTGGTGCTGCTGGCGATCGCCCGAAGCACACGTGGCAGCCTGCAGCAGCAGGGAGCCTGGAGGCTGCCGGCGCTGCTGTGGGGCCTGGTGGCGCTGGGCGCCTGGCTCGTGACGGTGTCGCCGGCCAGGCTGGAGCACGTCCTGGCGGTGGGACACCGGACGTGGATGTCGCCCTCGTTCCTGCTGGCCGCCTGTGTGGCCCTGGTGGCCTGGGGCGAGCTCACCCGCGGCCGCGACGCCGCCGGACGCCACCGGGCGTGGGCGCTGATCGCAGGCTACAGCTTGCTGGTGGCCGCCCGGACGCTGGGGCACGGGCTCAACGACTACACGCCTTACCAGGCCCCCGTCGCCCTGATCCTGTGGGTGGCGCTGGCGACGCGCTGGCTGCCGAGGCTGCTCTCCGCCGAGGGGCCCTCACGGCTGCGGGGGGCCTTGCTCGGCGCCCTCCTGGCTGGCCTGGTGGCCCGCCATGGGCTGGACGTGTGGCGGACCTACAGCGGGCCTCACCGGTGGGTGGAGGGGCCCGCTGGCGGGGTGTGGAACCCCGTGGCGATTGCCGAGCCGTTCGCCGCCACGCTGGCCCACCTGCGTCGCGAGCTGCGCCCCGGCGAGCGCGTGGTGGCAGGCCCGATGGAGGCCAGCTTCTACCTGATGCTGGGCCAGGACAACCCGGTCAAGGAGGACCAGCTGTTCTACGGCTACCTCACGACGGCCGCCGAGGAGCGCGACTTCATCGCCCGGCTCGGCCGCGCCGGCGTCCGCTTCGTCGTCTTCTCGACCTACCGGGAGGGCTCCCACCCGTTCGGCGTCGCCTACATGCCGAACCTGGCCGCCTGGCTGCGCCGCGACTGCGGCCTCGTCGCAACCTACGGCGGCCCCGCGTACGCCATCCGGATCTACGAGACCCCGTTCGGCCGGCGGTAGGGGGCTGGCAGGCCTCCCGCTAGCGCCCCACCGAGACGGTGGTGGGCGCCGGGTGGCGCTGCCGCAGGCCGGGCGTGACCCCACCATTGCGGATGATCTCCCGGTACACGGCCACGGCGGGCGTCGCGTGCCGCGTCATATCGCCGCGCCGGATCTCGACGCGCCACAGGCCGAAGCGCGGTGAGAACGAGCCCCACTCGTAGTTGTCCGTGAGCGTCCAGTGCAAGTAGCCCAGGACGGGCAGCCCCTCCCGCTTGAGCTTCAGGAGCTCGTCGATGTGGGCCACCATGTAGGCCTCGCGCGTCCACCCGTCCGCCCGGGGCTGGCCATCCTCCGTGGCAAGGCCGTTCTCCGCCAGCAAGATGGGCAGCCGAAAGGCCTGGTGGTAGGCGCGCAGAATGTGGGAGAGCTGTTCGGGCCGCACGCCCCAGCGCCAGGGCTGGACCGGGAAGGAGGCAGCGGCCGCGGCATCGACCGCGCCGTAGTAGTGCAGCGCGAGGTAATCGAGGTGGCGCACGCGCGGCTGCCCGTCCCAGCCCCGCGCCTTGTCCAGCAGCAGCGTCAGCAGCTGGCTCGGCATGTAGTGGATGCCCCCCTCCGCGACGGGGAACAGGGCGTTGTACTCGGCGATGGAGACCCTGGCCCCCGGGTCCGCGCGGTGCAGCTCCTCGTAAGCCGCCACGTGGGCCGCCACCACGTTCGCCGTCGCGCGCACCGTCGAGACGGGCCCGATGTGCCGCGGCAGGGTCCAGCCGAGGGTGTAGGCCCCCAGGATCAAGGTAGCGGGCTCGTTGAAGGTGATGTACCAGTCCAGCTCCGCGCCGAACTCCTTCGCCACGAAGGCCACGTAGCGCCGGTACCGCTCGACGATTCGCGGGCTCTCCCAGCCCTCGAGGCCAGCGCCGTCGGCCTTCATCGCCCAGGAGGGGGTGGCGAAGTGGTGCAGGGCCACCACCGGCGTCATGCCACGTCGCCGCAGCCCCGCGAAGAGCCGGTGCAGGTGGGCCACCTCCTGGGCGTCGATGCGACCCTCCTCGGGCTCGAGGCGGCTCCACTCGATGCTCGTGCGGAAGGCGTTGAGGCCGAGTGACTGGGCGCGGTCGAGGTCGGCATCCATGTGGCCCCGGAAGTTCGCGCTGCGCCCGCTGCGCTCAGGCAGGTGGCCGGAGCGCTCGAGCTCGGCCCAGTCCATCGCCGGGTGCGCGCCGCTGTTCTGGTAGTCGGAGAGCGTCACGCCCCACATGAAGCCCGGAACGCCCACCGGGGCGGGGGGCACCTCGGGAGAGGCCGCCATCAGGGGGAGGGCCGCAGCCGGCGAGGCAAGCAGGCTGGCGGCGGCAACGGCCGTGAGGAGCAGGCGCTGGAGGCGGGGGCGTGACATGGGCCCGTCCATGATGCCGCAAAGCCCGGCTCATGTCACCTCGGGCCCGCCCGCGGGTGCGGTAGAATGGGACCGATGGCTCCCACTGCAGACCGCTTCACGCCCGTGCGGCCGCTCGGGCCCTACATGCTCCTCGTGCAGGACCAGGACGGCGCGCCGATGGTGCTCAAGCGCCTCTCCGACGAGCGGGCGGGCGATGCCGAGGCGCGCCACGACTTCCGGCTGGAGGCCTGGCGGGTCGCCCAGCTCCGCGGGCCACGGCTGGTGCGCCTCTACGCCGATGGCTCCCAGCTCGACGAGCGCCCGTTTTACACGATGGGGTATGCCGAGGGGCCCCCGGCCACCCTGGTCCAGCCTGCTGAGGTGGCCTCCTGCGCCCGGCAGCTGCTCGAGGCGCTCGTCTCGCTGCACCGGCACGGCTGGGTCCACGCCGGGCTCGAGCCGTCCCACCTGCGGCGCACGGAGGCCGGCCTCGTCCTCGTCGGCTACGGCAGCCTGACGCCGATGGGCCAGCCCGCCCGGCGCCCGGGCACAGTGGGCTACCGCTCGCCCGAGCAGGAGGCAGGGCTGCCGCTCGACGCCCGGGCAGACCTTTACGGGGTGGGCGCGCTGATCCACTTCTGGCTGACGGGCGAGCTGCCGGGCGAGCTCGACCTGCTCGACCTCGTCTCGGACCCGCTGGCGGCCCTGGGGCGTCGGCTGCTGGCCCGAGCTCCGGGGGACCGCATCCCGGACGCAGCCACGGCCCTGGCCGAGCTGGACCGGCAGCGCGGCGCCCCGTTCAAGGTCCAGCCCAAGGCGTGCGTGCTCGTGCCCCCGCAGCAGCCGCGCGTCGTGGCGATGGACGCGGTCGACCGGCTCCTCGGGGCGCTCGGGCGCGGGGCTGGTGGGGTGCATCGGCTGGAGGCCCCGCCGGGCTGGGGCAAGACCACGGTGCTGTCGCTGGCCGCCGCCGCGGCGGGGCGAGCGGGCTACCCGGTGGTTCGCCTGCGGGGGCTCGGGCTGTACGCCTGGCCCCTGGCGCCCTGGCGGGACGCCTTGCGAGGCCTCACCCAGCTGGCCCAGGAGCGGCACCCCGGCCTGCTGGAGCGGTGTCGCCTGCGGCTGGCCCCCCTGATGGCGCCGCCCCCGGGGACAGGCCCCGAGGAGGAGGGCCGCGCGAGCCTGGACGGCCCCCTCGGGGGCGAGCTGCTCCGGCGCCGGCTCGGCAGCGCGCTCACGGAGTTGCTGGGCGCGGTGGCGCCACAGGGGCTCGTGGTGCTCGTGGACGACTGGGACGAGGCGGACGAGGCCAGCCGGGAGATGCTGGCGCAGGTGGTGCGACGGCTCGCGGCAGCCCCCGTGCTGTGGCTTGTGGCCGGCCAGCCGGGCCGCACGGGCGAGCCGGGCTGGCCGACGCTGGACGTCCCCCCCTTCAGCCAGGCCGAAGCGCTCGAGCTGGCCCGGGCGATGCTGCCGGCGCCGCCCGCCCGCGAGGCCGAGCTGCAGACCCTCGCGGCGGCGGCGGCGGGGCAGCCCTGGTTCGTGCGAACCCTGCTCGCGCTCTGGCGTGACGCTGGCGAGATCCGCATCAACGGCGCCCTCTGCGACCTCCCCCCACCCCCCGAGTGGCCGGAGACCGTGGGGGCCCTCGCGTGGCGGCGCGGCAGCGCCCTGGACGGCCACGCGTGGGCGGTGGGCGGGGCGGCGGCGCTGCTCGCGCCGATCATCCGGCCAGCCGCCCTGGAGGCGCTGGTGCCAGAGCTGGAGACCTTCGCGACTGGCCTCGACGCCCTGCTCCGGGCGGGCATCCTGACGCGAGCCGGGGGCAGCTACCAGTTCACCCACCCCGACTACGCCACGATGTATGCCCGCGCCCTGCCGCCCGAGCGCCAACTGACGCTCCAGCGCACCCTCGTCGAGGCCCTGCAATCGGGCCGCCTGGCGCTCGATCCCCTCACCGCCGCGCTGCACGCGCTGCGCGCCGAGCGGCCGGACGTCGCCGTGCCGCAGGCCCTGACGGCCGCCCGCCGCGTGCTGCTGCTCGGCGGCCACGAGACGGCCCGCCAGGTGCTCGAGGAGGCGCTCGTGATGCTCGACGCCGAGCACCCGCTGCGAGGCAGCTACCTCGCGACGCTGGGCGAGGCCTACCGGCAGGCCGGCGACCTGCAGGCCGCGCTCACGTGCCTGCGAGAGGCCCGGGGACGCCTTCCCTCGGGCCCCGAGCGGCCCGCCTCGAACCTGGCCCTCGCGCGCGTGCTCGCCACGCTGAGCCTGCATGAGGAGGCCGTCGGCGCCTGGCAGGAGGCCGCCGGCCACGCGCAGGCCATGGGGGACATGGACCTCCTCGCGCTGGCCCTCGCCGGGCTCACGGAGTCACAGCACGCCCTGGGCCGGCTGGAGGCCGCGAGCGAGAGCGGTGAGGCCGCGATCGGGGCGGCCGCGGAGGCTGCCCAGCTGCCGCGCGCCCTGGCCCTCACGGCCTTCGGTGCCGTCCTGGCGCTCGGCCCGCGGGAGCGCCAGGGCGAGGGCGTGGCGCTGCTGCAGCAGGCGTGCGCGCTGTTCGAGACCGAGGGCGACCGCCCCAGGCTCGGGCAGTCGCTGCTGAGCCTGGCCGACGCCGAGATGGCGCGCGGCGAGGTGCTGTTCGCGCGCACCACGATCACGCGGGCGCTGGCCGTGGCCGAGGAACTCGCCGAGCCGGCGATGTCCATCCAGGCCTCGGTCCAGGCCGCGCAGGTGATGTTCGCGCTCGGCGAGACGGAGGCGGCCCGCGACCACGCGAAGGAGGCCCGGCACCGGGCCGAGGCACGCCAGGACGTGGCCGCGACGCTCGAGGCCCAGACGCTGGAGGGGCTCATCCGCGCGGTGCGCGGCGACAAGGAGGCCGGGCTGGCGCTCGGCAGTGAGGCCCTGCGGCGCCTGCCGTCCACGGCGACGCCAGCCGTGGTGGCCCGCATCTGGCTGTGGCAGGCCGAGGCGCTGCTGCACCTGGGCATGTTCCCGGAGGCAGCCCACGCCCTGCACGTCGCGGCGGCGGCGGTGAAGGCCTCCAACCGGGTGGACCTCGAAGGGCGCCGGACCTACCTGCTGGGCGTCTGGGCCGCCCGCACGGGCGATCGCGAGCGGGCGCGCCAGGAGCTTCGCGCCGTGCTCGCGCAGCCGAACCAGCTGCTGGTGGCCCAGGCCGCCCTGCGGCTCGGCCAGATCGCCATCGACGCCGGCGCCCGCTCCGAGGCCGCCGGGTGGCTGGAGCAGGGCCGGCGGACGGCCCTGGCCCTCGGCGCCGAGAAGCTGGCCATCGAGGTCGAGCGCGTCGAGCGCACGCTGCAGGGCCTGCACGCGGAGGACGACGACGCCCCCCCCGCCCTCGCCGCACGGCTGGAGACGCTGCTGACGGAGGCCCGGGCGCTGCTGCCGCGCGTGACCGCCCCTGCTGAGGAACTCGCCAGGCTGAGCCAGGCCCTGCGGGAGGCGCGCGCCCTGAACGCCCTCTGGCCCCGGCTGTTCGGGGCCAGCGAGCCCGCCGCCGTCGGCGCGGCCCTCGCCAGCTGCTGCTTCGAACTGGTCCCCGGCGCCACGCGCGCCTTCGTGCTCGATCAGGCGCTGGAGCCCTACGTCGCGGTGGCGCGGGGCGCCGGGACCATCCCCTTCTCCCCCGAACTCGTGGATGCCGAGCTCTGCGCGCAGGCCATGGGCGAGCGCGAGGTGCGCGCGCTCGGCACCCAGGCGATCGCCGTGCCCCTGGCAGAGGGTCCCACCGCCCCCGTCTGGGGCGTCGTGGTGCTGCTCGGCGAGGCAATGGACCCGGGCGACGGGCTCCTCACGGCCTCGGCCGCCGGGGCGATGGTGCTGGCCCGGCTGGAGGAGTGAGCCGCGGGGCTGGGGCTCAGCGCTCGATGATGCCGACGATCGGCAGGCGATAGGCCCGCCCACCGAAGGCCGCCAGCGTCGCCCAGAAGCAGTGCCAGGCCGCCCAGAGCGTGGCGAGGACCGCGAAGGCCGTCAGGACCAGGGCGAACGGCCAGCCGATCAGGATCAGCGCCCAGAGCGCATAGGAGGCGCCCCAGAGGGTCGTCAGCAGGACCGTCACCAGCAAATGAAACAGCAGGGCCTGCAGGCCCTGGCTCGCCACGAACCGCGAGCCGCCCACGTTGCCGCCCACGAGCCAGATGAGGGCCGGGCCCAGCAGCGGCGCGTACAGCGGCGACGCGTGCGCGGCCGCGGCGGCCAGGCGCTCCCAACCGGCTGGCTGGAGGCCCCCGGCGGGGCCGACGGGCGTGACGGAGATGGGCTCGTGATCGTCGGTCATCAGAAGTACAGGGACTCGGGGATGCGGACCAGGTGGTTGAGGTCGCGCAGGTACTGCGTCGGGATCTTGAGGTAGTCGTGGATGGTGGCGTTGGGTGCGATCTGAACCATCCAGCCGCCCCCCGCGATGCCCTTGACCACGGGCAGCTGCTCGTTGAGGTCGACGAAGGGGGAGTTGCGGTGCTCGCGCTTGGCCTGGTTGGGATTGTACTGCTTCGAGATCCAGATGTAATAGACCACATCGAACTTGTTCTGCGCGATCAGCAAGGACTGCTGCATGTAGTCGTTGAAGGTGGCCGTCTCGTCGGGTGGCAGGGTCTTCTTCCACCACTCGTAGTGCTCGCGCGGGTCGATGCGCTTGTCCCAGCCGCCGGGCGACTCGGGGGCGTTGATCGGGTAGGCGAAGATGCAGGCCTGCAGCGCCTTGACCATCTGGGCGCGCGTGCCGTTGTAGCCGAAGTTCTGCAGCAGCACCAGCAGTTCGTCGACCTCGTCGGGGGCCGGCGGCGGCGCGGGCGGCTTGGGCGGGGCGGTGGGCGTCGGCCTCGGCAGCGGCCGCAAGCCCCCCGCCGTGGGGGCCGCGATCGGCGCGGGCGCGGGCTCCTCGCCGGGCTCGTCGGCCTCCTCGAGCCGCCCGGCGGTGCCGGGGAGCGGCGCCCGCAGGCTCCGGACCTGGGGCCGCGGCTGGAAGCGCACGGCGTAGCCGGTGCGGGACGCCGCCTCCGCGCGGACCGGCCCAACCCCGCCGCGCGGCAGCTGGCCACAGCCCGTGGCCAGCAGCGTGGGCGCGAGCACGGCGGCGGCAGCAAGGCCGGTGAGGCGACGAAGCGAGGCGGTCATCAGGAGGCCCTCTTTAAACATTGTTAATTCTTTTCTTCAACCAATCTTAACTTCTTATCGCCACTTCGGTCCACCAACTTGCGTGGGAGCGGCCGTCGGCGCGCATTTTCTTCAGGGCGCGGGCACCAGGGCCCGGCCGCCCTTGAAGTCCAGGCGCAGCGGGCCGCCGCCGGGCACGGGCTCCAGCCGCTCGACGAAAGTGATGGGGCGGTGGCCCACCTTGGTCGCGGTGAACCGCACGGGAATGCCGGAGGGGCAGAGGAACTCGGCGTGGCCGAGCTTGGTCACGAGCGTGGTGGCAAAGGGAAAGCGCACGGCCTCGCTCTCGGCGCGCAGGACGGCCCCATCGACGGCCGTGCCGAGCGCGTTCGTCACGAGGGCATCGACCTTCACCACCGGAGGGCCGCCGGGCTCCGTGACGGGTGGGCGCTCGGGCGCGAGGGCGTGGACACCCGTGAAGTCCAGCCGCCACTCGCCGGCAGGCGTGACGACCCGCGTGATGGAGCGGTGGCCGTCCGCAATCGCAGTGAACTTGGCAGGCTGGCGCCGCGGGAGGCCCGGGAAGCGGAACTCGCCGACGGCCGTGGTGCGGGCCTCCGCCAGCGGCACGCCCCACGTGGACTCCACCAGCACCAGGGCCCCGGCGAGCCGGCCGCCCTTGCCGTCCGTGACCTTGCCGAACACGACGGCCCCAGGCTCCGCCGACGGAGAAGCGCCAGGCGAGGGCGTCGGCGAGGTGCCCGGCGTCCCGGCCGGGGACGGCTGGGGGCTCGCCGCCTCGGGCCGCGGGCGCAGGCCCACCGTGCGCGCCAGGGTGGCGCCGGGGGCGAGCATCACGGAGGACACCGAGGGCTCGTAGCCCCCGTGGGAGACGGTGAGCTCGTAGGCCCCAGGGCGCAGCGAGACGCGGGCGGCGCCAGCGCCGGCCGTGCGGAGCACCTGCCAGTCGACCTCCACGGTGGCCCCCGGGACGCCCTGCCCGGAGCGGGCATCCACGACGCGGACGATCAGCTCCGCCCCGGGGCCCAGGGTGCCGCAGCTTGCCCCGATGCCCCCTGCCAGCAGCAGGGGCACCAGGGGCAAGGCGAGGCGGAAGGGGGCAGGCACGGCAGGCTCAGGGCCACTGCTTCTGCAGCGTGACGTCGTCCACGACGGCCTGGGCGCAGACGCCCTTGGCAACCTCAGCGCCGAAGGCGAGCGCCGTCACGCCGAGCAGGTCGGTGTTGGGCAGCGCCCGGCCCGCGGCGTCGAACGCGAACTGGCGTGGCGGTTGCGGCTTGCCCTCGCTACAGCCCGAGGGCTCGCTCGCGAAGGGCACGTCGCCCAGCGGGGTGGACTCGGAAAAGGCCCAGCGCACGTCCGCCGCGAGGTCCCGCTCGACGGAGGCCAGGCCGATCTTGTTGAGCGCCGCCTCACTGCAGGACTGCCCGAGGCCGACGCCCTGCGCGAGCACGATCAGACGAAGGGGCACCGCGCCCTCGCCCGCGCCCATCTGGCCGGACAGCACCGTGCCCGGGCAGTGGCGGGTGCTCCAGACGTAGCCGAGGCCCTTGCGCCCGAGCCGCTTAGACTCGAAGACGAACACCACCTCCGCCAGCAGCGACGGATCGAGCGTGGCGCCCGCGTTGACACCCCACCGGAAGCGCACGGTGGCCTGCTCGGCGAGCTGGGTCTTCTCGCCGACCTCGCGGGTCAGGGCCCCTGCCTCGGCGATGTCTCCCGTCACGAGGAAACCCTTGCGGGGGCGGGGGCGGTTGGCAGCCAGGATCTCCAGCACCGTGGAGCCCGCCGCACTGGGCTTCACGGGGGTGAACTCGAGGGGCTCGAGGAACGGGTGCCCCACGGGGCTCAGGTTGTCGTACTGGTTGTCGACGGTGTCGAAGTCTTCGAGCACCGTGGGCGGTTCCCAGGCTCCGCGGGCAGCCAGGGGCCCCTGGGCCCGGGCCCGGGGCGACAGGCCGGGCGCCTGGGCGCAGGCCGAGGTGAGGGCCGCGAGGGCGAGGACGAGGGCAGGCAGCAGCAGGCGCATGACAGACCTACTGCCAGATGGAGCCCGGCACGGGCAGGAAGTTGCGCCAGTCCACCACGCGGAAAAAGCCGTAGTCGTCGAGCTGGCCATCCGCGCGGTACGAGACGAACAGGGGCGTGCCCTCGAGGCGCTTGTAGAACACGAGCTCCGCATCAGTGCCCGTGTCGTTGTAGCGATCGCGCAGGATGTCGCGATACAGGGCGCGCCGGCCGACGTAGTACGCGATGCCGTTGGCGCGGCGGGCGAGCTCCAACCCCTCGGCCTTCCACTGATCGTACGTGAGCGGCTTGGGGAAGTCCTTCACACGCTGGCCGTAAGTCAGGCCGAGCGTCGGGCTGCTCACCCACCGAAGCCGCTGCTGCGGCACGCGGTGCACGACGGCCAGCTGCATCCGGATGTTCTGGGCGTCGCGCGCGCCGGGGTCGTAGCCGAACTGGCCGAGCAGGTCGATGAAGGCCGCCATGTCCGCCGCAGGGTCCGGCGCGGGGGCCGCTGCCGGGCGCTTGACGAGCGGCGTGGCCGTGGGCTTCGGCAGCGGACGCAGCGCGGGGCGGACCGCTGGGGGTCTGCCAGGTGCCACCGGCGAGACCGGGCGCGGCGCGGGGCCGGCGCCCCCACTCGGGTTGCCCGGCGGCATCGGGTATGATGGCTCTCCGGGGCCAGGTTCCTCCGGTTCGAGGCCCGGCTCCTCAGCCCCCGGCGGCGGGTCCTCGGGCGCGAGGGGGTTCACGGCCTGACGCCCACAGCCGGACAGCATCACGGCGCCAGCCAGCAAGGCGGCGGCAGCGAGCGAGATGGAGCGGCGCAGGGGGGAGCGAGGCATGGCGGTCTCCGGGCTTGGGCGTGTCGTCATTATCGGGGAGAGAACTTGAAAACTTACCTAAGGTCTGGTTAAGAAATGGTAAATCGAATCCAGAATCCCTGTCATGCCCGAGCTTCCTGAAGTCGAGACGGCGGCCAGAGATCTGGCCAGCCAGGTGGCCGGTGCCACCATCGCGGCCGTCGTCCACCTCGACTGGCCGCGGCTGATCGAGACGCCCAGCCCCGAGGCCTTTGTCGCCGCGCTGGCGGGTCGCCGGATCACGCACGTCGGCCGCCGCGCCAAGTGGCTGCTGGTGGGGCTCGCGGGGGACCTGACGCTCGCCGTGCACCTGCGAATGTCCGGCAGCATCTACGTCGCCAGCGCCGACGCCCCCTGGGACCCGCACGTGCGCCTCGTGCTCCGCCTGGCGGACGGACGGGCGCTGGTGCTGCGCGACGTCCGCAAGTTCGGGCGCGTGCGGCTGCTGGACGCCGCGGGCCTGGCGGCCCTGGACGCGAGCTTCGGCCCCGAGCCCCTCGAGGCCGGCTTCACGCGAGCCTGGCTGGCGCGGGCCCTGGGCGAGCGCGCCACCCGGCTCAAGCCCCTGCTGCTCGACCAGGCCTTCATCGCTGGCCTCGGCAACATCTATGTCGACGAGGCCCTGTGGCGCGCCAGGGTGCACCCCGAGCGCCCGGCCTGCTCGCTGACGGCCCCCGAGGCGGCGCGCCTGCACGAGGCCATCCGGGCCGTGCTGGAGGCCTCCATCGCGCGGCGGGGCAGCACGCTGCGCGACTACCGCACGGGCACGGGCGAGATCGGCGGGAACCAGACCCACTTCCAGGCCTACGGCCGGACGAACGCGCCGTGCCCGCGATGCGGCACGCCGATCAGCCGGATCGTCGTCAGCCAGCGCGGCACCCACCTGTGCCCCCGGTGCCAGCCGGCGCGGGGGCAAGGGCGCCGCTGAGGGCGCCGGGCGGCCCGGCCAGGCTGGCGGCGAGGACGCCGCGCGGCGCCGGCTAAATCTGAACGCCCGGCACCTCACGGAAGAACGTCATCCGTCCCATGCGGACCTTGGTGTTGTGGTCCGCGTAGGGTGGCAGGTAACCGCTGGAGTCACGGAAGAAGATCAGCTGGCGCCCCACGGCGGCCTCGCCCCGGATGGCCGCATCCACGGCCGCCGCGGTGCGGTCCAGGTTCTCGATGCTGCCGAGGTGCATCGTGAAGTACACCCGGTTGTGGTCGTAGTTGGAGCTCAGGTAGCTGGAGCGCACCAGGCTCGGGATCGGGTAGCCCTGGCGACGGCTGTAGTTGATGATGGTCTGCGCCACGGCCACCTGCACCTCGAAGCTCTCGCCGCGAGCCTCGGCGGCGACGGCCCGGATCAGGGCCTCTCGCTCCCGGGGGCCGATGGCGCCGCTGCCCCCGATGGGGTCGAGCGACGTCAGGCTCAGGGAGTCGGCAGCAAACCCGACAGGCTGGCCGGCCGCGCCACCCGGCTGCGCCACGGCCTGAGAGAGACGCTGCGGCGACGAGACGGAGAGCAGATCAGCCCGAAAGGCGGCGGTTTGCGTCACGGGAGGCTCCTTTCTCCGCGGGCCCCGGGAGGGGGCCGGCTAGCACCTGCTGAGGACCCTATCCGGCGACCAGCGCCAGGCCTTTCGGCCTTTAACAGGTAAACAACCACCTCTTTACCTTTGACGGGGGAACACCGCCGTCAGACGCGGCCCACCTCGGCGGCCAGCCAGGCCGCCAGGCGCGCGTACTGCGCCGGATGGTTGTAGGCGAAGGCCGACACGCGCATCAGCCGCGCGCTGGCCATCGGGTGCGGGAAGAGCGGAAGTTCGAAGCCCGCGTCGAGCAGGCGGGCCTGCAGGCCCGAGGGCACCGGGGGACCGGGAGGTGGGGCCTCCTGCGAGGCAGGCAGGGGCAGCGCGGCCATCGCCGGCAGCATCGAGGCGGGCACCGGGCGGTCGACGCCGAGGGCAGCTGCGAGCTCCCCTTGGGCCTCGAGGGCCAGGGCCCTGTTGCGCGCCATCAGGGCCGACCAGCCCCCCGTCACGAGCCCCCCCAGCGTCGCGATCGCCGTCGGGATGGCCAGCACGGCCGTGGGGTCCCCCGTCCCGACCCAGTCGAAGGTCAGCCAGTAGGCGTCGCGATCGGCGCGCGGGTTGTAGAAGCCGTGGCTGGTGACGAGGGGGGCCACCCGCGCCCGCAGATCCTCGCGGACGTGCAGGAAGGCCGCGCCCTTGGGGGCGCCCAGCCACTTGTGGCAGTTGCCGGTGTAGTAAGCGGCGCCGAGGGCCCGCAGGTCCAGGGGCACCTGGCCAGGGGCGTGCGCCCCGTCCACGAGCGTGTCGATGCCCCGGGCGGCCAGCGCCTGCACCAGCGCCTCGATGGGCAAGAGCACGGCCGTGGGGCTCGTGATGTGGTCGAGCACGGCCAGCCGGGTGCGCGGGCCCGCAGCGGCCAGCACCGGCCCGAGCACGTCGTCGGGCCCCGCCAGGGGAAACGGCACGGCGGCCTCCACCACGCAGGCCCCCGTCCGCTCCGCGGTGCGCCGCAGGGCCTTGCGCACGGCGGGGTAGGCGTGGCTGGTCGTGAGCAGCTCGTCGCCTGGCCCCAGCTCCAGGCCCGCGAGCACCGTGGCGACGCCCGTGGTGGCGTTGGGCACGAAGGCGAGCCCGCCCGAATCGGCGCCGATGAAGGCCGCCAGCACCTCCCGCGCCTCGTCGAGGAGCCCCTCGAGGTCGCGCGCCAGGAAGCGCACGGGCTGCGCCTCCATGCGCTCGCGCCAGGCCTGCTGGGCGGCGAGCACGGCCCGTGGACAGGCCCCGAAGGAGCCGTGATTCAGGAAGTCGAGCCCCGGCTCGAGCAGCCAGGTCCCGGCCCCGACCGCTGCCAGCCCGGCCTCAGGGGGCATCGGCCTCATCAGGGCCGGCCAGCGTGTCGACGAGCTGGTCGATGGCCCACATCAGGTCTTCCTCGCTGATCACCAGCGGCGGCGCAAAGCGGATGACCTTGTGGTGCGTCTCCTTGCACAGCAGCCCCCGGGCCCACAGGGCCTCGCAGAACGGCCGAGCGGCCGTGTTGAGCTCGATGCCGATCATCAGGCCCTTGCCGCGGACCTCCACGACGTGCCGGCTGTCCATCGCCCGCAGCCGCGCGAACGCCATCGCACCGAGCCTGGCGGCCCGTTCCGGAAGCTGCTCGCGCTCCACGACCTCGAGCGCCGCGATCGCCACCGCGCATCCCAGCGGGTTGCCGCCGAAGGTCGAGCCGTGGTCGCCCGGGTTGAAGACGGCCATCACGTCCTCGCGGGCGCACATCGCCGAGACGGGGTAGCAACCGCCGGACAGCGCCTTGCCCAGCACCAGCACGTCCGGCATCACGTCCTCGTGCTGAAAGGCGAAGAGCTTGCCCGTGCGGCCGAGGCCGGTCTGGATCTCGTCGAGCATCAGCAGCACGTTGTGCTCCTTGCAAAGGGCGGCCACCTCGCGCAGGTAGCCGTCGGGCGGCACGATGATGCCCGCCTCGCCCTGGATGGGCTCGAGCGACACCGCCGCCGTGTTGGGCCCGATGGCGGCCCGCAGCGCCTCGACGTCGCCGTAAGGCACGGTCTTGAAGCCCGGGGTGAAGGGCCCAAAGCCTTGCCGGTACTGGGGCTCGGTCGAGAAGCTCACGATGGAGATGGTGCGCCCGTGGAAGTTGCCGGTCGAGGTGATGATCTCGGCCTGCCCCTCGGGCACGCCCTTCACCTGGTAGGCCCACTTGCGGGCTGCCTTGAGGGCCGTCTCGACGGCCTCGGCGCCCGAGTTCATGGGTAGCACCTTGGGCAGGCCCGTCAGCCCCGCGAGCTTCTCGTAGAAGCGCCCGAGCTGGTCGTTGTGGAAGGCCCGCGACGTCAGCGTGACCCGCTGCGCCTGCCGCACGAGCGCGTCGATGATATGCGGGTGCGCATGGCCCTGGTTGACGGCCGAGTAGGCCGACAGGCCGTCCAGGAACCGGCGCCCCTCGACGTCCGTCACCCACGCCCCCTGCGCCTCGGCGATCACGATGCCGAGCGGGTGGTAGTTGTGGGCGCCGTAGCGGTCTTCGAGGGCGATCAGCGCCTCGGTGCGGGGCAGGGAGTGGCGAGCGTCGGTGGTCGTCATGGCCCCATGATGGCACGCCCCCGACCGCTTTGGAACCCCCCGGCCCTTGTTGTCGGCCCGCGCCGGCTGACCTACCATGGCGCCAGACGAGGGAGGTGGCCATGATCGTGGGCGTCGCGACGGTGGAACTCGAGCTCACGGACATCGGCTCGCTGAAAGACAAGCGGGCGATCGTCCGCCCCATCGTGCAGAAGCTGATGAACCAGTTCTCGGTCATGGCCGCCGAGGTGGACGCACTCGACGACCCCGAGGCCGCGACGCTCGGCCTGGTGCTGTGTGCCAACGACCAGCAGCAAGCCAACCGGGTGCTCTCCAAGGCCCTCGACTGGCTGGAGCACCACCAGTTCGAGGCCCACGTGGCGGACGTCTCGACGGAGTTCCTGACGGTGTGAGGCCGGCGGACGCCGCCCCCTCAGCCCCCCGCAGAAGGCCTCAGGGCAGCCTGCTTGCGGGCGCCAAGCTCGGCAAGGCCAGGCGCCCACGCCCGCTGCCAGCGCCGCTCGATCAGGCGGTGCGTGAGCTCCGTGAAGGCGGCGAGGAGCGCGACTGCCAGCACGAGGGCGGTGGCCACGTGCGCCTCGGAGCGGGGCGCGAGGTCGCCCCCGAAGCGGTGCAGCAGCTCCCGGCACAGGCAATAGGTCGGCATGTGGCACAGGTACAGGGCGTAGGAGCGATCGCCCAGCCCCACCAGCAGCCGGTCGACCCACGGCTGGACGCTGAAGAGCTTGAGGTCGTAGGAGGCCAGCCAGACCAGCAGCAGGGAGCACCAGGCCGCCAGGAAGTTGGCTTCCCGCGCGCTCACGAACTGCAACGAGGACCCCAGCAGCGTGACGAGACAGCCGCTGCCCAGCAGCAGCGCGAGGAAGCCCCAGCCGCGCCGCGCCGCGAGGAAGGTGGGGGCGAGATGGGCCAGCCCCCCACGCACCTGCCCGAGCCCGAGCAGCACGCCGAGCAGCAGCGGCGTGAAGCGGAAGGGCACCCAGTACAGCTCGAGGCCGGGCAGCGGCAGGCACTGCAAGAGCACCAACCCGACCAGCACCGTGGCGGGTCGCGCTGCGGCCGCCAGCAAGACGAAGGGCAGGGCCAGGTAGAACTGCTCCTCGAGGGACAAGGACCAGTAGTGCGACAGGGCCCCGAGGGCCGACGGATCCGGCACCCCCACGTACTGAAAGTTGGCGGCCAGCAGCACGGCCTTGACGGCCCAGGAAAGGTTGGCGGAGAAGGCCCCGAACGCCCCGGAGGCGTTGAACCCGATCGCCAGGGCCAGCGTC
This sequence comes from Candidatus Sericytochromatia bacterium, assembly GCA_035285125.1. GTDB lineage: Bacteria > Cyanobacteriota > Sericytochromatia > S15B-MN24 > JAQBPE01 > JAYKHL01. Next base: position 48,195 of record JAYKHR010000011.1, on the reverse strand, counting down.
AGGGCCAGCCAGCACCACGCGGCGGGCAGCAGCCTCACCGCCCGCCGCGCCCAGAAGTGGGCCACGACGGGCCAGAAGGCGCCAGGCTGCGCGCCGATGATCTCGGGGATCAGCCGGCGCGCGATGATGAAGCCCGAGATCACCATGAACAGGTCGACGCCCGGCGAGCCGCTGAAGTAGGCGTGGAGGCGCCCGAAAAATGGCAGGTCCCCGGGCAGCAGGAACCCCCGCAGGTGCGTCACCGCGACGGCCAGCACCGCGACCGCCCTCAGCACCTGCAGGTCGCTGATCCTGGCTTCCGACGCCCCCGTTTGCATGGCCCGGCCCTCGTGGTCTTCGCCCGACGGGCGCTGCGTCAAGTCGCCCCGCACCCGCGCCCGTCGGGCCGGTTCGCGACCACGGGGCGCTGGCCCCGGGCCGCCAGGAACTCGGCCGAGGTGAGGCGCCGGTGAAGCTCCCCGGCCTCCGCGGCGAGGGGCCCGGCCGTGGCGGCGTGGGCCGCGAGGGCACCTTCGCGCCCCGTGTGCGTGGCAGCGTCGATCGTCACCACGTACAGCCAGCAGAGCAGCCGCCCCGTTTCGTCAGCAGGCCGGAACGTCGCGACGTCAGCCCGCAGTGCCCGATCGAGGGCCGCTCCCTGGTCGAGGTACTCGTGCAACGCCGCGAGGGCCAGAGGCACCTCGGAGGCAGCCAGGCGGCCCGCATGGGCCTGAAGGTGGGCGCGGAAGGCGTCGAGGGCAGGGTGGTGGGGCATCGCAGGCAAAGGCTCAGGGGGGCTCAGCCGATGATAGCAGACCCGCGCCCCGGACCGAGGTGGCGGGACGCACCCTCGCGAGGGGCAGGCCCCCCGACCTCCGGCGCCGGGCACCACCCACCGGGCCTTAACGTTCATAACGCAACCTTGACGTCAGCAGCGAGCGCGGTCCAGCCATAACTGGGGTGACCGAGAGCCAGGTGCCCCCGATGATGCAGCAGTATCTGGAGATCCTGAGGCGTGGCGGCAAGCCTGCCCAGCCGGAGCGCCCCCGCGAGGAGGGCCTGGCCGCGCTCGTCGCCGGCGACCTGGCCGCTGCGGAGCCGCTGCTGCGCCGCGCGCTGGACCAGCACCCCCAGGACCCCGAGGTGCTGATGGGCCTCGCCACCCTGGCGGACCGCGGCGGCAGGCCCGAGGAGGCCCTCGGCTGGCTGCAGCGCGCCCTGCGGCGCACGCCGCGCGACCTCGGGCTGCTGCTCGCCCTCGGGGCAGCCCAGGCGGCGCTCGGGCAGCAGGCAGAGGCTCTCGCCAGCTACCGGGCGGCCCTTGCCGTCGACGGACGGTGCGCCCGGGCCCACCGGGCCATCGGGGCCCTGCTGCGGCACGAGCAGCCTCAAGAGGCCGTCAAGGCGCTCAACCAGGCCGTCTACCACGATCGCACCAACGTCGAGGCGCGCCTGCTCCTGGCCGAGCTGTGCCTCGACCTCGGCGACGCCAAGCGCGCCGTGACCCAGCTGCACCTGGTGCTCCGCATCGCGCCGGGGTGCGCCCAGATCCACCGCCTGCTCGCCCTGGCCGCCGAGCGCCTGGGCGACCAGCGCCAGCTGGTGACCGAGCTGGAGCTGGCCGTGGCGCTGGCGCCCGGCACGGCCGAGGACTACTGGAAGCTCACGCAGGGACTGCTGGCCCTCGGCCGGGACGACGACGCCCTGTCCGCGCTCTCGCAGGCCGCCAGGCTCGAGGAGACGCCCGGGGAGTTCCACATCGCCTGGGCCGGCGCGGCCGAGGCCTATGGGCTCTTCAGCACGGCGCTCGAGGCCTGGCGCGTGCTCGCGGGCGTCAGGGCGTTCCAGGGCGAGGCCAACGCGAACATCGAGCGGCTGCTGCGGCTGCCGCTGGGCCCTCAGGTACAGGCGGCCTGACCCCTGCCTGCGCCCGGCGTCGCCGATGGCGGAAGGCCAGGCGACGGCCGGGGGAGGAGCAGCGGGCGCTGAGGGATTCGAACCCTCGGAGGCTTTCAGACCTCATTCGTTTTCAAGACGAACGCAATCGACCACTCTGCCAAACGCCCACGTGCCGGGCGCCGCGCAGGCGCGGGCTGGCACGGCGACAATATACCACACGGCCAGGGGCGCCCTGTCACTCCAGCACCGGCTTGCGGGCCTCCGTCGGCGACAGGCCCTGCAGGGCCTGGGGCGTCAGCGCCTTGTCGGCGTTGAGGCGGCCATAACCCCAGGAGGGGTCCCAACCCGGCGTGCCGAAATCGTCCGTCGAGGCCATCAGGTGCAGGCGCACCTTGTCCACCATGGCGGAGGCGTCGTTCGACGAGGCGACGGAGGCATTGCCCTGGTCGTACTTCGCGAACACGAGGGCCGCGACGCCCGCGACGTACGGGGCGGCCTCGGAGGTGCCCGAGACGACGGCGTAGCCGGTCTGAGGGGTCTGCCCCACGCTGCCGACCTGGGAGGGGCCGTTCGGGATCGGCGCCCGGGTGGAGCTGCCGGGCGCCACGAGGTCGAGGCGGGGGCCATAGTTGGAGTAATGGGCCACGAACTCGGTGCCCATGTAGGTGCCCGTGGCCCCGACGGCGAGGACGCCGGGGGTGTTCGCGGGCGGCGCGACGTAGGGGGCTCCCTGGTTGCCCGTCGACGCCACCACGAGGATCCCCTTGGACCGCGCAAAGGACACGGCGTCGTTGTAGATCGGGATCACCCGCCCCGTGTTCGCCCCCAGGCTCATATTGATCACGCGCACGCGTGCCCCACCAGCGTCTTCGTAGGTGGCGGCGTAGCGCATCGCCTCGATGACGTCGCTGAGCAGGAAGGTGGTGCGCCCCTGATCGTCGTAGCTGTCTGCCTTGATGGGCATGATCCGGCAGGTCCACGCCACGCCGGCCGTGCCCTTGCCGTTGTTGCCGATCGCCCCGATGATGCCGGCCGTCAAGGTGCCGTGGCCGAGCTCGTCGGCCAGCACGCCCGCCCACTGCTCGGCCGTGCCGGAGAGCCCGTCGGGCTTCGGCGTCACGTTGCGTCCCCCGATCAGGCGATCGCCTTGCGTGGTGACACGGAACTCCTCGTGGGCGAAGTCGATGCCGGAGTCGATCACCGCCACGATGACCTTCGATTGATCCACGCCCGTGAGCTTGTCCCAGGCGCCTTCCGTGTTGCCGAAGGCCGGGTGGTGGCCCCACTGCTCCGGGTACAGCGGGTCGGTCGGCACGAGGTGGGGTCGGGCGTACACGTCGAGGTCCACGCTGGTGACCGCCGACAGCGCCGCGAGGCGGGCGCGCGTGGCGCCGAGGACAGTCCGGTCGCGGACCCGCAACGTCAGGACGTGGCGGCCGTCCCAGTCCGCGTCGCGCAGCAGTGTCAGGCCGTCGTCGCCGGCCTCGGCCAGAAACCGGGCCGCGCTGACGCCAGGGCGCAGCCCGACAATGAGCCTGTCAGGGGCGTGCGCCGGCTGGGCCTCCCGGGTCGCCGGCCTCGCGGGGGAAGCCGGGTCCGGGGCGACGACCGGCCACACGGGCTCCGGGGCGCCGCCTGGCAACGCCGGCGGCGCCGCCGGCGCTTGGAGGCCGGCAGGGGCCTCCGCCAGCGACAGAGGTTGCGGCACCTGGCAGCCGGCGAGCAGCAGCAGGGCCCCGAGGGCGGCACCGAGCCTGGGACGGGAACGAGGCTGGGTCATGGCTGATAGGCCTCCACGGTCTGCAGCGCCTTGCGCCCCTGCCCGACGCCCCCGATGGCCCAGAGCGCCCCGTTGAAGGCCGTGAGCGACAGCAGCCCGCGGGCCGTCGGCATGGGCCGCATCGTGTTCCATCGGTCGCCGGCCGTCAGCGAGAAGGCGTAGACCGTGTCGAGCGGCTTGCCCGTCGCGTCGAACCCGCCGGCCACGTAGATGGTGCTGACCTCCGGCACGAAGGCCGCGGCGGCCCCGTGCAGCTTGACGGGCAGCGCGGGCAGGGTGCCCGTCGCCCCGGCGGCCAGCCAGGTCTTGGACTTGCCGTCATAGACCTGCACCTGGTCGACGGGCGCAGGCCTGCCCCCCGTGAAGGTGTAGCCCCCGATCACGTAGAGCCGCCCCACGGCGACGGTGGAGGCGGCGCCTGCCACGGGCACGGGCATCGCCGGGCCGTTCTCGGTCTTGGCTCGGCCGCCGATCGCCACCAACTCCACGCGCTGGACGATCTCCCCGGGCTTGGCGATGCCCCCGGCAAGGACAAAGGCCCCCTCCACCAGCCCGCCTGCAGCGGCGTGACGGCCGGTGCCCATCGTGCGCGCGCTCTCGTCCTTGCGGGCGCTGGCGTAGCCCTCGGCCACGCGGTAGAGGTGCAGCGCCGCGGCCCCTTGCGTGCCGTCGGCGTTCTGGACGCCGGCCAGGCCACCGGCCAGCCAGAGCTCCGTGTCCTCGTAAGCCATCGCCCCGACCCCCAGGCTGAGGCCCTGCCCGAGCGTCTGGCCCTCGCCCCTCAGGCCGAACTGGGCGTCGTAGGTGTCGTCGAGGCCCCAGCGATCCGCGCCCGCAGCCAGGGTCTCGAGGGAGGGCCGGTGATCGCCCTCAACGACCATGAGGCGGTCCTTGAAGGCGCCGGCCACGTGCCCGGCGCGCGGCCGGTTGAGGTAGGGCCGGATGCCCCAGCTGCCCGTCCGCTCCTCGAAGGCGATCTGCAAGCCGGTGGAGGGCTCCACGCTCGGGAATGGGCTGCCCGTGGGGGGTGGGGGCGGAGACACGTTGGGGTCGGTCGCCACGGTGCCCGAGGCGGTGGCACCACCGCCCGGGCCCGTCTCCAGGGCCGGGTTCCCCGTCAGGTACTCGGTGCCACTGGCCCCGGAACGCTTCGGCGCCGGGGACGGGCTGACGCCCTTGGCCGTGGTGTTCCCCCGCCGCCGCACCACGCCGGTGTCCTCTTCGGGAGGCGGCTGGGACGGGCCGAAGCAGCCGCTGATGGCCGCCAGGGCGAGCACGAAAGGGAACACGCGGCGGCTCACGGCTTCAGCTCCTCGGTGGCGTTCGCTGGCAAGGGGAGCCCGAGGTCCGTGACGTGCGTGCCCGTGAGCCCTCCCGCCACGACGATACGGGCCGTGCCGTCCGCGGCTCGCACGACGCCGGCGGCGGGCCTGAGCCGCGGCGTGCGCAAGGGGGCGCGCAGGGTCCAAGCGTTCGTGGCCGGGTCATAAACCTCCACGGCGCGGCTCGGGACGTCGTTGCGCTCCTCCCCGCCGATCACCCAGATCTTGCCGTCATGGACGACGGCCGTTGCGTGGGCGCGCGCCGTCGGCATGAGGGCCATCGCCTCCCAGTCGGTGCCCCCGAACCGTTGGACGAGGCGCATGGGCCCGTTGCCGTTCCAGCCCCCGATCAGGTACCAGTTGGACCCCAGGACGGCGCTGGCAGGGCTCGCGCGCTCGGTGCCCTCCGGCAGGCCCGGGGGCGGGTTGGGCTCGAAGCTGCCGCTCTCCGGCACGAAGGAAAGCATCTCGGTGAAGGGCTCCGGGTCGATGTCAGGGCGGTTCGGCAGGTGGGTGTAGCCCCCGGCGACGAAGATCCGGCCGTTCAAGGCCGCTGCTGCACACTCCGAGAGCAGCACCGTCGCGGCCTTGGGGTAGCGGTCCTGGGAGATGGTGAGGGGGGCATCGAGCTGGGTGGCGGCGGTGGTGCCGGCCGTGTCGACGACGTGGACGCGGTCGATGCCCATGCCGGCCACCTGCCCCCCGAAGACGTAGACCTTGCTGCCGACGGCCGCGACCCCCGCGCCGAACCACGGGAAGGTGGCAGGCAGGGGGTTGGCGCGCTGCCACTTGCCCGCCCGGGTGTAGCGCAAGGCCTCCGTGGCCCTCCCGACCCGGGCCTCCCCCGTGATGCCCGGCGCCACGCTGTTGGGCTGCTCCAGCCCCCCGAGCATGACCAACCCGTCCTCCGTGCCCCCCAGCCCGAGGCACATCCCGCCGCCGAGGCGGCCCGGGAGGGGGTCCCCCGGCGTCGAGCGCGAGAAGGACATCGACGGCATCTTCGGCGTAAGGGCCTCTTGCGAGACGCGGAAGGGGACGTCTTGAGGCGCCAGGTCCGATCCGAGGTTCCCCGCGAGCGGTGTGAGGCGCAGGGTGTAGTCCTGGGCACTCGGCGCGATGGGCCCGAGCACCACCGGCTCCCCGCGCAGGGAGACCACGGGCGCGGAGATCGCGTCGTTCACGCTGACGGCGACGGGGGTGCCGCTGGGGAAGTCGAGGAAGCCGACACTCACGAAGCCCGGCCGGGCCACCCATTCTTCCTTCGGGACCGGCAAGTTCTTGGTGGTGGCGTCCTTGAGGGCAAGCGCCACGGCGCTGACGTCGAGCAGCCGGGGCGAGGGCACGCGGAAGTTGTCGAGCGTGTCGTTGACGACGGACTCCACCACCTCGGTGCTCAGCGGCGAGGCGGCCCCGGCGCCGTACCGGGTGAGCCAGTCGAGGTAGACGTCATGGCAAACGGTGGACCTGTCGCTGAGCGTGAGCCGCACGACGCCCGGCTGCACCTCCGCGTAGCCCCCGTAGTGGAGGCCCTCGAGCACCGTCCCCGCGTCCGTCAGGAAGCGCAGGGTGAAGAGCCGCAGCACGCCCACCGGGACCTGGAAGATGGTCGCCGCCGGCGTGCTGCCCATCGCGATCGGCACGTCCTGCACGATGGGCTCGGCGATCCCGCTGCCCTGGATGGTGATGCGGGCCTTGGCCGTGGGCCTGACGCCCAGCAGGGTCCGCTGCCCGACCCAGGCAGGCCAGCGCAGCTCGAGGCGAGCCGTCCCGAGTGCGGGCGCCTCTGGTCGGGGTGGCTCGACCATGGGCGCGCGCTGACACCCTGTGGCCAGGGCGAGCAAGGCCAGGCTCAGTGACGAGACTACGAGGCGGGGCACGGGCGCTCCTCCCCAAGTGGGATCCTGATTTCCATATTCCCCGGTACCATCGCCTGAAACGGGCGCGCGGGTTCCCCAAACGGGCTCGCCCCCACTCCGAGGAGCGGGGGCGAGGCCAGAGAGAGAGCCGTTACTTGGCCGCGGCGGGCACCATGTCGATGACGTACCCATCGTAGATGCCGTTGCGCTGCATGCTGAGATTCTGCACCTTCGCGAGCGATGGCGCCGTGCCGAAGAGGGAGAGGTCACGCATGCGGACTTCCTTCAGGGAGAAGGCGTGGGCCGCGTTATCCGGCATCAGGACGCGCCAGGCGATGCTCTGCGAGTTCGTGCCGTTGGCCTTGAACGTGTAGCTGCGTTCCGCACCGTCCACCGTGGCCGTGATCTCGATCTCGCCGTTCATCGCCAGGTCCGGGCTGCTGAAGGTGACGCCGAACATCGGGCTGTAGCGGGGGACGAAGATGCTCATGTTGTTGTTGCCAGAGCCGATCGTCTTGGCCTGCGCGTTCCCGATGCCCGCGCCAGGCGCCTTGCCAGGCGTCGGGTTGGGCCCGTTGGTGTAGCCCTGCACACCGATGTTGAAGGTCTCTCGGGCGTAGTTGTAGGCCTTGCCGTCGGAGCCCACCGGCTGTGGCGCCGTGTCCCGCACGATCTTGTCGCGCGCCACCGTCCACGAGCAGTGGCACCAGCCGTTCCAGGCGTAACCCGTGCGCACCGTCTCGTTGGTGCTCGTCGACAGGTCGACCCAGCCGGGGTTCCACTTGTCGACCCACGAGTCGGCCACCGCGGGTTGGGCAGCCACGTCGATGATCTTGACGATCATGTTGTTGTCGGAGTTCAGCGCCACGAAGGTCTTGCCCTTGAGGTCAGCCTGCAGAGCCGAGAGAGACCCCGCCTGGGCCAGCTTGTAGAGCGTCGCGTTGTTGTTGTTGCCGTTGCCGTTGCCGTTGCCGCCAGTGGTGGCGGTGGGCGTGGGCGTGGGCGACGGCGCCGGCGGCGGCCACAGGAGCTCGTCGTCGTACTTCTGCATCAGGGTCCAGGTCCAGTCCGTGGCGTTGTACTTGACCAGGGTGCCGCGGTCCGTGCGCATGCCGTCGATGGTGGCGCTGACGACCTGCTCCCAGTGGGACTCTTCAGGGGTGGCCGGCGTGCCGGGCACGAACTCCTTCGACCAGTAGCCGTTGACGCTGGACACCTGGGTCGTGCTCTTGTTGCCGAACCGCACGTATGAGTTGAAGGTGGGGTTCGAGTCGTAGGCGGGCTTGCCGTCGATCGACTTGTCATCCGACTCCCACGAGACGTCGACCGCCATCAGGCGCTCAGGCTTCGGCGGCGGCGGCGGCCAGTAGTTGCAGAAGGCTTCGATGCGGGCGTCCTTCTTGAAGTTGCCACCCTTGCCGGCGGGCAGCGGGGCCGTGCCTTCCGTCATCACGCCGCGGCGCTCCGTGAGGAAGGGGTCGGCCGGCTGCTTGGAGATGTCCATCCGCTCGAGGCGCGGGCCGTCGACGGGCATCGACACCATCCACTGGTTGTTCTCGCCGAGCACCAGGCTGTAGCGGTCGTGCGTGAAGTCGTCGTACATCGCCTGCAGCTCGGGGATGAGGCGATCATCGGCCTTGGCCCGCACCTTCAGCGACTGCCCGGGCACGACGTGGGCATCGCCAAGATCCATCTGGAAGCGGATGCCGGCCAGGAACTGGTTGGTGTTCTTTTCCTTGGAGGTGTCGAGGCGCACGAAGCGGACGTAGGTGTCCTGCGACAGGGCCCCGGGCGGGATCTCCGCCACCAGGGTGCCATCCTCGCTGACGTACTTGCCGCCCTGCGAGGCCTTGATCAGCATCGCCTTGGCGGTGTCGACGGCCGCGAGGCCGTCCTCGTTCAGCGTGGGCGCCACCAGCGGCTTGCCGTTGGAATTGCCGGGGTCCGCCGCGGCGGCTGCATCCCCATTCGTTCCGGACGGACCGATGGCGGGGGCGCCGCCCGGGCCGACGTTCACGTTGCCCCGGCCAGCGGCCTTGCCGCTGTCCTCAGAGGGGGTGGTCCCGGAGGGCATCGAGCAGCCCGCGAGGACTGCCAGGCCCAGCGTCAGAGAAAGCCAACTCTTCTGACTGCGTGTCGTGCTCATTTTTAACCCTCCACTGTCCTGCGGCTGCGCCTAGAACCAGGTGGCAACCTCGCTGGGCGACGGTGCGGACTCGGCCCCGGCCCGATGGGTACCTGCTTGGCCCCCCGGGCCCGAAGGTTCGTGATGCTCGCTTCTCAAGCGGCCTAGCTCAGCATACCCAGCTCGGATCACGAGCCTCGTTAAGATTACGTTATTGCGATCGGCGTGATCTGGCCCCGATCAGGGCTTCAGCGGAAGATCGTAGACGCGGACCCGCGGCTCGTTGAGGAGGATCACGTAGCAGCGGCTGCCCGTCACCGCGATCGCGATCGCCTCCGGCCCCGCCTTGAGCGTGGTGACCTGGCCGTCCGGCGTCACGCGGCGCAGGGCCGGGGGCACCAGATCGGACACCAGCAAGGCGCCCGAGGGCTCCAGCGCGAACGCGCTCGGCGACCGAAAGCCAGCCGCCGTGCCCACCCCATCCACCTGCACGGTCTGGACGCCCCCCGCCAGGGTCGAGACCAGTCCGCCGAGGGTCACGCGCCGGATGGCCTTGTTGCCCCGGTCCAGCACGAGCAGGGAGCCAGAGGCCTCGAGCACCAGCGCCACGGGCTCGCTGAACGCAGCCCCGCTGGCCTCCCCGTCGACGAGGGCGGCCTCGCTGGCGCCGGCGAGGGTGCTGACGATCCCGGCGGGGCTGATCACGCGCAGCCGGTGGTTGCCCGTGTCCGCCACGTAGATCGTGCCGTCCGCCGCCACGGCCAGGCCCTGTGGGCCGCTCAGCTGTGCCTGCTTGCCCTCGCCGTCCAGCCAGCCGGGCTGCCCGGTGCCCGCGAGCGTCGTCACCTTGCCGTCCTTGACGCGCCGCACCGCGTGGTTGCCCGTGTCGGCAACCAGCACCGCGCCATCCGGGGCCACCGCCAGCCCGATGGGCCCTTGCAAGGTGGCCCCTCCGGTGTTCGGCCCACCCGAGAGGGCGATGCCGTCCTTGAGGCCCACGCCGCTGCCCCCGGCCACGGGGGCCGTCTCCCCCTTCGCGTCGACCTTGCGGAGCATGCCCGCGGCGGTGTCGGCGACGTACACCACCCCGTCAGCGCCCACCGCGAGGCCTTCGGGCCCCTGAAACCGCGCCAGGTCCCAGGGGCCGTCCACGACGCCTACCTCCAGCGTGCCCGCCAGCGTGCGGCCGCCGTCCGGGCCAAGGGTGGGCGTGGGCCTTGGGGTCGGGGTGGGCCGCGGCGTCGCCGAGGCCGCCGGGCCGACCGGGCCAGCCGAGGGGCCGGGGGTGCCGCGGGGCGAGGCCGTTCCGGTCGGCCCGATCGGCCCGGGCGTGCCGGCAGGCTTCCCAGGCGTGCTGCTGGCCCCACCGCTGGTGGCCGGCCCCGGGGTGCCGGCAGCCTTGCTCGCCCGCGTGCCGGGCTTGGTGCTCGCGCCCGGGCGGGGCGCGGCGGGCGAGCCCGTGCAGCCCACCGCAACGGCGCCCACCAGGACGGCGACGAGAGGCCAACGAGGGCGCCAGGGGGCCATGTGGCGTGCTCCGGGCAGGGGACGGGCAACCGCCTTATACCCGGATTCCCGGCGCCGAAGCCTGGTGTTGGCCCTGCGGGGATGCGCGGCAGGGACCGGAACCCAAGCCAGACGGGGGCTCAGCGACCTTGCGCGGCGGGCGCCGGGGCCTGGCTCTCCTGGCGATGCGCGGCGGGGGCCAGCACCCTGTCGGTCACGGCGAGCTGGACGCCGAGGGCGGCGGCCGTACCGACGGCCATCTTGCCGACCTCCTTGCCGACGGCCTTGGCAGCGAACGGGAAGCGGAGCGCGGCCAGCGTCAGCAGCACGCCGCTGAGCACCTTGTGCTGGCCGACGAAGCCGGAGACGGGCTTCCAGACCCAGTCGTGGAGGGGGTTCGCCACGTAGGTCACGAACGCCTCGGCGGCGGGGCGGGCCTGGGCGTCCGTCACCTTCTCCTTGAACACCTCCACGATCTGGGTGCCGAAGGTGCGGTCCCACAGGTCGTTGGCGACCATGCCGAAGGCGAAGCCAGCCGCACCGGCCACGAACAGGGGCATGCCGACGGGGGCGAGGGCCGCCCCGGCCAAGGCGCCGCCGGCCGTCCACGCCGCCGTGCTGAGGGTGTTCGCCAGGACCCGCCCGACATACTCGTTGGCCTTGATCTCGCCCTTGCGGAACTTCTGGCTCTCGAACACGCCCTCCATCGGCGCCGAGAACACCATGCCCACCTTCACCTCGCTGACGAACTGGTCGCGGGTCATCCGCGTGCCCGCCAGGCCCGCGATGCGCTTCGCCCGCTCGCCGATGCCAGCGGGGGCAGCCGTGGCGGCGACGGGGCGGGTCGGGTTGATGGGGGCGCTGGACATCGGCGATTTCCTCGTCGGGGGTGCTGAGGGAGGTATCGCCGCAGGCCGCCGACCGGTTGCGTTAATCAGGCGTAATTTAACCGGAATTCAACCCGGAGCGGCCGCCTGCATCTCGTTCAGGAAGCGCGAGGGGGTGACGTCCTTGGCGCTGCCGAAGCGCTGCCGCTCGCGGCCGTAGCTCAGGTGCAGGTGCTTGCGCGCCCGGGTGATGGCGACGTAGCAGAGCCGCCGCTCCTCGGCGAGGTCCCCGTCGTCGATCGCCGTCTGGTAAGGCAGGGTGCCCTCCTCGACGCCCACCACGAAGACGGCATCCCACTCCAGCCCCTTGCTCGCGTGGATCGTCAGGATCTGGACGGCCCCCGTGCGCTTGTTGCCCTTTGGGGGCTGGGTGGCGGACTCGATGCGCTGGAACAGGTCCCGCACGCTCTTGGGCTCCCAGCGCTTGATCTGCGCGTGCATGGCCGCGAGGCAGTCGAGCTTCTGCGCGTCCCCCTGGCCCTTGCCCTTCTCGAGCTTGGTCTTGTACTGGGTCTGGGAGATGATCTGGTAGTAGAGGTCGGCGACGGGGCCCTGGAACTTCTGCCAGCCGTGCATCATCGCAAGCACGTGCTTCACGAGCCCCTTTTGGGCCAGGGTCGGCAGGGGGATCTCGTCCACCTGGTGGCACACCGAGATGAGGTCCGTCGCCTGGCGCTCGGTCTCGACCTTGAGCATCGCGAGGGCCTCCCGCGCCAGCCCCAGCTTGGTGAGCAGCTTCTCGATGGCGAGATCCGCCAGCGGGTGCCGACCCCGTAGCGAGAGGCGCAAGTAAGCCAGCGTCTCCGCCACCTCCGCCTGCTCGTAGAAGCTGCTGCTCTTCTTGACCGTGAAGGGGATCTCGCGCTGGGACAGGGCGTCGAGGAGCGGCATGCCCTGGGCATGGGTGCGCAGCAAGATGGCGATCTCGTCGGGGATCACGCCGCCCTTGATCAGGTTGGCGATGCGCTCGGCGACCTCGTCGGCCTCGCCGAAGTTGTCGGCGAACTGGGCGATGTGGACGCTGTCGGCCAGGGGCGCCCGGGCCGCCTTGATGGTCTTCTCGATCCGGCCCGCGTTGTGGGCGATCAGCTGGTTCGCGAGCGTGACGATCTGCGGCGTGGAGCGGTAGTTGGTCTCGAGGAAGAGCTGGGTCGTGCCGGCGTAGTCCTTGCGGAAGTTCAGGATGTTGTTGAGGTCCGCGGCGCGGAAGCCGTAGATGCCCTGGGCGTCGTCGCCGACGGCGAACAAGTTGTTACGCGGCTGGGCGAGCAGGCGCAGCAGCTCGTACTGGGCGCGGTTGGTGTCCTGGTACTCGTCCACGAGCAGGTGGGTGAAGCGGTCACGAACCTCCTGGGCGAACGCCGGTTGCTCCTCGAGCAGGCGCACGGCGAGCCCGATCTGGTCGTCGAAATCCATCAGGTTCTGCCGCACGAGGCGCCGCTGGTAGGCCCCGTAGAGGTGGGCATAGCGGACCTCGTCCGGATCGGACGAGTGGCGCTTGATGGCGTCTGCGCCCACGAGCATGCACTTGGCCCGCGAGATGAACATCGCGAGCTGGTCCCACTTGATGTCCGTCATCGTGTGCTCGCGGGCGAGCAACTCGAAGATGGTGCGCTGCACGGCCGGGGTGACGAGCGCGGGCGGACGCCCCGGGGCGTAGCCGAGCAGCTCGTAGCGGCCGTCGAGCAGGCGCAGGCAGATGGAGTGGAAGGTGCCGATCGTCAGGCGCTCGGCCAGCGCCTTGCTGCCGACGGCCTTCGCCACGCGCTCGGCCATCTCCATCGCGGCCTTCTTCGTGAAGGTCACGGCCATAACGGCCTCGGGCGCGACGCCCCGCTCGAGCATGTAGGCGATGCGGTTCGTCAGCACCGTCGTCTTGCCCGAGCCCGGCGCGGCCACGACGAGGACGGGCCCGTCGAGCCGGGTGACGGCCTCGCGCTGCTCGGCGTTCAGGTTGACGAGGAGCGGGTTCGCGCCGGCATGCCCGGCGAGCAACGAGAGCTGGGACATGGGCCTCCGAGGCTGGGGGAGTTCGCCATGGTAGCAGCCGGCTCGGCCTTTTGTCCCGGGGCCAGCGGCCCGGCAGGGCGGAAACTTTAAGCTCTTTTTAATTTCTTGATAAACGACCCTTTGCGGTTGCCGGTTCAGGTCGCGCCCCCTCCCCCCGACAAGACAGCACGACGGGCCGGGCGCCTGTCGCCGTCCCAGGCTTCGTTCACGGAGGTGCTCGCGTGGCTCGCAGGTTGATCGCGGCGGTGTTGGCCGCCTCGTGGCTCGGAGGATGCGGCGTCGGGCTCGGCCCCGTGGCGCTGAAGGGCCGCCCTGGCAGCGTGCGCGCCCAGTCCTACCAGGGCGCCGCCAAGGGCGTGCGGGCGATGTACCTGGCGGCCTTCAAGTCGGCCGACAAGGACGAGAACGGCTACCTCACGCTGCAGGAGATGATGCCGGCGATGCCGACCCAGGTCGGGCTCGCCCCGACGGAGCCCGCCAAGGCGGCCAAGGCGCTGTTCGACTCGCTGGACCTGAACAAGGACGGCAAGGTCCGCTTCCGCGAGTTCACCAACCCGGCCGTGCTGCAGGCCGCCATCGCGACGTTCCGCCACGAGGTGGGCAAGGCCTTCGCGGCGCTGGATCGCAACGGCGACCGCGTGCTGATTGAGGCCGAGCTCGCCAAGGCCCCCGTCACGCTGGAGGCCGGCGACCGCAACAAGGACGGCAAGCTCACGATCTCGGAATTCGAGGACGCCTTCGCCGCCACGCTGGGTCAGGGCGCCGAGCCAACCGACCCGCCCGCGGCCGAGCCCCCGGCGCCGGCCGAGCCAGGTGGCGAGGAGCCGCCGACGGCGGAGCCGGACGAGCCGGACGCGCCCTGAGCCTCTGGCGGCCGCCTCACCCGCAGCCCCTCTCCACACGTGGAGAGGGTGCCCGAAGGGCGGGTGAGGCACCCGCCTCAGGCGATCGGGTGCAAGTCCAGGTCGCAGCGCCCCGGCAGGGCGGGCGGCAGGATCGCGCGCAGGGCCTCGACCTCGGCCGCCGTCAGGGTGGCCGAGGTGCCCACCTTTTCGTGCTTGAACGGCACGCCGAGCGCCTCGAGGGCGCCTTCGATGCGGCGCACGTCCTTCTTGCGCTCGTGGACCTTCATCTTGGCCGTCTCGGGCGACAGCCCGTCGGCCTCGAGGTCGTCGAGGAAGAGGTGCGGGACGAACAGGGCGTGGGTGGACATCTGGGACCTCGCTCAGGTGGCGCGGGTGGGCACCCGATCGGACAGGATCGAGTCGTGCAGGGCGACCTCGCGGGCGCGGTGGGCGATCGCCTCGTAGACCTCGGCCAGCCGCGTGATGGCGTCGGCGGGCGAGCGCCAGAACGGGGGACGGCCCAGGCGCTTCGCGGTGGCGCCGGGAAACGGGGGCGCTGCGATCTGGACGTGGACGTTCTCGAGCTCCTCACCGGCCTGCCAGAAGCGGAAGGGCTCCAGCGAGCCCGCATCCAGGGTCTCGACGGCCATGGGGCCCGCCTGGGCCTCGGCCGCCCGCGCGGCACGCAGCATGCCGATCAGCGCGTCGCGGTCGCGGCCGCGCAGGTGGAAGAGCAAGAACGGATCCTTGTCGAAGGTGTCCGCGAGCACGAAGTAGACGGCCGCGATGTGCTTGCAGGGGTTCGCCCAGTCGGGGCAGGTGCAGTGGGCCTTGATGTCGTCCTTGCGCCTCGGGAACAGGGGCGCGTAGGCGGCCTCGAAGACCTCCTCGATGTCGCGCGGCATCTCGCCTGCGAGCAGCTGGGCCGTGAAGAGTGCCTGGCAGCTGAGGATGTCGACCACGAGGTCCCAGTCGGCGTCGGGCAGGGGCTGGATCTGGACCGTGACCTCGTAGGGCTGGGTGCGCGAGCCCTGCACGGCCGCGCGCACCCGCCCCGTCTCCACCCGGAACTCCGACACCCGGCCCGTGTCCGCGTACATCCGGCCGTTGGCCAGGCGGCCCTTCCAGCCGAAGCGGTACAGCATCGAGAGCCAGCGGTCGGCCCACCAGTTCTCGGCACCGCGCTGGTAAGCGGGCTCGGGCCGCTGGGCGGACAGGTCCTCGAGCTCGCGCCCCACCGGGCGCACGCGCCGGGCTCGGGCCTCGGGGGCGGGCGCGCCACCGCCTGGCCCTGCGCCCTGGCGACCCTTCTTGCGGCGGTTGTTGCGGCCCCTGCGGGCCGCTTCGTCCCGAAGCGACGTGCCGGGCCGCGGCGCGCCGGCGGCCGCGTCGTTCAGCACCGTCTCCAGACTGGGCTCCCCCTTGCCGCGCTGACGCCGGGGACGCCGACGCCGCCGGCTGTCGCCGTTGGGTCCGCCCGCTTGCCCGTGATCCGGGCCGTTGGTGTCGCTCATGGGGGTGGCTCCTGGGGTCGGGGGGCGCGCGGGCTCAGTCGACGGCGATCGCCTCGTCGCGGAGCGCGAGGATGTCACGCAGCTGGTCGGTGGAGAGCTCCGTGAGCCAGCCCTCCCCCTCGCCGACGACCAGCGAGCTGAGGGCCTTCTTGTCCTCGAGCATCTGGTCGATCTTCTCCTCGAGCGTGCCGAGGCAGACGAACTTGTGGACCATGACGTTGCGCGTCTGGCCGATGCGGAACGCGCGGTCAGTGGCCTGGTTCTCCACGGCCGGGTTCCACCAGCGGTCGAAGTGGAACACATGGTTCGCGCGCGTCAGGTTGAGGCCGACGCCGCCGGCCTTGAGCGAGAGGACCAGCACGGGCGGGCCGTCCGCGCGGTCCTGGAAGTCGCGCACCATCTTCTCCCGCCCCGCCGCGGGCACGCCGCCGTGCAGGAACGGGATCTCGCGCCCGAAGGTCTTCTGCAGGTGGGCGACCAGCAGGTGGCCCATCTCGGCGAACTGCGAGAACACGAGCGCGCGATCGCCCACCTCGACGACCTCCTCGAGCATCTCCGTGAGGCGGGTGAGCTTGCCGGAGCGGCCTGAGAGGTCACCCTTCTTGTCACCGAGGAACAGGGCAGGGTGGTCGACGACCTGCTTGAGCTTGGTCAGCGAGGCGAGCACGAGGCCCTTCCGGGTGATGCCCGCGCTGGTGTCGATCTTGCCGACCATCTCGGTGACGACGGCCTGGTAGAGCGAGGCCTGTTCCTTGGTGAGCGGGCAGTAGACCTTCTGCTCGTTCTTCTCGGGCAGGTCTTGGATGATGGTCGGGTCGGTCTTGAGTCGGCGCAGGATGAACGGCTTCACCAGCTGGCGCAGCGTCGCGCCCGCCTGCTCGTCCTTGTAGCGCTCGATGGGGATGGCGAACTGCGAGCGGAAGGCCGCCTGGTTGCCCAGGTAGCTCGGGTTCAGCGTCTCCAGGATGCTCCAGAGGTCCGCCAGGTGGTTCTCGACGGGCGTGCCCGTGAGCGCCACCCGCCAGTCCGCCGGCACGCGGCGCGCGGCCTGGGCCTGCTTCGAGGTGGCGTTCTTGATGTTCTGCGCCTCGTCGAACACCACGCCCGACCACGTCACCCCCGCGAGGTGCTCCTGATCGCGGAAGAGCAGGGTGTAGGTGGAGATGACCAGATCGTAGCCCAGCACGGCGTTGGCGAAGGACTCGCCCTTGGTGCGGCCCGCGCCGTGGTGGATGAGCACCTTGAGGCCAGGCGCGAAGTGCTCGGCCTCGCGGCGCCAGTTGCCCACGAGCGACGTGGGGCAGATCAACAGCCAGGGGGCAGGCTGCGTCCGGGCGTTGGCGCGCGTGCGCGGCCCGTGGACGGCCTCGGCGTCGGCCTTGGCACGCAGCAGCAGGGCCAGCACCTGGATGGTCTTGCCCAGGCCCATGTCGTCGGCCAGGCAGGCGCCCAGGCACCACTTCCGCATCGAGGCGAGCCAGGCATAGCCGCGCTCCTGGTAGGGCCGCAGCGTGCCGCGGAAGTCTTCCGGCGCCGTCAGGCCCGCGAGCCAGTCGCCCGGGCCGAAGTTGCCCAGGAACTCTCCCATCTCGCCCTCGGCCTGCACCGCCACGATGGGCAGGCCGCCCGCCTGCCCCGAGGGATTGCTGGCGAGCTTGATCGCGTCGAGCACATGCAGCTGGCCGCTGCGCTGCGTCTCGAAGAAGCGCAGGACGTCGTCGATGGCCGCCGGGTCGAGCTCGACCCACTTGCCCCGCACCTTGAGCAGGGGCTGTTTGAGCTTCACGAGGGCCTCGAAGTCCTCGCGCGTCAGCGTCTCGTCGCCGAGGGCGAGGTGCCAGTCGTAGTCGATCAGGGCCTGCTGCCCCATCTTGCCGGGCTTGAAGCCCTCCCCCTCGCGCATCGTGATCTTCACGCCCACCCGGGTATGGCCCTTGCGCCACCACGGCGGGATGAGCACGCCGTAGCCAGCCTCCTCGAGCTGGGGCAAGGCCGTGCGCATGAAGGTGTAGGCCTCGGGCGTCGTGAGCTCGACGGCCTCCGGCGTGGCGCTCATCAGGCCGCGCTGCACGGGCGGGAAGATCTTGCCGGCCCGGCCGAGGTCCTCGAGCAGCCGCTCCTGAGGCCGCTCGAAGCGCCGCGCCAGAAAGCCGACCTCGGCCCCGGAGCCGCGCCAGACCTGCTGGGCAGGAATGAGCAGGCTGGGGTCGTCGCTGGCCTGCAGCGCGAACTCCAGGCGCCAGGGGCTGCTGTCGGGGGCGCCCTCCGGGGGAGCCTCGAGGCGCAGGCAGGTGCGGAAGGGTGCCTCGGGGGGCGGCATCAGCGGCTTGGTCCAGGTGCTGAGGTGCTGCGCGAGCTGGACGACCTCGATCGGCTCGGCCTCGAAGGCATTGTCGCCGTGCTGCAGGAGGGCCCCGAACCAGCGCTGGCCCGCGGTGAAGGTGCTGATCCCGCCGTGGGGGCCCACGTCCGGCGCCCAGTGGCGGGCGGCGGCGTCCACCATCGCGTCGATGGCCGCGAGCAGGAGCGTCCGGGCCTCGGGCGCGGGCTGGGTGAGGGCCCGGCAGGCGGGCGGCATCGCGAGCGCCAAGGCCCCGAGACGCTCGGCGTCCTGGCGCTCGCTCGTCACGATGCGCCAGTAAGCGCGGGGGGCATCCCCGGTCAGCGACAGCGCCGGCATGAAGCGCTCTCGCCCGAGGAGCTCCAGCACGAGCTGGGCCACGCGGGCCCAGTAGCGCCAGTCGTCACCGAGCTGCAGCTCGCTGGAGGGCGTCACGCCGGCCAGCGTCAGCAAGGCGTCGAGCGGATCGAGCTCGCGCCCGCGCAGGGTCCAGGGGCTCGACTCGATGCGCCCCCCCGCCGGGTCAGGGCCGAAGCCCGCGTGCGGCGGCGCCAGCGGCTCGCCATCCACCCCTGGCAGCAGGGCCAGGGCGCGGCCAGCAACGCCATAGAGCCCGGCCTCTTGAAGCCTGGCATCGTCGACAAGTCGGGGATGCATCGCTGCCGATGGGCCCGAGGGTTCGGGGGCGCCCGGCGCGCTGGGGACGGAAGACTCGCCCCACGCGAAGAAGCGTGCGTTCGGCAGCCATGTGCCGTGCAGCACGAACATAGCTGCCTTAGCGTAGCATCTCCCCTGGCAGATGGCCATGGCAACCTGCCACGAGACCCGCCCCGGGGCCAGGAAAGGCCTGAGCGCCGCGCGAGGCGTTCAGATCAGGCCTCGTTGACGCCCGCCCGGACCCGCACGGCCTCGACGCGGGGGTGCATCACCCGGCGCCACAGGGGCGGCACCATCGCCAGCCAGAGCATCCCCGGGTAGCCCGAGGGCAGCACGGGGCTGTCCGGGCTGAACCGCAGCTCCTCGTAGCGCCGGGCGGGGTGGGTGTGGTGGTCGGCGTGACGCTGCAGGTGAAGCGTCAGCCAGTTGGAGAGCCTGAGGCCCGAGGCCCACGAGTGCGCGTCGGTGACGCGCTCGAACCGCCCGTTGGGCAACGCCCGGCGCTCCAACCCATAGTGCTCGACGTAGTTGACGGCCTCGAGGAGCAGGAACGCCAGCACCCCCTGGCCCAGGAAAAACGCGCCCGCCACGGGGCCCCACGCCGCCGCGAGCAGCCCGGCCCCGGCCAGCGGCAGGGCGCCGTAGGCCAGCATGCGGTTGCGCAGGCTCCAGACGCCGTGCCCGGCCCGGGCCAACCGGGCGGCCTCGAGGCCCCAGGCGCTGAGCCAGCTGCCCACGACGGAGCGTGGCAAGAAGCCCCACAGCGTCTCGCCGTAGCGGGCACTGGCAGGGTCCTCGGGCGTCGCCACGCGGCTGTGGTGCCCGACGAGGTGCTCGATGTAGAAGTGCATGTAGCAGGCGTTCCACAGCAGTGCCTGACCGAGGAAGCGCTCGAACGCCCCCGTCTTGTGGATGAGCTCGTGGGCCGCCGTGATGCCGAGGCCGCCCGAGACGATGCCCACGGAGACGACCAGCCCCGCGAGCTCCCAGGTGGCCCACGCCTGGTGCGAGACGGACCAGGCAGCGGCGAGCGTCAGCGCGATGAGGGCCGGCGCGACGAGCCACGACACGAGGCGGTAGCCCCAGTACGCCAGGCGCGAGGTTTCGCCGGGCTCCGGGTTGTGACGAGACTCCCCGAGCACGTGGTCGAGCAGGGGCACCAGGCCGAAGATGAGGCCGAAGGTCGCCCAGGTCCAGGCCCCGCCCAGCACGAGGCCAGCCACTGCCGTGACGACGGGCAGGAACACCAGCACGAAAGGCGCCATGCGCAACATAGTGGGGACCCTCCTTCGGGGCGCAGCGTCGCGCCACCCCCGGTTACCAGTATAGCGCGCTGACAGGGGCCTTCAAGGGGGGGTAGTCACAAGGAGGCTAGCGCAGCTTCGAGCGCGAGGTCCTCCAGGATGCGCGGCCCGGGCCCAACCCAGGCGATCGCCAGGCAGAAGCCCCCCGCCATGGCCCAGCGGCCTCGCAGGTCGACGCCCGCGTGCGACAGGGTGGCCGCCTGGCCGCGGGCCGCGGGCTGGAGCGCCAGGTGGGTCAGGGCGCCCGGCGCGCCCCCGAGGGCCTTGTAGGCCGCCTCCTTGAGCGCCCAGGCAGCCAGCTCGCCGTCGGCACCCCAGTCCCCCCCCGCCAGCCAGCCTTGCTCGGCCGGCGTCAGGAAGAAGCGCGCGGCCCCGGGCGGCATCGGGCGCTGGGCCTCCAGGTCGACGCCCGCGCGCCCGAACGTGGCCAGGGCCGCCGCGCAGCCTGCGCTGTGGGTGATGGAGACGGCAGGCCCCGGGGCCCCCGTCGCCGCGTCGCACAGGCTCGGGGCACCGCCGGGGGCCACGGCGACGGCCAGCGAGGTCAGCGGCTGCCCCTCGCGCAGCAGCCCCAGGCCGGCGCGCTTGGCCGCCAGCCGCCCCAGGAGCCAGTCATGTCGGCGCTTCTCCACCCGGAAGCCAGCCAGCTGGCAGGCCTCGTCGGGAGCCAGCGCGGCCTCGGCCTCGGCGAGCACGGCCGGCGTCCCGCGCAGCAGCACCAGCGCGGCGCCTGGGCTCAAAGGCTGCCCCGCATGTGGCTGTCGACCAGCACCGCATCGTCGCCCTGCTGCCCCACCCCGTAGAGGACGCACCGGCGGCGGTCCGGCGCTGCGTCGTAGAGGATCGCGCCGTAGGTGGTGGTGGTGTAGGCGCTCCCCGTCGGCCGCGAGCCCTTGCCGAGGACGGTGCCCGGCGCGGGGGGCATGAAGGCCTCTCCCTCGAGGGGCGGCAGCGGCCCGAGGGCCGGCGCGTTGGCCTGGCCCCACTCGCCCATCAGGGAAAACGGGTTGTCGGGCAGCCGCTGGCCCGGCAGGTAGTAGCTCCGGCTGAGGTCGGCCATCCAGCGATCGTCGGCGGGGAAGACGCCCTGGTGGTCCCGCGCGTACACGAGCAGCGCCAGGCCCACCGTGCGGAGGTTCGCGCGCACGCCGTCGTTGCGGAAGCTGGCCTCCTGTTCGGCAAGGTCCCGCGCGACCCCCAGCCACGCACACCCCGGAAAGGCCGTGGCGATCACCGCCACGGCCAAGGCGCGCGCCAGCTGGCATCTGATTCTCATGAAGCCAGCATAGCGCGCACCTCGAGGGGCGTCGAGCCTAGCGGGCGGAGGCCGGAGAGACGATGATGACCACCGCGGGCCCCGTCGCCGTCGGGCTCGGGGCAGGTGCGGGCTCCTCCACCACCGGCGCCGCCGTCGGGGCAGGCGCAGGCTCTTCCACCACCGGTGCCGTCGTCGGCACTGGCGTGGGCTCTTCCACCACTGGCGCCTGTGTCGGGGCCGGCGTCGGCTCCTCCACCACCGGTGCCTCCGTCGGGGCCGGCGTGGGCTCCTCCACCACCGGCGCCTCTGTCGGAGCCGGCGTGGGCTCTTCCACCACCGGCGCCTCCGTCGGGGCCGGCGTCGGCTCCTCTACCACCGGCGCCTGCGTCGGGGCGGGCGTCGGCTCCTCTACCACCGGTCCTCCCGTCGGGGCCGGCGCGGGCACCTCGACCACCGGCGTCGCGCTGGGCGTCGGCGCGGGTGACTCGCCGGCGGGCGGCGTGGGCACGGGAATCACCACGACGCCAGCGAAGGGCTCGTTGCCGCCACACCCGACGACGGCCCCCCTGCCGGCTCCGGGCGTGCCCCAGACGGCCCCCCCACACCCGATCTGCTTCACCTCGTAGCGAGGCGTCCCCACCTGAGCCACAGGCGTCGAGGCGCACCCCGCCGCAACCAGACACACCATTCCCAGGGTCAACCCGTTCAGCTTCATCGTCTTCGTCCCCCTCCCAGTCCCAAGAGCGCTCGCTGCAAGGCTCTCGCGGTGCTCCCATCATGGCCCGCGTGGCGCCGGGGTCAACGGCGGGCTGGTCGGCGGCGGGGCCCCGCCAGTCGTGTGGTTGCCCGCACTCGCCCGCTGCCTTTAGACTGGGGAGGCGTGTTGACAGACGGCAACTCCATCCCCCTCGAGCTCGTCGGGCTCGCCGCATATGCGCTGGGCTACGCGGCGCCGCTCGCGTTTTTCGTGCCGCTGCGCCGCTCGATCGCAGCGCCCTACTTCGACGACTGGATCAGGGCCTACGCCACGCTCGCGCTGGGGGCCGGAAGCGGCGTGCTCACGTGGGCCGGGCCGCGCTGGTGGCTGCTGGGCACCGTGGTGTTCACGGCGGCGGGGGCCATCTCGCTGCTGCGACTCCCGGCCCACCTGACGGGCCGCAGGCCGCCCGACGCCCCCCTGCTGGTCCTCGGCGTTGCGGCCTGCCTGGCCGGGTTCGTGAGCGTCGCGATGGCGGTGGACCCGCTGCAGGCCACCTTGCCCCTCCTGCTGCTGCTGGCCGGGGCCTACGCGGCGGTGACGGTGAGCCTGTGGCGCGGCACCGAGGCGCTGGACGGCCTCGCGGCCAGGGCGTTGGCGGCAGGCTTCGCGCTCGACGGGCTGTGGCCCGTGACGGTGCTGGCCCTGGCACCCGCCAAGCTGGTCTGGCTGTGGGGCCTGGTGGGCGGGGCGCTCCACGCGGCCGTGGGGCTCGGGCTGGCCTGGCTGCTGGTGGCGCGGGCCGGTGCCCTGCTGCGTGACAGCGAGTCCGGCCGCACCCGGCAGGAGCGGTTCGCCACCGACGTGGTGGCCACCGTGAGCCACGAGCTGCGCACGCCGCTGACGATCTTGAAGGTCTCGGCCTGGATGCTGAAGGACAGCCTGAACGAGGATGGCGAGGAGGCCCGCCAGGCGCTGGCCGCCGACCTGGTGACGGCCACGGACCGCCTCAGCCACTTCCTCGACAGGCTCCTGGACCTGGCTCAGCACGAGCACGGGCAGGTGGCCTACGACATGGAGGTGGCCTCGCTGAGGGAGCTCGCCGTCGAGGTGGCCGCCGGCATGCGCCCGCTGTTCGAGCAGGCGAACGTCAGCCTGGCCGTGGAGGGCGAGGCGCCGCTGACCTGCACGCTCGACCAGGAGCGCATGGGGCAGGTGGTCACGAACCTGCTGAGCAACGCCCTGAAGTTCACGCCGGCGGGAGGCCACGTGACGATGGAGGTGGTCGCCGCCCCCGGCCTGGCGCGTCTCTCGGTGCGTGACAGCGGCCCGGGGCTGCGGCCTGAGGAGCTCTCCCTCGTGTTCCAGCGCTTCTACCGGGGAGCCGGCAGCCGCCGCGGCCTCGGCCTCGGCCTGGCGCTTTCGCGCCTGATCGTCGAGGATGGCCATCGCGGCAGGCTCTGGGCCGAGAGCACGCCGGGGCGGGGGGCCACCTTCCACGTCGAGCTGCCCGCGGCCGCGCCCGAGGCCTCCTGATGCCCCCCCACCCCCGAGGCCACCTGCACCACACCCGGGCCTACGTGGTCCCTGGGCTTCACGGCTTGCGGGCCTGCACGGTGTACCTGCCGCCGGGCTACCACCGCGACGGCGGGGCGCGCTACCCCGTGGCCTACATGTTCGACGGCCAGAACCTGTTCGGCGACGCCGGGAGCTTCTCGGGGGGCTGGCACCTGCACACGCTGCTCGACGAGCGGGCTGCGAAGGGCAAGCCCGTGCCGATCGTGGTCGGCATCCACCACGGCGGCGCGCATCGGCTCGAGGACCTGGCCCCCTGGGGCGTCGGGCGGGGCCACCACGGCCGGGCCGATGCGCTGCTGGACTGGATCGTGGGGACGCTGCACCGCTTCGTCCACGAGGACCTGCGGGTGCTGCCGGGCCCCGCGCACACCCTCCTCGGGGGCTCGTCGCTGGGGGGGCTGGCGGCCCTGTACGGCTGGCTGCGGCACCCCGAGGTGTTTGGCCGGGTGCTGGCGATGTCCCCATCGCTGTGGGTCCACCGCGAGGGGCTGCGGCGGATGGCCGCGCACGCCCGCCTGCACCCGGAGGCCCGGGTCTACCTTGACGCGGGCGGGCGCGAGATGGGCGGGCAGGCGCTGCGCGACGCGGCGAGGTTCGCAGCGGTGCTGGCGGCGCGGGGCCTGTCGCCCGAGGCGCGGCAGCTCATGTGGCGGCCGGACCAGCGCGGCGCTCACAACGAGCGCGCCTGGCGGCGCCGGGCCCCCAAGGCGCTGCGGTTCCTCTACGACGGCGCGCTGCGCTGAGCCTCCTGGCGACGGTCAAACGAGCCAGGTCAGCGTCGCCGGCCCTGATCGCCGCTATCACTCCAGCGTGAAGTCCCGCGCCGTGAAGGTCGGGTTGACGGTGACCTGATCCACCTGCATCCGGTGGATCACCCGGTCCCCCTGGTACATCTCGCGCAGGATGGGGGTCCGCGTGGCACGGTCGATGCCGTAGACCTCCCGCGTGGTGGGCGCGAGGCGCCCGGGCGAGACGACGTCTAGCACGTCCATCAATCGGCCACCCTGCTGCGCCTCCGCGCGCCAGGTGACGACGGCCTGCGGGTGCAGCAGGGTGTCCAGCGTGCGGGGGATCGAGGTCTGCTCGAGCGAGTAGCCCCGGTCGTCCCGCACCCGCTCGTCCGACACGTCGAGGGGCACCGTGACCCAGAAGCCCACGAACTGCGTCTTCACCGTGACCTGGCTGCCCCCCTTCCAGAGCAGGCGGGTCCCCGCCACCTTGGGGGTGCTGGACTCCAACACCTCCAGCATCACGTGGCTGGGCGCCCGGAACTTGAGGTGGGTGCGGGAGCGCGTGGTCTTGCCTCCGTCCTTCTGGCAGGTGAGCGTGATGCGCATGTCGGATGCGCGGGCCTGCTGGCGCATCTGGGCGACGGCCGCCAGCACGGCCGACGCGCGAGGGTCCGACGAGGCAGTGCCGGTGGGCGCGGCCCCCTCCACCAACCCGCTGACGGGGGCCGCCACGGGGAGGCGGCTCCCACCGGCGGGGTTGCCCCCGAGGGCCCGCGCCGGCCGAGCCGGGTTCACCTGGCCGCAGGCCGTGAGGGTCAGGGCGGTGAGCAAGAGGGCGGTGAGGGGGCGGCTCTTCATGCGGGCAGGCTCCTGGGGGCGACGGGGAAATTATCGCCGATGGGGCCGCACTTATTCTTAAGCAACGTTTATTAAAACCCTAAAAAAACACCAAGTAATCCACGCCTGCCGGCGCCCCCGACAGGCCATCCGGACCGGGTATAGAGGACGTGGAGGGTTCCCGCCGACGATGACAGACACCCGGCTCAGCGCCCGCAGCGGCCTCACCCTGGTCGAGATCCTTCTGGCAGCTGCCCTGATCAGCGTGCTGGTGGCGATCTCGGCGCGGGGCCTCAACGGCGCGAAGGACCGCTCGAACAACGGGCAGGCCGAGAGCAACGTGCGTCAGGTGGAGCTGGGCCTGCAGGCCTACCACGCCGACTACGACAAGTACCCCACCTTCATCAGCCGCAACACGAGCAACGAGCGGGAGGACCCCGAGGTCCTGCTGAACCCGCTGCTGAACCGGAACTACGTGAAGGGTGACAGGCTTCCCCCGTGCCCCTGGCGGCCCCAGGTGTACCAGATCAACGACCTGGCGCCGACCTTCGACAGCAACACCATCGGCGTCTGGACCCTGGCGACAGCGCGGTCGCTGACCCGGCCCGTGGCGGTGCCCCTTGCGCCGGCCAGCTGGGGTCGCGGGGCGGCGCCGACCTCCGGCACCGGCGGCCAGACCTTCACGGCCAACGCCACCAACGTGACCTACGGCGCGATCCTCTACCAGGCCAACCGCTCGCAGTTCGTGCTTTACGGGGCCGGCAAGCGCGGCTCGGCCGGCCTCGTGGTCGCCATCGGCACCAACATCCGGTGAGGGGCTACAGGCCCCGCACCTCCAGGATGCCGCTGCGATCGCCCCACAGCACGCTCAGGAACAGGCGCTTGCCGTCAGGCGTCCAGGACGGCCCCGAGGGCTCCGCCCCGCGCGGGAACGTCGCGAGCCGGGCCCAGCGCCCGCGCCGGTCGAGCCGCAGGAACTCGTTGCCGCCGAAGGCCTCGAGGTTCTGCTCGTACTGGTCCTCGCACACGTAGAGATTGCCTTGCCGGTCGAACGACAGGTTGTCGGGCTGCGCGAGGCGGCTGCCGTCTCCCTCCACGTGGACCGTCATCCGGTTGGTGCGGGGATCGAGCCGCAGCACGCGGCCGTAGGGGTCGTTGCGGTCCGGGTGGCCCGTCTCGGCGATGTACAGCGCCCGGTCGGGGCCGACCTGCACGTCCTCGAGCCGCACGAAGGGCGTCGCGCCCGCCACCGCCGCCGCCTGGTGAGCGTTGAGGGTGTCGATGATGGGGACCCAACGGGCCTCCTTGCGGACGTAGGCGAAGAGGCGTCCCGTGCTGAGGTCGCGGGGGCGATCCGCCACGAACTTGTAGAGGAAGCCAGGATCAAAGTCCTCCGTGAGGTAGACCTCGCGGGCGTCATACACCGCCGCGCTCTCATGGCTGAAGCGTCCGAGCGCCGTGCGGCGCGCCACCTGGCCGGCGGGGGTGCCGCCCGTCGGGTCGACCTCGTACACCCAGCCCCATGAGGCCAGCGGGTGGCGCGGCGAGAGGCGCTGCCGCAGGTAGGCCTGCTTGCGGGCCTCACCCGTCTCCCCCGGGTAAACGTCGTGGGGGTACTCCTCGCACGTCAGGATGGTCTTCCAAGGTGTCAGCGTGCCCGCGCAGTTGTTGTGCATGCCGGATGCCCAAAGCCGCCCGCTCACGACCTCCCCGTCGCGCATGAAGAGGCGCGTGAGGCGCCCCCCGAGCGCGTCCTTGCCCCAGCGCAGCTCGTGGCCGACCATCAGGTAGCCCTCCCGCGCGTTCAGCGGAATGTAGGCCGTCAGGTCGTTCTTCGGGGCGAAGCGTGAGCCATCGGCCAGGGGGTCTCCCGCCCGGATGAGGGTGCGCGCCGTCAGGCCGGGGGCCAGGTCGGCAAGCAGGTCGGGGCGCCCGGCGCTCGCAGCCGGCACGGGGGCCGGCGAGGCCGCAGCGGCGGGCGGCTCGGGGCTCGTGGCCCAGGCGGGTGCCGAGAGCACGGCGCCGGCCAGGAGGGCCCGGCAGGCAGCGGCGACAACGTCACGGGTCAGGGGAGTGGCCACGGGAAGACCTCCGTCAACACGACGACATTCTACACCCCACCCCGAGGCCGCGTCCCATCGCCACCGCGTTCCCGCCCCGAGAACGTGGCGGCAGCGGGCCGGAGCGCCGTGAGCCGCAGCCGGTAGTCAGGATCCCAGGCCCCGGGGAAGGGACCGAGGCTCGCCAGGGTGAGGCGCTTGACCCGCCGCAGGGGTTGGGGGCGGGTCTCCCAGTCGAACAGCGCGGAGAGCTCGCCCACGTCCTCGATGAGCGGCGAGAGCACGAACGAGCCCTCGGCCTGGCCGGCCGTGAGGCGGTAAGCTGCCGTGACGCCGTCCTCCAGCTCGAGCTGGAGCTCGAGGGCCGTGGGCTTGAAGGCCACCTGGAGGAAGCGCCCGACGTCGGTGGGGCGGAGGTCGAACTGCGCGACCACGGGCCCCACGGCGCCCGGGGGCACCTCGATGGTCTCCCCGAGGGCGCAGTAGGACTCGAGCAGCACCACGTGCTCGTAAGGGGCCTCCAGCGCCGCCCGCCGCCGGAGCCACAGCTGCCGCTCGTCCGCCTGGGCCACCACGTACTGCCGCAGCAACACCGGCCAGGTGGGCCCGTCCTCGGCGCTCGGCAGGTGCCCGTCCCGCGGGGCCAGGGCGTAGCGAAGGTACTGGGGGGCCCGGGCAGACTCGAGGTGCGCGGCGTTCGCGCGGGCAAACGCCGCGTCGTAGACGCCGGGGCCGAACAGCATCGGCCGAGGCTTCCAGGTGCCCGCCGGGCCGATCAGGGTCTGGGGCTCGGACGGGTAGCCGTCCCGGCTGCGATCGCCCACCTCGGAGGGCCTGGGGCCCTGCAAGGCCGCCAGGGCCCGGCTGTAGTCGTCATGCAGCTGGGCCGGGCCGCGGCCCCGCGCCTGCAGGCCCGCGTACAGGCCGCCGTAGCGCTCGCCCCAGCCCTGCACGAGGCTGCGGGTGGTCGTGGGCGTGTGCCGGTGCTCGACGTAGGCCCAGCCCAGGACGCTCGCCAGCACGGGCACAGCCACGGCCCGCGCCCCGAGCATCGGGAGCGTGGCGGCCAGCACGAGCAACAGGGCCGCCGCGACGAGGGCATGGTCGTCGTGGCGCACGAACCCGGCCTTCAGGCCCACGGCCAGCGTCAGGCCGTAGGCGAGCGTCAGGAACAGGCGCGCATCCTTGGCCTCCGGCACGGTGCGCCGGGCCGTGGTGAGCAACAGGGCCCCCACCCCGAGGTAAACGGCGATCTCGCCCGCCGGGCCCGAGACGGCCATCCCGGTCGCGTACCCCGCCATCACGCGCCAGGCCGTGAGGAGGTAGTCGGGGAGGGCGTCCAGCGGCTGCCCGGCCACGCCCCAGAGGACGGGCAGCGCCCCGGGGCCGAGCAGCACGGCAGCCGCCAGCCCGCGCCGCCGGACCTGCGCCAGGTGCGCCACCAGACACACGGAGACGCCGAGCACGAGGGGCAGGGTCCACAGCTTCACCAGCGGCAGCAGCCACAGCACGAGGCAGCCCACGGCAAAGGCCAGCTGCCGGCCTGGCGTGGGCGCGAGCGCCGCGGGCTGGCCCCGCGTGAGCGACAGCCGGTGGCCCAGCAGCCCGACGAGGAGGGGCAGCGCCAGCAGCAGGGCGTCCCGCCCCGCCACCAGGCCCGTGACGAGCAGGCACAGCGGCACGGCCGAAGCCAGCGCCACGCCCTCGGTGAGCGCCAGCAGCGGGGCTGCCGTGCCGGCCGCGAGCAGCAGGCCGCCGACGAGCGCGAGCAGGTCCGTCGCGGGGTGGTACAGGTGGCTGAAGGCCGCGGCGAAGGGCCCCACCGTGAGCACGAGGTCTTGCCCGAACACGAGGCCCCGGGCCACGCCCTCGTTGGCGGCCAGCTGCCAGGCCGTGGCGCGCGCCGCCGAGGGAAGCCGCGGCGCCAGCGGCACCCAGGCGGCCAGCGCCGAGAGCCAGACGAAGGCCACCAGGCCGAGCCGCCCGAGGGAGGCGCCCAGGCCCGCCAGGGCGGCCCCCACGGCCGCCCGCCAACGCCCGAGGAAGGCCAGGCGGCCAGGCTCGGGGAGGACCTTCTTCACCACGACGCCGCGTGGCCTGGCGACGGACAAGCTGCTACCTCGACGCGACGATGGCGACGCCTGCTGCCCTTTATTCCCCGCAGGCGGCCGGGCGTTCAGCCCGGATGGGCCCA
Organism: Candidatus Sericytochromatia bacterium; assembly: GCA_035285125.1. Classification (GTDB taxonomy): domain Bacteria; phylum Cyanobacteriota; class Sericytochromatia; order S15B-MN24; family JAQBPE01; genus JAYKHL01. The sequence continues at coordinate 18,815 of JAYKHR010000011.1, read as the reverse complement.
GCCTTCAGCCCGGCAGGGCCGGCCGTCAACCGAGCAGGGCCTTCACCTCGCCCGCAAGGCGCGCGATCGCCTCCCACTGGCGCCGCGCGTCCGCCGAGGCGTCCGCGCCGGACTCCAGGATCATGGCCGCCCACTCGCCTGCCCCGAGCGTCGTGAGCGCCGCGTGGGCCTCGGCCAGCGAGGCGAGGGGCAGCCCGAAGACGGGCGTGAGGGCGTCGTCCCCCTCTTCCCAGGGCGGCAGCTCGTCGTCGTCGAGCCGGGCGATGGCCGCCGGCGCAGCCTCCGCGCGGCCCGGCACGCCGATCGGGATGTAGCGGCGATCCGCCGCCCCCTCGCGCGGCTCGTCGCCGAACTCCCGCCGCCGTTGGGGCTGGTACAGGTTCCGGATGGCCGAGGCCGGCGCCTTCTCGAGGGGGAGCCAGGCCTCCTCGGCGTCCTCGGCCTGCACGGGCACGCCCTTCGCGAGCACCTCGTCGAACATGTTGGGCTCGCGTGCGAGCAGCTGGCCGAGGGCCCGCGCGTGGCCCTTCTTGAGGCCCTTCTCGACGGTGGTCGTGATGATGGTCTCGGGCAGCTGCAGCAAGGACACGTCGGCGTTCAGGAAGGACTTGGGCTCCTTGTTCGCCATCTCGCGCAGCACCTGCCGGATCAGGCCCTCGTGCTCGGCGGCGAAGGCGCGGGCCGGGTCAGGCACGCCAGGCTCGTCCGGGGCGTGCGTCAGGTGATGCAGCAGGGACGCGATCCGCTCCGCGGGCACGTCGCCGGGCACGCGATCGTGGCCTGGCTTGAGGCTCAACGTGGCGTCGAGGAACTTCACGATCGCCTCGGCGTGCTCGATGGGGTGCAGCCGGGCGCTCTTGATGTTCTCGTGGAGGGTCATGCGGCGGGCCGTGAGGTCCGAGCAGGCGATCACCTCGACGGGGAGGCGCTCCCAGCCAAGCTGGCGGCAGGCCTCCGCCCGCTGGTGGCCGAAGACCAGCTCGTATCGGCCATCAGCCTCCCGCACGCGCGGGCGCTGCAGCACGCCGACGGCCCCGATGCTCTCCACCAGGCTCGCCAGCACGAGGGCGTCATAGGCCTTGCGGGGCTGGTGCGGGCTCGGCACGACGTCCCCCATCGGGACCTCGTCGACGCGCAGCACCTGCACGTCCCGCTCGGGGGTGATCGGATCGGCGAGGCTGTCGGTCATGCGGCCACCAGGTCAGGCAATGGGGGGCGCCCCAGTGTCCCGCGTCCGCCCGGCGGGTGGCAAGCGGCCGGATCGCGGGGGGCGCGCGGCGGGCCCGCGCGGCCCCTCAGCGGAACTGCTCGCGGTGCAGGCGCGCGTACACGCCCCCCAGCGCCAGCAGGTCGCCGTGGGTGCCCCGCTCCACGATGCGCCCCGCCTCGACCACGAGGATCAGGTCGGCGCCCTGAATGGTGGAGAGGCGGTGCGCGATCGCGATCGTGGTGCGACCAGCCATCAGGGGCTGCAGCGCGGCCTGGATGATCGCCTCGGACTGGGAGTCCAGGCTCGAGGTGGCCTCGTCGAGGATCAGCACCCGCGGGGCCTTGAGGATCACGCGCGCGAGGGCCAGCCGCTGCCGCTCTCCCCCCGAGAGCCTGTAGCCGCGTTCCCCGACCACCGTGTCCAGGCCCTCCGGCAGGGCAGCGATCACGGCCTCCATGTGGGCGGCGCGGCAGGCGGCCCACAGCTCCGCCTCGGTGGCGTCCGGGCGGGCCACCAGCAGGTTCTCGCGGATCGTCGTGTGGAACAGGAAGGGCTCCTGCGTCACGGTGGCGATCTGGGCCTGGAGCGAGGCCAGCGTGACGTCGCGCAGGTCGTGGCCATCGAGCGTGATGCGGCCGGCCGAGGGGTCGGCGAAGCGAGGCACCAGGTACGAGACGGTGGTCTTGCCCGCCCCGCTGGGGCCGACCAGCGCCACCAGCTGGCCGGGCCGGGCCTCGAAGGAGAGCCCCTCGAGCAGCGGGACGTCGGGCCGGTAGCGGAAGGCGACGTCCTCGAAGACCAGGTGCCCGGCGATGGGCGGCAGCTCGCGGGCGTCCGGGGCGTCCCGGACGGTCGGCACGGCATCGAGGATCTCGAAAAGGCGTTCCCAGACGGCAAAGGCCGACATCACCTGGACGTGCATCGTCGCGAGGGCGGTCGCGGGGGCGTAGAGGCGCCCCAGGTAGGCCACGAAGGCGACCAGGGTGCCGATCGTGACCTCGCCCGCGATGGCCCGCAGCCCGCCGAACCAGTAGATGATCGCGGGCCCCAGCACCGAGAACAGCCCCAGCACGAGCATGAACCAGCGCCAGAGCAGCATCCGGCGCATGGCGATGCGGCCGAAATCTTCGGCCAGGCGCGTGTAACGGGCGCGCTCCTCCGGCAGGTGGCCGAACACGCGGCGCATCAAAAAGCCATTGATGCTCATGGTGTCCTGCGCGAGCGAGTGCAGGTCCGAGCGCTTGCGGTTGGCCTCGGCCACCACCTGTTGCCGCAGCTTGCCCACCCACCAGGCAGGCGGGATGAAGAGGGGCACCACCCCCAGCGCCAGCAGCCCGAGCCGCCAGTCGATCGCCAGGATCACGGCGGCCGTCGAGCCCAGGATCAGCACGTTGTTGGTGAAGGCGACGACGGTGTCCGAGAAGATGTCCGAGAGGTCGTTGACGTCGTTGTTGAGGCGCGAGCTGATGTCGCCTGGCCGGTTCGCTGTGAAGTAGTCCATCGCCTGCGCCTGCAGGGCCTCGAAGAGGGCCCGCCGCACGTCGAGCATCACGCCCTGGCTGAGCCGCTCGTCGAGCCAGGTCTCCAGGATGCCGAGCAGGCCCGTCACCACGGGCAGCACCATCATCGCGACGGCCAGCGTCGCGAGCAGCCAGGCGTCCTTGCCCGGGATCGCGACGTCGAGCACCTGCCGCAGCAGCAGCGGCGAGAGCAGCCCCAGCAGGGCCGCGCAGGCGATCACGCCGAGGATCGCCCCGGCCTCGCGCCAGTAGGGCCTGAACCAGCCAACGATGCGGGCGATCTGCGCCCGGCTCACGGTGGCGCGCTCGGCCTGCTCGCCGAGCGACAGCACGTGCCAGCCCATCCCCCCGATCATCGCCGCTCCTCTCGCCCGCCTGCAGCGGCCAGCGTACCACGGGCCTCTGCCCCGCAGCCGCGGAACGCCGCCGCCCCCGGGAGGGGGGCAACCTCGGCCCGGCAGCCTTGCGCCAGGGACGACGCCCCCCCTGGCGTTCGCCCCCCTCTTGTCACTCCGAAAGCCTTACCCGGAGTCCCCTTGCGGCATAGGTTGCCAAGCCGGAAATATAAAGAGTCTGTTAAAAAGGTTATTGACAAGTTAAATTAGACCGCGTTGAATGGATCGTGTGCCCTCTTCTGGCCGCGCCGTCCGCGCGAGGTGCCCCGTGCTTCGGACCCTGACGTTCCTGGCGTTCGCCCTCACCGTGGCCGGCTGCGCCACCACCCCGACGGCGCCGCGCGCCGCGGCCTCCACGCCCCTGGCGGCCAGCGCCTCCGTCACGGCGGCCGGCACCCGCGCCCTGGCGGCCTTCGAGCGCCTCCCGTCGACGGGGGCCCGCAAGGTGGCCGCCCTCGCCAAGGACCCCGGCGAGCCGCCCTCCCAGGGCGTGCCAGCGCACCTGCTGAAGATGCGCCACCTGTCGTCGCTCGCCCTGGCGGATGCCGGCGCCGAGGAGACCTTCCCGCAGCGCTACGCCGTCACGGACAAGGCCCTGGACCAGATCGCGGACATCAAGCTGACGGGTTTCGGCAAGCGCAACGTGCCGGTGCTGCTCGGCCGCCTCGCCGCGCGCGGCTACGGCTACATGGGCACGCCGCCGACGCACGAGACGCGCTACCTGGTGCAGGTGCCCGTGCTGGAGTTCCTGCGCGCCACCTCCGCCGAGGCCAGCCTGACGGCCGGCAGCCCCCTGTTCAACCTGGCAGCCGCGATGGTGGACGCCACGACGAGCTTCGACCAGGGCTTCCGCGTCGGCATCTCCGTGCTGAGCGTGCTCGAGGAACGCTACGAGGACCGCGAGCTGCGCAAAGCCTGCCACGCCCTGCTGGAGAAGGCCGTGAAGGCCCCCAACCGCGAGGCAGCCTGTGGCGTCATCCTCGACGGCCTGCGGGAGCTCGGGCGCCGGGCCGCCCACTGAGGCCTCCTCGGCGGGACTGCGCGCGCCGGGGCCTTGCGGTGGGCCTGAGCTTCTGGCCGGGTTGAGCCGGGACCTCAGCGTGAGCCTGGGCGGCGGTCCAGGTTGAGCCGGGGCGGCCGACAAGCGCGAAGCCCCGGCCGCCTGTGCGGCCGGGGCTCCTGCTCGGGCAGGGGATGTCAGATGTCGATCGACGCGGCGATGCGCTCGGGTTGGAGGTATGGGTAGCCCATACCACCGCCGGCCTCCACGGCCGCGTTGCGCGCCTGGATCGCCTCGGAGATGGCCCGCAGGCGGGCCACGTACTTGGCGTGGATGGCCGGGTAGAGCTCCTTGCTGCCCTCGAGATCCGACAGCACGTGCTCGGAGGGCGTCGTGAGCAAGTAGGCGAAGCTGACCTGGAACTGGCCGATGACCATGCTGGGCAGCGCCGCCCGGATGGCCTCCGCGTCCACCTCACCGCGATCAGCCGGCATCCGCGTGAACATGGAGTCCGGCCGGTTCGGCACGTACGACAGGTAGTGGAACTGCGGGAAGTTCACGGCGGAGTGCTGGGCGCTCACGTTGAAGATGATCGTGGTGAGCACCCGCGCCAGCGTGGCCCGGTCGGGGATGGCCGCGGGGAAGCTCGCCACGGCCCCACGCTCGGGGTCCCGCAGCTCCTCGCACCAGCCGCGCAGCACGGGGTCTGCCGCCACGGCGGCGTCGTCCGCGTAGGCCGCGTCGATCACCTCGCGGGTGTAGTCGAGCAGCGCGTTCCAGATCTTGTAGCCGTCGTCGCGGTAGTGGTAGCCCACCACGCCGTCGGAGCCCTGCTCGTCGAAGCCCCGCGCCGCGAGGTGCGCCGGGAAGCTGTTGGCCGCGAAGTCCCACTTGCGCCAGGCCGCCAGGAACAGCTTGAGCGCCCCGGAGGTGCCGGGCGAGAAGGTGCGGTCCGTGAAGGGCACGACGGGCGAGACGAGCGTCTGCCGGGCGAGCGTGTTGATGCCGATGGTGTCACGGAAGTGCGGCGCCATCAGCCGCCCGATCGGGTGGTCGGCCGGGAAGCAGTTGTGCTGGGCGATCGCGAAGGGCTCCATCGCGAGGTGCGCGAAGCCGAGGTGAAAGATGAACTGGTGGTACTGGTTGTCCGCGCAGGCCAGGTGCAGCCGCGCGAGCAAGTAGCGGTTCGGCGGCGTCTGGCCCGGCACGAAGACCTCGGCCCCGGCCTCCCGCTCGAGCACGAAGCCCAGCATGTTGAGGCGGGAAGCGCCGCCCGGCAGGTCCTCGCGGTAGATCAGCGCGATCGGGGCGTAGAAGACCATGTCGCGGTACTGCGGGATGGCCGTCAGCTCGTCGTAGTCGAGCACGAACAGCCGACCCGCCGCCGCGAGCTCGGCGGCCGTCAGCCCCTGCGCCGAGAGCCCCGCGAGGGCCGCCGGGATGCGCGCCGGGTCCTGCAGGCGCGTGATGACCATCGGGTTGACGCCCTGCAGCAGCTGCCGGCAGAACTCCACGTCGGACTGCCACTGCGAGATGACGGCCTCTGGGGCCGCGTCCCACTCGCCGAACATCGCGCGCCAGGGGTCGGCGCCCTCCGCCGAGAGCCGGTTGAGGAACTGGGCCTGTGAGTACGCATACTCGGCGAGGCGCTGAGCCACGCGGCCCACCTTGCGGGGGGCGAGCAGCTGGCCGGCGGGGTAGCCCGCCGTCATCTTCGGCAGGTCTTCAAAGGGCGTGTCGGGGAAGTTGGGGTCGCGCGGGTAGCGGGCGTAGCCGTAGCGCGCCGGGTCGCCCTGAGACAGCGAGGTGACGACCTCCATCGCCTGCCCCTTCAGGCCGTCGAGCACGTGCAGCAGGTGCTCGAACTCGTGCAGCTTCTCGGTGGCCTCGGTGTAGGCGAGCGCCTCGCCGGCGTCGAGCTTCAGCGTGAGGGCCACGGCCAGCTCCCCCTTGCCCTCGGTGAGCGTCAGCTTCCGCACCGCCTCGACGCCGCTGCGCAGGTCGTGGAGGTCCACGGTGACGGCGCCGAGGAACTCGTCGAGGCCGAGCGCCCGGGCGTCCCAGACGCTCAGCCGCAGTTGCCCGTCAGCCTTCAGCACGTCGAAGCGCAGCGTCTCGTTCCACGAGGGATGCGTGGTGAACAGCACGGACCGCGTCGTCTGCGGGCCCACCTCGTCGAGGTCCGCCACCACGTAGGGATCGGGGTTGAACAGGCCGTGCTTGGGCAGGCCCGAGGCCCCGATCACCTTGACCTCGAGCGTGCCGAGGCTGGGGTTGAAGGAGCGGTCGAGCGAGGCGATCGCCGCCTGGTAGACCTCCTCCTGCGTCGCGATGATCTTGCCGAGGAAAATCGCGCCCGCGCGGATGAACGAGCGCCAGTGCACGACGGTCTCGCCGTCACCCTTCGGCTGCATCTCGATGACGGTGTCGATGCCCGTCAGCGTCGGCACGGAGGGGGAGACCTCGAGGAGCTCGTAGGTCAGCGTGTGCGTCGCCTCGTCGCGGGCCGTGAGGCGCTCGCGGTACGAGCGGCCGGTCTTCGTCTTGAAGGCCCGCACGCAGCCCACCTCGTCGCGGCCCGGGGCCTCGAGCGCCATCGACTCGTAGATGGGCCACCAGGCCATCACCTCCGGCCCGAAGGCCTGGAAGCGGGCCCAGACCTCCGCGATCGGGGCTCGCACGACGCCCGTGACGTCCGCGCCCGTGCCCGTCGCCTGCCGCGCGAGGGTCGCGCCGGCCTCCACCGTACCTGCCATCGGATCCCGTTTCCTTTCGTGGCGGGGCCCCGGCCTGGCGCGAGGGCCTGGCCACCGGGGGCACCCGTGTGGGGTCTGTGGCATAATACCCGGGCTGGGTATGTTCGGTTGCAGGGTCGGAGGTGACGGCGTGGCGACGATTCGAAACCTGGTGTTCCAGGGCGGTGGGGTGAAGGGCTCGGCCTACGCGGGCGCCATCGACGTGCTGGCCAGGGCAGGCGCGCTCGACCGCGTGGAGCGCGTGGCAGGCACCTCGGCGGGCGCCATCACCGCCACGATGCTGGCGATCGGAGCGGGGCCCGAGGGCCTGATGCGCTCCGTGCGCGAGACGGACTTCGGCTCGTTCCTCGACATCGGCTGGAACCTGCTCGCGGACGCCAACCGGCTGCTGCACCACTACGGCGTCGCCCCCGGCCAGCACTTCGCCGAGCTGCTCGGCGACGAGGTCGCGCGCTACACGGGCGATCGGGGCACGACGCTCGGGCAGCTGCGCGCGAAGGCCGAGGCCCACCCGGGCCGCTTCCACGACCTCTACATCGTCTCCTCGAACATCACGCGGCAGCGCTCCCAGGTGCTCTGCGCCGACAACCACCCCGAGATGCCGATCTGGCTCGCTGTCCGCGCCTCGATGAGCATGCCGTTCATCTTCGAGCCCGTGCGGGTGGGCGAGGAGGTCTTCGTGGACGGCGGGCTGTCGTGGAACTACCCGGTGGACCTGTTCGATCACCCCGAGTTGTACCTCGCCGGCCCCCGCAGCGGGCACCCGCGGTCGGACGAGACGCTGGGCTTCTCGCTGGAGCCCAAGGCGCTGTTCGAGTCCGGCGTGCGCGACTGGAGCTCCTTGCCCGGGCACACCGAGAGCCTGCTCGCCTACACGACCTCGCTGATGGGCTTCCTGTCCGAGACGGCCAACGCGGAGCACCTGCACCCGGAGGACATCCCGCGCACGATCTTCATCGACGACCTCGGCGTTCGCGCCACCGACTTCAAGGCCCCCAAGGACGTGATCGAGCGCCTGATCGCGAGCGGCGCGGGCTCGGCGCGGTCCTGGCTCGCGAGCCGCAGCCCCGCCGAGGTGGGCTGATGATCGGGCAGGCCCCGCCCCGCGCGTCCTGGCTGCCCTGGGCCGAGCTGGCGCTCGGGCTGGCGATGGCGACGGCGGGCATCCTGCACACCCTGTGGGCCCTGCCGCACGAGTGGCACGAGATCAGGCTGGCCGCCCACCACGGCGTGGCGCTGCTGGGCTGCGTGGTGGTGCTGCGGGCGCTGGCCGAGATCGGCGTGAAGGCGACGTTCGCCGGCAGCCTGGCGGCCCCTGGCGGGGTGGGCCGGTGGGAGCGTCTGCGCGCGCGGCTGAGCAGCCCCAGGGCGGAGGCCGTGGTCGGCGGGCTGCTGATGGCCGCAGGCTTCGGGCAGGCCTACCAGCTCGCCGTGGCCCCCGGCCCCGATGACAGCGTCTGGCACTGGGGCGTGGCGCTCGCGGGGCTGCTCATCGCCCTGCGCTCGGCCCACACCGTGTACGAGGGCCTGGAGCACCTCGGGCACGCCCACGTGGGGCCGCGCTGGCTGCGCCGGGTGGCGCACGTCGTGGAGCTCCCGGTGGTGCAGCTCGGCATGGCCACGGCGATGCTGACCCTGGCAGGCATCGAGGCCGCCCTGCCCGTCGAGCCGGCCGCCGTCGAGGGGGCCGGGGCGCCGGTGGGCCACCATGGCTTGGCGGCGCTCGGCGGGCTGCACCTCGCCCGGGTCGTGCCTGACTTCTACAACGGCAGCAGCTTGCTCTGGCGGCGCCTCATGGGCGGCGGCGGACACGAGGACGCGGCGTGACGGCCCCGTCGCCAGAGGCCCTGGGCCGGGCCATCGCGGGGCTCCCGCCCGCCGAGCGCGAGGCGCTCGCGGCCTGGCTGGCCGAGCGGGGCGCGGCCGTCGAGGGTGCCCCCCGGCCGGGCACCCACCGCGTGCGCGGGCGACTGCTGTTCCAGGACTGGAAGCCAGGCCACGCGCGGCGGCCGCTGCACCACTTCGACGTGGAGGTCTGGGAGCACGGCCTGCTCGGCCGCCACGCCCGCCTCGCTGCCGGAACGACGGCGCTCGACGGCACCTTCGCCCTCACCTACGCGGCGCCCGCCCACCCCCACCACCGGCTGGAGTTGCGCGTGGTGGAGCAGCACCGGGCCTATGGCCCGCATGGCGAGCCCGAGGCCACGCCCCACACCGTGCACGCCGAGACCTTCGTCGACCCGCCCGAGGCGCTCGACCTCGGGGACCTCGAGGTGCCCTTCTGGCCGTACTGCTACGCCGGGCCGCTCCCCCGCGTGCTCATCCCGCCGGGCGCCGAGCCCCCACAGGACTACGCCCGGGGCCGCAAGACGGCCCTCGTCCGCACGGTGGCGGAGCTCGGCCTGACGCGGACGCGCCACCTGGTGGAGCACCGGCTCTCCCCCATGCGGCCGGCTCTGGCCACCATCCAGGCCGACTACCCCGAGAACCTCACGCAGCGCCTGGAGCGCGAGCGCCCCGGCCACACCCGCAGCGATGCGTACTTCGTCGACCGCGTGCTGAACGGCCTGAACCCCTGCCTGCCCGTCGCGGACCGCCGCGAGCCCGGCCTCTGGCGCGTGGCCTTCGACTGGGACCGCTGCGAGATGGACGGCGTGCACGTGCTGCCCAACGCCGAGCTGCACCTGCGGCGCGAGGGCGACGCGCTCGTGCCCGTCCGGCTGCGCATCCAGTGCCGCGAGCCCGGCGCGACGGCCCCTCATGCCCCGCTGCAGCCCGCCCGGGAGGTGACGCCGGCCGACGGCGAGGCGTGGCAACAGGCGAAGCGGCTGTTCCGCTGCGCCTGGGCGCTGCACGGGCAGATCGTGGCGCACCTCTCGGTCTCGCACCTGAACATGGAGCAGTACGCCGTCGCCGCCTACCGCAACCTGCGCCGCAACCCCGTGCGGGACCTGCTGTTCCCCCACCTGCGCGAGGTCGTGCTGATCAACCACGGGGGCACGGACCTGATCTTCGGCGAGCGCGGCTACGTCACCACGGCCTCGGCGCTGACCTCGGGGGCCATCGACGGGCTGTTCGTCGAGGCGCTGGGGCGCTGCGACTGGCGGGGCTGGCGGCCCCGGCGGCCGCTGGTGCCCGGCCACACCTTCGGGCACGCAGCGACGCTGTTCTGGGAGGTCGTGACGCAGCACGTCGACGAGTTCCTCGCCGCCCACCGCGAGGCCATAGCCGCGCACTGGGTGGAGCTGCGCCTGATGTCGGACGAGCTCGTGGCGCACGCGGTGCCGCACGTGCCGCCGGCGCTCGGCCCCGACGACGAGGTGCTCGACGCGGGCGAGCTCGGGGACCAGGCCGCGCCGCGCCCCACCCGCGACGGCGTGACCCAGGCCGTGCGGCCATTCACCGCCAGCGACGCGCCCTCCGAGGCCGACTGGGCGGCCCTCGCGCAGGTGTGCCGCTACGTCATCTACCACGCGACCTTCTACCACGCCTGGGCCAACGACCGGCAGCACGACGACGGCGGCGAGCTTCGCTATGCGGCCCTGAGCCTGCGGGGCAGCGGGTGGGGCGACGAGGCGGACGCCGCCCTCGCGCAGACGCCCGCAGAGGCGACGGACCAGCTGTTTCTCTCGATGTTCCTGCAGCTCACGGGCTACGGCTACATCCTGCGCAACGAGGACCGCGACATCCCGCCTCGGCTCGTCGAGCTGCTGCGGCAGCACGAGCCCGCGTTCCGGGCCATCGGCTTCGACCCCGCCACGATCCGCTCCCGCATCAACATTTAGGCCCGCAGCGGGCCGCCCCCCCGCCCCCCGCGCCAGCCGGCGCCCAGCAGGAAGGAGATCCCGATGTCCACCACCACCGAGCCCTTGCCCACCAAGAGCACGGCCCTGACCATCAACCGCATCAAGAGCCTCGTGCACCACTGGATGAGCATCTGGGACATGAACACGGGCGACGCCACCCCCCTGATCGAGGTGCTGTCGCCGGAGGGCTTCCAGATCAACGCCTCGACCGTCCCCGAGCCCATCACCACGGTGGCCGGCGTGCGGGCGTGGTTCGCGGAGTTCCCCAAGCACGTGAAGATCGACAACCACAACGTCGAGTCGATCGACATCGAGGAGCTGCCGAACGGCCGCTACCGCGTGCTCACCAAGATCACCTGCCCGGGCGTCACGATCGACGACAAGCCGTTCCTCGTGACCTCCGAGCACGACTGGGAGGTCGCGGACTACGGCGGCCTGTTCCCCCGCATCTGCACGTTCACGGTGCACCTGACGCGGCACTGAGGGGCCGTCCAGGGTCCGCGGAGGCCGCCCCACCCCCACGTCGCGTCGAGGCACCTGACGCGGCACGGAGGGGCCGCTGAGGCCCGCGGGGCGGGGCGATCGCCCCAGGCGGTGGCCGGGGAGGCCAGGGGCAGCAAAAAAAGAGCAACCGAGCCCTCAAGTCCGTCGCCAAACGTGCCGTAAGAGCAGGTAGCGGACCAAGCCGCAGCCCCAAAGCCGGCCCGCAAGCCTGTTCCATCCCCCATCCGTACCCATCCCCCATCTGAGACCCCTCGGCCCTTCGGGACCGGGGGGTTTCAGTTGGTGGTGGGGCCTGCGGGCCAGCCGGGCCTCAGGATTCAGCTGGCGGGGCCTGCGGGCCTCAGGGTTCAGCTGGCAGGGGCCGGCGTGGGGCAGCCAGCAGCTCTCTCCTCTGTCCGGCGGGAGGGGGGCGGCGTCAGCGGGGGTCAGGGGTGAGGCGTCCTGGCGACATGGCCAGCGACCGGGCCGGCGGACGGGGGAAGGGGGAGGAGGCAGGCGAAGCCCCCAAGGCGCGGCCGGAGTCGCCCGGCAACCTGCCCATCGAGCCGGCACTGCCCCCTCGAGGGCCCGGGGACGGACTCGGGCCGGCCGCTGCGGAAGGCAGGCTCAGGCTTCCGCACGGCCCTGACGAGGCGTGGGCCCAGGCGTCAGCGCGGGGGCCGTGGGGCGCCGCCAGGCATCCAGCCGGCCACGCCCCACGGCGTGGGACCCCGGCGTCAGCGCCAGAAGCCGAACCAGCGCCACCAGCCACCTGTCAGCTGCTCGCGGATGTCCCGCTCGTTCTGGAGCTGCTCGAGGGCCTGACCGAGCTCGGCCTCGAGCCGGCCGATGCGATGCACGGCGGCGGCGTAGCGGTCGGCGAGGCCCGTGTGCTCGTCGAGCACGCCGCACAGGCGCGGGCTGAGGGCCTCGGCCACCCGCTCGACCATGTCGCCCGTGGTGCGGTCACGCTCGAGGCGCAGCTCGTCGGCGAGCAGGTCGCGCTCGGCCTCGACGCGCGTGACGCGGTCCTGGAAGTCGTCGAGCAGGAGTTGCCGCTCGCGCTCGTGCGCCCGGGCGCGGTCGTTGAGCTGCTGGATGAAGCCGTCGCGCTCGGCCTCGACCTCGCGCAGGCGATATTCCACCTCGCTCAGGCGGCCGGCCACCGTGACGTAGCGCTCCGCCATGTCGGACTGGGTGGCGATGGCGGTGGCGACGGCCTCGGAGACCACCATCCCCATGCGCTCCGCGGGCGTCGCGGGCGTGAGCACGGCCTCCGGCTTGCGCGTCTGCTCCTGGTCGCCCTCGCCAGACTTCACCACCACGACGGCGTTGACGCCGCGCGACTTGCGGCGCCGGCTCAGCGACTCGAGCAGCTCGATGGTGTCCTTGGTGGAGTGGGGCGGGTTGGAGTAAGCTTCCATGCAGGCCTCAGCAGGGCGGGGAGGGAACCCACGGCGCGATCATATGATCCACGCGCCCGGCGGGCGGTATCCCGCATCACCAGCGACGCTGCGGGTTCATGGCGTTCTGTTACCCAGGCGGGGGGCCGGGGCCCCGCAATTGACGCTCCCCCCCGCCTCGCCTATACTGCGCCCGTGGTCGGCTGCGCCCTTGCGCCCCCGGCCGTGCCCTTTTTGGAGACCCTGCTTGACCCGCGAACCCCTCGCGATGACCCCCGTCAAATCCCTGCTGGCCGACGTTGCGGCCGGTGGGCCCACGCCAGGCGGCATCGGCATGGCCGCCGTGTCCACCGGCCAGGCCGCAGCCCTGGTGGCCCTGGTGGCGCGCCAGACCGCCGGCAAGGCTGGCTACGAGCCCATGACGGAGGAGATGGAGCGCATCCTGGAGCGCGCCCGCACGCTGGAGGAGCAGGTGCTGGTGTTCCTCGACCAGGAGGTCGAGGCCTTCAACCAGCTGTTCGAGAGCGTCGCCCTGCCCCGTGGCGCCACGGAGCACGACGAGCAGTCCATCATCCGCCGCGACCTCATGCGCAACGCGGCCAGGGGCTACGTGCAGGTGCCCTTCCAGATCCACCAGATCGCCATGGAACTCGTGCCGATGGCGGAGTCCGTGGCGCGCTACGGCAACCGCCAGCTCGTGGCGGACGGTGGCATGGCGCTGCTGCTCGCGATCGCTGCCGTGCGCGGCGCCGGGCTGCAGGTGCTGCTCAACCTCCAGGGCCAGGAAGAGGACGACTGGGTCGCCAGCACCCGCGAGAAGGTGGAGCGCTCCTTCGCCGAGGTGGACGGCCTGGAGGGGGACCTCTGGCCGCAGCTGCTGACGCGGGTGCGCGGCGGCGAGGGCTGAGCCCGAGGGCTGCCGGGAGCGGGGCGGGCTAGTCCTGTGTGAACTTCCCGAAGTCGCCGGGCTTCACGTTCTGGAGGAACTCGCGGAACTTTTCCGCCTCCTCCTCCTCGCGGGCCGGGTTGATGGGGATGGCGTTGGCCGTCATGACCTCCGCCGCGACGTAGATGGGCGCCTGGGCGCGCAGCGCGAGGGCGATCGCGTCACTGGGGCGGGCATCGATGGTGAGCGTCTTGCCGCCGGCCTCGAGCTCGAGCTCGGCGTAGAAGGTCTGGTCGCGCATGTCGGTGACGACGGCCTTCACCAGCTTGGCGCCAAGCTTGCCGACCAGCAGCAGCGACAGGTCGTGCGTGAGAGGGCGCGGCGGCGAGATGCCCTCGAGGGCCATCAGGATTGCGTTCGCCTCGGGCTCCCCGATCCAGATGAGCAGCGCCCGCCGTTCGTCCTTGTCCCGCAGCATCACGATGGGGTGGCGCGAGGCCGAATCGAGGATCACCCCCGACACCTTCATCTCGATCATCGCACCCCTCCTCCCCTGGCGGGTCCCACCCCGCTCACACGCGAGTATAGCACGGGCCGCGACGGCAAAAGAGGTCCGCCAGCTCGCCTGCGAAGGCGCTCAGAGGCCTCCCCGCCGAGCGCTGGCGAGGGCCTCCTGCCAGACCTCCTTGAGCGGCAGGCCAGCCTCGGCCGCCACCCGCCGGCAGTCTTCCAGCTCGGGGGCCACGTTCACGAGCGCGCCGTCGAGGCGCCCGAGCTTGACGCGGACGGGCCCCCACGGCGTGGCCACGGGCACGAGCTCGCGCGCCAGCACCCGCCGGTGGACCAGCCGGTGCCTCAGGCCAAGCGTGGTGGTCTCGCGGAAGACCAGCGCCGCGAGGGCGTCGAGGCGCTCAGGGGGGCACAGCACCTGCAGCACGAAGCCCGGCCGGCCCTTCTTCATCAGGGTGGGCGTCAGCGTCCAGTCGAGGGCGCCTGCCGCGAGCAGGGCCTCGCCCAGGGGCGCGAGGAGCTGCGGGCTCATGTCGTCGAGGCTGGCCTCGAGCTCGGCGACCTCGTCCTGCCCGGGGGCGGTGAGCGCCTCGCCGAGCAGGACCCGCAGCAGGTTCGGGACGCGCTCGCCCTCCCGGCTGCCAGCCCCGAAGCCGACGGCGCCCGTGGGCCGCCACGTGGGCAGGGGGCCAAAGCGAGTCGCCAGCGTCGCCAGGATGGCGGCGCCCGTGGGCGTGACGAGCTCGCCGCGCTCACCGTTGTCGTGGGTCGGCACGCCCGCCACGAGCAGCGCCACGGCCGGCACGGGCACGGGCATCAGGCCGTGGGCGCAGCGCACCATCCCACTGCCGAGCGGCAGCGCCGAGCACTGCACCTCCGTGACGCCCAGCTGGCGCAGGCACAGCACGGTGGCCGCCACGTCCACGATCGCGTCGTCCGCCCCGACCTCGTGGAAGTGCACGGCGTCGCGGGTGCTGCCATGCACGCGCGCCTCGGCGTCCGCGAGCCGCCGGTAGATGGCGATGGCCTGCTCGCGGGGGCCCGCCGGCAGCCGGGCGAGCACGGCCTCGACGTCGGCGAGGGTGCGGTGAGCGTGCGACGCCTCACCCGGCCTGCGGCCACCCTCTCCCACCGGGAGAGGGGAGCCAGGGCTGGCGGCTTGGGCGTGGGGGTGGTCGTGCGGGTGGGCGCTGTTGTGGCTGTGGTCGCGTGTGTGACGCTGGCCGTGGGCGTGGGCGGGGCTCGGGTCGGGTGGGGTGGGGAGGCCGTGGTGATGAGCGTGGTCGTGGTGATGCCCGTGGGCGTGGCCGTCACCCACGTCCGCCAGCGGCGCCGCGCCCTCGGCCTGGCCGCGCACGCGCACGTCGAACTTGGTCGCGACCAGGCCCTGACGCGTCAGCGGGCGCACGGCGAGCTCGACGCCCGCCAGGCCCAGCGGGGCGAGTTCCTCCCGGAGGCGCGCCTCGCTGGCGCCGGCGGCGAGCAGGGCGCCGACGATCATGTCGCCGCTCACGCCGCTGAAGCAGTCGAAGTAGGCGATCGTCATGTCACCACCCCTGTCCGCCACGCGCGGCACGCCCCGCGGTGACCGGCAGCAACGCCGTCGAAGTAAGCGATCGTCACGTCGTCCCCCCCGCCCACCGCGCCACCCGCGCCGCCAGGTGGCCGGCGCCGAAGCCGGCGATGGTCACGCCGCGCCCCCCGCCCGCCGCGCGATCCGCGCCGCGAGGTGGCCGGCGCCGAAGCCGTTGTCGATGTTCATCACGGCGACACCCGCCGCGCAGCCGTTGAGCATGGTGAGCAAGGCCGCGAGCCCGCCGAAGGAGGCCCCGTACCCGACGCTCGTCGGCACGGCGATGACGGGGCGATCCGTCAGCCCACCGACGACGGAGGCGAGCGCCCCCTCCATCCCCGCCACCACCACCACGGCGTCCGCGGCGTCGAGCTGGGGGCGGGCGGCGAGCACGCGGTGCAGCCCGGCCACGCCCACGTCCCACACGCGCTCGACGCACACGCCGGCCATCTCGGCCGTCACGGCGGCCTCCTCGGCCACGGCGAGGTCCGCCGTGCCGGCCGCCAGCACGGCCACCCGCCCCGCGCCCGGCGGCTCCGGGGCGACATGCCCCCACGTGAGCAGGCGGGGCAGCGGGTGCCACTGGAGGTCGGGCAGGGCGGCCCGCACGACGTCGGCGACGGCCGGCTCGCAGCGCGTCGCGAGCACGCGATCGTGGTGCTCGCGGAGGCGGGCCAGGATGCCCACGACCTGCTCAGGCGTCTTGCCCGGACAGAAGACGACCTCGGGGAAGCCCGTGCGCAGCGCCCGGTGGGTGTCGAGGCGGGCATAGGCGAGGGCGTCGACGGGCATGGTGCGCAGCGCCGCCAGCGCCTCCGCCACCGAGGTCTCGCCCGCCTGCACGGCCCCCAGGAGGGCCTCCAACCGCTCGGGGTCCATCAGCGCAGCGCCGCGTTGAGGCTGCCCAGCCGATAGCCCTCGAGGTCGAGCGCCACGAACAGGTAGCCAGCAGCCTTCAGCCCGACCACGAGGGCCTCGCGCTGCGAGAAGGCCCACGCGAGCTGGTCGGGCGGCACCTCCACGCGCGCGACGTCGCCATGGTGCCGCACGCGCCCGCCGAGGACGCCAAGCCCGCGCAGCACCTGCTCGGCAGCCTCGATGCGGGCCAGCGCCTCGGGCGTGACGGGCGTGCCGTAGGGGATGCGGCTTGCCAGGCAGGGGGCCGCCGGGCGGTCCCAGACGCGCAGCCCGAGGTGGCGGGCCAGCGCACGGACCTCGGCCTTGCCCAGCCCGGCCTCGGCGAGGGGGCTCGCCGCGCCGTGCGCCAGGGCCGCCTGGTGGCCGGGCCGGTGGTCGTGGCGATCGTCGGCATTGAAGCCGTCGAGCACGGCGGCGAGGCCGTGCTCGCGCGCCACGGCGCCGAGGTGGGTGAAGAGCTCGTCCTTGCAAAAGTAGCAGCGGTTTGCGGGGTTGGCGGCGTAGGCCGGGTTCGCAAGCTCGTGCGTCTCGACGACGCGGTGCGGGAAGCCGACCTCGGCCGCCAGGGCCGCCGCCTCGTCGCGATCGCGCGCGGGCAACGAGGGCGAGTGCGCCGTCACGGCCAGCATCCGCGGCCCGAGCACGCGGTGCGCCACGGCGGCCACCAGGGCCGAGTCGACGCCCCCGGAGAAGGCCACCACGGCCGAGCCGTGTCGCCCGACGGCCGCCTCCAGGCTGGCGAGGCAGGCCTGCACCTCGGCCACGGCCACCGTCAGGTCTCCGTGAAGGCCCGCTGGCTGCGCGCCTCGCGCCCCTCGCGCGCCTCGCGGGCGGCGCGGAGCTCCATCTTCTTGAAGTAGCGTTCGATGGCGACGTAGGCCCCGAACAGGCCGCCCGCCATCACGAGCAGGGCCAGGTCCCCGATGACGGTGGCCGTGCCGGGGTCCACCCAGCGCAGGTGCGCGAAGGCTCCCACGCCGGTGCGCACCGTCAGGCCCGCCGCGGCCACGATGAAGGCGTCCACGACCCGGGCCAGGGTGCCACGGCCGAGGGCGCGCTTCACGCGCTCGGAGATGTACAGCCCGACGCTGAAGGCCGAGAAGCTGAAGAAAAAGGTGATCAGGTTGATGAAGGTCGCGACGTGCGCCCAGAGACCCTGGCTCATCGGCATGCTCCGTGGCTGTGAGGCCTTCCACTATAACATAAGGCGGCGTCACCCCGGGCCCAACGCTTGACAGCAGCCTTATCCAAACCTTAACCTGGTGACTGTCCCCGCTCGGCCGCTGTCGGGAGCGCCCCGTGATCGCCCCACCCCTTCGCGCGCCAGGTTGCTGGCTGCTCCTCCTCACGGCCCTCGTGGGCTGCGGCGGCCGCCCCCCGCTGGCGTTCGAGCCTGAGGACCCCGCCCCCGCGCCCTCCGGCGTGCCCGGCCCCACGCCGACGCCTGGCGCCAGCGATGCGGCCGCACGGCGCGTGCTCGCAGTGCTGGGCGAGCGCGTCGCGGCCACCAGCACCTGGCGCGCCCGCGTCAACACCGAGCTGTTGGGCCCCAAGGGCAAGCGCGAGACGAACACGCTGCGGATGTGCTACCGCCGGCCGGGCACGCTGGCGAGCACCGTGCTGGAGGCCAGCGACGGCAAGCAGGTCGGCACCAAGCTGGTGTTCGGCACCAACGACCGCGTCAAGCTCAAGACGTGGTTCTTCGGCTTCATCCCGCTCAAGCTCGAGGTGCCGGTGGCCGACACGCGCCTGCTCGACGCCTTCGGCCGCTCGATGCGCGAGAACTCGGCCGAGCACCTGTGCGGGCTGCTGCTCGACCCGGCCGCCACCGTCACGTGGATCGGAGAGTCCTCGCTGGACGGCGAGCCGCTCGACAAGCTGGCCGTGCGCTCCGCCAAGGTGTGGAAGGCGTTCACGCACGAGCACGTCGGCATCTCCCGCCGGCTCGGGCTGCCGGTGGTGCGCGAGGCCTTCGCGCGCGGCGGCAAGCGCGTGCTGCTGCACGAGCTCCACGGCATGGCCGTCAACATGGTCCTGCCAGCGTCCGAGTTCCAGGTGCAGTAGGGCCTCAGGCGGCAGGGGACACCGGGCGCAGGCCGAGGGCCGCAGGCGCTCAGGCGGCGGGGGACAGGGCCACCAGGCGCAGCCCGATCCGGCCGGCGGCGGCGGGCGAGACGCTCGCGCCGAACACGAGCTCGACCTCGACCGGCAGGCGAGCGTGCAGGGCCTCCGAGAAGGCCGCGACCTCGGCCAGCGTGAGGTCGGGGCCGCCCGTGACCTCGACGAAGGCGGAGCGGGCCTCCGACAGCCAGATGGGCACGTCGGGCGGGTGCGCCCGGGGCCCGTCGGCCTCGA
>JAYKHR010000010.1:0-2800 GCA_035285125.1 Candidatus Sericytochromatia bacterium | reverse complement strand
GAAGGCGCCGATCGCGGCCACCTCCACGTCCCGCCGGGCCGCGAGCGCCTGCAGGGCGGGCCAGTGCTCAGGCGGCACCGCCAGCGTCATGCGCTCCTGCGACTCGCTGACGAGCACCTGCCAGGGCGCGAGGCCGGGGTACTTCAGCGGCACGCGGTCCAGGGCGAGGCTGGCGCCGCCGCAGAGGCGCGCGAGCTCGCCCACGGAGCTGCTGAGGCCCCCCGCGCCGTTGTCCGTGATCGCCCGAAAGAGGCCCTGCTCGCGGGCCTCGGCCAGCATGTCGAGCAGCTTCTTCTGGGTGATGGGGTCCCCGATCTGCACCACGCCGGCGGGGGCCTCCGCCCCCACCGCATCGCTGGAGAAGGTGGCGCCGTGGATGCCGTCGAGGCCGACGCGCCCACCGGCCATCACCACGAGGTCGCCCGGCTCGATGGCCTTCTCGTGGCCGGGGCGGCCGGCCACCGTCTCATCCATGAGGGCGCCGGTGCCACAGAAGACGAGCGGCCGCCCCAGGAAGCGTGGGTCGAAGAACAGCGCCCCGTTGACGGTGGGCACGCCCGACTGGTTGCCACCGTCCTCGACGCCGCGCCGCACCCCCTCGAAGATGCGCCGGGGCGGCAGCACGCCCGGTGGGTAAGGCGGCGGCGTGTCCGGCGGCGCGAAGCAGAACACGTCGGTGTTGAAGATCAGCCGGGCCCCCAGGCCCGTCGCTGCCGGGTCACGGTTGACCCCCACGATGCCCGTCAGGGCCCCCCCGTAGGGCTCCAGCGCCGACGGCGCGTTGTGCGTCTCGACCTTGAAGACGAGGTGGTGCCCCGGCACAAAGCGGATCACGCCGGCGTTGTCCTCGAAGACCGAGACGAGCCAGTCGCGCTCGGTGGCGACCTGCTCCGTGGCCGCCCGGATGTGGGCCTTGAACAGGCCCGCGTCCAGCACCCGGACGCCGTCAGGCGTCTCCAGGCGAATGCTGTCATTGAAGATCTTGTGCTTGCAGTGCTCGGACCAGGTCTGGGCGATCGCCTCCAGCTCCACGTCCGTCGGCAGCGCCGGCAGCCCCCCCGCCGCTCTGGCGGCGAGCACCTCGGGCCGGGCGAAGTGCCGCCGCACGGCCTGCAGCTCCTCGGCCGTCAGGGCCAGCACGGCCTCCCGCGAGAAGGCTGCGAGGGCCGCGTCGTCGTCGGGCAGGACGTGGGTCCGCACGGGCTCGGCCGGCGTGGCCGCGCCCACCGGCTCCCGCCACCAGCCCGGCGCCAGGGCGGTGCCGGGGGCCGCCACGGCAAAGCGCTGCACAAGGGGGTTGCCGAGCACCTCGGTGGCGATGCGGCGGACGGCGGCCTCGTCGAGGGGGCCGTCCAGCTCGTACAGGCGGGAGGCGTGGATCGCCACCTCGCCCGGCACGGCGACCCGCCCCGCCCGCGCCGCACAGGCCAGCAGGTCCTCCGCGGTGCGGCCCTCGTTGTCCGTCACGCCCGGCCGGTAGCCCACCTGGACGCTCCAGCCGCCCGACGGCGCGCTCGGCAGGCCGGCCTCGACGGCCTCGGCCACCGGGTCGGCCAGCAGGGCCTCGCCCACCCAGCGCGCGACGCCTGGCGCCACGGCGCCGACGACCTCGTAGAGCTTGTGCACCCGCACGGCCTCGACCGCGAGGCCGGTGGCCTCCCGGATGCGGTCGCGCAGGCGCCCGTCGAGCCCGCTGCCCAGTTCGGGGCGGGGCTGCACGCGCAGCGTGTGGACGACCTGGTGGGTGGTGCTCATCGGGCCTGCGCCTCCACGACCTCGCCGCACACGAAGGCGTCGGGGGCGTCCCGCAGCACGCCCGCGACACCTTCCGGAGGCACGGCCAGGGCCAGGCCGACGCCGAGGTTGAAGGTGCGGCGCATCTCGGCCTCGGCCACGTCGCCGGCCTCTTGCAGCCAGTGGAAGATCGGCGGCATTGGCCAGGCCCCGAAGTCGATGCGGGGCGAGAGCCCCTCAGGCAGCATGCGGGCGAGGTTGTCGAACCCCCCACCCGTCACGTGCGCGATCCCGTCGAGGCGGTGGGCCTCGAGCAGCGCAAGCACGGGCCGCACGTAGAGAGCCGTGGGGCGCAGCAGCACCTCGCCGAGGGTGGTGCCGTCGAAGGGGGTGTCGAGTGGGGCCCCCGCCCGGGCAAGAATGGCCCTGACTAGCGAGTAGCCGTTGGCATGGACCCCGCTGCTCGGCAACCCGACGAGCACGTGGCCCGGCCGGATGCGCCGGCCGTCGATGACGGCGTCCCGGCGCACGAGGCCGACGGCAAAGCCCGCGAGGTCGAAGTGGCCGGGCGGGTAGAACCCGGGCATCTCGGCCGTCTCCCCCCCCATCAGGGCGCAGCCCGTGGCCTCGCAGGCCTGCACGATGCCCCGCACCACGGCCTCCGCCTGGGCCACGTCGAGGACGCCCGTGGCGTAGTAGTCGAGGAAGCCCATGGGCCTGGCCCCGCAGGTCACGAGGTCGTTCACGCACATGGCGACGAGGTCGATCCCGACGGTATCGAACCGCCCGGCCTCGATGGCGAGGGCCAGCTTGGTGCCCACTCCGTCCGTGCAGGCCACGAGGAAGCGCTCGTCGTCGATCGGCAGCATCCCCGCGAAGCCCCCCAGGCCCGGGGCCAGGCGCTGGATGCGGCTGACGAGGGCGTTGCCGGCGTCGATATCGACACCGGCCTGCCGGTAGGTGAGCCCCGGGGCTCGGGTCGTGGCATTCATCGCGAGGGTCCTCGGGGCTCAGCGCGGGCGGGTGCCGAGCGCGGGGGAGGGCTGGGGAAGGCGGTCCAGCGCGT
>JAYKHR010000009.1:0-10929 GCA_035285125.1 Candidatus Sericytochromatia bacterium | reverse complement strand
CGAGGCCCTGCTGTTCGCGGAGTCCGCGAGCCGGCTGGTGGTGACGGTGAACCCGGCGTGGGCCGGGGCCTTCGAGGCGGCGATGGCCGGCGAGGCCGTGCGCGTCGGCCACGTGACGGCCGAGCCGTGCCTGCGCCTCGGGTGCGGGGACGCCACCTGGATCGATGTGGCGAACGAGGCGCTCGAGGGCGCGTGGCGGAGGGGGCTCACGTGGTGATCCGGGCGCTGGTGCTGACGGGCCATGGCATCAACTGCGAGCGCGAGACGGCGCTGGCCTTCAAGCGAGCGGGGGCCCAGGCCACCATTGCCCACCTTGCGGACTGGGAGGCCGGGCTGGTAGACCTCGGGGCGCACCATTTGTTGGCGCTGCCAGGCGGCTTTTCGTTCGGCGACCACCTGGGCAGCGGCCGGGCGCTGGCGGCGCGGCTGCGGCAGGGGGCGCTGTGGGAGGCTCTGCGCCACTTTGTCGACCGGGGCGGGTACGTCCTCGGCATCTGCAACGGCTTCCAGGCCCTGGTGAAGCTGGGCCTCTTGCCCGCCCTCGACGGGAGCCGCGTGCCGCAGGCCTCCCTGGTGGCCAACGCCTCGGGCCGCTTTGAGGATCGCTGGGTGACGCTGCTCCCCGATCCAGAGTCCCCGTGCACCTTCACGGCGGGCCTGGGCCCCTTGGAGTTGCCTGTCAGGCACGGCGAGGGCCGGCTCGTGGCGGCCCCCGACGTGCTCCTACGGCTGGCAGCTGAAGGCCTCGTGGCCTTGCGCTACGGCGATGCCTCGGGCGCGCCCACCGAGGCCTACCCGGCCAACCCCAACGGCTCCCCCGGGGGCATCGCGGGCCTGTGTGACCCGTCGGGCCGCGTCTTTGGCCTGATGCCACACCCCGAGGCCTACCTCGACTTCACGCTGCACCCGGCCTGGACGCGCCGGCGGGAGATGCTGGTGCGCGCAGGCCAGCCCGTCCCCGTCGAGGGGGCCGGGCTGGCGCTGTTCCGCAACGTCGTGGCCCACGCCCGGGCCAGCCTGAGCCAGCCGGCGACCTTGGGCTGAGGTCGCCTCAGGCCTTCGCGAACCAGACGTCCTCGGACACCTTGGTCTCACCATTCTGGACGAAGGTGGAACGCATCAGGTCCTCGCCGCGGGCGTTCTGCTCGAGCTTCATGCCCGTGGCGATCTCGGTGACCCCCAGCTCTGCCAGGGTCTTGAGCTCACCCGCCTCGACCTTCGCGTCGCCGTCGTCGACCCAGGTCTTGAGGCCCTCGAGCTCCGCGCCGGTGAGCTTGCCGTCCTGGTTGGCGTCGTGCTGGGCGAGCTTGGTGTAGCCGTTGTCGTACTTGCCACCCTGGTCGCCGAAGAGGCGCGTGCCGTCGATCTCACCGTTGCCGGCGGCGGCGCGCGAGGCCCCGCCGTCGCGGTCGTCGACGAGCATGCCGTCGCCCTGGCCGTCCATCCACTCGACCTGGTCCTTGGTGCCGTCGCCGTCGAGGTCGAACGAGACCGTCTTGCCGACCTGGCCGTCGGCCCGCTCCTTGGCCGTGGAGATGCCCGTCGTGCCGAGCTTGCCGTCGCCGTTGAGGTCGAGCATCACGGGGCTGGCCGTGCTGACGCCCTTCGAGTAGCTCTCCTTGGCGCCGCTGACGTCGCCGCTTTGGAGCTTGGCGTAGGCCTCACGCAAGAACTTGGTGGTGTTGGGGCCCCAGAACTGCGAGGACATGGCGTCGCTGGAGCCGGAGGCCTGGCCTTTGCCACCGAGGTTCAGGAGCTTGGAGCCCGAGCCGCTGGCCTGGCCGAGGCGCGCCAGCTTCCTCGACCACATGCCGCGCTTGTCGTGGGCGCTGGCGGGGCCGAGCTCCCGCTCGAGCGTGTCGATCAGCTCGCGCCACGTCGGCTTCGGGTTGAACGCAGGCTTGTCGGCGGCCACGGGGCCTGCGCCGGCCTTGGGGTCCGCAGCAGCGGGGGCCCCAGCCTTCGGTGCTTCCGGCTTGGGGGCGGCCGCGTCGGGGGCAGCGGCCTGCGGCCCGCCAGCCGGTGCGGGGGCCGCGCCGCCGTCCTTGGCGAAGAGGCCGCGAATCTCCTGGTACATCTTCTGCTCGGCGGCCGACAGCTCGCCATCGGCCAAGTAGGTCTGCATCAGGTTGTCGAGCGCCCGCAGCTCAGGGGCGTCCAGGTTCACGTTGTTGATGTCGGCGGCGGCGGGGGGCACAGCGCCTACGGGCGTCGGCAGCGCCGGAGCGGCGGGCGCCATGGTCCCGGCGGGGGCCGCGGGCTGGGCCGGAGCGGCGGCCGGCTGGGCGGCTGCCGCGGCCGGCTGGACCGGCTGGGCCTGGGGCAGGAAGAGGGGGGCCTGGTTGATCTGGGTCATCGGACTCATCCTCGTCGGTGTGAGGGCGCTGTGCGAGAGCAACATCGCCAGGCCCGGGTTGGCGCCTGTTCGAGAAAACGGGAACCAGACAAAAATTTCATACGGCTTTAACAAACGTGTCCGGCCCGGCCCCAGATTCCGCATTAGCCCTCATCCCCGCTGACGCGGACCGTCTTTCCGTGGGAGAAGGGAGCTGAGTGCTTTCGCACCGACTGGTTGAAGCCGAATCTCACTGCCCTCACCCGCTGGGAGAGGGTGGCCGCAGGCCGGGTGAGGGGCTATCGCGGAATCAGGGCCGGGCCGCCGCCAGGCAGCGACCCTCAGGCCATCTCGCGGAACCAGACGTCCTCAGAGACGTGCCGCTGGCCGTGCTGCACGAAGGACGACCGCATCAGGTCCTCACCGCGGGCGTTCCGCTCGAGCTTCATGCCGGTCGAAAGCTCGGTGATCCCCTGCTCGGCGAGCGTCTTGAGCTCGCCCGCCTCGACCTTGGCATCGCCGTCGTCGATCCAGGTCTTGAGGCCCTCGAGCTCAGCGCCCGTGAGCTTGCCGTCCGCGTTGGCGTCGTGGCGGGCCAGCTTCTCGAAGCCGTGGGCCTGCTTCCCGCCTTCATCGCCGAAGAGGCGCGTGCCGTCGATCTCGCCGTTGCCCGCCGCGGCCCGGGTGACGCCGCCGTCGCGGTCATCCACCAGCATGCCGTCGCCCTTCCCGTCCATCCACTCGGTCTGCTCCTTGACGCCGTCGCCGTTCAGGTCGAACGCCACCGTCTTGCCGAGCACGTTGTCCTTGCGGTCCTTCGCCGTCGAGTTGCCCGTGGTGCCAAGCTGGCCGTCGTGGTTGAGGTCGAGCATCACGGGATCGCCCATCATCATGCTCATCAGCATCATTTGCTGCATCGCATTGGCCTGAGAGGCCGCGGCCGCCTGTTGGGCCGCCTCGTCCTTGGACCGTTGCTCCTCCTCGGCCTTCTTCGCCTCGTCTTCAGGCGAGGTGTTGCCGGCATCGGGCGAAGCGGCCCCGGCCTCGGGCGAGCCCGCTTGGGCCTCGGAACCTGCCCCGCCAACGGGGTCTGCCGCCTCAGCCCCGGCGGCCTCTGGCTGCGTCCCGGGCGCCGACTTGCCGCCGAAGAGGCTGCGGATCTCGTCGTAGACCTTGGCCTCCGCAGCAGAGAGGTCGCCGTCGGCGAGGAACGTCTGCATCATGTTGCCGAGGGCGCGCAGCTCGGTCGTGTCGAGGTCGATCTCCTCGAGGTTCACGGCGGCGGGCGCCGCAGGCTCGGCACCTGCGGCCTCGGGGGCCTGGCCCGGTGCCGGGGCGGCCTGGTCAGTGACGGCCTCGGGGGCCTGGAGCGCGGGCGTCTGGCGCGCCGTGAGGGCGGCGAGGGGGGCGGTCAGGGCGGTGGGAATGCGGGCATCCATCGGGACGGGTCCTCCACGGTTGGGGGGTGGGCGCTGTGCAGACCTCATCGGTGGGCCGCGGGAGGCAGGTGCGGGAACGAACGAAAGCCACACGCAGCTTTGACAGGTTGTTAAAGGGTTAAGGCCGGGCGGCGGTTTTGTTGGCGCCTCGTTGGCGGCGGGGTGGCCCCTGGCGCTGGCGGCGCGCATGGGCCATCCTGTTGGGCGTCCTTGCCGACTGTGCCCGGAGCGTTTCGCCCATGCCCACCCCTGTCCCCTGCGTGCCCGACGACCTCGCCATCGCCGAGGCCACGCCCCTCGAGCCCATCACGCGCATCGCGGCCGGCCTCGGGCTGGAGCCTGACGACCTCGAACTCTACGGCCGCCACAAGGCCAAGCTGGGGGACGAGGCCTGGGCGCGTGTTCAGGGCAGGCCCGACGGCAAGCTGGTGCTGGTCACGGCCATCTCTCCCACCCCGGCAGGGGAGGGCAAGACCACCGTTACGATCGGGCTGTCCCAGGCCCTTTGCCGCCTCGGCGAGCGGGCCGTCGCAGCCGTCCGCGAGCCCTCCCTCGGGCCCGTGTTCGGGGTGAAGGGCGGGGCCACCGGGGGGGGGCACGCCCAGGTGCTGCCGATGGCCGACATCAATTTGCACTTCACGGGCGATTTCCACGCCGTCACGGCTGCCAACAACCTGCTGGCAGCGCTGATCGACAACCACCTGCACCAGGGCAATGCGCTGCGCCTCGACCCACGCCGCATCACCTTCTCGCGCGTGCTGGACGTCAACGACCGCGCCCTGCGGGAGGTCGTCGTCGGGCTCGGTGGCTTGACAGGCGGGGTGCCCCGGCAGGCAGGCTTCATGATCACGCCGGCGTCCGAGGTCATGGCGGTGCTATGCCTCGCGGCCGACGCGGCGGACCTCCGGCGCCGCCTCGGGGACATCATCGTGGGCTTCGACGTCGACGGGGCCCCCGTCTGCGCGCGCTCGCTCGGGGCTGACGGCGCGATGGCCGTGCTGCTGAAGGACGCCTTCAAGCCGAACCTGGTGCAGACCACCGAGCACACGCCGGCCCTGGTGCACGGGGGGCCCTTCGCGAACATCGCCCACGGCTGCAACACGCTGGTCGCCACCCGGATGGCCCTGAAGCTGGGCGACTGGGTGGTGACGGAGGCGGGCTTCGGCGCGGATCTGGGCGCCGAGAAGTTCCTCGACATCAAGTGCCGCGTGGCGGGCCTGCGCCCTGACGTCGTGGTGCTCGTCGCCACCGTCCGCTCGCTGAAGATGCACGGGGGCGTGCGTCGCACGGCCCTGCACGAGGAGAGTCTGGCGGCGCTGGAGGCCGGCGCGGCGAACCTGGAGCGCCACCTCCGCAACGTGCAGGAGGTCTATGGGTTGCCCTGCGTCGTCGCGCTCAACCGCTTCGCCTCCGACACGGACGCCGAGCTCGCCTGGCTGACGCGCTTCGTCGAAGGCCTTGGGGCGACGCTGGCCCTGTGCGAGGTCCACGGGCGCGGCGGCGCCGGGGGCGAGGTCCTCGCGCGCGCCGTGCAGACGGCCGCCGCCGCGGGCAGCAGCCGGTTCGCGTTCGTCTATGACGACGAGGATACGCCACTCGTGAAGCTGCGCAAGGTCGCGACGCGCGTCTACGGGGCCGACGACGTCGTTCTCTCGCGCCAGGCCGAGCAGGAGCTCGCCCGGCTCGTCGCCTGCGGCTTTGCCCGCGCGCCGGTGTGCATCGCCAAGACGCAGACCTCCTTCTCGGACGACCCCACGCGGCTCGGGGCGCCCACCGGCTGGGTGCTTCACGTCCGGGAGGTGCGGGGCGCCGCGGGGGCCGGCTTCATCGTGGCCCTCACGGGCGACGTGATGACGATGCCGGGGCTGCCGGCAGAGCCTGCCGCGACGCGCATCGGCCTCGATGCAGAGGGGCGCATCAGCGGGCTGTTCTGAGCCCAGACGCCAGCGAGGCGCCCCTCGGAAGGGGCGCCTCGGGCAGGAGCGGTCGGCCGATCAGTTGTTCGGCGCGCCCGCGTCGCGCCAGCCGCGCAGCACGGCGAGCTCGGCCTCCGTGAACTTGGGCCCGCGAGGCGGCATCCGGCCCGACTCGACGGCGCGCACGACGGTGTCGGCCTTCGCGGCGATCGAGGCGTGGGCCACCTGGCCGGCGTCGTCGAACACCACGACGGCGCGGGAGCCACGGCCACCGGGGGTGTGGCAGCCCATGCAGCGGGCGGCCATCAGGGGCGCGACATCAGCCTTGAAGCTGACGACCTTGGCATCGGCGGGACGCAGCCGGGCAGCGCCGCGGATCGAGGACTGAGCGGGCCCGCGTGTCGCGCAAGCGGCCACGAGGAGGCAAGAGACGGCGGCGAGCGCCGAGAGTAGGTGGGTCTTGGAGAACATCGGAACCTCGAGATTCGACTGTCGTGCCACGGAGACCGTGGGCGCGGGATGTGGTCGATCAACGCAGCTGGAGCCCACCTGCCCGGGTGCCCCCGGCCGGTGCTGCGTTTCACGCACCTTGGTCATTGTCCATCGTGGCGGGGGCTGGCTGGCGGCTCCGGAAAGGATCCTTGGTTAAGCATTAGTTATCAAAAGGGTAAATTAGGTTTAATCCACTCCCGGAGCCAGGGGTTGCGGCCCCTTCCGGCCCTCTCGCCCAGGCGGTGCTCAGGCATCTGGCCCGAATCATCTGGGCCGTTGCAGGACAGGAGGATGCTCGTGGACCCGGCGGAGAGAGAGAATGTCCCACCCGGTCTGCTGGCAGGAGCCTGCTCGTGCCCGGGAGCGTCTCCGTGCCCGCCGCGGACGCCGCCGCCGGGGTGGCGCCCGGCGACGTGATCGCCGTGACGCTGCCGCTCAGCGAGCCGCTCGATGAAGAGGACCGGCCTCGCGTCGAGGAGGCCTTCCGGCAACTGCCCGCCAACGACGTGGTTGCGGGGCCCCGGCAAGCAGGCATGGAAACAGTCGCCTTGGGTATTATGGGGGTGTCACACCCCACGACGAGGAGGTCCGGGTGTTCAACACCGCCATCACACCTGACACGCCGCTGAGCGTGTACACCCTCTCGGACGCCAGCGGCCAGACGGCCGAGAACGTCACCAAGGCGTGTGTGGCGCAGTTCGCCGGCCACCCCGTCCGGGTCGTGCGGCTGCCGCGGGCCGTCAGCGCCCAGCAGGTCGAGAACATGGTCACGCTGGCTGCTGCACAGGGGCCGGCGCTGTTCGCCTACACGATGGTCCAGGACGGCGTGCGCGAGGCCTTTCTCGCGGCCGCCGATCGTCACCGCATCCCCACCATCGACCTGCTCGGCCACCTGCTCGACTCGATCACCGACCTCACGGGCATCGCCCCCAACCGGCAGGCCGGGGCGCTGCACACGAAGGACGAGGAGTACTTCCGGCGGATGGACGCGATCGACTTCGCCATCAAGTACGACGACGGCAAGAGCCCGCAGGGCCTCAGGCAGGCCGAGCTCGTCATCCTGGGCGTGTCGCGCACCTCCAAGACGCCAACGTGCATGTACCTGGCCCAGAACCAGGGCATCCGGGCTGCCAACGTGCCGCTCGTGCCCGGGGCCGATCCGCCGCGGGAGCTGTTCGAACTGCCCCCCGGGCGCATCGTGGGGCTGACGGTCAAGCCGGAGTTGCTCACGGAGATCCGGAACAGCCGCCTGGCCAACCTGGGGCTGCCGCCCGAGAGCGCCTACGCGGATCGCGGCAAGATCTCCGACGAGCTCCAGTACGCGGACGACCTGTTCAAGCGGCTCCGCTGTCCCGTCGTGGACGTGACCTTCAAGGCCATCGAGGAGACGGCCTCCGAGATCCTCGCCATCCTGCAGCGAAAGGAGCTGTTCACATGACCTCCGCCAGCCCCACGCACGGCGAGGGACAGAAGCGCGTCTACCTCTTTGCCGAGGGCCACGCCGCCCTGCGCGACCTGCTTGGCGGGAAGGGCGCCAACCTCGCCGAGATGACCAACGCTGGCTTGCCCGTGCCCCCCGGCTTCACCATCCCCACGACGGTCTGCAACGAGTACTACGACCTCGGGCAGCGGGCACCGGCGGCCCTGTGGGACGCGGTGAGCACCGCCCTGGGTCAGGTGGAGGCCGTGACGGGCAAGCGGTTCGGCGATGGCGCAAACCCGCTGCTGGTCTCCGTGCGCTCGGGCGCCAAGTTCTCGATGCCCGGGATGATGGACACCGTGCTGAACCTTGGCCTCAACGACGAGACGGTCGAGGGCCTGATCGCCCTGACGGGCAACCCGCGCTTCGCCTGGGATGCCTACAGGCGCTTCATCGCAATGTTCTCGAACGTGGTGCTCGACTTCCGCCTCTCGCACTTCGAGCACCTGCTCGAGGAGTTCAAGCACCGCCTGGGCGTGAAGCTCGACACCGAGCTCGATGCGCCGACGCTCAAGGAGATCGTCGGCGCCTACAAGCGCCTCATCCACAACCATCTGGGCATCGACTTCCCGGCAGACCCTCGCGCCCAGTTGCGGATGTCGATCGAGGCCGTCTTCAAAAGCTGGAACAACGACCGCGCCATCACCTACCGCAACCACCACAAGATTCCGCACGACCTCGGCACGGCTGTGAACGTGCAGTCGATGGTGTTCGGCAACATGGGGGACGACTCGGGCACGGGCGTCGCCTTCACGCGCAACCCCAGCACGGGCGAGAAGCTGCTCTATGGCGAGTACCTCACGAACGCGCAGGGCGAGGACGTGGTGGCCGGGCTGCGCACCCCCAAGCCGATCGCCGAGCTTCAGCGCGATATGCCCGACGTCTACGCGCAGTTCGTCACCATCGCGGAGCGGCTGGAGCGCCACTACCGCGACATGCAAGACCTCGAGTTCACCGTGGAGCGCGGCACGCTGTACATGCTTCAGACCCGGTCGGGCAAGCGCACGGCGCAGGCGGCCGTGAAGGTGGCCGTCGAGATGGCCGAGGAGGGTCTCATTTCGCGCGAGGAGGCCGTGATGCGCGTCGAGCCCACGGCCCTGAACCAGCTCCTGCATCGCCGCATCGACCCTGACGCCAGGCTCGACCTGATCGCCAAGGGGCTGCCGGCCTCGCCGGGGGCGGCCACGGGGGCGATCGTCTTCGACGCGGACGACGCCGAGCGCCACGGTCGCCGGGGCGAGAAGGTCGTGCTGGTGCGCATCGAGACGTGCCCGGACGACATCCACGGCATGATCCAGGCCCAGGGCGTGCTCACCAGCCGGGGCGGCATGACCAGCCATGCCGCCGTCGTGGCCCGCGGCATGGGCAAGCCCTGCGTGGCCGGCACGGAGGGCATCGAGGTCGACCTCGTCGCCAGGACGCTGCGGGCGGGGGGGCGGCTGTTCCGGGAGGGGGACGTGATCAGCATCAACGGCGGCACGGGCGAGGTGATCGCGGGCGAGGTTCCCATGATCGAGCCCGAGCTGTCCGGGGAGTTCGGCAAGCTGATGGGCTGGGCGGACGATATTCGCCGCCTTGGCGTCCGCGCCAACGCCGACACCCCGGATGACGCCGCCAAGGCGCGCGAGTTTGGCGCTCAGGGCATCGGCCTGTGTCGCACGGAGCACATGTTCATGGCGCAGGATCGGCTTCCTGTCGTGCAGGAGATGATCCTGGCGCGCGCCGAGGCCGAGCGACGGGGGGCCCTTGCCCGGCTCCTGCCCATGCAGCGGGACGATTTCCGGGGCATCTTCCGGGCGATGGCCGGGTTGCCCGTCACCATTCGCCTGCTCGACCCACCGCTGCACGAGTTCCTGCCGAACGAGCGCGAGCTCATCGCGGAGGTGGCGCTGCTGAAGTGTCAGGGCACGGACCCGGCCCGCCTGGCCAGCCGCGAGAAGCTGCTGCGCGAGGTCGAGCGCCACGCCGAGGCCAACCCGATGATGGGCCTGCGCGGCTGCCGCCTGGGGCTCACCTTCCCCGAAATCAACGAGATGCAGGTGCGCGCCATCTTCGAGGCCGCCTGCGAGCTCACGGTGGAGGGCATTGCGGTGCTGCCCGAGGTCATGATCCCGCTCGTAGGCCACGTGAACGAGCTCGCACGCGTGCGCACCCAGCTCGAACAGGTGGCCCGAACCGTCATGGCGGAGCGGGGGCAGGCCATCGACTACAAGTTCGGCACGATGATCGAGCTGCCGCGCGCCGCCCTGACGGCCGACCAGGTGGCGCGCGAGGCGCAGTTCTTCTCGTTCGGCACCAACGACCTCACGCAGATGACCTTCGGCTACAGCCGGGACGACGCCGAGGGCAAGTTCCTGACGCGCTACCTCGACCTCAAGATCCTGGCGGCCAACCCCTTCGAGGTGCTTGACCGCGAGGGCGTCGGCGCGCTCATGCGCATCGCCGTGGACAAGGGACGCGCCGCGAACCATGGCATCAAGCTCGGCGTCTGTGGCGAGCACGGAGGCGAGCCCTCGTCTATCGCGTTCTGCCATGAGCTGGGCCTCGACTACGTCAGCTGCAGCCCGTTCCGCGTGCCCATCGCCAGGCTGGCGGCGGCCCAGGCCACGGTGGCGGGAACTGGTGAGCGGGATCGCTGAGGGCCGTGACCAGGGGCAAGGTCCGGGAAAACCACGGAGCTTAGGAAGTGGCCCGTTGGTGGTACATGACCATTAACCTACCGTTTGGGTGACGCCCGCCCGCAGCGTGGCACCAGCCGTCGAAGAGGTGAATGAGATGATGAAGCTAGCCCTGCCGAGCCTGCTCGCCGCCACAGTGGCCCTGACGGGCTGTGGGGGCTTTGCGGGCACGTCTCCGGACGGCGTCGGGCCCCTGGCTGCCCCGGCCCCGCTGGTGCCTGCCGCTCCGGCCGACGCCACCTTCCGGCTCACCGGCGTCGCCTCGCTAAACGACCGGGCCTTCGCGGGGGCCTCCCTTCGCCTGTTCGACGTCCTGACGGACGAGGAGTTTGTACTCTCCGACAGGTCGCAGTCCCTCGCTGGCGCTGGAGGCATCGTGAGCACGTCAAACGGCGGCTTCGACGTGGAGACCTTCATCCCGGGGCTCATCCCCAACGGTGCTGGCGGCCTCATCTCGAACCAGGCTGGCGGCCTCATCTCGAACCAGGCTGGCGGCCTCATCTCGAACCAGGCTGGCGGCCTCATCTCGAACCAGGCTGGCGGCCTCATCTCGAACCAGGCGGGTGGGCTCATCTCGAACCAGGCGGGT
>JAYKHR010000008.1:0-3931 GCA_035285125.1 Candidatus Sericytochromatia bacterium | reverse complement strand
GGGCTCGAAGAAGGTCTCGAGCAAGAGCTTGTGCAGGCGGTCGTGGTGCATGCCACCACCATCGCCCGAGGAAGACTGCGACGTGCGCGGTTGCCGCCAGGGTGCGAGCTGTTATGCGCCTTTCTTGGGGGAGCGCTCGAGCCGGCACCCACCCCAGGAGCCCAGCCCCCTAAATCCCCAGCTCCCGCGCCCACGTGCGCCCGCTCGGCTGCCCCGCCACCACGCCGCCCGTCACGACGAGCGTCTCGCTGGCCCAGGCCTGCCCCACCACCCCCGCCGCCGGCTCCTCGACGGCCACCGGGAGGGCGGGCAACTCGGCCCAGGCGTTGCGCGCGGGGTGGTAGCGCACGACGCTCGCGAGCGGGCCGCGCGGGCCACGCCCACCCAGCACGTACAGCTGGTGCCCCCACACCACGGCGGCCGCGTGGCTGCGGGGCTCGGGCAGGGGGGCTGCCTCCAGCCACTCCCCGCGCTGCGGGTCAAAGAGCGTGACGTCGGCCGTGGGGCCCTCGAACGCCTGGCCGCCCGCCACCACCAGCCGATCGCCTAGCGCGCCCACCGCGGCGTGCGAGCGTGCCACGCGCAGGGCCGGCAGCGAGCGCCACGTGCGCGTGCTCAGCTCGTAGCGTTCCAGGAACGGAAGCAGCCGGCCCGCCCAGCCGCCCACGACGTAGAGGTGCTCCCCGCAGGCTGCGGCGGCGGCCGCCGTGCGGGCCGTCGGCATCGGCGGCAGGGCGTCCCAGCGCCGCGCCGCGGGATCGAGCGCGTCCGTCGTCGCGACCACGCCTCGGGCCGTGAGGCCCCCGAAGGCCAGCAGGGCACCGCTAGGTCCAGGCGCCACGGCCACACCCCCGCGCGGCACCGGCAGCGCCGGGCCGGCCGTCCAGCCTGCCCGCCGGGGCGCCAGCGCCTCGACGCCCCCGAGCAAGCGGCCGCCGGCCCCACGGCCCCCCACGACCCAGAGCGTGCCCCCCACCGACAGGCCCGCCGCCCCGGCCCGCGCCACGGGCAGGGGCGGCCCCTGCGTCCAGGCGGGCTCAGCAGCTGCCCCCCGCAGGCCGGCAGGCAGCGGCGCGCGCGCAGGCACGGCCGCGGGCTTGGCGCAGCCGGCGAGGACGAGCAACGTGGGAAGCAGGGGCGAGAGGCGGGGCATCAGGGCGTCCTGGGAACCCTTTCAGGATCGCCCCCCCCGGCCGGGGGGTCAATGCACACCATGCGCCCTGGAGGTTAAGCAAAGTTTAAAAGTCGATTTCTGACCCTTGAAGGCCGGGCATGGGCGTGTATATTTCCAACAAATGATAATGGAAATACCTAAACCGGATCTGGAACACCTCCACTGGGCCGCCTGGGCGCGCCTCCCAGGCGTCGGGCCGCGGCGCGTGGAGCGGCTGCTGGCGTGCTTCGGGAGCCTGGAGGCGGCCTGGCGGGCCCCGGCCGAGCGCCTGGCGGCCTGCCGAGCCTGGCCGACCGGGGCGCTGGCGGGGGTGCTCGCAGCGCGCGCGGGCCTGGACCCGGCCGCGGCGCTGCGCCACGACATGGCCCGCGGCTACCGCGTGCTCGCCCGCCCGACCCCGGGCTACCCGGCCGCCCTGCTGGACCTTGCGGACCCGCCCCCCGTGTTGTGGCTGCGCGGGGACCTCGCGCTGCCGGAGCGCGCCGTGGCCGTGGTGGGCGCGCGCGCGGCCAGCCCTTACGGCCTGCGCCAGGCGCGCCGGCTCGGCACCGAGCTGGCCGAGGCCGGGGTGCTGGTGGTCTCGGGGGCGGCTGCGGGGGTGGATCGGGCGGCGCACGAGGGGGCGCTGGCGGCTGGCCCGACGCTGGCGGTGCTGGGCTGCGGGGGCGAGCACGTCTACCCCGCCCACCATGTCGGGCTGTACCGGGCGATCGCCGCCCGGGGCGCCCTGCTCAGCGAGCTGCCCCCCGAGGCCCGGCCCCGCCCCGGCCACTTCCCCCGCCGCAACCGCCTGATCGCCGCGCTGGGCCGCGCCACCGTGGTGGTCGAGGCGCGCGCCCGCAGCGGCAGCCTGATCACGGCAGGGCTGGCCGCCGAGCTCGGCCGCGAGGTGCTCGCCGTGCCGGGGCCGGTGGGCGAGCCCGGCAGCGAGGGCCCGCACGGGCTGCTGCGCGACGGCGCCGGGCTGGTGGAGGGGGCCGCGGACGTGTTCGCGGCGTGCGGCTGGCCAGCCCCCGGCCGCCCGGCCCCGGCCCCCGCGCACCCGCCGGAGGCCCAGGCGCTGCTCGCGGCCCTCGGCGCGGAGGCCCTTGCCTTCGACACGCTGGCGGCCCGGACGGGGCTGGGGCCAGCGACCCTCGCGGCGCGACTCACGGCGCTGGAGCTCGCAGGCGCCGTGCGGGCGCTGCCTGGGGGAATCTACGCGCGGGGCTGAGGGGCGGGCGTAACCGGGGGGGCGCTATGCGCGGAGCTGAGGCTGCGGGGGCTGCCGGGCGGATGGGGGCGTGGAGCCCAAGGGCGGGCGTTGCCCGGCGGCTCTGCGCCCAAAGCCCGGAGCTGAGAAGGCAGGCGAGCCGCGGCGGCTCTGCGCCCCAGGCTGATGGAGCAGCCGCGCCCGGGCAACCTGCCCGGCCCGGCGCGGCGGGCGCCCCTTCCCCGTTTTGACGCACCGCTGGCGATGCTAAGGTGGCCGCGAGGGGGGTCCCACGTGACCACGAAGACCGGAGCAACGCTGACGGAAAGCGTGCTGGCCACGGCGCGGGGCCTCACGGCCGCTGCGGCGTTGCTCGCCATGCTGGGGCTCTTCCACTGGCTTGGCGCGTGGCCCCGGCTCGAGACGTGGGCCCTGCAGTGGACCATGATGACGCGCCACACCGGTGTCGGGCTGCTGGTGACCACCGGGGCCCTCGCGCTGGTGCTCTGGCCCGGGCCCGGGAACGCTCGCCGGGCTAGCCTCTCCGCCGCACTTGGGCTGACCGTGTGCGCCTTCGGGGCCTGGGGGGTGGTCGGCTGGCTGACGCACGTCCCGGCCTGGGCAGCGGTGTGGACGCCCACCGGCGCCTGGTCGGTGCTGCCGCTGGGGCCCCTGGCCTGTGCCCTCGGGGGGCTCGCCGTCTGGGCCCTGGATCGCCGCCCCGGCGCGACGGTGCCCCCCTCGGACGTCCTGGCCCTGCTGCTCGGGGCCGTTGGCGCGGCCCCGGTCACGGGCTACGTCGTGGACCTCGCGGCGCAGCCTCGCCTGGTGGAGACCCTCGGCATCGCGCCGTCCGCGGGCCTCGGCTGGACGCTCTGCGCGGCTGCGCTGCTGCTGGCCAGGCCCGGCCGAGGGCTGGCCGCGATCCTCGTGGCAACGGGCCCCGGCGGCGGCGTCGCCAGGCGCCTGCTGCCCATCGTGGCGGCCGTGCCGATGAGCCTGACGGCCAGCCACCTCGCGCTCGATTGGGCCGGGCTCGGCGGCACCATGTTGGGCAGGACGGCCCAGGTGCTGGCCCTGATGGGGCTCGCCTTCCTGCTCGTGCTGTGGACGAGCTACCCGCTGGAGGCCTCCGAGCGGGCGCTGCGCGACAGCGAGGCGCGGCTTCGCGGGCTGGTGGAGGCCATGCCTGACGCCCTGTTCGTCCTCGATGCCACGGGGTGGATCACGGACGCCAACCCGGCGGCCTCCACGCTGCTGGGGCTCAGGCGGGAGGCGCTGCTCGGGCAGCCGCTCGCGCGCTGGGTGACGACCGACCCGGCCCCCACGGCCCCAGGGCTCTTCGACGCGCTCGCACAGGCCGGCTCCCCCGACACACCCAGCACGGCCCACCGCCCGGACGGCACCAGCCGGCCCGTGGAGCTCACGCTTGCGCCGATCGAGGCGTCGGGCGGGAGGCTCGAGGTGGCGATCTGTCGCGACGTGTCGGAGCGGCAGCGGACGGCGGAGGCCCTGGCGCGCCGCACCGGCGAGCTCGCACAGGCCCGCGCGCTGGAGCGCCTCCG
>JAYKHR010000007.1:0-48138 GCA_035285125.1 Candidatus Sericytochromatia bacterium | reverse complement strand
GAGGGCCTCCGAGGGCGGTCGTGCGCCACCACCGCGATCGGGTAGACGGGCAGGTCGTGGGCCTCGTGCAGGCGCGCGAAGTAGCGGTGCATGCGCCGCGCGAAATCCGGCTGGTGCTGGGCCTGGGCCTCGACGTGGATGAGCACGTGCGCGGGCTCGGCGCGCACGCGGGCGCGGACCAGCAGGTCCACCTCATGGCGGGCGGTGGGCTCGTCGTCGCCGAATAGCTCCCTGTCGAGCGGCACCAGCTCCGCGCCGTCGAGTTGCCGGGCGAGGTCCGGCACGAACTGCGCCAGGAACTCCGCGAAGAATTCGGAAAGCAGGCGCTTGAAGAGGCGGTCGTGGTCCATCCCTCGGTCATCGCGCCAGACGGCCCCTGAACGGCACGTTCGGTGCCTGTACGGGAGGCGTTTTCAGCCTTGCCCCGGCAGTGGCCGCGGCTGCGCCCCCCCACCTCGGTCACCGACGCCCCACTGCCCGCCAGGGTAAAACGGAAGGGCCCCTCCCGAAACGCCACGCTGATGCGCCGTCCCTGGGTCGCCTGCTGGGCGATCGCCCTCGCCACCGCCTTCGCACCGCTGCCCGCGCCCCCCGCCGAGGCAGCCCCTGCCAGCACGGCCGGGTGGCCCGTGAAGCCCAGCACCCGGGCCCCACGGCTGCCGCCACCGCGGCTCACGCCGCGCGAGGCGCGCCGACCGGCCGCGGCCCGCGCGGAGGTTCGAACCCGGCTGGAGAGGCTGCGCACGGCCCGGGCGATCGCCCAGGCGCTGCGCGGTACGAAGGTCGCAAAGGCTGCCCGCCCCCCACAGCGCCCTGCCGCCGCCGCGGCACGCCCCAAGACCGCGGCGGCGTCGCCCCAGCGCGCGGCAGCTCGCCGCGGCACATTGTCCCGGCTACAGCGCCCGCAGCGGCTCCGGCGCGCATACCGACACGGGCGCAGGCTGGCCCGCGCGGGCCAGCCCCCGGGCCTGCAGGCCACCGAGCCCCGGCTGCCGCCGCCCCCCATGTTCCTCGGCGACCTCCACGTGCAGCGCGGCGGGGCCACACTCTACGCCGCCTACGCCCGCGGGCAGGTCGTCGGGCACCTGCCGGCCGCGACGATCGTGACGAACATGGGCCGCGAGGGCGCCTGGTACCGGGTCGAGGCGCCGAACGGGGCCGTGGGCTACGTGCGGGCGCAGAGCGTGGGCGCAACGCCGCCGCCCTGGTGATCGGCCCGCAGGCCCGCCCGAGGCCTGCGGCCGGCTGGGCCGGCCGCAGGCATGCTAACCTGGCGGCATGGCCAGCGACCTCCCCCTGCTCTCCACCCCCCGCCTCGTGCTGCGTCCCCTCACGCTCGCCGACGCGCCCGCCCTCTTCGCCTACGCGCGAGACCCCGAGGTGAGCCGCTACACGATGTGGGACCCCCACCGCACCGAGGCGGACAGCGAGGCGTTCCTCCGCGAGTACGTGTTTCCACGCTACACCGAAGGCCTGCCCGAGCCCTACGGCGTGACGCTGCGCGACGACGACCGCGTGGTGGGCACGGTGGGCTGCTTCGCCGTCACGCGGGACCGCCGCACGATGGAGCTCGCCTACGCCCTCGCCCGCCCGCTCTGGGGGCAGGGCCTGGTGGTCGAGGCCGCACGCGCCGTGCTGGACCTCGTCTTTGCGACCTTCCCCGTCGAGCGGCTCCAGTGCCGCTGCAAGGTCGAGAACGCGGCGAGCGCGCGCGTGATGGAGAAGCTTGGCCTGCAGCGCGAGGGGGTGCTGCGGTCGGCCCTCCACCACCGGGGGCGGGACTGGGACATGGCCTACTACGCCGTGCTACGGGGGGAGTGGCCGGGGGCCCAGGCCAACCTCCCCGGGTAGGCCCGCGGGCCGGCGCTCAGGGCCCCTCGCCCGTCTTCTTCTCGGCGTCGTCGGCCTTGTGCGGCGGCGGCCGGTTGACGATCGCGGCCTGGCGCAGCCGCTCGTACTCGTCAGCGAAGGCCCCGGCCACGGACCGGGCGTGGCGGAAGATGAGGAAGGCCTCGTTGTTGTTGTGCTCCGCGTTCTGCGAGTAGTTGTACGACCCGGTGATCACCGTGTCGTTGTCCACCACGATGACCTTGTGGTGCATCAGGGCCTCGTTGCCGTCCTTGCGCACCTCCAGCTTCGCGGCCTTGAAGCGGTCGAACAGGCTGTACTGGCCCGCGGCCAGCCAGCGGTCGAACACGCCCTCGACCTTCACGCCGGCCTTGGCCCGCTCCACGAGGGCATCCCCCGTCTCGACGTCCGTCAACGAGAACGTCATGAAGCGGATGGAGCGCTTGGCGTCCCGCACCTCCCGGACCACGGCCGCGCGGCCGTTGCCGCCAGGCGAGAAGAAGGCCTGCACCGTCATGCCGCTGCCGAGGGGGATCTCGTCCGTGGGCTGGGTCTCGCCCCGGCTGGACTTGCCGAACTCGCGCCGCTCGAACAGGCGCTCGAACTCGTCCTCGAAGGCGTGGGCGAGGCGCCGGTTCCGGATCGTCAGCGCGTTGTTGTTGTGGCGGTAGAGGCTCGTGGGCGTGAGGTTCGTGGAGCCCGTCCACAGCGTCTGGCCGTCCACGACCATGAACTTGTGGTGCATGATGCCCGAGCGCCGATCGTCCACCACCCGCACGCCGCTGGCGCCCAGCAGCTGGATCGCCTCGCGGGGCTTGGCCGGGTCGTGCTTCTCGACCATGTTGTCGGTGTCCGTCACGAGGCGGACCTTCACCCCCCGCCGGCAGGCCGCCACCAGCGCCTCCGTCACGCCAAGGTCCTCGATGTCGTAGAACGCACCCGAGATGCTCGTGCGGGAGGTCTTGATGAGCCGCAGCAGGGCCTTGTCCGTGTTCTTGGGGTTCTTGCGGGCGCGCGGCTCGTTGAGGTCGATGCGCTCCCTATACGCGTCGTTGAAGGCGATGGCAACGCCCGAGCCCACCGCGAGGGCGTCGACGCCATCGACGGAGACTGGCGGCGCCAGCTGCGGGCCGCGGGCGGTGCCGCAGGCCGCGAGCAGCATCGTCGCGCCCACCAGGGCCCACCGCGTCCCCCGCTCAAGCCTCTTCGTCAAGGTCGGCCGCCTCTCATCCGTCACGCACCCCTGTATGAGACGTGTTATCGGATAACAAGTGGCAATTAATGTGTTAAGGTTTGTTTAACAAACTGGTGCCATCGCTGGGGCCAGCGGGGCTGCGAGCCCGAGCAGCGGTGGGCTTCCCGGCGTGCAGGCTGAGAACGGGCCTCTCAGTCGATGACCACGTTGCCGTACTGCGAGGACGTGCTCCCGTCCGAGTGGATGATCGTTGAGCCGAACTGGGAAGACGTGCGCCCGTCCGACCGGATGATCGTGTTCCCCAGGTGGGTGGACGTGCTCCCGTCCGAGTTGAAGGTGAAAGAACCCACGCGCACGCCGAAGCCGTTGGCCCGCAGCTCCCTGACCTGCGGGACCCACTTGTCGGTGGCGAAGCCTTCGGGCTGCTTGGCGCTCGTGGCCTGCGCGACGCGGGGCGCCGGCGCGCCGGCCTGAGCAACGGTGGAACTCACGACATGCAACATCCTGGGACCTCTCTCTTGCTTTGCGGCACACCGGCAGAGAACCTGCTTCCGAGAGGGTTGTCGTCCAGGGGGTGTCCACGCGGTTCCCAATGAGGTGGCCGGCGTTAATTATAAGTTAAGCCTGATCGGGCTCTCATCAAAACAGGCGCGGCTGCACCACGGGCGAGGCCTGCTCGACCAGGCTCGGATCGTCCTCCCGCGCCGAGTTGAGCCGGGTGCTGACGGGCGTGCGCGTCATCCGCTCGGCGGGGTAGGGCCGCAGCATCGGCAGCACGGCCTCCGGCGCCTCGCAGGCCGGATCGAGCCAGGTGGCGTGGGCCTCCGGCGGCAGGATCACCGGCATCCGGTCATGGACGGAGGCGACGCAGGCGTTGGCCTCGGTGGTGATCAAGGTGACGCTGAGGACGGGGGGGCCTTCCGGCGGCGTCCAGCACTCCCACAGGCCAGCGAGCGCGAAGGGGCCGCCCGCCGCGAGGCGGAACCAGTGGGGCTGCTTGGGCGCCGCCTTGGGGGCGCCTGCCGGCGGCGGGGCCCACTCGAAGAAGCCGTCGGCCGGCACGAGGCAGCGGCGGTGGCGCAGGGCGTCCCGGAAGGCCGGCTTCTCGGCCACCGTGTCGGCCCGGGCGTTGATCAGCAGCGGCGCGCGGGCGGCGTCCCTGAGCCAGGCCGGCAGCAGGCCCCAGCGGGCCAGCTCGAGCCGCCGCCGCCCGTCGACGGCGCGCACGATCGCGACGGCCTGCGTCGGGGCGATGTTCCAGCGCCCGACCAGCGCCGCCTCGGCGCCCTCGAGCTCGAAGGTGGCGTCCAGCAGCGGGATGGCGCCAGGGGTGAGGCTGAAACGACCGCACACGGGCAAGGACCTCCTGGGGATGACGTCGGGTGAGGCCGGACAACCAGGCCCGCCCTGCGCGCCGGGCGTGGCCCGGCGATTCCCTCATCCCCGCTGACGCGGACCTTCTCCCAGCTGGAGAAGGGAGCACATTTTCTTGTGCAACCGCTGGATAAAGCGCAACCACCGGGTGAGGCGCCCCCGGTGGACGAAGGCGAAGGAAGCTCCCCTCAACCTCAAGGTGAACGCGACCGCAACCCGGGTGGCCGGCTGTTGCGGAATCAGGGCTGCCCATGACGCCTGCCCGCGTGGCCCCTGCCAGGCCTCGCGCGGAGATCTCTGGGCCTCGCCAAGGCCCCTGAAACCATTGTTTGAAGAGCCTCCAGGGCTTTTCCCCAGCCACCCTGGTTAACATATTGACAGCCCCGCGTGCCAGGTGTTAACGTGGCGCCCACTGCTTCACATAATTTAATTATTAATCGTGAAGCTGCTCCCCGTGGGCCCGCGGGAAGCTCACCGCCCCCCCTTGAAGACATCTGTCAGGAGAACCCGAAGCATGTACTTCATCGATGCGACCATCTACGCCTCCCGCCGCTCTCCCGCCGAGCTGGAGCTCATGAGCGCAGCCGGCTGCGCCGCCGTCATCGAGCCGATCACGTGGCTGGGCACCAACCGCCAGCACGCCGAGACCTACCTGGAGGACTTCGAGCGCCTCGTCGGCCCCGAGGCCCGCCGCGCGGCGCACTTCGGGCTCGGCTACGGAGCCTGCCTCGGCATCCTGCCCCACGAGGCGACGCACACGGGGGTGGCGAACGCGGTGCTCAACGCCATGCCGCGCTACCTCGAGCAGGACAACGTCGTGGCGATCGGCGAGATCGGGCTCGGCAACGGCAGCCCCGTCGAGGAGGACATCTTCCGCCGCCAGGTGCGCCTCGCGCGACGCCACGAGCTGCCCGTGGTGCTGCAGGCCCGCCCGACGGATCGGCCGGAACACGTCGCGCGGATGCTCAACGTGGCCGCCGAGGAGGGTCTGCCGGCCCGCTACATGCTCGTCAACGGCGTCAACGAGGCGTCGGCCCTGACGGTGCGCCGCTTCGGCGCCTGGGCGGGGCTGACGATCGATCCGCAGACCCACATCCGCGTGGAGGCGGCCGTGGGCCTGATCGCCCGGGAGGGCACCGACGGCTACGTCCTGAACAGCGCCGCCGGGCGCCTGATGGGCGACCCGCTCGCCGTGCCCCGCACGGCCCGCGCCATGGCCGAGGCGAACGTGCCGCTGTCGGCGATCGAGAAGCTCACGTTCCACAACCCCAAGTGGTTCTACTCGCAGGGCCGCGCCCTGCCGCTGGGCACCTGGGGTGACAAGGTCGCAGCTGCCCTGCAGCCAGAGCATGCCGGGCGGGCGGCCTACGCCGGCCAGCCCTCGGCGGAGCTGGCGCGGCTGCGGTAACCGACGCGCACGGTCGGCGGCCCCGGGGTCAACGGCGCCCCCGGGGCCGTCAGCCTGGGCCGGAAGCCGGCGCGGGGCGGGCCAAGGCTCGCCCCGCGCCGTCGGCGTCAGCGCGCCTCGTCGAGCTGCAGCTGGCCGGTGGGATCGCCGGGGGCGCCCCGCCAGATCAAGAGCGGGGCCGACGGCTGCAGGAACGTCACGTGCCGCGGCACCCGACCGAGGGCCTCCGCCTCGAGGTACAGGCCCCCCCAGGGCCGCACGCCGAAGGAGGTCGAGCGCACGAGGGCCTCAGGCGTGGGCCCCCGCCCCGGCTCGCCCGCCACCATCGCCTCGCCCGCCTCCCGCAGCCAGTCCACCCAGGCCTCGGCGGCCGAGCTGCCACGCGTGGCAAGCACCGCGTCGAGGGCCTTCACGCCCGTGAGCGGCGTGCGCTGCAGTTCCTCGATCAGGCCGAGCCCGAAGCGGGCCGTCAGGTGGCGCACGAACATGTAGCTGAGGCCGTAGCTGCGGCCATCCGGGTTGCCGGCCCAGTCCGTCAGCGAGTAGCGCCCCGGCGCGGCCATGTAAGCCCGGATCTCGTCGAGCACGAACGGATCGCCCGCCACCCGCCCGAGACCGGCGAGGTCCATCGCCAGCATCGAGCAGCCCTCGTCGAGCCACGTGGCCTCGGTCCGCGGCACCCCGTCGGTGCGCGATTTGGCGCAGAACATCAGCAGGTGCTGGTACTCGTGCGCCAGCGTGCCGAGGGCCGTGACGTCCGGTTGCTCCAGGATGCGCGTCGAGAGGAAGAGGACCTCCTTCTCATTCGCGTGGCGGCGC
This sequence comes from Candidatus Sericytochromatia bacterium, assembly GCA_035285125.1. Lineage (GTDB taxonomy): Bacteria > Cyanobacteriota > Sericytochromatia > S15B-MN24 > JAQBPE01 > JAYKHL01. Next base: position 41,494 of record JAYKHR010000007.1, on the reverse strand, counting down.
AGGTCCGTCGCCTGCGGGGCCGCCGGTAGCGGGTCGCGGGGCCAGAAGTAGCCCATCATGCCCTCCCGCCCCGCGGCGCTGCCGACCCAATCGGACAGCACGATGAAGAGGCGCGGGTCGCCATCGACGCCGGGCCGATCCTCCGCCCCGAACACGCGTGTCAGCGGCGGCCTGATGCGCCGCTCGAAGGCCTCGGCGAGCTCGACTAGGCGGTCCTCGGGGACGGCCTCGAGGTCCTCCGTGTCGACGAAGAAGCGCGCGTTCGGCGTCTCGAGGCGCTGACGGGCCACGCGCGGGCGATCCCCGGCGAGGGTGGCGCTGCCGTCGTTGATCCAGAACGTCGCCAGCGCCCCCACCGGCGCGGCCTCCGGGGCCGCAGAGAGCCGCCTGAGGCCTGTGAGCCCCGTCCAGCCCCCGCGATCGCCGCCGAAGCCGAAGGGCGGGAAGATGGAGCGGCCCGAGGGGCCCGGGGTCGGGGTGGGCGAGGGGCTCGGCGCCAGCCCCTCTGGCGTCACGGCCACCTCGACGGTGATCGCCTCGCCGCTGGGGTTCGCCAGCAGCAGCACCCGCCGACCCGCCGCCGGGGCCACGAGCTGCAGGCGGCCGCCGGGCATCAGCCGCTCCCCGACGGGCGGGCGAGGCCCCACCCGGGCAGAAGGCGCGACGGCGGCAGGCCTCTCAGGGCTGGTGACGGGCGTGGGGGCCTCGGTGGGCCCGGCCGGCAGGCAGGCTGCGAGCAGGCCCCCTCCCGCCAGCCACCCGAGGGCCAGGCGCCAGGGGGCCACGGACACGCTTCGGTGCATCGGCATCGGATCCCTCCTCGACAAGTCCACGCCGCCTCCGGCCGGAGGACGGCGTGGACGAGGGGCTGGCGCGAGCCAGCGCCGGATGCTCCGGCGCTGGCCGCGCTGCCTGCGGTGCCTACTCGGCCGCTGCGTCGAGGGGCTCGACCTTCTTGTCGTCGTGGCAGTTTTTGCAGTCGTCGTGGTGCTTCTCGGAGAGGCGCGGCGTGGTGTCACGCAGCTGGGTGTTGGAGCCGATCTCGTTCGCCACCGGAAGCGTGTTCAGCACGGCCGTCTCAAGGTTGTAAGCCATGATCCGGAACTCGCCCGTGCGGTTCGTGTGGAACACCAGGGCGTCGTCAGCCCCGGCGAGCCAGCGCGGCTCCTGCTCGGTGTGGGGCGAGTTGGCGAGCACCAGGTTGTCGATGAAGCCGCTGCGCATGTCAACGGCGTAGATGTCCTCGGAGCCCCGCCGGTTCGAGACGAAGGCGATCAGGTCGCCCTGCTCGTTGAGGTCGGGGTTGTACTCCCCGTCCGGGGTGTTGAGGAACGGCGGCGTGAGCTGCGCGGCGTCCCGCAGGCTGTAGACGAACACGTCGGCAGACTGCCCGTCGGAGGCGCCGTAGGCGATCACCTCGCCGTTGCCCGAGATCGTCGGCCAGTTCACGTCGTACAGGCCGCGGTTCGCGATGGGCACCCGGAAGTTGTTGCCATCCACCAGGTCGAAGACACGAAGCTCGTCGGCGCCTGCCCGGTTGGAGACGTACACGATCACGTCTCCATCGTTGCTGACGTCCGGCTGCTCCTCGTCGGCATTGGTGTTCAGCGTCGGCAGCGTGTTGATCAGTTGGCTCTCCAGGCTGAACAGCAACACGTCGTTGTCGCCGCTCTCGTTCGACTGGTAGACGAGCCACCGGCCGTTCGAGCTGAGCCGGGGGTTGGTCTCGTCCGCCAGGGTGTTGACGCCCGGCAGCGCCAGCACCGTGGCCGCCACGGCGTCGAACACGAAGATGTCCATCCCCGCGCCGCCGCCGGTGGCCCGGTCGGACTGGAACGTGATCAGGCCGTTCTCACCCTCGCCATCGAAGCCGCCGGTGTAGCCCATGCCCACCACGCCGCCACCGACCCCGCCGACCACGGCGTCGGCGATCACGGCCGTGCCGGGCGAGACCGGCTCGGTGGTGGTGCCCCCAGGCGTGCCCGCCGCTGGCGCGGAGGGCGTTGTGGGCGCCGTTGCCGAGGCCCCGCCGCTGCTGGAGCCACCGCTGCCCGACGTGGCGGTGCTGGCCGGCGGCTGGCTGGTCATGCCCTCCTGGGCCCGGATCGGCGCGTTGATCGTGCCCCCCGTGGCGGGAGCGGGCGCCTGCACCTGCTCCACCACGGGCGCCTTGCCCGGCGCCGTGGGGGCAGGACCGCTCGCGCAGCCCGCCAACGCCCCCAAGCCCACCGACAGTGACAGCGAAGCAGCCATCCAGTTGCGCATACGCATGCCTTCTTCCTCCTTCGAGGGAACCTCCCTCAACCCGAACGCCTCCCACCACCCGCTCCGGTCCGGACCCTCAGCGCACATCCCAGGTGCACGACTGGAGGCCGTCTCGATGGTCGGAATGTCCTGACCGGATGGGTTTTCAATCCAACGATTGCGGTGAGTTGAATTGAGTGAGATTGATTTTTGCCTGGGCCGGCTATCGACTGCGGCGAATGTGTCACACCCTTTGGTCAAATCAAACAGTGTTTCAAGGGTTCCGGGGCTGTATGAAGCCGCTGTGGGCATCACAGGTGCTGCACCTGAGCCACGCAGCGGGGTGGTATAAATGCGACTTCTCTATGCGGTGCTGTCTTTGGGAGAGGGCCCCGGGGTGCAACTGTGGCGCAGCCGGGTGCGGATGCTGCTGGCCGGGGCCGGGGCGGGCCTCATCATGGTGGGGTGCCTGCTGCCGCACCTGCCCACGTGGCTGGCCGAGGATGGGCCGGAGGTGGCGCTGGGCGACCTCGACGAGGACGGCGCGCCCGAGCGCCTCAGGCTCCGGCGCAGGCCGATGGGGGCCACGGAGCTGCGCCTGCGCAGCACCAACCGGGGGGGGCACGACCACCGCGTCACCACGCTGCAGGGTGCGGCGGGCGCGAGCTTCGAGGGCACGGCCTCGCCCTGGCGACTGCGGGCGGCCGACGGCCGGGTGCTGCTCGAGGCGCGCCACGTCCGGCAGGTTGGGCGCCCCACGCCGGACCTGCTGATGCTGGCGGGCGAGCGGGCGTGGCGCTGGGTCTACCTGGAGAAGGGCTTCCTCAAGCTCGACGCGGCCGAACTCATCCCGGGGTTCTCGGCAGGCCTGCTGATGATCGGGGATCAGCGACGGGTGGTGGAGGCGATCGGCGGCAAGATCGGGGGCGACGGCTCCTGGCGCGTGCCACTGGCCACGCCGATGACGCTGGTGCTGACCTTCGACCCAGCAGGGCGGCTCGACCGGGTGACGAGCCGGTCGCCTCGGTTGGGAACCCGCGACGGGCTGACGGTGGGCCAGCCCGCGGCCACGCTCGCCACCCGCTACCCGGGGGCGCGGCGCGGAGACACCTGGCTGTCGCCCCGATACGGGCTCGCGGCGCAGCTCGACGCGCAAGGCGCCATCCGAGGCGTCTCCGTCCAGCGGCCCTGGCAGGCGCCTGACGCCCGAAGCCGCTGAGCACACGTTGGCACCGGCCGCTCCTCGGACCTATAGTCGCCCCATGTGAGGGGAGGCAGCCTCGGGGGTGGGGGCTGCCACCGGAGTGGGCTCCGGAGGAGGCGTACCGTGAAGATGACGAGCCTGGGCCGATGGGCCCTTCCGCCGCTGCTCGCGGCGGCCCTTGTGGCGTGCGGCGGACCGCAGCCAACGGGCACGGCGCCGGGCGCCGTCCCGCCAACACCGCCGGGGGTCGGCCCGTACGCGGCGGCCCCGCAGCCAAGGGCCGACGGCAAGCCCGAGGAGCCGCTGCGGCTGGGCGGCATGGTGCAGGACCGGCCCTGGAACACGTCCCTCGACGACTTCGACTGGTCTGAGGGGTCCGACGCGCCCGTGGTGGTGATCGGCGACGATGAGGACGACGGCGAGCGGGCCCCCGCGGCGATGGCCTCGGCCACGCCGACGGCGTCGGGCACCGCGGCCACCGGCGCGGAGACCGACGGCCCCGTGGTCGTGGTGAAGGAGACGGGCTTCGGCGCCCTCGGCCAGGGCGGCCTCGTGGCGTTCTCCTCGAACCGCGACACCGGTGGGGGCTATGGCGCGGACGTCTTCGTCTACGACCACGCCGCAGGCACCGTGCTCGCGCTGCCGGGCGTGAACACCGGCGATGACGAGATCAACCCGCGCGTCAGCGCCAACGGGCGCTGGCTGATCTACGCCACGGACGTGAACGGGGACTGGGACATCTACCTGTACGACCTCAAGACAGGCCTCGTGGACATGCTCCCGACGCTCAACACCGAGTACGACGAGGTGGCTCCCACCGTCGACGACGACGGCACCACGGTCGCCTACGTGCTGGAGCGCGGCGGCTACCAGACGCTGGGGCTGCACGACCTCACCACGGGCCGAAGCTACGTGCCGACCGTCGTCGCGCAGCTCGGCGACGACGTGCGCACGCCCTGGCTGTCGGGCGATGGCAACTACGTGGCCTTTGCCGCCGACGTCGACTACACGGGCTGGGACATCTTCATCTACGACATCGAGGCCGCGACCTTGATCAGCCCGCCCTTCGTGAACTCGCCGGACGACGAGATGGACCCGGCGCTCAACGCCGACGGCTCGATGCTCGTCTTCGCGACGGACCGGATGGGCAGCGACGACATCATGCTCGCGGAGATGACGACGGGCGTGCTCGACCGCCTGATGCTGGCGAACTCGCCTTACGACGAGCGCTCCCCGCGCTTCCTCGGGGGCGACGAGCAGGCCATCGTCTTCAACACCGACCGCAGCGGGGACCGGCAGCTGATGCTGTTCCACCCGGGCGCGGGCGTGATCGACACCCTGCCGATCTTGCATGAGATCGGCTCGGATGACGAGATGGTGGACCAGAGCTCGTCGGCCGGCGGCATCGGGGGCGGGCTGTTCGGCCGAAGCCTCGGCGGGCGCGGCGGGATCCGCGGCGGCATCGGCCGGTTCTGGTAGGGCGTGCCACCAAACAAGGAGCCCCTCACCTGCCCGCCTGGCAGGTGAGGGGCTCAGGCCTGAGGCGGGTCAGCCGCCGGTGGTCTGGTGGCGGCGCTCCACGAGCGCCTCGAGCGCTGCGGGCCTGACGGCCAGGATGTTCGCGGGAAGCGCCCGCGGGTCCGCTGGCAGCGCCTCTCCGACGGTGATCTCCCACCGGCTGGCCGGCCCCTCGAGGTCGCCCAGCAGCCGGCTGATCTCGGCGTCAACCCAGCGGTCGGGCTGCAGCCCCACGTTGGCGAGGTCCCGGCGGTAAGCCTCGAACTCCCGTCGCGCCGGTGCGACGTCCCCCTCGAGTTCGTAATAGTCGAGGGCGACTTGCAGGCCCCTGAGCAGCCCCTTGAGGCGATCCCAGGCGTGGAACCCGCCCCGGCCTTCGAAGCCGGTGGACTCCACGTGCCCAGCCAACGCGATGAGCGTGGCCTCGAACCGTTCGGTCTGTCGTGCGCGCATCGAATCCCTCCCCAGTAGGAGGCTCACGGCGATCGCCAGGCGACGAAGATGGGCAGGGTTGGGCGAGCGGAGAGCCGCATCGGGAGCGCCGGTGCCCCCGGTTGATTCCAACTTACCTCAGGATTAACCCGGATCTGTTAAGTGGCCTTTAAACTTGTGATGCCTGCACATCAAATCCTCGCTGCCGCCGCGTTCAGCCCGCCACCCCGAGCCGGCCGAGGGCCCGCCGGGCTCGCGTCACGACGCCGGGGTCTCCTTGCCCCTCGCGCAGACACACCCGCCACGCCTCGATGGCCCGCCGCGTCTGGCCGAGACGTTCGTACAGGCCCGCCAGCCGGAGGTGGTCCGCGAGATCAGCGTGGGGCTCGAGCCGCACCGCCCGCTCCAGGCAGGCCACGGCCTCAGCATGGCGACCCTGCCGGGCGAGCAGGTGCCCCAGGTCCGACAGCGCCGGCACGTGGGCCGGCGACAGCCGCAGCGCAGCGCGGTAGGCCTGCTCGCTCTCGCGCAGGCGGCCGAGCAGCAGCAATGCGCGTCCCTCGCGGGCGAGCAGGTGGGCGTTCTCGGGGCTCAGGCGCCCCGCCTGAGCGAAGTGGAGGCTGGCCTCCTCGTAGCGCTGCTCCAGCAAGAAGGTCTCCCCGAGCTTCTCGTGCAGGCGCGGGTTGTCGGGGTCGAGGCGCAGGGCCTGGTCCAGCACGCCCCGGGCCTCGACGAGCCGGTCCGCCCTGGCGAGGCGGTCAGCCTGGACCACCGGGTCGGCCCACAGCGGGCCGCTCGTGAGGGCCCACCACGCCGCCGCCGCGCTGACGACCAGCCCGAGGCCCCCGAGCAGCATCCAGCGTGCGGGCAGCGGGGCCGCCGCCACCTTGGGCAGGCGGCTCAGGGCCTGACCACAGCGGCTGCACCGGGCGATCGCGAGCACGCCCTCGGAGCGCACGCGGTTCTTGGTGGCACAGGCGGGGCAGATCATAACGAGCGGCACGTCCCCGGCCGCCGGCGCGGAGGCCTCGGGCGCCCGGCGGTGGTACCAGCGGTCGTAATCGCTGCGCCGCGCAGGGTCGGACAGCACCTCGTAGGCCTCCGTGAGCACGGCTGCCCGGCCCTGATCGCCGCCGCGATCGGGGTGCTGGCCGCCCTGGAGCAGCAGCGTGCGGTAGGCCTTCTTGATCACCGCCTCGCTGGCCCTCGGGTGGACCTGCAGGATGGCGTAGTAGTCGGGAAGCAGCGGCATGCGAGGCGTTGGATCGGCCACGTCGTCGTCCTCCGGCACCGGGGCAGCGGCGCGTCGCGATCCCGCGCCCGGGGTCTATCCTGGTGGCTGGGGACGCCCGCTGGCCTCGTCCGGAGTGACGGGTAACTCTGGTGGTTGTCGGCAGGCCCGGCGCCGAACCTGAGTGACCCCGCGCACAGGGGCGGCAGCGCCGATCAGGTTTGGCCGCCCTGCACCTCTCCTCCCCGCCCCGCGCCGGCTAGGGTGAGGCAGACCGCGGCCACAGGTGCCGCAACGGGGAGGTGGAGGCATGGAAAGCCACGCGAAGGCGTTGGGGGCCAGGGCCCACTTGGGGTGGGCCGACGGGGCAGCACCAGCCCCCTGGGCGGCTGCCCTGGGGCGGCTGCAGGCTTGGTGGCGACAGGGAGATGGCGTGACGTGGCATCAGGGCGGGGCCGTGCCCTGCCTGCGCCTGGCAGGGCGGCTGGACAGGCGGCTCGGCGCCACGCTGCGGGCCGAGGCGCGGGAGGCCCTCGCGCGAGGCACGCGCCGCTGGCAGATCGACCTGACCGACGTCACGGCCTGGGACGCCGAGGGCCTCGCGGCGCTCGTGAACGCGCTCGACCACAGCGAGCAGGCGGGCGCGACGCTGGAGTTGCGCGCCCCCTCGCCGCCGATCCGCCGCGTGCTGGCCCGCACCCAGCTCCACCGCATGTTCGTGATCATCGACGCGCCCGCCCGGGCCGCCTGAGCCGGAGCTGACCCAAGATGCGTGCGTTGATCCAGGTGACGGGGTGTGCGCCGGCCTTCGGGCCGCCGGGCGAAGCCACGCCCCCAGGGCTGCTTCCCCTCGCAGGCAGGCCGCTGGTCGCGGGCCTGGTCGCCTGGCTGGAGGGCCAGGGGGCGCAGGCGATCCACGTGCTGCTGCGCGAGCGGCCGCACGCCCTAGCGGCCCACTTCGAGGGCCACCCGCCGCGCCAGGCCCAGGTGCACCCGGTGCTGACGGCGAGCCCGGCCGCGCTGGCGGCCTGGTGGCAGGAGGGGGGCAAGGCCCCCGTCGTCGCCTGCCGCGGCAGCCTCGTCACGGACGCGGCGCTCGGGCCCGCCCTGGCCGCGCACGCGGCGGGCGGCACCCGCCTGACGACCCTGCTGGTGCCACGGGGCGCCGCGACGGCCGGCCAGGCCCTGGCGCTGGACGCGGCGGGTCGAGCGCGCCCAGAGGCGGGGGGCCCCTTCGTCGCGGCGGGGATCGTGATCGCCTCGCCGCGCCGGCTGCCCCCCCTCGACCCCGGCGTGGCCGACGCCAACCTGGACGAGGCCCTGCTGGCGGCCGCCTGGGCCGCCGGCGAGGACGTCGCGGGCGTGGTGGCGACAGGGTTCTGGCGCGACGCCGCCACGCCGGCCGCGTGGGCCGAGGCCCTCGCCGCCGTGCTGGCGGGCGACGTCGCCGGCTGGGCGCCCGCGGGCGAGCGCCGGGCGCCCGGCATCTGGGTCTCGCCCGACGCCCGCGTGGACGCCCTGGCCAGGCTCCGGGCCCCCTGCCACGTCGGGACGGGGGCCCAGGTGGGGCCTGACGCCGAGGTGGGGCCCGGCACGAGCGTGGAGGCCGGGGCCGAGCTGGCCCGCGGGGCGCGGCTCACGGCCTGCGCCGCGCTGCCGGGCACCCGCGTGGGGCCGGGCGCCCGGTTTCACGAGCGGCTGCTGTACCCCCACGGCGCCCTGGCCTGGCGGACGCCGGGGGCGCGGCCCGAGCCCAGCGACGACCCCGCGCGCCTCGGCGCCACCTGGCGCCCCACCCTCCCGGAGCGCGCCCACACCGTGCTGGACCAGGCGCTCGCCGCGCTGCTGCTGGTGGCGCTGGCGCCGCTGATGGCGGCGATCGCCGCGGCCATCCGGCTGGAGTCGAAGGGCCCCGCCCTCTTCGTGCAGCTGCGGGCGGGCCAGGATCGCCTGCCCGGACGTCCGGGCCTGCCGCGGGCGGAGGTCTTCCCCTGCTTCAAATTCCGCACGATGCACCCCGACGCCGAGCAGCGCGTGGAGGCGCTGCGCGCCAGGAACCAGTACCGGGGCGGCGCCTTCTTCAAGCTCGAGGACGATCCGCGCATCACGCGGGTCGGCCGCTTCTTGCGGCGCACCAGCCTCGACGAGCTGCCCCAGCTGCTGAACGTGCTGCGCGGCGAGATGCGGCTGGTGGGCAACCGCCCGCTGCCGCTCTACGAGGCCGAGGCGCTGACGGAAGACTGGCAGCGCGCGCGCTTCCTGGCACCGGCCGGCATCACCGGCCTGTGGCAGATCAGCGGCCGCAGCGAGCTCTCGGAGCGCGAGCGGCTGGCCCTCGACGCCCTCTACGCCGCCACCCGCTCGTTCCGAGGCGATCTCGGCATCCTGCTGCGCACCGTCCCCGCCCTGCTCGCCCGCCGCGGCGCCCGCTGACACCCCGACAAGGAGGCCCCGATGACGCCCCGCAAGCGGACATGGCCCTGGCTGCTCGCCACGTGCCTGATGATCCAGGCCCCCGCCCTGGCCCAGGCGCCGGCAGCCTCCCTGGCAGAGGTCAGGCTGGAGGAGGCCGTGGCCACCGCCCAGCGCCACAACCCCACCATCGAGGCGGCGCGCATCCGCGTCGCGCAGGCCCGCCTGGACGCCGAGGCCCAGCGCTGGTGGTGGGCGCGGGCGCTCAGGACCAACGTCAACGTGGCCCTGCCCGGGGCCCCCAACGCCGTCGTCACCCCGGAGGGCACGCTGCTGCCGACGGCCGCCCTGGGCGTGTTCCTCAACCTGGGAGACGTGGCCACGGCCCCGGCGGCCACCGAGCGCGCGGCGCAGGCCGTGCTGCTGGCCGAGGCAGACTACCGCCGCACGGTGCTGGAGGTGTCCAGCCAGGTGGCGCAAGCCCACGCGACCTACCAGGCCGCCCGCCTGGCCGCGGGCTGGGCGCGGCTCGCCATCGAGGCCGCTGAGGCCGAGGTGCGCGTGGCGGAGCGCCAGTTCGCCCGGGGGCAGGCGGCCTCCAACCAGGTGCTCGCCGCCCGGGTGGCCCAGGCCCGGGCCCAGGCAGAGGCCCAGGCCACTGTCGGCCAGGCGGCCCAGGCCTGGGCCGCCCTCGTGACCCTGATGGCAGACCCGGCGCTGGCGCTCGTGCCGGCCCACACCGCTGCAAGGAGGTAGCCCATGCCAGCCCCTCAACCCCAGGACCCGCTCAGCCTGTTCGAGGCCCACCTCGGGGTGCTGGCGCGCGTGGTCCAGGCACTGGCCCCAGCCCACGCGGGCCAGGCGCGCGCCCTCGTGACGCTCGCGGCGCTGCTGCTGCTGCGGGCCGCGACGGAGTGGCGCCCGGCCAGCGGCCTGCGGTTCTCGGCCTATGCCGAGGCCACGCTGGGCAGCGAGCTGCTGCGCCACCTCGACCGCCCCCTGCCGCCACTCGCGCTGCCGCCCGAGCTCGCACCCTTCGCGTCCCGGCTGCAGGGCGTCGCCGACGCCGTGGCGCGCGAGGCCTCGGGCCGCCTGCCCGCCGTCGTCGGGCAGGCCGGGGGAAGGCCCCTCGTGGGGGTCAGCGTGCCCCTCGCCCTCGTGCCCGAGCCGGCCTCGCCCGGCGAGGAGGCTGCCCGGGGGCTGCCGTGGGGCCGCATGAGGCGCCACCTTCCCGCCGTGCTGGGGCTCGTGCTGGCGACGGAGCTCGGGGTGCTGGCCCACGCCTGGCACACCCCCCCCGTCTGGGTCGCCCGCGCCACGCTCGACAGCGGCCTCGGCGCGCAACGGCTGCTGGGCGGCGGCGGCGACTGGTTCTCGCAGGGCACGCTGATCGCGAACGTGATGGAGCTGCTGAAGTGCCGCACCGTCCTCACGGCGGTGATCGGAACGCTCAAGCTGGCGGACACCCCCGAGACGCTGGCCCGGCGGCTCACGGTGTCCCGCCTGGGCCAGGCCGGGCTGCTGCGCCTCGAGGCAGAGGCGAGCGAGGCCCCCGCAGCGGCCGAGCTGGCGAACACCGTCGTGCGCGAGTTCCTCAGGTACTACGCCTCGACCCAGTCCCTCGACGCGCGCTCGGACCAGGCGTTCTTCGAGTCGCAAACGCGGGCCGCCGCGCGGCGCCTGCGCGAGGCTGAGGGCGCGCTGACGCGCTTCCGACGGGACCGCGTGCCCGAGCTGCAGGCGGCGCTGCCGGGCCGCACGAGCGACACGCTCGCGCAGCGGGACGAGGCGGCGCGCAGCCTGGCGGCCACCACGGCGGCGCTGGCCGTGGTGCAGCGCGAGCTCGCGGCGATCCGGCGGGACCCGCTGCTCTCGGAGCGGATCCTCGACCAGCAGGCCGTGGTGACGGCGGGCGACCGCCTGCGTGACCTGGCCGCCAACCTGGCCGACGCCAAGGCGCTCTACGGCCCGGCCAGCCCCGTGGTCAAGGGCCTGCAGGCCCAGCTGGCCAGGGCCCGCAGCCAGCTGCGCACCAGCGCGACGGAGGCCACCGAGCAGAACCCCGCCCTCGCGGAGGCCAGAGCCCGGCTGGTCCAGCTGCGGGCGGACGCTGCGATGCAGCGCGCCCGGCTCACGAGCCTCGACGCCACCCTGGCCCGCCTGCATCCGCAGACGCGCCAGGCGAGCCAGGACCACGTCCGACACGACCAGCTCACCCGCGACGTGAAGGTGGCTGAGGGGCACTACATGGAGCTCCAGACCCGGCTGGGCCAGTCCACGCTGGCGGCCATGGGCGCCACGAGCGTGCCCGTCTCGGTGGTCGACCCGGCCGTGGTGCCTCCCGAGCCGGAGGGGGCCAAGCTGCCGCTCAAGCTGGTGCTCGGCGCCCTGCTGAGCCTGGGGCTCGGCGGCCTGGCGAGCTACGTGGCCGCGCTGGCGAGCGCCCGGCGGCCCGGGCAGCCGCCCCCAGAGGCAGCGGCCGAGGCGCCAGCCGACGCGCCCGCCCGGGCGGCCTGACGCCGTGCGGCAGACGGCCCTCCCCACCGCCCGCCCCACGCCGGGGCTGGTCCTGCTGGCCTGGTGGGCGCTGGGCGCCCTTGCCACGGCGGGCGTCGTCGCGGCCGTCGGCACGCTCGACCGCCTGGCAATGATCGCCCTCGCCACCGTGCCGGCTGCCGTGCTGGTGGTGCTGCACCCGTTGGTCGGCGTGGCCTGCCTGCTGGCCTACGCGACGGTGCTCGGCTTCCTGATCCGGCTGCTGCCCCCCGGCGCCGGCAGCCCGATCGGGCTCGCCCTCGACGTCCTGCTGGCGCTCATGGCCGCGCGACTCGCCGTCGACCTCGTGCGCCACGGCGACCCCGGCCGGCTCGCCTCCCCCCTGACGCCTGCCGTGGCCTGCTTTGCCGGCTACACGGCGCTGGAGGTGCTCAACCCGGCCGCGCCGTCGCTGCTCCACGGCCTCGTCGGGCTGCGGGTGACGGCCAGGGTGCTGGGCTTCTTCCTCGTGCTCTACTACGTGCGCGACAGGCGGGCCGTGGGCTGGCTCGCGGGGACGTGGCTGGCCGTGGTGCTGGCGACAGGCGCCTACGGCATCTTCCAGCACCACCACGGGCTGCTCTGGCACGAGATGGCCTGGCTGCTCACCGAGGGCAACGCGCAGACCCACATCATCGGGGGCCACCTGCGGGTGTTCTCGACGATGGGGGACGCCGCGACCTTCGGCTTCTTGATGATGGCGGGCACGCTGCAGGCCGTGGCCTGGGCCCAGACGGCCGCCCCGCCGTGGCGCTGGGCCCTCTGGCTCGCGGTGCTGCCACTGCTCTACGCCATGGCGCTCAGCTACACGCGCGGACCCGTGGTGGCCCTCGTGGCAGGCTTCGCAGCCCTCGTGGCGGCCTCCCGCAGCTGGCGGCTGGCGGCCGGGGCCTCGGTGCTGGCGGCGCTGGGGCTGGCCCTGCTGCTCGGCACGGGGTCGACCCGCCTCGTCGAGCGCCTCGCGACGGCCGCCTTGCCGGGGCAGGACGCCAGCTTCAACGTCCGGGTGGGCTACGTCACGCAGTACCTGCCGGAGATCGCGCGGCGGCCCTTCGGCTACGGCGTGAACACCTCGGGAGGAGGCGCCCGAAAGCTGGCGGGCGGCAACCAGATGCGCGGCACCGTGGTCGGCGTGCCGACAGACAACTACCACTTCAAGGTCGCCCTGGAGCTGGGCTGGGTGGGGCTGGGCCTGTGGGCCTGGCTGGTGGTGACGCTAATGGTGCAGGCCTGGCGGGCCTGTGCGTCGCACCGGGGCGACGCCCTCGCGCTGGGCCTCTGCGGCACGCTGGTGGCCCTGGTCGTGGGGGCGTTCTCCAACGACATCATCGCCCAGAAGCCGGTCGCGGAGCTGTTCTGGGTGGCCGCTGGCCTCGTGGCGCTGCTGGCGCGTCAGGGGCGTCGCACCGGTGCGACGCCTGCCCTGGGAGGGGAGCCCCGATGAAGATCACCCTGCTCGCCTCGGACGAGGCCACCGCCCCGCTCTACCGCGTGCGGGCGCTCGCGCGGTTGCTGCAGCGCCGCTTCGAGGTGGAGGTGCTCGGCTTCGTCTCCGAGGCCCGGGCCATCGACGCCGCCGCGCCGCGCGACTTCCCCTACCGCGCCATCCCCGTGGGCCGCGGGCGCGCCTTCGCGGCGTCCGCGCGGCGGCTGCGGGAGGCCATCTCGGGCGACCTCGTGTACGCCATGAAGCCCCGCCCCACCTCGTACGGCGTGGCGCTGGCGCACCGCGCAGCCACCGGCTGCCCCGTCGTGGTCGACGTCGACGACTGGGAGATCTTCATGATCCACCCCTGGAGCCGCTTCACGCTGAAGAACATGGCCTACGCGCTCCGCCGCCTCGACGACCCCAACAACCACCTGGCCACCTGGGCGCTCGATCGGCGCATCGGGAAGGCGGACGGCGTCACGGCCGTCAGCCGCTTCTTCCAGCGCCGCTACGGCGGCCTGCTCGCCCCTCACTACGTGGACACGGCGCTGTACGACCCCGCCCGGCACGATGGCGAGGCCAGCCGCCGGGCCCTCGGGCTCGAGGGCCAACGCGTCGTCGTGTTCGCCGGCATCGCGCACCCCGGGAAGGGCGTGGCCGCCATCCTGGAGGCCCTCCGCGGCCTCGGGCCGGGTGCCCCCGCCTGGCGGCTCGTGATCGTCGGGCCCGCCACGCCCTACGCGCGGGCGATCGCTTCGAGCGACCCACGGGTGGTGCTCGTCGGCACCCAGCCCCCCACGCGCACGCCGGCGTACCTGGCCATGGCAGACCTCGTGGTGCTGCCGCAACGCCGCTCCCCCGTGGCCGTCGGGCAGATGCCGATGAAGCTCTTCGAGGCGATGGCGATGGCCGTGCCGGTGATCGCGACGGCGCTGTCCGACATCCCCGAGGTGCTCGAGGGGTGCGGCCGCGTCGTGCCGCCGGACGACCCACGGGCGCTGCGGGACGCCATCGCCGAGCTGTTCGCGGAGCCCGCCGCCGCGCGGGCGCTGGGGCAGCGGGCCCGCGCGCGGGTGGTGGCCCGCCACTCGTGGGAGGTGGGCGCGGCGGTGATCGGGGACTACCTCGCGACGCGGGCCTCGGGCTAGCGGTCCGGGGCCTCCGCGGGCTGGAGGACCGAGGGTTCGTCGGGCTAGAAGGCCGAGGCTCGTCGGGCTAGAAGGCCGAGGCCTCCGCAGGCTCGGCCGCCGCGGCCTCCAGGCGCCGGAGCACCCCCCGGGCAAGGGCCCGCCAGGCGGCGGGGACCGCCTCGTCGGAGGCGAGGGCCTGCACCAGGTCGCGGGCCTGCCCCCGGCCCAGGTCCCCGAGCGCCCGCAGCAGGGCGGCCCCGACGACGGGCGAGGCCTCCTGTCCCCCGGCCAACGCCTGCTGCACGGCCTCGCCGGCCTGCTCGCCCCCGAGCCTGCCGAGCCCGAAGGCGGCCAGGGCCCGCAGGGGCTCCGCCGGCTCGGCCAGCGTCAGGGCGAGGCGCCGGGCCAGCCCCGCCGGCGGGACCTCGAGGGCCCGCACCAGGGCCTGGCAGCGAGCGGCGAGGGCCTCATCTGGGCAGGGCGGGGCGAGGCCGGCCTGCGCCACGGCGGCCAGCCAGCACGTCACGGCGCCATCCGGCAGCTCGACGGGCAGCAGCGCCCGCAGCGGCCCCCAGGCGACCTCCGGGCCAAGCAACCCGGCCGCCTGGGCGAGGGCGGCGCGCGGTGCGGCGGGCAGGAAGTCGTCAGGGCCGAGGCACCCGGCGTCGATGCACGTCCGCAGGTGGGTGTAGATCGTGCCCTCCTTGAGGCCCCGGAGCAGGGCGATCTCAGCCGGCGTGCGCCCCTCCCGCACGAGGTCGAGCGTGTCCTGCACGGTGCGCGAGAGGCCCTCAGGCGCGTCGCTGAGGCCAGGCGGAGGCGTCCGCACGGTCGGCTTGCCGGGGCCGGGGGGCGGCGCAGCAGCAGACAGCGGTTCCGGCTGCGGCAGGGACACGGCCGGGCGGGCCGGGGTGGGGCGGGGCTCGGGCTCGACGGCCTCGCCGGCGGCCTCCGCGAGCGCCGCCAGCAGCGAGTCGCCGAACTCCTCCAGCTTGCGGGCCCCGATCCCCTTCACCTCGCCGAGGGCCCCCAGCGAGGTGGGACGCAGGCGGGCGACCTCCTTGAGCACGGCATCCGCAAACACCATGAAGGGTGCCACGCGCCGCTCGCGGGCGAGCCCCAGGCGCCACGCCTTCAGGTGCGCGAAGACGGCCGCGTCGTCACCGCCTCGGCCCGCCGGGGGCAGGGCGTCGTCCGCCACGAGGGGCAGGCCCGCCGCCCCGCAGGCCGCCGCAAGGGCCTCGAGCAGGGAGGCGCCAAAGCGCTCTGCCCGGCGATCGCCGATGCCCTTCACGCGCCGCAGGCCCCCCAGGGTGCCCGGACGAACGGCTGCCAGCTCCCACAGGGCCGTGTCCGGCAGCACGACGTAGGGGGCCACATCCCACTCGGCGGCAAGCTCCCGCCGCCAGCCACGCAGCGCTTCGAAGACGGCCTGCTCGCCCGGGCTGCGGGCGGCAGCCGCCCCGTCGCGCGCCTTGCGCCCGTCCCCGGCCCCCGTCGGGGCCGTCAGCCGCACGGCCTCGAGCCCCTCGCCCTCGAGGGCCGCAAGACCCGCCGGCGTCAGCCCCAGCACGCCCCACTCACCCCGCCGCTCGAGCAGCCCCTGCTCGGCCAGCTGCCCGAGCCACACCTTGAGGTCGCGGGCGGCATGGCGGGCCAGCGCCCCGTGGGCCTCGAGCGCGTCGTGGCGAAGCTCCACGATCTTCTGGGTGCGCGCCCCGCGCAGCACGTCCGCGACGTGGCCGCCGCCGAAGCGCTGGCCCGTCGCCGCCACCCCCGCGAGCAGCGCGCGCACCAGGGGCGCCGCCTCATCCAGCGTGCGCTGCTCGCCGAGGCAGACGTCGCAGGCCTCGCACGAGTCAGGCGCGTACGGCTGCCCGAAGTAGCCCACCAGCAGCCGGTGGCGGCAGGCGACGGTGGTGGCGTAGCGCTCCATCGCCCCAAGCCGCGCGAGGGCCGCCTCCAGCGCCTCACCGTGCAGGTCGCCGCCCATGCGCCGGCGCCACTGCACGCCGTCAGCGGCCCCGTGCAGCAGCACGCAGGCGGCGGGCAGGCCGTCGCGGCCCGCACGGCCCGCCTCCTGCTGGTAGGCCTCGAGCGCCTTGGGGAGGCCCGTGTGCACCACGAAGCGCACGTTGGAGCGGTCGATGCCCATGCCGAAGGCGACCGTCGCGACCATGACGTCCACGGCCTCGTTGAGGAACCTGGCCTGGTTCTTCTGCCGGGTCCCGGCGTCGAGGCCCGCGTGGTAAGGCAAGGCGCGCACCGCCCGGCGCTGCAGGGCCTTCGCGACGTCGTCGACCTCCTTGCGCGAGTTGCAGTAGACCACGCCGGCCTCGCCGGGGTACGCCGCAATCACGGCCAGGACCTGGTCGAGCCCGCTGCCCGTGCGCGGCACGGCCCGGTAGGTGAGGTTCGGCCGGTCGAAGTCGCCCACGAGCACCTGCGGCGTGCGCAGCCCCAACGTCTCGAGGATGTCGCGCCGCACGGCCTCGGTGGCCGTGGCCGTGAAGGCGCGGATCGGGACGCCGGGGAAGTGGGCCCGCAGCATGGCCAGCCGCCTGTAGGCGGGGCGGTACTCGTGCCCCCACTGGCTGATGCAGTGGGCCTCG
This sequence comes from Candidatus Sericytochromatia bacterium, assembly GCA_035285125.1. Taxonomy (GTDB): domain Bacteria; phylum Cyanobacteriota; class Sericytochromatia; order S15B-MN24; family JAQBPE01; genus JAYKHL01. The sequence continues at coordinate 24,747 of JAYKHR010000007.1, read as the reverse complement.
TCGATCGCGAAGGCGGCGAGCGGCGTGCCCTCGAGCAGCTCGCGCAGCGCGCCGGGCATCTCGCCCTCGGCCCCCACGAGGCCCTCGGGCGCCACGTAGAGCAGCTTGAGCTCGCCAGCGCGGACGCGCGCCCGGATGGCGGCCCGGGCCTCGGCGTCCTGCACGCTCGTGAGGGAGGCTGCCTCGATGCCCATCGCCGTCAGCCCGTCCACCTGGTCCTGGATGAGCGCGAGCAGCGGCGAGACCACGACCGTCAGGCCCGGCTGGGCGATCGCCGGCAGCTGGTAGCACAGCGACTTGCCCCCGCCCGTCGGCAGGATCACGAGGCCGTCGCGGCCCGCCAGGGCGCCCGCCACGGCCTCGCCCTGCAGCGGGCGCAGCTCGGTGAAGCCCCAGTGTTGCTGCAGCAGGGACGTGAGCTTGGGGTCGAGCGGGGCCAAGGGGCTTCCTCCGGTGGCAGGCGGGCCACGTGGGGCCGGCCCATGGTCGCGCGCCGGCCGCGCCCCTGTCCAGCCTCCGCTCGACGACCTCCGGCCGTGGGCTCCTGAACAGGGGGCGCCGGCCGACCAGCTTCGGCCGCCCTGCACGACGCCGGACCGGGGCGGAGGCCTTAGGGTGGGGCGAACCCCAAGCAGGAGGAAACCCGATGGCCCCGCCCGTCGTGTCGATCGTGATCGTGAACTGGAACACCCGCGAGCTGCTGCGCGCGTGCCTGGAGAGCGTGGCCGCGGCCACCCGCGTCTCGCACGAGGTGTGGGTCGTGGACAACGGCTCGGGCGACGGCTCGGCCGCCTTGGTGCGGGAAGGCTTCCCCGGCGTGCACCTGATCGCCAACGCCGACAACCGGGGCTTCGCGGCCGCGAACAACCAGGCGCTGCGGCTGGCGCAGGGCACCTACGTGCTGCTGCTGAACTCGGACACCGTCGTGCACCCGGGGGCGATCGACGCGATGGTGGCGTTCCTCCACGCGCGTCCCGGCGTCGGGGCCGCGGGCTGCCGGCTGCTCAACGCCGATGGCACGCTGCAGCCGTCGGCCCACGCCTTCTACTCGCCGCTCGGGGCGCTCGTCGAGAACCAGCTGGTCGCCGCGCTGTGGCCCTGGCGGCACGCGCGCACGCCCTGGCTGCGGCTGTTCGACCACAGCGTCGCACGGCCCGTGGGCTGGGTCTGCGGCGCCGCGCTGATGGTGCGGCGCGCCGCGTTGCGCGAGGTCGGCCTGCTCGACGAGGGCTTCTTCATGTACGGCGAGGAGGTGGACTGGCAGCTGCGCCTGCAGCGGGCGGGGTGGCCGGTGTGGTTCGTCCCGCACGGCACCATCACCCACCTCGGCGGCGGCTCGTCGCGCCAGGCCGTGACGGAGATGCGCCGCCAGGAGCGCGCCAGCCGGGCCCGGTTCGTCGCCAAGCACCACCCCCCCGCCTCGCGCTGGCTGTACCACGCCCAGGCCCACGTGGGGGTGGCCTTCTGGCGAACGCTGGGGCGCCTGCGCGGCCGTCCCGTGACGCTGCGCTGAGGGGGTTGAGATGCTCACCTGGTACCTGGCCGTGGCCCTCCTACAGGCCGTGGTGTCGCTGCAGGCCCTGCACCTCGTGCTGCCGCTCGGGGGCGCCCTGCTCGCGCGCCGGTGGCCGCCGGCCCCCGTCCCCGTCGCGCCCCCGCTGCGCCTTGCCGTGCTGATCGCGGCGCACAACGAGGCCCGCGTGCTCGGGGGGGCGCTGGCCTCGCTGGCGCGGCAGACCCACCCGGCCGCGGCGTTCGACGTCTTCGTCGTGGCTGACCACTGCACGGACGACACGGCGGCCGTGGCGCGTCGCACCGGCGCGACGGTGCTGGAGCGCCAGGGCGAAGGCACGCGCACCAAGGGAGCCGCCCTCCGGGACCTCTGGGCGGCCGTCCGGCCGCTGGGGCATGCCGGCGTCGTCATCCTGGACGCCGACAACCATGCAGACCCCGGCCTGCTCGCGGCGCTCTCGGATGCCCTCGCGGCCGGCCACCGGGCCATCCAGGGCCTGCGGCGGGCCCGCTCCGGCGGCGGGGGCACGGCCGGACTTGATGCCCTGACGGAGGCCTGCACCCACCGCATCGGGGCGGCTGGCCGGGCCAGGCTGGGCCTGGGCGGCCCGCTGATGGGCAGCGGGATGGCCTTCGAGGCCCACACCTTCGATCGCCTGGTCACGGCCGTGGCCGCCACCGTGGTCGAGGACTGCGCCTGGCAAGCAGAGCTCGCGTTGCGGGACGTCGCCGTGCACTGGACGGCCGACGCCGTCGTCGAGGACGAGAAGACGCGGACGGCCGCCTCGATGGCCACGCAGCGGAACCGCTGGCTGACGGGCCGGGCGCAGGTGGCCCGGCGCTACGTCGGCCCCTTGCTCGCCCGGTTCGCCCGCCGCGGCTCCTGGCTGGCGCTCGACGCCGCGCTGGGGCTGACGGCGCTGCCCCGCAGCGTGCTGGCAGCGGCCGTCGCGACCTGCGCGGCCGTCGCGCTGCTCCTGCCAGGTCTGCCGGGCTGGTGGCCGGCCGGCTGGTGGGGTGGGCTCGGGCTCAGCCTCGCCGCCTACGTGGTCGCGGGCGTGTGGCTCGATGGCGGCACGCTCACGGACACGCGGCCCTGGGCCAGCCTGCTGCGCCACGGCCCCCGCTTCGCCTGGCAGATGGCGCGGGCCAGCTGGCTGGCCGCTCGCGGCAGGCAGGTGGCCTGGCTGCCGACCCCCCACGGGCCCGGCGAGGCCCCCGCGAGGAGGCCCTGATGGCGACGCGAGGTTCCTGGCAGCCTGGCTCCCGGCTGTGGTGGCGCCGCGCCTGGCGCCACGTGCTCGGGCGGGCCTGGGCGCCGTGGGCGCTGGCGGCCTGCGACAGCGTCGGCCCGGGGGCCCGCGTGCGCGGGTGGCCGGTGGTGGAGAACGAGGGCGGCCGGATCGTCATCGGGAGCCGGTTCTGCGTGTGGTCCCACCTGGGGCGCGTGGAGCTCTACGCGGGGCCGGGCGCCACCCTCGCGATCGGGGACGACGTCTTCGTGAACCACGGGGCCGTGCTGTCGGCGTCGTGCGGCATCACCCTCGGGCACCGCGTCAACGTGGCCCCCCGCTGCACCCTGCTCGACAACGACTTCCACGGCACCGACGCGCGGGACGCCGCGCCCCGCAGGGCCCCCATCATGTTAGAGGACGACGTGTGGCTGGGCACGGGCGTCATCGTGCTGAGGGGCGTGACGATCGGGCGCGGCTCCGTGGTGGCCGCGGGCGCAGTCGTGACGCGGGACGTGCCGCCCGGCGTGCTGGCGGGCGGGGTGCCCGCCCGGGTGCTGCGCCCCCTGCAGGCGGCGGCTCAGGCCCCTTGATGAGGCCGGGGGCGCCCCTCGACGAGGACGGCCTCCGCGACGCCGGCCTCGCCCCAGACCTCGGCGCGCATCCCGGCGCGCACCTCCGTCAGCAGGGCGCGCCGGCGCTGCCAGCTGCCGCGATCATCGAGCCAGTTGAAGGAGATGAGGGTGTGGCCGCGCTCGACGGAGAAGGTCCGCTCGGTGCCGTCGTCGGTGCGGAACCGGAGCCGGCCGAGCGTGAAGCGATCCCCGACCAGGGACGGGGTCACGGCGACCACCGTGCCCCATCGCTCGGCGGCCATGGTGGGCGTGGGGGCCGTGACGGTCGCGGCGGCCGCCGCAGCAGCGGCCGGGACGCCGAGCTGGGCCAGGAAGCTGGCCCCCATGTCACGGAGGTGGGAGACGTTCATACCGAGATACCCCTGAGGCTGCACAGGTTTATTAACCAAACCATAATTTATTGATATTGAATATATAACTTGAAGGCCGGCGGGGTCAACATGCCTTCATCTTTGTTTACAATTATTTTGACCTCACGGCGTGACGGGCGTCGGCAGGTACCAGTGCGTGAGGCGGGCGTAGACGTTGAAGATCGGGGCGAAGCCATTGCCCAGGATCGCGGCTTCTGTCACCCAGGCCGTCTTGCCCGTGTAGGTGTCGTGCACCTGCAGCCGCATGTTGCCCGGCTGGCCGTCGGCGGCGATGGCGAGCAGGAAGTGGGCGCGGGTGTCGGAGGCGTCCCAGGCGAGCCGCAGGGGCACGTCGTAGCCGCTCTGGAGGACGCTGGCGATCTGCGCGAGAGCGCCCGCCGTGTCACTGACGGTCACCACGGTGTAGCTCGCCTTGGTGATCGGGCCGAGCAGCTCGTTGAGCATCCGCGAGATGCCGATGCCGGCGCCGCCGCTCGAGCCCCGCGGCACGGCGATGCCGCCGTACCCCTCGAGCCAGACCCGCTGGGCGTCCGCCAGCCCCGAGTTGACGCCGTTCGTGTCGATCTCCGTCACGCGGTACTGACGGTTGAGCTCCCATGCGTAGCGCGGATCCACCTCGCCCACGGCCGTCATCAGAAGCGCGGGGCCGCAGGCGTCTTCCCACTGCTGCACGAGGTCCATCGGGTCGCTCATGGTGGACCACGACAGCACGCGGGCCTCAGGCTGGCCGCGCATGGCGGCGGCGTAGGCGGCCACGGCGTCGTCCGGCTCGCCCGCGCTGATGGCCTTGAGGATGAAGATCCGCTCCACGTCAGAGCCCGCCGCCGCGAGCCAGCCGTCCAGCGCCGTGCGCCGGGCCGTGGGCAAGGTGGGCAGGTAGCCGAGCAGGGCCGCCGCCTGAGGCTGGGCGAGAAGGCCCTGCGCCTGCCCGTTCACCAGCAGTTGCGGGATCGTGAGCGGGGCGGGGGGGGGCGCGTCCACCGGCGGCGGGGTGACGGGCACAATCACGGGGGCCACGGTCGGCTGCGGCGTGACGGGCACGATCACCGGCGTGGGCAGGGGCGTGGGCGCAGGCGTCGGCTCGGGGCTGCGCGCCACCACCGGGGCCGGGGTCGGCGCGGGCGTCGGGGGAGCCGGGGTGGGCACCGGGGTCGGCGCAACCGTCACGGGCGCCGGCGTGGGAGGCTGGAAGGGCGCAGGTGTCGGGGTGGCCGGGGCGGCCTGGGGCAGGGGCGTGGCGGTCGGCGCGGCCACCGGCGCGGGCGTGGGCGCCGCCACGGGCTCGGCCGGGGTGGGCAGGGCGCTCGGCAGCGTCGGCGTGGCGGTGGAGGGCATGGGCGACGGAGTGGCTTGGGTGCGGACGGGCACCAGCACGATGCGGAGGGCCACCTGCTTGCGCTCGCGGGGGGCGAGCACCACCCGCTCCACCACGGCGCCGAGGGGCTCGTCCGCGGCGTCGAGCACGAACAGCCGCAGCTCCCACGCCCCGGGCGCCAGCGTGGCGAACGAGAACGGCGAGGGCGCGGACCTGTCGCCCCGGCGCAGGCGCTGCACGATGGAGGCGCCGTCGCCCTGCCCGTCGAGGGGCCGCATCTCGGCGCGCAGCGAGGCCCACTGCGGGGCGGTGGAGAGCAGCTGGCGCGTGTCCGGCGTGAGCTCCAGCGTGACCTCGAGGGAGCTGGCCTCCGCAGCTGGCGCCGTCGGCGCTCCTGCCACCGGCACCGTCCGCGACCGGGTGAGCATGCCCGGGGCCAGCCCGCCGGGCGCGGGCGCGCACGCGCTGATCAGGGCGGCGAGCAGGCCGACGGCGGTGAGCTGGCGACCGCGTCCCGGTGCGTTCATGGCGCTGACCCTTCCTGATGCAGCCAGCCCATTGCCGGCCCGCAGGCTGTTCATATGCCCGATCAGGCAGGGTCAGGTGCGGGATTTAACAGAGATACAACGCCATACAACCAGCACCTTGCTGCTGATTTAACTATATTTTAACGACCAACCCGCCCCTTCGGGGTCCAGCGCGCGAAAGTCCGGGCAGGGTACACGGGATATAGGCAGTGTCACCACCGCGTAAAGAGGTCTCCGTCGATGCCCGAGCCCACCACCACCCGCCGCCCCCTCGGCCTCGGCAGCGCCGTGTGGCGTTTGCTTGACAGCACCCAGCCCCCGCGGGCCCCCGCCGCGCCGGCCCGCGTGCCGATGCTGGGCGACGGCTTCACGCGCTCGGCGCCCTTCGCCAACGCCCGCTTCGCCGCCGAGCCCGGGCTCGCCGTGCTTGCCGCCGGCCAGGTGCTGCGTCCCGGCACGACGCCGGCGGGGATGCCGGCGGTCCAGCAGGCCCTGATCGACATGGGCTTCACGATCGCGGACGGCCCGACGGGCACCTACGGCCCGCAGACCACGGCCGCCGTCAAGAATTTCCAGGTGATGGCGGGCCTGACGGCGGACGGGGTGCTCGGCCCCCAGACCATGAAGGCCCTCGACCGCCTCGCGCCGCCGCCCGGCAAGCAGGCCTGGAGCGCCGGCGTGAACGCGGGGCCGGTGCCCAACCCGCAGGTGGCGCCAGGCAAGATGGCCCGCGTGGTGATCAGCATCTCGCAGCACCGCGCCTTCCTCTATGACGCCTCCGGCAAGCTCACGAAGATCTATGGCGTCCGCACGGGCACGGGCAACTGGGCCGACGGGCGCGGCACGCCCACCACGCCGGGCGTCCGCGTGGTCACGGGGATGAACAGCGACCCGCGGTCGATCAGCTCTGCGCTGTGGCCGGAGAGCAACGGCAAGGCGTTCGGCACGCGCCTGATCGACCTGACGCGCTTCGACCTGAAGACGGGCAAGACCATCGACGCCGACGGCAACGGCCAGGAACTCCACGGCACCTACGCGGAGAACACCATCGGCTTCGACGCCTCGCACGGCTGCGTGGGCCTGCGCAACCGGGACGTCGAGGAGATCTACGCGAAGCTTCGCCCGGGCGACTTCGTGCGCTTCGACGCCTGAGGGGTCTACAACCAGGGGCCCGGGGTGCAAACCCCGGGCCCTTCTTGCTGGTTGCCGTCCCGCCTTGGTGCGACGCCGTCTGCGGCGGCAGTGCCGGTGGTCAGCGAGAGCCCCTGAAACCACAAGGGCGGGACCCAACCGGGTCCCGCCCCTGCCAGCTGGCCTGGCCGTTTGGCCGGCTCAGCCAGCCGCGACCGTGCCCGTCGCCCCCTCGTCGGGCGTCGGGCTGACCGAAGGCGCCACCGAGGGGGTCACGCTGGGCGCGGTCGTCGGGGCCGGCGTGGTGGTCTCGGCCGGCATGGGCACCGGCTGCTGCTCCTCGCAGACGTAGTTCTCCCACGTGTTGGTGTGGCGCGTGGGCCGCGTGAAGCGGATGACGGCGCCCGTCTCGGCATCCACCATGCCCGAGCCGCCCCAGTTGGTGTAGACGTTGGTCTCCTTGCGGCGCTTGCAGTTGTCCGGCTCCGGGGCGACGGGCATCGGCATCGGCCGCGACACGACCTCTTGCAGCAGCGTGAACTTCACCATCGGCGCGACGGCGCTGACGGTCGTGGTGCTGTCAGCAGTGGCGACGCTCGGCACGGCCGTCGGCTCCTCGGCCGCGTACCAGCTGAGCTCCCACACCAGCTTGCCGACGATCTGCTGGAGGTTCACGCCCCAACGGGCCCGCTTGGGCACGTCGTAGAGCACCTCGGTCTTGCTGTTCTCGCCGTCGTGCTCGCCCGTCTTGGGCTGCTCGAAGGCGTGCCCGAGGAAGTAGTCGAGCTTGGTCTTCTCCTCCTCGCTGGCGAAGCCCTTGTCCATCACGGCCTTCGTCACGCTGGCGACGGCGGTGGAGGCATCGACCTTGATGCGCTCGGGCTGGAGGTCCAGCGGGGCCCAGCGCAGGCGCACGATCGTGGTCTTCTCGGCCGTGACGACAAACTGCAGCATCTCGCTGCGGGCCGTCGACAGGTACACGAGGCGCCAGCCGTCCCCGGGCTCGAGGGGGCTGCGCCGGCCGGGGGCGATCAGGCCCATCTTGCCATCGGCGACGGGCACCGGCTCGGCCCAGACGCGGCCGTCGCTGCCGAGGGTGGAGCCCGCCTCCGTCAGCCGGGCGTCGAAGGCCCACTCCTTGACGATGGGGGCGATGAGGGTGTTCGCGACCTCGGTGAAGCCGGCCTTGGAGCCCTGGGTCTCGGCCTCCTGCACGGAGACGAGGCTCATGCGCTCGGTGCCGCCGCCGAAGCCGAAGTAGTACTGGTAGCCGTAGCCGCCCCAGACGTTGCCGCTGTAAGCGCCGCCCACGGCGGAGGGGCTGCCGCCGGCGTTGCCCGCGTTGCCGCCGCCGCCCTTCATGACGGCCATGTCGGACGCCACCACCGCAACGCCCGGCGCGGGGGCCGCGGCGGACCTGGCCATCGGGGCGCCCTCGGCCATCATGGGGCCGGCCATGCCGCTGCCGGCCTGGCCGGAGAGGAAGCGGGCGTTGGCGACGGTGAGGGGCTTGAACGTGATGCCGTTCAGGGGCTCGACGGGCTGGTTCGAGATCAGCTTGCCGGTGACGGGGTCCTTCACGGGCAGCTTTCCGCCAGCGGCCCCGCCGCCGGGGCCGGCCGTGATCGGGGGGGCCGCGCAGCCCGCGAGGGCGAGCGCGAGCACCAGGGAGCGGAGCACGGGGTGGGACACGGGGGCCTCCTGACAGGGACGGCGCGGGCAAGCCGGCAATTTGTATACTAAGATTGTATACTAACCAGCCCCGCCCGGGCTGTCAAGCCCGGGAACCCTTGGCCTGATTCCGCATTACCCCTCATCCCCGCTGACGCGGACCTTCTCCCTGTGGGAGAAGGGAGCGGAAGGCCTCCGCACCCACTGGGTGAAGTCGGATTTGGCCTCCCTATCCCTCGGGGAGAGGGGAGAAAGAGGCGGTTTCCCCCACAGGGTGCAGGGCCTCAGTAGCCAAAGGCCTCCCCCCCGCGGCGGGGGTCCGAGAAGGCCTCCCAGGCGCCATCGGGCCGGCGCCAGATGCCCTGCGCGTCGCCGATGTAGGACCGCGCCTGGACCTGGTGCCCGAGGCGCACGAGCTCGGTGCGCGTCACGATGTCGAGGCCGTGGGGCTCGTGGTAGAGCAGGTCCGGCTGGGCCTGGTGGTGCACGCGCGGCGCGGCGATGGCCCAGTTCAGGGGCAGGCCGAAGTCGACGACGTTGCTGAGCACCTGCGCGACGGTCGTGATGATGGTGGGGCCGCCGGGCGCCCCGAGCACGAGGCTCGGCTTGCCGTCGGGGCCGAGCACGATCGTCGGCGTCATCGAGGAGAGCGGGCGCTTGCCGGGCGCGATGGCGTTCAGGGCGCCCTGCGCGAGGCCGAACTGGTTGGCGCCGCCGACGCGCGTCGTGAAGTCGTCCATCTCGTTGTTGAGCAGCACGCCCGTGCCCGGCACCACCACGCCGCAGCCGTAGTTGCCGTTCAGGGTGTAGGTGTTGCTGACGGCCATGCCCGCGGCGTCCACCACCGAGAAGTGCGTGGTGTGGTCGGGCTCAGGCAGCCCCGGGGCGCGCCCGGCCTCGGGCGTGGCGCGGTCGTCCCGGATGGTGGCCCGCCTGCGGGCGGCGTAGGCTTCGCTGAGCAGGGTGGCGACGGGCAGTTCCTTCACGAAGTCGGGGTCGGCGAGCAGGGCGTTGCGATCGGCGAAGGCACGGCGGTCGGCCTCCGTGAGCAGGTGGAGGTGGCTCACGCTGTGCCAGCCGGCAGCCTTGAGATCGTAGCCCTCCAGGATGTGCAGGATTTGCGCGAGCGTGACGCCGCCGGAGCTCGGCGGGGGCATCGAGAGGATCCGGCGGCCGCGGTAGGAGAAGGCGACGGGCTCACGCCAGCGCGGCTGGTAGCTGGCCAGGTCCTTCGCCGAGAGCGGGCCGCCCTGCCGCGCCGCCTCCCGGGCGATCGCGGCAGCCACCGGGCCCTGGTAGAAGCCCTTGGGGCCCTCGCGGGCGATGCGCTCCAGCGTGCGGGCCAGGTCCGGCTGCTTCAGCACGTCGCCGGCGCGCGGCGTGAGGTCGTTCGGCAGGAACACGCGGCGCGTCTCGTCGAAGCGCAGCAGCAGGTCCTGCGCGCGGTGGAAGGAGCCCGCGAGGTACCCGTTCACCACGAAGCCGTCGCGCGCCAGCTTGATGGCGGGCGCCACGAGCGATGCCCATGGCCGCTTGCCGAGCCGGGCGTGGGCCGCCGCGAGCCCGGCCACCGTGCCCGGCACGCCCGCCGCGCGCGCCCCGATCTGGCTGTCGGCCGTGGCGTTGCCGGCCGCGTCGAGGTACATCCGCGCGTGGGCCCTGGCAGGCGCCGTCTCGCGGTAGTCGAGGGCGGCCGCGCCGCGCTTGGGGTCGTGCACCAGCAGGAAGCCGCCGCCGCCGATGTTGCCGGCCTCGGGGTAGACCACGGCGAGGGCGAGGGCCACGGCCACGGCCGCGTCGACGGCGTTGCCCCCGGCCTTGAGCACCTCCACGCCCACGTGGCTCGCCACCGCCGAGACGCAGGCCACGGCCCCGTGACGCGCGAGCACCGCCGGGCCCGGCCGGGAGAACTCCCAGGCGGCCTCGTAGGGCAGCCGCGGGGAAGGGGAGGCCTTGGGCACGTAGCCTGGCGTGGGCGCCACCGACGGCCGCCGCGTGGGCAGGCTGGTCGGCGCCGCGCCCGGCTCCACCGCCGCGGGCCCGCTGGCCTCCTCGTAGCCGGGGGGCTGCGGGCTGGCCGCCCACGCGGCTTGCGCCACGAGCGCCGGGAGGAGGACCAGGAGGCTGCGGGCGAACGGTCTCATCGGCCCCATTCCAACACGGGCGAGGGCGCCGTGGCTGTGAGGAATGGCCGTTTCGGACGCGACGTGGCGATCACCACGCCGCCGCCGGCACGCGCTTGACCTGGCCGGCTTCCTCATCGGAGACCAGCAGGTCCCCATTCGGCGCCACGGCCAGCCCGGAGACCGACATGAGGCTCGTGTCGACGGTGGTGCCGGCCAGGTTCGCCGTGTCCCTTCCCACCACGGGCGTGGCCTGACCGGTGGCAAGATCGATGCGGTAGACGCGCGTCGTATCGGCGATCGCCACCTTGCCACCGTGGGACACCATCATCGTGGCCCGGGCGACGGCATCAAACGTCTCGATGCCGTCCACGCCGATGCGCACCGGCGGCAGGCCGGGCGCCCAGCGCCACAGCACCCCCTGCACCCGCAGCAGCCACTGCCCCCCGGGCAGGGCCACAGCTCCGTCATCCTGGCATAGGTCACACGCCTCGGGGGGATCAGGGTCCGCGAGCCTCACCAGCTCGACGGGCGGCTCCGTGCCCGAGACCCGCAGCAGCGCGAGGTAGGTCTCGGCCCGCGCCAGCACCACGGCGGCCCCGTCCCCCGCAGGGAACACGTCGAGCCACTCCAGCGGGTCGTTGCTGCGCTGGATGGCGACGGTCTGGAGCTGACCTCCCACCACCTTCCGCACCGCGGACCACTGCTCTGTGAACTGCTCCAGCACCCACAAGGCGCCATCCTCCGCCACCCGCAGCGCCACGGGGTCGAACAGGAGGGCCTCCGCCAGCGGAGCCTGGTAGCCAGCCCCGAGCCCGGGCACCACCGCGACCACGGTCCCGTCCTTGGCCAGCACCTCGAGCGTGCAGGCGAACGGGTCGCCGGGCGTCGGGACAAAGCTCGCCCGCCCCGTCGGGGTCACGCCACCCGCGACGGGCTCGCCCCGCCGCTCCACGACGCGATACAGGGAGCCGTCGTTCACCACGTACAGGGTGTCATCCGGCCCCATCGCGAGCGAGCCGGGTGCCACCAGCGCGCGTCCCTCGGAGCCGGGGGCATTCCACACGTCGTTCTGCACCGCAAAGGCCAGGACCGCGAGGCCATCAGGGCCGTAGGTGCCCAGCACCGCCGAGCGGCCATATGCGCCCAGGGCGGAGTCCTGCCAGACCCACCCACCCGTGCGGATGTCCCCACCGAAGCGCAGCCACAGGGAGCCCAGCCCCCGCCGGAGCTCCGAGGGCCACCGGGCCGTCACGTCGGGCCCGACGATGATCGGCGCCCCGCCATCAGGCGGGCTGAACCGGAGCGTGCCGGCCCCATCCCCCGTGACGAGGTGGCCCGCGTCATCGAAGCCGTGACACAGCCGATCTGCCAGCTCGGGGCCCGCTGTCGCGGGCCCCCCGGGAGGCAGCTCCCGGACCCGGGAGGCCAGGCGAAACCCGGCCGTCAGCGCCCGGGTCACGACCCGGAGCCGACCATCGGGCCGGAGGTCGGCGGCCACGATGCCCCCCCCGGCGTCATCCGGGAACGGGCGCGCCGGCAGCCCGCCCAGGGCCAGCACGCGATCGCTCCCGACCAGGTAGGCCTGGTCTCGCGAGACGGGCAGCACGTCGACGACCCACCAGTGCTTGCCGCCGCCGCCCAGCCGCTCCGCGGCCGGGCGGGTCCAGAGCACCGTGAGGCGGCCGTCCCCCTCGACGCGGCCCAGCAGGTTCTGGGTGAGGACCCAGGGCGCGCCCTCTGGCCCTTCGTGCAGGGCCACGACGCCGTCGAGCGCCACCTCCGACGCCCGGGTGCCTGACGGCACCGGGCCGCTCGACCACAGACCGGACCCGGCCAGGACCTGCAAGCGGCCCTCCACAACCTCCCAGAGCCGGGCGTTGAAGCGATCGAGCAGCCACCAGCGCCCCGTCGAGGCGCGGTGGGCCGCGCTGAGGGACATGGTCACCGAGGCCACGGGCTGGCCCTCCCCGAAGTTCGACAGCCCCGCCACCACCATCGCCCGCCGCACGGCCTCGTACAGGTCGTCGACCCCGGCCTCGCCCTGCCGCAGCGCCTCGACGGCCTCGATGGCCGCCGTGGCCTCCAGCCGCGCCGGCGCGCTGCCCTGGGCCAGGGCCACCGCCGTCGCTGCCCGCGCCTCGGCCTCCAGCTCGCCCGGCAGCCGCTCCAGCGCCGCCTGCGGGTCTGCCTGCGGCCGCGCGAACTTGCTGATCACGTAGCTCGCCATCACCGAGCTTGCCACATCCAGGTCCGCCTGCCCCCGGGCCCTCAGCACCAGCGCCGCCGCCTGCCCCGCCGTGCCTGCCAGCTGGCACACCGCCACCAGCGCCCGGTCCGTCGGCGCCGTCGGGAAGGCGTAGCGCCCCTCCGCGTCTGTCGTCGTCACCAGCGGTGCCCCCGACGCGTCCCGCACCGCCTCGCCCCGGGCGTCGAACAGCCCCACCTGCGCGTTCGCGATCGCCACCACGTCCGCGCCCGGCCCTGTGGCAAGCGCCTGCCGCAGCGCGTACCGGCCCCCACCGTTCGACACCACGCCGGCGCCATTGTTTGACACCACGCTGCCCCCCCGGTCCGAGATGAGCGTCGCCCCGTTGTTCGAGAGGATCGACCCGCCCTGGTCCGAGACCAGGCCCCCGCCGATGTTGGAGACGACGCGGCCGCCGTTGTTGGACAGGAGGCTCGCAGGCAGCTGCACCCGGCCCACCAGCGCGCCGCGCGGGGCCTGGGGCGCCACCCTCGCGGGGGGTGGGGAGGCCCCCGAAGGCAGCGGCCCGGCCTCGGGGCCCCCGGCAGGGGGCAGGGAGGCCTTGGGGGCCACCGGCCGCGCCGCGCCGCGCCCGCCCGTGGCCTTCGGCGGCGCCACGCTGCCCGCGGCCGTGCAGCCCACCAGCAGGCAGGCGACCAGGCTCAAGAGGGCGCGCGGGTGGGAGGGCATGCTGTGCTCATACCCGGCAGCTGGCAAGAGGCCAGCGTCGGCGCCCCTGGGCGCGACCGCCCTGCGGGGGCCGCCCGCCCCCTCACCACGCAGCCGCCGGCACCAGCTTGACCTGTCGGGCCCCCCCGTCCGTGATGAGCAGGTCCCCGTTGGGCGCCACCGCCAGGCCCGTGACGGCGGTCAGGCCGGTATCGGGCGTGCTGCCCGCCAGGTTGGCCGTGCCGGCCCCGGCCACGGCCGTGGCCTTGCCCGTGGCGAGGTCGAGGCGGTAGACGCGCTGCTCGTCGGCCACGGCCACCTTGCCGTCCGCCGAGGCCGCCATCAAGGCGCTCGGGCTCAAGGTGTCCGCGGTCGCCACCCCGTCCACGCCGAGGCGGACGGGCGCCTGCCCCGGCGCCCAGCGCCACAGCACGCCCTGCACGCGCAGCAGCCACGCCCCACCGGGCAGGGGCGCCATCCCGTCATGCTGGCAGGCTTCACAGGCCTCGGGGGGGACGGCATACGGCACGCGCACCAGCTCGGTGGGCGGCTCGGTGCCCTTCACCCGCAGCAGCTTGGCGTGGTCCTCGCCGCTGGAGAGGACCACGGCGGCCCCCTCCGCCGTGGGTGCCATGTCGATCCACGGCGCCAGGTCCAGGCTGGACTTCACCGCGACCGTCTCGAGGAACCCGTCGGCCACGCGCCGCACGAAGGCGTCCTCCACGCGCCTCCCCCGGCCGCCCAGGGCGTCCCCCACCCGCCTGCTGTCGCCGAGGTCGAGCACCCACACCGAGCCGTCAGGCGCCACGCGCAGCGCGGCCGGGCCGAGGAAGTGGGCCTCCCGGGCAGGCACCGCGTAGCCTGCCCCGAAGCGGGGCAACTCCTTCACCACGACGTCATCCTCGTCGAGGACCTCGACCGTGAAGGCGAAGGGGTCCCCCGGCACCAGCCTCAGCTCGCCCCACCCCTGGAAACCCGGGGCCGAAACGGGCTCGGCCCGGCGGTTCACGATGCGCACCAGGGTGTCGTCGCCATCGATGAGGTGCACGGTGCCCGCCGCGTCCATCGCCGCCATCGCGGGCGAGTTGAGCGCCGTCGGGCCCTCTTGCGGCGGGGGCGCACCCGCCGGGCCGGCCACCACGTGGCTGAGCGCCCCGTCGGGACCAAACGTCGCGAGCCGCCCCCTGGCGCGGACCCACCCCGCGGTGCGCCCATCCCCCCCGAAGCGCAGGTCCGCCACCTCGATGCCCCCCGGTTGAGGCCGCAGCGCCGGGGGCCAGGCGGCCAGGGCCTCGGCCCCGATCCGGTGAGGCGCGCCACCCCCGGGCGGGTGGAACTCCAGCCCCCCCTCCTGGGTGCTCGCAACGAGGTTGCCCGCGTCATCGAAGCCGTACCAGTGCGCCCCGGACGGGGCGGGCAGGGGCTCGGGCAGCAGGCCCGCCCGCAGGCGCCAGAGCCGCCAGACGCCCCGCCCGTTCAGGTAGTGGCTGGCCGCCACCCGAATCGTGCCATCCGGCCGTCGGTCCGCCCCCACGATCTCGAACGGGCCCTCTGCCCCGCCCTGCGGCCACAACGGGTGCTCGGGCGCGCCGCCGACCGCCTCCACGCGGTCGGTGCTGACAACCAGGGCCTGGGCCGGGCCGAGGGGCAGGAAGTCGATCATCTCCCACTGCTCCCGGGACCTCCAGGGCCGCAGCGTGGTCGCGAGGATGGTGACCCGCCCGTCCGGCTCCAGCCGGAACAGGTCACCTGTCACGTCATCAGAACCCCCGGCCCTGGTGGACTGCAGGATCCAGGGCCGCCCCTCCGGCCCCTCGTGCATCGCCACGAGCTCCCCCAGGGACGCCTCGCGCGCCAGCCCGCCATCCACGAGGCGCCTGCCGTCCCGGACGCCGGAGCCCGCCAGCACCCGCAGCCGGCCGTCCACCACCTCCCAGACCCTCGCGGCGGCGTCATCCAGCAGCCACCAACCGCCGGCAGACAGGCGCCGCGCCCCCATCAACCAGACCTCGGCCGTGAGGGCAGGCTGCCCCTCGCCCAGGTTGGCCTGGCCTGCGACCACCATCGCCCGCCGGACCTTCTCGTACAGCTGGTCCACCACCCCCGCTTTCCCCCGCAGCGTCTCGACCGCCTGCACGGCCGCCGCCGCCTCCAGCCGCGCAGGCCCGCTCCCCGTCGCCAGCGCCGCCGCCGTCGCCGCCCGCGCCTGCGCCTCCAGCCCCGCCGGCAGCCGCTCCAGCGCCGCCTGCGGGTCTGCCTGCGTGCGGGCGAACTTGCTGATCACGTAGCTCGCCATCACCGAGCTCGCCACGTCCAGGTCCGCCTGGCCCCGCGCCTTCGGCACCAGCGCCGCCGCCTGCCCCGCCGTCCCCGCCAGCTGGCACACCGCCACCACCGCCCGGTCCGTCGGTGCCGTCGGGAACGCGTAGCGCCCCTCCGCGTCCGTCGTCGTCACCAGGGGCGCCCCCGACGCGTCCTTCACCGCCACGCCCGCGGCGTCGAACAGCCCCACCTGCGCGTTCGCGATCGCCACCACGTCCCCGCCGGGCCCCGTCGCCACCGCCTGCCGCAGCGCGTACCGACCGCCGCTGGACGACACCCCGCCACGGCTGGAGACGACGCCGGACCCGTCGTGCGACACCGCGCGGCCCCCCTGGTCCGAGATGAGCGTCGACCCGTAGGGCGACACCGCGCTACCCCCCTGGTCCGAGATGAGCGTGGCCCCATTGTTCGCCAGCAAAGAGCCGCCCTGGTCGGAGACCAGCCCTCCGCCGCTGGTCGACGCCACCCGGCCGCCGTTGGCCGTCAGGAGGCTCGCAGGCAGCTGCACCCGGCCCACCAGCGCGCCGCGCGGGGCAGCCAGCGGGCCCTCCGACGAGAGGGGGCCGGCGGGCGAGGTCGTCGTGGGGGGCCCGGCCGGGGCGCCCGCGTCTGGCGGCACCGAGGCCTTGGGACCCGCCCCACGCACGGGCGCCCGCCCCCCCGTGGCCCTCGGCGGCGCCACGCCGCTCGCGGCCGTGCAGCCCACCAGCAGGCAGGCGACCAGGCTCAGGAGGGCGCGCGGGCGGGGGGGCATGCTGGTGTCATACCCGGCGGTGCCAGCGTCAGCCGAGGCCTTCCCCGGGCCTTCAGGCGACTGGCCGGGGCAAGCCAGGGTCGCCGAGGGAGGGCCGCGCCCAAGGGTTGGCCGCGCTCACGGCAGGGCTGCGTTGAAGTCCAGCACCTCCAGGCCAGGAATGCGCCCGAAGTCCCTTCCGTTCCCGGTCAGCACCGGCATCCCGTGCCGCAGGGCCGTCGCCCCGATGAGCATGTCGTGGGCATCGACCACCACGCCTCGGGGCATCTGGGCCAGGAGCTGGGCGTGCGCCCGGGCAGCGGGCAGGTCGAACTCGAGCACGGGAAAGGTCTCGAGCAGGTTCTCGACGAAGGCCGAGCGTTGGGCCCGGCGCTGGGGGGTGTCTGCCTTGTGGACGCCGACCAGCAGCTCGGAGCAGGTAACGGCGCTGAGGTACCCCGGGCCGTGGTGCTCCCACTTTGCCAACAGCGAGGCCGCCCGCAGGCGCTCAAGGGCAATCAGGACCCCCGTGTCGAGGATCATCCCCATTCCGACTCACCGAGCGTCAGCTGGTGCCGACTGGTCGCCACGTCGGCCGCATAAGCGCCAACGTCCTCCGCCGCGAGGTGGGCCCCCTCGGCCAGCTGCAGGATCTGTTCCTGGAGGGTGCTCGGGGATGCAGCGCGCGCGGGCACAAGCTGAGCCACGACCTCCTTCCCCTTGAGGATCTCGAAGCTGGTCGCCTGGTAGCGGACTTGCCCCACGATGTCGGAGAAGTTCCTCGCGGCTTCGGTGGCACTGACCTTTCGCTTACGCATAAGCAGATTATCCGATAATCAGACTATGCTGTCAATGGAAGTACTCTACGTGGCCGCGGCGACGGGAGCCCGGGGGCCGAACGGTTTCCCCCAGCCCACCCCGGCCCGGGGCGCAACCCCCGAGCCCCCGGCAGCGACACCCGCTCGGGCTCAACACCAGCAGGCAGCGCGGCGCAGGCACGGGCGCCTCAAACGAAAACCCCGCGTCTCCCGGCTGAACGGGAGGCGCGGGGCCAGGGTCGGGGCGCGGGAGAGCTCCGCGTGCCCCTACTTCAGCTCGAGGGAGGACGAGCCGCCGCCGCCCGACACGTGGGCCTGGTCGCCCACCGTCTTGGGGAACTGGCTCCGCGGATCGGCCCCTTGGCCGCTCGGGGGGCTGCCGACGGTCTCGGGGAACTGATCCCGACGCGCAGGAGGGCCTGCAAAGACCTTGCCGATGTTCTGCGCCAGCCCACCAAGTGCGTTCATCGCGCCGCTAATCGGGTTTCCCACGTGTCACCTCCGAAAATTCTGCTCGCCCGGCTGGGCGTTAGGTTGGGTGCCCGTACGGAAGGAACCCTATAGTCCTGATACCCGAGCCTGGGCAACCCTGAAACGGGGTGACGAACCGAACCATCAGACCGACCGATCGGGCTGACGCGGGCTGCTTCAGACAGGCTGATGGCTGGCGGCCGCGTCTCCGTGGCGGACCACGACCTCCATCGGAGCCACTATGGTGACGCCCGCGGGCGAGGCCTCCCGCCGCTGCCGCAACGCGTGCGCCTCGAGGGGCTGGCGGAGCTGACGGGAGAGGCCTTCGGGGGCGCGCGCGTGCGGGCCGTGAACCTCGTCACGGCCCGCACGCTGGGCGCCGAGGACGCGGCCAGCACGGATGCGCGGGGGCGGTTCACGCTGACGCTGCCGGCCGGGACGCCAGCCCGGCTGGTCAGGGTGGTAGCGAGCCGCGCGGGGCAGGCGCTGACGACGGTGGTCGATGTGCGATCAGGCCGGGCCATCCAGGCCGTGGCAGGCGGCGGGAGCCTGATCGGGGACCGAGGCAGCGGCGTGATCGCCAACGACGGCGGCTCCCTGGCGGCAGGCCGGGGCTACGGCCTCACGCAGGGGGCGGGCGAGGTGGCGCTGTCGCTGCGGCTCGGGGTGGCGACGACCGTGGCGACCCAGGCCCTCGCGGGCGCGCTGAAGGTGCAGCTCCGGACGGAGGCCCCCGGCCAGCTGGACCGGGCCCTCGAGGTCGCCAGCGGAGCGGCCCGGGCAGTGGCGGTGGCCCTCGAGCCGGCGCCTGCGCTGGCGCCCCGCCTGCTGGCGACGGTGGGCGCGGAGGGCCAGCTGCAGGACCCGGCCGCGTTCCGGCAGGGGCTGGCAGACCTGTGCAGGTCACGGCGGCCGTGTTCGAGGCCGTGCACGAGGTGCTGGTGGTGGCGGCCCGCCAGCCCGCGGCGCCCGAGGGCCCGGCCGTGTCCGTGGCTCAGGCGGACTTCCCCGTCGGCGAGGTGACGGTGGCCCGCGAGACGTACAGCTTCGAGACGAAGGCCGGGGAGACGATCAGGGGCACGGTCGACCTGGCTGCCCCGACGGCCTCTCCGACGGAGGCGGCGCCCATCTCCACGCCAGGGGCCGCAACGCCCTCCCCGACGCTACCACCCTCTGAGGCGTCCCCGGGGCCGGGTGTTACCTCCCCCACGCCAGGGGCGCCGTCGCCGCAGCCGGCAGCCCCCTCCGCGGGGCCCAGCTTGGCGCCGCCGTCGCCTGGTGCTGCGCTTTTGGGGGTTGTTTCGACCCTCGCGGGCAACGGAACCTCGGGCTTCGCTGACGGCCCAGGCGCGGAATCGAAGTTCAATGACCTCCGAGGCGTGGCCGTCGACGCCAGCGGCAACGTCTACGTGGCGGGCTCGGGCCGCATCCGCGTCATCCGCTGAGAGCAGCCCGGCGGCCGAGGGCTGCTCAGCCTGGATGGTGCCGACAAGCCTCACGCCCCTGATTCCGCATTGCCCTCATCCCGGCTGACGCGGACTGGACTTGACCCGGTTTCGTGGACACCTGTCCCACTTACAATTTGGAGCGAAAGGGTGTCCGCATGTCGAAGGAACGCCGGCACTTCACGGAAGAGTTCAAGGCCGAGGTCGTGGCGTTGTGTCTCCAGGGAGACCGCAAGCCCTCGATTTGTTTGAGATGGCGGCCAATGGGTTGCGCGGTTCTGGCTGCCGGGCTGGTGGTCCTGATGGGCACCGTCGCGCAGGCTGCCTCGGGGAAGGTCGACCACTCCGGGATGTCGCTGCTCCAACTCGAGGATGCGGCCCGGCACGGGAACGCCAGGGCAATGGTTCACCTCGGCAAACGCTAGGACATTGCAGCCGAGCGTGTTACAAGGCCATCACGGCCACGGCCTTGCCAGCCTCGAACACGGCGCGAACCCTCGCGATCAGGAGGTGACGCTCAGCCAGAGACCAGGCCTGATCGTCGCCCATCGGGCAGCCTGTTTCGACACGCCTTGATCCTTGCCAGATGAGCGGCTTCAGGCACGGGCCACGGCGAAGGCGGATCGCCGGAGCACCTGGACGGCTGGCCGCTGGGCCTCGGGTCGCTGGCGGACAGCACGGGCGCAGGGGCTGTCGGAGGCCCAGCGGCTCGAGGCCATCTTGCTCCCGGGCGAGCTCAGACTCCAAGACCCTGAGGTGGTGAGCAACCTCTGCGGCCTGCGAGGGGCCATCCTGGAAGCTCTCGGCGCGGCCCCTCACCCCCGCTGACGCGGCCCCTCTCCCCGGTGCCCGGGGAGAGGGGAGCGCGGTTTCCGGCGTCGAGCATTCCCACGCCCGGCCGGTGGCCTCGGTCAGCAGCTATCGCGGAATCAGGCCGGTGGCCTTGACCGGCAGCCAGCACGGAATCAGGGGCATAAGCCCCCGTTAGGTGCCTTGCCAGCAAGGGTACGGACCAGTTACCTGCTGGAGGTGGCCCCGTGTCCAAGCCCCCGGGTCGCGTGCGCCCCATCCTGGCCCTCGCCCTGCTGCTGCTGGGCTGCCAGGCCCCGGGCACCCCCGTCGGGCCCGGGGCGGCGGGTGGGGCCGGATCGGCTGGCCGCCCCCGCCCCACCCTCGCCAAGGTGGCGGTGGTGGGCGTCGTGGCGGCGCCGGGCTACCTGCTCTCGAACGGGGGGGCCCGGCTGAGGCCCGGGGGCGAAGCAGGGGGCACCTCCCGTGGGGCGACGCTGATCTCGGACCAGGGCGGGGGCGTGGTGTCGAACAACGGCAGCCAAGCCTTGGCGAGCGACGGGGCCCGCTACCGCTTGCAGGCCGCCGACGACCAGCCCCTCAAGGGCGTGAAGGTCTTCCTGGCCGACGCGGCAGGCCAGCCCGTGCCAGACGTTCCCGCGGTGCGTACGGACGCGCAAGGCCGGTACCGCCTCGAGGGCGTGGCGGCCAACGCGGGCTACGTCGTCGTGTCCGAGGTGCCCATGGGCACGGGCAAGACCGGGCAGCTCCGCACGCTAGTGAAGGTGGGGGCTGCGGGCGTCACGGCCCCCATTGGCCCGGCCACGACCCTCGTCACGCTCAACGTGCTCGAGGGGGCCGCCGGCAGCGACCTCGTCGACGTCAACCCGGCCACCTTCCAGAGCGCCGTCGACGTGACGGCACGCAGCCTGACACCGGAGCGCGTGCCGGACTTCGCGGACCGGGCCTCCGTGAAGCGGGCCATCGACCAGCTCGTGGTGGAGGTGGCCGAGCTGCGGGGCATCCTGGGGGAGATCCGCAAGGAGCTTGCCTCGCCGGACCAGAAGCACGCCAGCGGGGGCTCGCCAGGGGCCGTGGGACCCTCACTGGCCCCAGGCGAGCCCCGCCCCCCCATCTCCGCGACGGCCATCCCCCCGGAGGTGTCCCGGGGAGCTGGCGCAGCGCCTTCTTCTCCGGCTGCCACATTCGTTGGCGTGGTCTCCACCCTCGCGGGCAGCGGCGCCGTGGGCTTCACCGACGGCCCGGGCGCCGCTGCAAGCTTCAACGATCCCACCGGCGTGGCCGTCGACGCCAATGGGAGCGTCTACGTGGCGGACCGCGCCAACAACCTGATCCGCAAGGTCACCCCCCAAGGCGTCGTCTCCACCTTCGCGGGCAATGGGACCAAGGGCTTCGCCGACGGCCCGGGCGCGGTGGCGCAGTTCAACGGACCCTCCAGCTTGGCCATCGACGCCAGCGGCAACGTCTACGTGGGGGAAGTCTCCAGCCACCGCATCCGCAAGATCACCCCGCAAGGCCTCGTCTCCACCATCGCCGGCAGTGGGGCCTGGGGCTTCGCCGACGGCCAGGGCGAGGAGGCCCAGTTCAACGGCCCCTATGGCGTGGCTGTCGACGGCAGCGGCAACCTCTTCGTGGCGGACTACTACAACCACCGCATCCGCAAGATCACCCCGCAGGGCGTCGTCTCCACCCTCGCAGGCAGTGGCGCCGGGGGGATCACCGGGGGGTTCGCCGACGGCCCGGGCGCGGAGGCCAGCTTCAGCGGGCCCATGGGCGTGGCCGTCGACGCCAGCGGCCACGTCTACGTGGCGGAGACCCGCTGCCGCATTCGCGTGATCTCGCCGCAAGGCATGGTCTCCACCTTCGCGGGCAGCGGCACCACAGGCTTCGTCGATGGCCCGGGCGTGACGGCGCAGTTCTCCGACCTCTATGGCGTGGCCGTTGACGCCGGCGGCCACGTCTACGTGGTGGACAACGGGAACAACGCCATCCGCAAGGTCACCCCGGAGGGTGAGGTCTCCACGCTCGCGGGCACTGGCACCGGGGGCTTCACCGACGGACCAGGCGTGGTGGCGCAGTTTTCCTACCCGTATGGCGTGGCCGTGGACGCCAGCGGCCGGGTCTATGTGGCGGACCGCAACAACAACCGCATCCGCGTCATCCGTTGACGGTGCCTCGAAGGCCCCGGGCTGTTCGCGGCGGCGGGCACCAGCAAACGTGGCTGCGTCCCTTGTTCGTTGCCGAAAAGTGCCCGCCAGATACCCTTCGCGGGAAGGATGGCAGGAAAGACCAGGGCTCCGGGAGAAGGTGGCCGCAGGCCGGGTGAGGGGCCAGCGCGGCGTCAGGGGCCTCCCGCAAGTCGTTAAACGGCCTGCCAGCAAGGGTACGCACCCTACACCTGCTGGAGGTGTGCCCCGTGTCCAAGCCCCTGCGCCGCGTGCGCCCCATCGTGGCCCTCGCCTTGCTGGTGCTGGGCTGCCAGGCCCCGGTCGGGACGGCCGGCCCCCCCGTCGGGCCCGGCGCCGCGGGGGGCCGCGGGCGACCTCTGGCGGCCCCGGCCCCACCCTCGCCAAGGTGGTGGTGGTGGGTGTTGTAGCGGCGCCGGGCTACCTGCTCACCGACGCCGGGACCCGGCTGAGGCCGAAGGGCGATGCCGGGGTCATCTCCGACAGGGGCCTCGGCTACCGCTTGCGGGCTGCCGACGCCCAGCCCCTCGTGGGCGTGAAGGTCTTCCTGGCCGACGCGGCAGGCCAGCCCGTGCCAGATATTGCCTCAGTTCGTACGGACGCCGAGGGCCGGTACCGCCTCGAAGGCGTGGCGGCCAACGCGGGCTACGTCGTCGTGGCCGAGGTGCCGATGAGCACGGGCGCGACCGGGCAACTCCGCACGCTCGCGAAGGTGGGAACTGCGGGCGTCACGGCCCCCATTGGCCCGGCCACGACCCTCGTCACGCTCAACGTGCTCGAGGGGTCCGCCGGCAGCGACCTCGTCGGCGTCAACCTGGCCAACTTCCAGAGCGCCGTCGACGTGACGGCACGCAGCCTGACGCCCGAGCGCGTGCCGAACTTCTCGGACCGGGCCTCGGTGAAGCGGGCCATCGACCAGCTCGTGACCGAGGTGGCCGAGCTGCGGGGGATCCTCGGGGAGATCCGGCAGGCGCTCGCGGCGATCCGCCAGCAGCTAGCGGCGCTGGACAAGAAGATCGCCACGGGGAGCTCGCCAGGGCCCGCCACGCCCGCCGGGGCGCCTTCGCCTGCGGCCTCTCCCCTGCAGGGGGCGCCGTCGCCGGGAGCCCCCGTCTCGGGGCCGAACGAAGCCTCTCTGCCAACAGCCGCCCCCCTCGCTGGTCTGGTCTCGACCCTCGCGGGCAGTGGCGCCTACGGCTCCGCCAACGGCCCGGGCGCGGAGGCACAATTCAACATCCCCACCAGCGTGGCCGTCGATGCCAGCGGCAACGTCTATGTGACGGAGGCTCCTCCGACCGGCCAGAGCCAAAGCATCCGCAAGATCAGCGCACAAGGCATCGTCTCCACGCTCGCGGGCAGTGACCAGATGGGCTTCGCCGACGGCTCGGGCGTGGAGGCCCGGTTCAGCTGGCCCAAAAACCTCGCCGTCGACACCAGCGGCAACGTCTACGTAGCGGACTATGGCAACCACCGCATTCGCAAGATCACCCCGCAAGGCGTCGTCACGACCCTCGCAGGCAGTGGCCAGATGGGCTTCGCCGAGGGCCCGGGGCCGGAGGCCCAGTTCAGCTTCCCCTCCGGCGTGGCCGTCGACGCCAGCGGCAACGTCTACGTGGCGGACCGCGACAACCACCGCATCCTCAAGGTCACCCCGCAAGGCGTCGTCACCACCCTCGCGGGCAGTGGCACCCCGGGCTTCACCGACGGCCCGGGCGCAAAGGCAGAGTTCTGGAACCCTGTTGGCGTGGCCGTGGACGCCAGCGGCAAGGTCTACGTGGCGGACGCGGTCAACAACCGCATCCGCGTCATCCGCTGAGGGCCGCCGTCAGCCCCGGCGCCACCGCGAGCGGCGCCCCGGTCTTGGCCTTGACCTCCTCCACCGTCACGCCCGGCGCGAGCTCCTTGAGCACGAAGCCCTCCGGCGTCACGTCGAGGACGGCGAGGTCCGTGACGACCATGTCGACCACGCCCTTGCCCGTGAGCGGCAGCGTGCAGCGGGAGAGCAGCTTGGGCTCGCCGTCCTTGCTGGTGTGCTCCATCGCCACGATGACGCGCTTGGCCCCCGCCACGAGGTCCATCGCGCCGCCCATGCCCTTGACCATCTTGCCGGGGATCATCCAGTTGGCGAGGTCGCCGTTCTCGGCCACCTGCAGGGCGCCGAGGATGGTGAGGTCCACGTGGCCGCCGCGCACCATCGCGAAGGAGTCGGCGCTCGAGAAGAAGCTGGAGCCCGGCAGCGTCGTGACGGTCTGCTTGCCGGCGTTGATGAGGTCCGGGTCCTCCTCGCCCTCGACGGGGAAGGGGCCGATGCCGAGCAGCCCGTTCTCGGACTGCAGCGTGACGCTGACGCCCTCCGGGATGAAGTTCGCCACGAGCGTCGGGATGCCGATGCCCAGGTTCACGTAGAAGCCGTCGCGCAGCTCCTGCGCGATCCGGGCGGCGATCTGGTTGCGGTCGAAGGCCATGGTCACACCCCCGCTTGCGCGCGCGGGCGGACCGTGCGCTGCTCGATGCGCTTCTCGTAGCGC
>JAYKHR010000006.1:0-8751 GCA_035285125.1 Candidatus Sericytochromatia bacterium | reverse complement strand
CGTAGAAGCCGTCGCGCAGCTCCTGCGCGATCCGGGCGGCGATCTGGTTGCGGTCGAAGGCCATGGTCACACCCCCGCTTGCGCGCGCGGGCGGACCGTGCGCTGCTCGATGCGCTTCTCGTAGCGCATGCCGACGAAGATCCGATCGACGTAGATGCCCGGCGTGTGGACGTGGTCCGGGTCGAGCTCGCCCACGGGGACGAGCTGCTCCACCTCCGCCAGCGTCACGGCGGCGGCCGTCGCCATCATCGGGTTGAAGTTGCGCGCCGTGCGGCGGTAGACCAGGTTGCCCGTCGCGTCGCCCTGCCAGGCCTTCACGATGGCGAGGTCCGCCTTGAGGGGCGCCTCGAGCACGTACTCGACGCCGTCGATCACGCGCGTCTCCTTGCTCTCGGCCACCACCGTGCCGACGCCCGTGCGGGTGAAGAAGCCCCCGATGCCGGCGCCCCCGGCCCGGATGCGCTCGGCCAGCGTGCCCTGCGGCACGAGCTCGACCTCGAGCACGCCCTCGAGGTACTGCCGCTCGAAGGTCTTGTTCTCGCCGACGTAGCTGGAGATCATCTTCTTGATCTGCCGCGTCTGCAGCAGCAGGCCAAGGCCGAAGTCGTCCACGCCCGCGTTGTTGCTGATGAAGGTGAGGTCCTTCACGCCCGCGTCGCGGATGGCCGCGATGAGGTGCTCGGGGATGCCACACAGCCCGAAGCCACCCGCCATGATCGTCATCCCGTCGCGCAGCAGGCCGCTCAGGGCGCTGGCTGCATCGGGCACCACCTTGTGGGACACGCGCTCCTCCTCTTCGGCGAGCCGGCCTCCTCGCCGGCGCGTCTGCGGCGCCCCGCGAGGGCTCGCCGTGCCCGGCAGTGTACCACCGGCCCCCGCGGGCTCGCCAGCCGGATCGGACGGCGATCAGGGGTTGACGGCCCGCGGCACCAAAGGTTATATTTTAATTAAGGCCATCAACCAGGCTTAACTTCAACGCCGTGAGGTGCCCCGATGCCCGCTCTCCACACCGCTCCTGGCCTCGGCGCCCGCCGGACCGAGCCGGCCACGCGCAGCAGCCACGTCGACCCGTCGGACGTCCTGTTTGGCGTCGTGAAGGCCTACAACCAGAGGCACGGCGGCCGTGCCTACTCGACGGGCGAGGCCGAGAACCTCTTCGAGGCGGTCCGGGCCTTCAACGCCCGACGCGGTTGACGTCCGTCACACGTCACCATAACAACACCCAAAGCTTCTCCCAAGCTTAACGCCCTGACAATTCAGCCCGGGGCGCAGCCGGCCTATAAGCCTCTCGTGAGTGTGCCGCAAGGCGGCGTGAGAGGTGTTCCGGTCATGCAGAACTTCTGGGTGTCTGTCAGCTACGACAAGGAGCTGGTGCTGAGCAACTGCTTCACCACCACCAGCCGCGAAGAGGCCGTGGCCTGCATGCTCAACTACCTGCGGCTGGAGTTCGACCTGCCCGCCAGCGCGCCAGTCAACGTCGCTCACCAGTAGCGCGGCGTCGCGGCACGCCCGGTCTGGCCGGGCGCAGCCTGCCGCACCGAACCTTGGACCGCAACGAACGGGCACGCCCTCGGGGCCAGCCGGGCGCGGTGCGGGCGTGGGGCCCTCGAGTTTCCTGCCGTCACCGGGGGCCATGTCGTTGGTCGGCCACGCGCGTGGTCCCCTGGCGGGCGCCTCAGGGCAACCTCCGCGGCCCGACCGAGGAGGCTGGAGGAACCTGCCAGGGCCGGTATCAGGACCCCTGAAGCACGTGAGGCGGACGGTCCTGGATGGCGGGCAGCTCCGCCGTTTCCCGGACGACGAGCGTCACGAGCGGCTCCGGAGCCCCGTGGCCGGCCTCCGGCCCACAGGCGACGACGCGACCCAGCAGCCACCCCAGCACGCCGCCATAGACCAGATGACCCGCGAGGGTCATGGCAAGGGCGTAGGGCGTCAGCGGGAACAGGAGCGCCCGGGCCATGGGGAACAGCGCGAGCGTCGCCCACAGGCCGACGCAGACCACCGCCCCGAAGGCCATCCCGGCGCGGACCCCGTACCGCCGCCCCATCAGGAAGGCCAGCGCCAGGCCGCCGCCGTCGCCGACGTAGCGGTAGTAGTAGCCGAGGGCCGCCACCTCTGCCGTGGGCGCCCCGAGATCCCCCACCAGCATCCTGCCGATGTTGGGGATGCCGTCTTGCAGCCCGCCCGCAGCCGTCAACGCGAGGCGCACGCCGTCGTAGACCAGGCAGGCGGCCATTCCGCACAGCACCGCGAGGACGAGCCCCCGCCGCCAGGCCGGGTCCCGCGACGCGAGCGCGAAGAGGGCGAGCCAGGCCGGCACCGTGACGCCAGCCGTCGTGAGCCAGAGCGGCACCCAGCCGGCGATGGCGGGGACCAACGCGGCGATCGGCAGCACCGCGGTGGCAGCCACCAGCAGGCGGCGCCACGGAGGGCAATCGGGCAAGCGGACCATCGTCATCACAGGAGCCTCGCGACCGCCACCGGCGGCCCGTACCAGCTTCGTACCACCCCGTCCGGGCCGTGAAACGGCCAGGCCCCTATCATCGGCGCCCGCCATCACCGGCCCCCTCAAGCCCATGTTAAGGTGCCTTCGCCCTGCGCGCGGCGCCCTGAGGCGTTCAAGTTGGGACGTGTCGGGTACACGGAATGCGGCAGCCCCGAGAGCCCCCCCGATGCCCCGGCCCCTCACCCTCCACCTCCTGATGCTCGCGCTCGTGGCCGGCTGCGCCTCACCGGCCAGCGGCCCGGCCACCCGTGCACAGGGACGCCCGACCAAGGCCTCACTGCCGACGGCTGCCCCGGGCGCCGGCCAGCCTGTGGGGCCGGCCAACCCCGGCCTGCCGCCGTCCCCCGGCGGGTCCGTCGCCGGGGCGCCCGACGTGGTGCTCCCCACCCGCTCCGGGCTGCAGGGCAGCCTGGTCTCCGACTTGGGGGGCGCGCTCGCGGGCCGCGTGAGCCTGCCCGCGTCGCTGATCGGCAACAACAGTGGGGGGTTGATCGGCAACAACAGCGGCGGGCTGATCGGCGACCGGAGCTCAGGCCTGGTCGGCAACAACGGTGGCAGGATGGTCGGCAACAACGGCGGCACCGTGACGGCATTGGGCGGTGGCTGGCTGGAACCCCGTCGGCTCGGAGGCGCGCGGCGCCTGCTCGCGGCCGAACCGGTGGCCGGTGTCACGGTGGTGGTGGTGGATGCGGCGGGCCACTGGGTGCCCGACGCCGAAGGCCGGCCCTACACCGCGAAGACCGACGCGCAGGGGGCCTTCACCTTCGCGCGCACGCCGACGGGCGTGAACTTGCTGCTGCAGGTGCTCGGGCTTCCGGCGGCGGCCGGCACGCCGACGGCCTTCTTGCCGGCGGTCGCGGCCACGACGGGCCAGGCCGCGCGGAAGGTGGACGTGGACGCCGTGAGCAGCCTGACGATGGGCTACATCGCGTCGAAGTTCGTGAAGGGCAACCAGGCCGTGCTCAACAAGCTGCCCGGCGACGTGGAGGCCGACACGCGCCGCAAGCTGGCACAGGCCGCCGGCGCCGAGCTGGCCGTCAGCAGCCTCGCCGCGCCGGAGGTGGTGGCCAGCGTCGACGCGCTGCGGGCCAAGGACGCCACGCTCGATGCCCAGGTGCGCTACGTCGAGCGCCTGCTGGTGGCGGGCCTGAGCAACCTGGGCGAGGGCCTGCCGGCCACGGAGGTCGCCCTGGCGTCGCCGCACCGCATCGCCGTCCGCCCGGACGGGGAGGTCTACATCGTCGAGAACTGGGCCGGCCGGGTGCGGCGCATCGCAGCGGACGGCACGATCCACAGCGTCGCGGGGGGGCAGGCCTTCGGCGACGCGGGGCAGCTCCGAGGCGAGGGCCTCGGGGATGGAGGGGCACCTGGCGAGGCCGTGTTCAGCGACCCGCGCACCCTCGCCCTCGACGCGGCGGGCAACATCTACATGTGCGACACGGGGCACCACCGCATCCGGCGCATCGACGCGACGACCCGGCGCGTCACGACCGTGGCGGGCAACCGCCCCCTCGACAGCACCGCCTTCAGCTTCATGCCACTGGAGGCCGCGCCGGCCCCCGCGCCCGGCGCGGTCGCCAGGGACACGGCCATCACCTCGCCCCACGCGATCGCCGTCGACGCCCAGGGCCGCTGCGTCTTCGCCTCCCGCGAGGGGACCTTCCGGGTCGAGGCCAGCGGCACGCTGACGGCCCTGCTCCACGCGGGCAAGGTGCGGACGCCCGCCAAACTGGCCTCCAGCCCGGAGGGCGAGGTCTACGCGCACTACGGCGCGGACGGCTTCGGCCGCCTCGTGGGGGACGCCTTCACGCCCGCCACCGACATCCCCGCCAAGGTGTTCAAGACGGACTGGCACCTCGCGGCCGGGCCCGACGGCGTGCTCTACATGCACGGCGACGGCGCGCTGCACCGCTTCAAGGACGGCACCTGGAGCCAGCTGATGACGCTGGAGGCCCTCGGGGCGCGCACCACGGGCCTCGCGGCCACAGCCGACCACGTCTGGCTCTCGGCCGACACGGCCGGGCAGGTCTGGCGCTACACGCCCACGAGCCAGGCGCTGACGCGCGTGGGCGGCGTGGTGTACGACCCGACCCGCGGCCTGCGCGGCGATGAGCTCAGCCTGAACCGGCCGGGCGCCCTCGCTCTGGATGCCCAGGGCCGGCTGCTGGTGGGCGACGGCCTCAACGGCGTGGTCTGGCGGCGCGACGCCGACGGGCTCTACCGCCGCGTCGCCGGCAACGGCGCGCCACCTGACGCCGCGCTGCCCCAGGCGAAGGGCCCTGCCGTCGAGCAGGCCATCGGCATCAGCACCACCCTGTTGCCGCAGCCTGACGGGGGCCTGGTGATCTGCGCCGGCAACCAGAACCACCACGGGTTGTTCAGCATCGACGCTGCGGGGCAGCTCGCCCCGGTGCCGCTGCCCGAGGGCGTCAAGGCGCTCCAGGTGGCCCCGGACGGCAAGGGCGGCTACTTCGTCAGCGACACCATGCTGACGCCGGTGCCGACCAGCAGGCTCGTGCGCGTCACGGGCGACAAGGTCGAGGAGCTCGTCCCCAAGCGGACGCTGGCGGCCTTCTATGGCCTCCTGGCGCGGCCTGACGGGACGCTGTACTACACCGACGTGCTGGCCTCCGTCGTGTACCGCCGGGCGCCAGACGGCACCGTGAGCCTGGTGGCGGGCCAGTCGGATGCCGCGCCCGAGTTCAGCGGCGACGGGGGGCCGGCCACCGCCGCCGGGCTGCAGTGGCCCATGTCCCTGGCGATGGACGCCGCGGGGCACCTCTACCTCGCGGATGCCCACAACCACCGCGTGCGGCGGGTGGATGCGAAGACGGGGATCATCACGACGCTCGCGGGCCAGGGCGGCTCATTCTTCACCGGCAGCGGCGTCGACGACGGCCTCGAGGAGCCCACGGCGCTGGCCTTCGACGCGGCGGGCACGCTGTACATCGCGGATGCTGGCCACAACCAGATCAAGCAGATCCCCGCCGACAAGCTGCCGCGCTGAGGGCCCCGCGAGGCACCGGCCCGGCTGCGGCTCGCCCTCAGGGTCCGGGCGTCAGGTGCCCCGCGCGGCCCTGGCCTGGCCGCGATTCAACGTCCCCGGCGGCTCGCCGCCAGCGTGCTGGCGTGTAGGGTCCGCTCGGCACCGCCTTGGCCGCAATTTAACCTGCGGCCTCACGGTTGGACCCCGGCTGGAACCAGGCCGGCCGACAAGCGTCTCATCCACCCGCACCCCCAAGGAGCAACGCGATGAGCGCGATCGACCGTGAGACCACCGTGCCCCGCGTGGCCAGCGTGCTGAAGAGCGAGGCTCAGCGCCGCATGATCATCGCCGCCGTGCGCGACGGCGCGATCACGGAGCGCGTCGCCTACGGCATGATCGACCGGCAGGCTTACGGCGAGCTGCGCCCGGACGAGTTCGAGGCGGTGGTGGCGCTCGGACGCCTGCGGGGCGCAGCCGCCGTCGATCGCCGCTTCATGGAGGGCGGCATCGCGGCCTTCCGGAAGCACGGCGACCTCGAGGCCGTCGGGCGGCACCTCGAGGTCGAGGCCGACAAGGTCCGCCAGGCGGCCAACGGTGACGCCGAGGTCCAGGCCCGCATGGCGAAGGACGTCTTCATCCGGACCTTCGGGCAGTTCTGACGCGCCCGTCCCCCTGGCTCAGCCCGCGTGGGCCTCGGCCGCAGCGGCCTCGGACAGCCGCGCGGTCCCGAGCTGGCTGCCGTGCTGGTGGCGATCCAGCCCCTCGGCCTCGAC
Organism: Candidatus Sericytochromatia bacterium; assembly: GCA_035285125.1. Classification (GTDB taxonomy): domain Bacteria; phylum Cyanobacteriota; class Sericytochromatia; order S15B-MN24; family JAQBPE01; genus JAYKHL01. The sequence continues at coordinate 2,486 of JAYKHR010000006.1, read as the reverse complement.
GGCCTCCGTCACGCGCAGGTGCATCATGGCGTCGAGCGCCCGCAGGATCACCCAGGTGCCGACCGTCGCATAAAGCGCCACCGCGCCGACGGCGAGCCCCTGCACCACCAGCAACCCGGCGTGGCCGTGCAGCAGGCCGTCCGCCCCCGCCGGGTTGAGGGCCTTGCTGGCGAAGACGCCCGTCAGCACCGCCCCGATCACGCCCCCCACGCCGTGCACGGAGAAGGCGTCGAGCGAGTCGTCGATGCGCAGCCGGCGGCGGTTCCACTCGACGGCGTAGGCGCAGGCCACGGCTGACAGGGCGCCGATGGCGAGCGCGGCCATCGGCGTGACGAAGCCCGCCGCGGGCGTGATGGCAACCAGGCCGGCCACGGCGCCGCTGGCGCCCCCGACGACCGTCACCCTGCGCTCGCGCCAGCCCTCCAGCGCCATCCAGGCCAGGGCACCCGCGGCCGCCGCCGCGTTGGTGGTGGCAACCGCCAGGGCCGCGACGCCGCTGGCCTCGAGGGCGCTGCCGCCGTTGAAGCCGAACCAGCCGAACCACAACAACGCGGCGCCGAGCAGCACGAAGGGGACCTGGTAGCCCTGGGAGGCGACGGGCGACGGGCGGCTCCGCGAGCCGACGACGGCGGCCGCGACCAGGGCCGAGAAGCCCGCCGCCACATGCACCACCGTGCCGCCCGCGAAGTCCAGCGCGCCGAGGCCCTTCAGCCAGCCGCCGGTGCCCCAGACCCAGTGGGCGATGGGGGCGTAGACCAGCGTGGCCCAGAGCGCCGTGAAGGCGGCGTAGGCGCGGAAGTGGATGCGCTCCACGACGGCGCCTGAGATGATGGCCGGCGTGATGACGGCGAAGGTGGCCTGGAAGGCCATGTACGCCAGGTGGGGGATGCTGGCGGCGTAGGCCGGCTCTGGGGCCGTGCCGACACCCTGCAGGCCGACCCAGCGCAGCGAGCCGAGCAGGGGCGCCCACCACCCCTCGCCCGGCGCAAAGGCCAGCGAGTAGCCGACGAGCACCCACTGCACGCCGACGACGGCGAGCGTCACGAAGCTCAGCATCAGGGTGTTGAGGACGTTGCGGCCGCGCACCATCCCGCCGTAGAAGAAGCCCAGCCCAGGCGTCATCAGCAGCACGAGGGCGGCGGAGAAGAGCACGAAAGCGGTGTTGCCGGTGTCGAGGGACATGCACGAGGCCTCTGGACACACCGGGCGCGGGGCGCCCGGCGACGCGGGGTCGACGGGAGCGCCCTTGCTCCTGCCCCGATCATAGCAGGCGCGGCGCGGGGGTTGCACGGCCGGGCCTCAACGCGCGCAACCGCCGCTGCCCGCACCGCGGCAGCGTTCAGCCCTCCAGCCAGCGTCTCAGCGCCGCCTCGTCCGCCAGGCTGAACACCGACACCGCCAGGTCCTCCAAGCGCTCCACCGGCTGGGCCTCCACCAGCGCCACCGTCGATGGCGACAGCGACCCGAGCTTGGCCTCCAGCACCCGCAGGCACAGCCGCTGCGCAGCCTCGCGGTGGCCTTCCTGACGACCCTCCTGACGGCCTTCCCGACGGCCCTCCCGACGGCCCTCCCGACGGCCCTCCTGACGGCCCTCCTGACGGCCCTCCTGACGGCCCTCCTGACGGCCCTCCTTCAGGCCCTCCTCCCGCGCCAGCTGCCGCTCATAGGCGGCCAGGGCCTCCGGCGTCACGTTCTGGAACGGCTGCGGCAGCCAGGACAGGTCGTCATATGCCTCTTGCGTCATCCCAAGCTCCTTCCAAGCCTCGCTCACCAGCCGCACCTCCGCCTCCGCCGACAGCGGCGCGTAGGCCAGCACGTAGCCAGCCAGCACCTCCCGCGCCCGCACAGGCAGCCCCCGCGCCAGCCTCAACAGTTGACGCCAGCACTCCCATCTTACCCGCTCCCGCTCCCCGGGCGCAGCCGCCATGTGCGGCAGCAGCGCCACCGCCACCGGGTTCCCCAGCCCCGCGTAAGCCTCCCACGGCAGCCGGCTCGGCTGCACCACGTGGTACCGGAACCGCACCACCTCCCGGCCCGCCATCACCCGCACGTACAGCCCCTCGTGCGCGCGACGGCTGCCCTGCGTCACCACCGCCACCGGGTACACGTCCAGCCCGTGCTTCACCTCCAGCCGCTGGTGGTACCGGAACATCCGCTCAGGCAACGACCCGCCACGCTGCCCCTGCACCTCCACGTGCACCAGCAAGAAGGCCGCCCGGCCACGCACCTCCCCCCGCATCACCAGATCCGTGCGCAGGTCCCCCTGCCCCACGGCCTCCGCCAGCACCTCCTGGCTCACCGAGGTCAGCGACCCCGGCGTCAGCACCGCCGCCACCTCCGGCACGAAGGCGGCCAGGAAGGGCTCGAAGAAGGTCTCGAGCAAGAGCTTGTGCAGGCGGTCGTGGTGCATGCCACCACCATCGCCCGAGGAAGACTGCGACGTGCGCGGTTGCCGCCAGGGTGCGAGCTGTTATGCGCCTTTCTTG
>JAYKHR010000005.1:0-18848 GCA_035285125.1 Candidatus Sericytochromatia bacterium | reverse complement strand
AGGTGTCGCGCATCGTGCGCGAGGAGATGGACGCCGCCGGGGCGCAGGAGCTGCTGATGCCGGTGATGATCCCGGCCGAGCTCTGGATGGAGACGGGCCGCTGGCAGAAGTACGGCAAGGAGCTCGTCCGCTTCAAGAACCGGCACGACCGCGACGAGGTGCTCGGCCCCACCCACGAGGAGGTCATCACGGACATCGTGCGCGGCACGGTGCGCTCCTACCGCCAGATTCCCATCAACCTCTACCAGATCCAGACCAAGGTCCGCGACGAGATCCGCCCGCGCTTTGGCCTGCTGCGGGGCCGCGAATTCATCATGAAGGACGCGTACTCGTTCCACGAGACCACGGACTGCCTCGAGCGGGAGTACGCCAACATGGCGGACGCCTACACGCGCATCTTCGCGCGCTGCGGCCTCGACACCCGGCCCGTGGAGTCGGACGTGGGGGCCATCGGCGGCTCGGCGGCGCACGAGTTCATGGTCGTCGTCGAGACGGATGCCGGCGAGAACGCCCTGCTCTACTGCGACAGCTGCGACTACGCGGCCAACGTGGAGCGGGCGGAGTCTCGCCTGAAGCCCTTCGACGGGGGCGCACCGGTCGAGCGACAGGTGGTGCCCACGCCCGCCACCCGCACCATCGAGCAGCTCTGCGCCCACCTCGGATGCGAGCCACAGCGCATCGCCAAGACCCTGGTCTACATGGCGGACGAGGCGCTGGTGGCGGTGGTGATCCGCGGCGACCTCACGGTGAACGAGGTCAAGCTCGGCAATGTGCTCGCCGCCAACCAGCTGCGGCTCGCCACCGAGGATGAGGTGCGTAACCTTGCGGGCGTCGCCCCGGGCTTCGTGGGCCCGGTGGGCCTCAAGGTCTCGCGTGTGCTGGTGGACCGCTCCGTGGAGGGCGTCACCAACATGGTGATGGCCGTGAACGAGGTCGACGTGCACGCGACGGGCGTCAACGCCCCGCGCGACTGGCAGCCCGAGCACTGGGTGGACGTGCGCACGGCGGAGGTCGGCGAGGCCTGCACGCGCTGCGAGGGCGGGCAGCTGAAGGCCGCGCGCGGCATCGAGGTGGGCAACATCTTCAAGCTCGGCACGAAGTACAGCGACAGCATGCAGGCCACCTACACCACGCCGGACGGGTCGGAGCAGACCTTCGTGATGGGCTGCTACGGCATCGGCATCACGCGCACGGCCCAGGCCGCCGTGGAGGCGCACCACGACGAGCACGGCATCAAGTGGCCCGTGCCCATCGCCCCGTACCACCTCTCGATCGTGCCCGTGAACCACAAGGACGAGGCCCAGTGGGCGGCGGCGCAGCAGCTTTACCGGGAGGCCCTCGTCGCGGGCGTCGAGGTGGTGCTCGACGACCGCGAGGAGCGCGCCGGCGTGAAGTTCAAGGACGCCGAGCTCATTGGCATCCCCTTCCGGCTGACGTGCGGCAAGGCGCTGGCCGAGGGCCGCGTGGAGCTCGCCATTCGCGCCACGGGCGAGAAGCGCGAGGTGCCGGTGGCCGAGGCGATCGCGACCATCGAGGGCCTCATTCGCGAGGCCTGCGCGCCCCGGCGGGCCCCCGAGGCCGTGGGGGTCTGACGGGCCGCGTGGGCCTCGACGCCTGGCTACACCGGCTGCGCTACGCGCTGGCGGGCTCCCCGGCCGCCACGCGGCTGGCGCTGGCGGTGCGAAACCAGTGCGCGCTGGTGGTGGGGCTGGCCGTCACGCGGCGCTGCGGCCACACCAACCTGACCCGCAACGGGGAGGGGCTGCTGGCATCAGCGGCCGCCCCCCGCGTTCGGACCTTCATCGACGTCGGCGCCAACGTGGGCGAGTGGACGGCCCACCTGCTGGGGGCGGCCGGACGCCCGCTGCAAGGCGTGCTGGTGGAGCCAGGTGCCGAGGCGGCGGCGCGCCTCCGGGCCAGGTTCGCCGACCAGCCAGGCCTCACGGTGGTGGAGGCGGCCGCCTCCGACGAGGCGCATCCGGCCGTGACCTTCCACGAGGAGCCGGGGGCCGGCGAGACCTCCAGCCTGGTGGCCGGGGCCTCTCGGGCCGACAGCCTGGCGCGGCAGGTGGAGGCCGTCACGCTGGACGCCCTGGTGGCGGCCCAGGGGTGGCCGGCGGTCGACCTCCTGAAGATTGACACCGAGGGCCACGACCTGCGGGTGCTGCAGGGCGCGCGACAGCTGCTCGCCGAGGGGCGCCTCGGCCTGATCCAGCTCGAGTACAACGCCGCCTGGCGGGCCTGCGACAGCTCGGTGCTGGAGGCGCGGCACCTGCTCGGCCGGCACGGCTACGCGCTCTGGCTGCTGACGCCCGCGGGGCTCACGCCCCTCGAGCTCGACCGGCTGGGGGACTTCTTCAGCTACGCGAACCTCGTCGCGGTGTCGCCGACCTGGCAGGCGCAGGTGGGGGCCTCGCTGCCGCTGGTGCCGATGCCCGGCCGCGTGGCTACCGGGCTCACATCAGGCGCTTGAAGCGCTCGAAGCGGGCCTCCACCACGGCCTCGGCCACGGGCGGGCCGGCCACAGCCACCGGCGCGAGGGCATCCTGCTCGACCTGGAACACCCAGTAAGGCAGCCCGATCCGGCCGAACAGGCGGCGTGTCTCGCCGCGCGCCCGGCTGGCCTCCTCGCGGCGGCCCAGGCCCTCCAGCACCCGCGCCCGCGCCCGCTGGAGGTGCGCCCGCAGCAGGAGGTTGTCGAGCTCGGGCCGCGAGACGATGGCCAGCGCCTCCTCCAGGCGGCTCAGCGCATTCGGGCTGCCCTCGTGGAGGTCGCACAGGCCCAGGCCCATCAAGGCATGGGCCTGCAGCAGCGGGTTACGCAGCGCGCCGGCACAGGCCAACCCCAGCATCTCCTGATAGGAGACGCGCGCCTCGGGCACGCGGCCCACGTCCCGCAGCACGCTGGCCCGGCCGCCAAGTGCCTGCATCAGGGTCAGCCCCAGCCCCTTGGCCCGGGCAACGTGCAGCAGATCGTCAAAGACCGCGAGGGCCTCCACCTCGCGGCCCAGCGCGTCGAGCAGCCGCCCGCGCAGCGCCAGGCACAGCGTGAAGGGCAGGGCCTGCTCCCGCAGGTGGGCGTGGACCGTCAGGCTGCGCTCGAGCGCCGCGAGCGCCTCGGCATACTCGCCCCGCTGGAACTGCAGCAGGGGCGCCAGGTAGAGCACCCAGGGGCTGGGGGGCGCGCCGATCTCGCGGGTGCGGCGGACGGTGTGGGCGAGGTAGGCCTCGGTCTCGGCGTGGTGGCCGGCCCAGGCACTCCAGAAGCCGAAGTGGACCCGGGGCAAGAACGGGTCCGGGTCTCCCAGGGCCGCCGCGCACTCGAGGGCCCGCTCCAGCCAGGCCAGGTCAGGCCGCAGGCCCTGCAGGGCGACCGCGTTGACGCTGCTGTACGTGCCGATGGCGCCGCGCCAGACCGCGGGCGGCAACGCGCTGACGGGGTGACGCTCGAGGTCTGCCGCCACGCGCCGCGCAACCGCCACCAGCTCGTCGATGCGGCCGCCGGCAAGTAGGGCCATGTACCGACAGTTCGCGGCCAGGTGCCCCAGCAAGCCCTCCCTCGCGGCTGGCAGCGCGTCCAGGCGCTCGGCGAGCGCCAGCGCCGCCTGGACCTCTCCCAGCACCCCCAGGGCGCGTCCCTGCATGAAAAGCAGATCAGCCAGGCCCAAGCCCTCCACCGCGAGCAAGGCCTCGACGCGCTCCGGCTGGCCGGCGTGGGCCTCGAGCGCCAGGGCCAGGCCCCGTGCAGCCCGGGTGGCCGCCAGGTGGAACCCGTCTCGCCCGAGCCTCAGCCAGAGGGGGAGGCGCTGATCGAGGTGGTCCCCGGGAAGCCTTGCGAGCGCTTCGTCCGCCGCCTCCAGGAGCTCCAGCGCCACGTAATCCGCCCCCGCCGCCTCGGCCACGCGGGCGGCCCGCAGCGCCCACGCGTGGCCGCGCGCGTCGTCGCCGCCTCGCAGGAAGTGACGCGCCATGTCGGCGGCGAGCGTGTCCTCGGCTTCGTCGGCCTGGGCGAGCAGCACCTCGGCCGCCCGCAGGTGAAGCGGCTGCCGCTGATCGGGTGTCAGGCCGCCGTAGGCCACCTCCCGCACCCGGTCGTGCGGGAACCCGAAGGCGCCGTGCGCGTCGCGCAGCAGGAGCTGGCGCTCGTTCAGCTCGGCCAGCGCCCCGAAGAGCGTCTCTTCCGGGAGGTCGACGCACCGGGCGAGGGCCCGCAAGGAGCCGCGTGCCCCCAGCACCGCCGCCACCTGCAAGACGTGCAGGGGCGCCTCGTCCAGCCGCGCCAGGCGGCGCTGGATGGTGATCTCCACCCGCCGCAGGCCCGCGAGCACGCTGTCGTCCGCGGGGAAGCGCCAGCGCCCAGCGTCCCGCCGGAGCTGCGCCTCCTCCAGCAGCACGCGCAGGGCCTCCTGCACGAAGAGCGGATTGCCCCCCGTGGCGCGGTACAGGGCCTCTGAGAAGCCCGGGGGCACGATCGCCTCCGGCAGCAGGGCCGCCAGCAGGACGTCCATCCCGTCACGGTCCAGCGGCGCGAGCCTCACGAGCGTGCCCGTGCCCTCCTCGGCCGCCAGCCAGACGGGGCTGCCGGCGGGCGTCTCGTCGTCCCGGAAGGTGCCGAGGCCCAGCACCCGGTGACCGCCCAGCTCGCGCAGGCCCGTGTTCAAGAGCGCGACGGTCTGGGGGTCGGCCCAGTGCATGTCATCCAGGATCCAGAGCACGGGGTGCCGCGCCGCCAGCTCGGCCAACAGCGCCACCACCCCCGCAGGCTCGACGGCGTGCGAGGCCCGGTCGTCCGGGTCGCGCCGCTCCGGGTAGAGGGCCACCAGGGCCTCGCGGTGGCGGGCAAGGTCCTCCGCCCGAAGGGCCGCCAGGCCTGGCCGCAGGCCCTCGCGCACGGCCTCGTAGGGGGCGGCCCCGTCCTCACGGCAGCGGCCGTGGAGCACAAGGAAGCCGGCCAGCCTGGCCCGCAGCGTCACCTCCTGCAGCAGGCGAGACTTGCCCGTGCCGGCGGGCGCCCCCACCAGCACCCCCCGACCGCGCCCGGCCAAGGCGTCGGCGATCGCCCCGTCGAGCACGGCGAGCTCGGCCTCGCGCCCAACGAGCTCGGCCGAGACCAGAAAGCTCTGCCGCTGGGCCAGGCTCTCGCGCGTGACCTCCCGGCCCGCCAGCGCCGCCAGCGCCAGCAGCACCTCTGCGGCGCTGCGAGGCCGGGCCGCCGGGTCCTTCTCCAGCAGCCGACCGACGAGCTGAACCAGCGCCTCCGGCAGGTCTGCCCGCGCCGCCGCGAGCGAGGGCGGCCGCTGCCTGAGGTGGGCCTGCAGGACCTCGCGAACCCCGCCTTGGAAGGGAAGGCCTCCCGCGAGCATCTCGTAAGCCAGGCAGCCGGCGGCGTAGAGGTCCGCCGCCCCCGTGGCGGGGCGGCCCAGCAGCACCTCCGGGGCCATGTAGCCCGGCGTGCCGCTCACGCCGCCCTCGGCCTCGGCGCCCGCGCGCGTGGCGAGGCCGAAGTCCATCAGCACGAGCCCCCCGTCCGGCCGGACGCGCACGTTGGCGGCCTTGATGTCGCGGTGCACGAGCTGGCGCGCGTGGAGGTAGTCGAGGGCCTGCAGCAGCTGCGCGAACTGCGCATAGAAGGGGTTGAGCGCCATCGGCCGGCCACCGAGGGCCTCGCCGAGGTCCTGGCCCGGCACGAGGTCCATCACCATGAAGACCGCCCCGTCGGGCCCGACGCCGTAGTCGTGCACGCCCACCACGTTGGGGTGCTGCAGGCGGGCCATCGCGTGGAACTCCGCCTGGAAGCGCAGCGTGAGCTCGGCGGCCTCGCCGGCCTCCACCTTGATGCGCTTGAGGGCGCGCGGGGCCGCGGGGTGCAGGGCATCCTCGACGCGCCAGACCTGGCCCATGGCGCCCTCTCCGAGGGCCTCGAGCAGGCGGTAGCGGGGGGGCAGGGGGGGCGGCGCGGTGGTCATCACGGGGTTTCTACCCGCCTGCGGTGAGCTTCCGTCTCCGACGAGCATCAACGACGGCCTTCGCGCCGGGTATGAAGCGAGAGCGCCGGTGCAGCTTGCGCCCCCGGCGCCCGACGAGGACCCCCGTGCCCACCACGCCCCCGGCCAGCGCCGCTCGACCGGGCCTTTTCCTGGAGAACCAGCCGTGAGCCCACCCCAAGAAGCCTTGCAGGACACCGGGGAGCGGCTGCTGATGGACCGCCCGCCCACCTCCCGCGAGGACCACCTCAACCGCCTCGTGCACGTGGCCACCTACGACTTCGCCCACGCGCACGTCGCTGGGGCCCGCGTGCTGGACCTCGGCTGCGGCACGGGCTATGGCGCCGCCAGGGTGGCGCAGGTGGCGGCGCACGTCGTGGGTGCCGACGTCTGCGCGGAGGCACTCGCCCACGCCACCGGCCACAACGCGGCCCCCAACCTCACCTACAGCTTGCTGCCGCGGGACGGAGCGCTGCCCTTCGAGGCGGGGGCGTTCGACGTCGTGCTGTCCTTCCAGGTGATCGAGCACCTGGCGAACCCCCACGCCCACCTGCGGGAGGTGAGCCGCGTCCTGGCACCGGGAGGCACGCTGCTGCTGGCGACCCCGAACCGCCACGCGCGGCTGCTGCCCTTCCAGCGCCCGTGGAACCGCTGGCACCCGACGGAGTACGACCACCAGAGCCTGCAGACGTTGCTGCGGGTGCACTTCCCGGACGTCGAGGTGCTCGACCTGTCGGGCGACGCCGCCGTGGTGCAGCCCCTGTTGCGGCGTTACAGGTGGCTCGCCTGGGCCACCCTCCCCGTGACGCTCCCAGGGCTGCCCGAGGCCCTCCGCGTGGGCGGCCTGGGGCTCCTGCGGCGGCTGCAGTCGCTGCGGCGCCCCGTGCGGGACGGGGCGGGCTTCGTCGCCGCCGCCGGCGACATCCGGATTGCCCCTGGGCTGACCCCCTCGCTCCACCTGGTGGCCGTGGCGAGGCTGCCGGCCGGGTCCTGAGCGTGGAGCGCCGCAGGCTCCCGGGTATAAATTCCCCAGGGTCACGCCACGAGCGGCCCTTGTGGTCCTGGCTGCAAGACCGGTACCATCTCGCACCCCGACATCGCCCCATCCCCGCAAGGAACGCAGCCACACCCCGAACGACACCGCCCCCGAGGAGAACGCCATGCAGGTCCTGGTCCTGAGCAGCACCTACCAGCCGCTGTACACCTGTGGCATCGAACGGGCCATCCGCCTGCTCTACCTGGGCAAGGCCGTGTCGGTGAAGGACAGCGACGAGACCATGCGGTCTCCCTCGGTGGTGATGCGCATCCCGATGGCCATCCGGCTGCTCGTGAAGGCAGTGGTGAACCGCTACTATGAGGCGATGCGACCCACGCGGCAGGCCATCTTCCGTCGCGACGGCCAGACGTGCCAGTACTGCGGGACGCACGCCAACCTGACGCTGGACCACGTCCTGCCGCGCGCCCGCGGCGGCAAGGACACCTGGGAGAACCTGGTCGCCGCCTGCGTGGCCTGCAACAACCGCAAGGGTGATCGCCGTCCCGAGGAGTGCGGCCTGACCCTGCGCAAGGCCCCCAAGCCGCCGCGCGCGCTCGAGGTCTCGCACGACCTCTGGAACAAGCTGATGGGTTGGTGACGGCCCCGATGCTGCCCGTTCGCCCCTCCAAGATCCTCTGCATCGGCCGCAACTACGCTGACCACGCGGCCGAACTCGGCCACGCGCCCCCGCCTGAGCCGCTGGTGTTCCTCAAGCCGCCGAGCGCCTTGGTGGGCGACGGCGAGGCCATCGTGCTGCCGGCCCTTTCGTCCCGGGTGGACTACGAGGGCGAGCTGGTGCTCGTCATCGGGACCCGTTGCCGGAACGTCTCGGAGGCCGATGCCTGGAGCGTCATTGGCGGCTACACGCTCATCAACGACGTGACGGCGCGGGACCTCCAGCAGGCCGACGGTCAGTGGGCGAGGGCGAAGGGCTTCGACACCTTCGCCCCCGTGGGCCCCGCGGTGGTCTCAGGCCTCGACGTGACAGACTTGGAGCTCAAGACCATCGTCAACGGCGAGGTGCGGCAGGCTGCCCGCACGAGCCAGCTGATCTTCCCCATTCCCAGGCTCATCGCGCACCTGAGCCGCTTCTGCACGTTGGAGCCTGGGGACCTCGTCGCCACGGGGACCCCCAGCGGCGTCGGCCCGCTGCGGGCGGGTGACGTGGTGGAGGTCTGGGCGCCCGGTATCGGCACGCTGTGGAACCCGGTGGTCGCGGAGGGCGCGGAGCCCGGCGGCCAAAGTTGAAAATTCGTTTAAGACTACTTTAAAGAAGCACGCAAGTCGCGGGCCTGGCCCCCTATAATTAAGGGGAAGTTAAGTCCAGGAAGGCCCGCCTTGATGCTCCAAGCCCTCTCTTCGCAGACGCCGCGTGCCCCGCAGGCACCCGGGCCGCTGCAGCTGGCCCGCACCGAAGCGGAGGCCGGCGGCGGTGGCGCGTCGGTGGGCCCTCAAGCTAGCGCCTTGCGGGCTCGCGCGACCCTCCTGTCGGACGCGACGGAGCACCAGGCCGCCTGGCTGGAGGCCGTCCACGAGGCCCGCACCACCCTGAAGGTCAGCCTCGATGCGCTCACGGGCCCGGGGGGGAACGCGCTGGCCCGGGCCCTTGCCCGACGGGCTGAGCAGGGCGTGCGGGTCCAGGTGCTGGCGTGGGGTCCTCGCTCCGCGGAGCGGGAGGCTGCGCTGGCGGAAGCCCGCGCCCGGGGCCTGCTGGTGCGCAGCGTGCCTGCCGGCACCCTGACGCCCGTCGGCCAGTGGCTGGTGGCGGACGATCGCGTCGCGCTGCTCGGTGCGCATCCCCCGCGCGGCCGGGTCGCCCGGGCCGGGCTGCTGCGGCTCGCCGGCGAGGCCGCCTGGGAGCTGGGGCGGTTCTTCAACGCGGACTGGGCGGCCGCAGGCGGGGCCCCTGCCACGCTGCCCGAACCGCCCACGGTGTTCGCGGCCACCAGCCAGGCCACCGTGCGCCTCGGCGGCGTCGGGCACGGACGGCGCTCGGCGCGGGGCATCCTGCTGGCCGCGTTGCGCGGCGCCCGGAGCTCGGTGGTCGTGCTGGCCGACGTCCTGACGGATCCCGACGTGGTCGCGGCCCTCGTGGCAGCCCAGGGCCGGGGCGTCTCCGTCCGGGTGCTGCTGGACGACGCGGGCCTGGCCCCGGACGCCACCTGGGCCGCGCGCCTCGGGCTCGACGAGGCCAGCGCGGCCGCCGCCTCGCTCAAGGCCGCCGGCCTCGACGTGCGCGTGCTGACGGCGGGCGCCCTGGCGATGCGGGCCGCCGTCGTGGACGAGGCCACCCTCGTGATCGCGACGACGCCGTGGACCCGCACCGGCTTCGCCGCTCAGGGCGAGTGGCTCGCGGCCGTGCAGGAGCCCACGATGGCCGGCGTGCTGGCCGCGGCCTTCGCGTCCGACTGGGAGACGGCGATGCCCGTCGAGATCGCGCGCACGCCCACCGCCAGGCTCCTCGCGCTGGCGGCAGGGGCCGTGAGGCCCGCGCTCGCCGCCTTGTCTCGGCTGGCCGCCCACCGCTGGCGGTTGCCGGAGCTGCGCGTCGGCGTGGTGCGGGTCGCCGGCCGGTGGCAGGTGGTGGCCGAGGCGCGCTGACGCGAGGTGTCGAACTTCCGCCCCCCGGGCATGGTGAGTCTTGGAGGTCGAGGGGTGCGTTCAGTAAGCAGATGGGTGTTGGGGGCCGGGCTGGCGCTGTTGCTCGGGTGTCAGGGGACGTTGCCCCCACCCGCAGCGCCGGCACGGGCGGCACGGACGCCCGCCAAGGCAGGGCCCGTCCAGGGCCTCCCCCTCCCGGAGGCAGCGACGACGGGCGACCTGGGGACGACGTTGGCCCCCGGCCAGGGCGCTGGCCTCGTTGCCAACAACGGCGCCACCCTGTTCGGCACGCTCCGCGCCCCCGCGAGCCTGGTCTCGGACCAGGGCGGGGCCCTCGTGTCCGACCAGGGGGGCGCCATCGTGGCCAACCAGGGGGCCTACAGGCTGACGCAGACTGCGACGGTGGCCCAGGTGGCCCTCAGGGACGCCCTCGTCGAGCTGCGGGACGCCGCAGGCAACCCCGTCCTGGACGAAGCTGGCACGCCCATCACCGCCCGCACGGACGCCAGCGGGGCCTTCGCCTTCCAGGCCTTGCTGCCCGACCGCAACCTGATCGTCACGGCCCCCCTGGCAGGCGGCCGGGGCGCGATCCTGGCGGTGGCCACCAAGGATGCCCGGACGGCCGCCCTCGACGCGGACCTGTTCAGCACCCTCACGACGGCCTACATCGTCAGCAAGTTCGTCGCCTCTCAGGCTGACCGCCAGCAAACCCTGGACCGCCTGCCTGGCGAGGTGGCGCAGGAGACGCGGCTGCTCGCCGAGAGCGCCTTCACCCGGACCCAGGCCCAGGTGCCGGCCACGCTCGACGAGACGTCAGTGGTGGCGTCCGCGGAGTCGCTGCGGCAGGGCGTCGACGCCTTCGACCAGCAGATGGAGAAGGTGAGGCGCCTGCTGATCGCGGCCGGCCTGAGCAACCTGGGGGAGGGCAGGCCGGCCACGACCGTGAGCTTCGAGTCGTTCGATGGCCTGGCGGAGGGGCCGGATGGCTCCGTCTACTTCCTCGAGAAGAAGCTCTGGCGGGTGCGCCCCGACGGCATCCTGGTCACGGCCATCGGCGGCGGCACCCTCGAGGCAGCGGCCGCGGACGGCCAGAAGGCCGACGCCCTGTCGCTGGAGGGCCTGCAGGGCTGGGGCTTCGACCCCACTGACCGCCTGGTCGTGATGGTCGACAGGCACATGCTACGCCTGGAAGCCGACGGCACGCTGCGCCTCCAGGGCGTTGTGCCGGAGGGGCCTCGCAAGCCCACGGAGCGCCCGAGGTGGTGGCGTGGTGGGCTGCTGGCGGCACGCGCGCAGGACTACCTGCTGCAGCTCAGCTACACCTGGGACAGGGAAGCCTCGCTGTGGCGATGGCAACCGGGCCAGGAGCCCTTGCAGGTGGCCACGCTGCAGGTGCCGGAAGGCCTTCACATGGGCGGCTTCACCTACGTGCCCGGCCGGGGGGTGTTGACGACGTTCTGGGGCCACGGCCTGCCCTCCGAGTACCTCTGGATCGATCCAGATACCGGCGCCACTGAGACCTGGCGGCCCCCGCTCCCCGGCGCCGCCCAGCCGCACGTGGATGGGCGCGGCAACGTCCTCTACACGACAGGAGAGCCGGAGAACAGGCTGCGCGTGTGGCCCCTCGGGGGCTCGACCCCCCTCGCGTTCGACACGTGGTCAGGCTTCATCGGCGGGGGCCTCCTCAGCCGCGATGGCAAGAGCGCGTTGCTGCAGGAGGGCGGGCGCATCGTCCGCGTCACCGCCAGCGGCGTCACACCCGTGGCTGGCCTCACGGGGGCTTCCGGCGTGGGCGGGAATGCGCGCGACCTGGCCCTGTTCGAGCCCGTGACCATGACCGTCGCCAACGACGGCGAGATGTGGTTGACGGACCGGCGGCGCGGGCAACTGCTGCGGGTCGATGCCGCGGACCAGGTCCACGAGGTGACGCTCGCGGACCCCAGCTTCCGCAACGGGCAGCTCTACGCGCTGAAGTTCCCCAACATGAGGCCTGGACCGGACGGCACGGTGCAGATGCTGGCGAGGCTCAAGGACCAGCAGGGGGTCCACCAGGTCCGCAAGGACGGGACCTCGACGCTGCTGTACACGCCCCCGGCCGGCTACGGGATCGAGACCTTTGCGCCGCGGGAAGCTGGGGCACTGGTCGTGCTGCTGACAGCCTACGACAAGCCCCACCGCCTGCTCGAACGGGCCGCGGACGGCACCGAGCGGGTGCTCTTCGAGGCCAGCCTCGTGCCACACGACCTCCCCAGCGGGACGCAGTACCACACCCACGAGCCGGACCTCCGCAACTGCGACCTCGCCCCCGCCCCGGGCGGCGCGGTCTGGCTCTACGGCAAGGGCAGGATCGCCCGGTGGCGGAACGGGAGCGGGCTGGAGACGCTGCGCCGCGGAGAACACCTGCACCGGCCCGAGGAGCAGAACGAGGGCTTCACCCGGGGGGCCCTGGCGCTGGGGCCCGACGGGGCGCTCTACTTCACGCCGGGCGACCCAGGCAACGGCTCCTGGAACGAGGTGCGCCGCTGGGACCCCGTGACGGGCCAGGAGTCCCACGTCGCTGGCCCGCGCGGCCTGGTCTTCACGGGCAGCGCCGTCGACGACAGGCTCGACGATCCCCACAGCCCCGCCTTCTCGCCGTCTGGCGAGCTCCTGTTCATCGACGCGGGCTCGAAGCAGGTCCGCCGCATCCCCAAGGACAAGCTGGCTGGGAATCCGGTGTCCGCGGCAGGCACCGACGGCCCGGCCGACGGCGGCGATGAATGAAGGCTGCCGCCGCCCCCTGACCTGGCTGCTGGCCGCTGGCGTCGCCGCGGGCTGTCGGGCAGGCCCACCCGCGCCGGCGTCGCCGCCGCAGCAGCTCCCGTCGCCCACCCCGCCGACCGGGTCGCCGAGCCCGGCCCCTGCGCCCTCCGTGAGACGACCGTCCCCCGCGGCGGGGGAGGTGACGGGTCAGGTCTTGCTGCCTGACGGCCTCGACCAGCCAGGACTCGCGCCGGGTGAGGCGCCCCGCGCGGCCCCGCTGGACGGCCTGCGCGTCGCGCTCCTCGACGCGGCGGGTGAACCCGTCCGCGACGAGGCGGAGGCGCCGCGCGTGACGGCCACGGACGCCAGCGGCCAGTTCCGGTTCCGGGGGCCGCTGCCCGCCCGCCACCTCGTGGTGGCAGTTACCCTGCCAGGCGGGCTCGGCGTGATGCGCGCCCTCGCGCTGCGCGACGCGCGCGATCGCCCCCTCAAGCTGGACCTCGCGGCCACGCTCACGGCAACCCATGTCCTGGACCGCCTGCTGCTCGACCAGCCTGACCGACTGGGGCTGTTCGAGCGGCTGCCCTCACCGGTGGAGGGCGCCACGCGCGAGGCCGCCCGGGCGGCGCTGGCCCTGGCGGCTCCGGCCCCCACGCTGCGGCTGACCCCGGCCGCGACGATGGCCGAGCTGGATCGGCTGCGTCGCAGCAGCCCCGCGCTGGAGGCCTTGCTGGCCCAGCTCGAGCAGGCACTGCCGCGCCCCGCCCTGCGGGAGCCCGCCGATGGCGTCCCGGCCCTGCAGGCCTGGCTCGGCGGCGCCCCCAGCCACCTGCTGCAGGGGGCAGACCAGCGCCTGTACATGGCGCTTGATCGGGTGTGGCGCATCGACCGCGCAGGGGCCCTGCAGGCAGTGCTCGGAGGCGGCACGGTCCCCCTGGCCGAGGCCGAGGGCCGCCCCGGGCGGGAGGTCCACGTGGCCGGACTCGGGGGCCTCTGTCTCGACCAGGACGGCCGGCTGGCGGCCCTGGCCGGGGGGCGGCTGGTGAGGCTGGAGGCAGACGACACGCTGACGACGGTGGAGCCCAGGGTGCCCCGCTCAGCGGAACTGCTGGGCCGGGTTGGCGGGGCCTGGCTGCTGGCGACGACGGCCACCTCCGGCGTCGAGGTGGCCCGCCTGTCGTCCGGCGGGCGCCTGACCCGGCTCGCCTGGGTGCCGGCCCCCTCGGCCTGCCACGGCATCGGCGTCGGGCTGGAGGCGCAGCGTGGCGTGCTGGTGGGCTTCCAGCGCACGGGACCGGGGGCCGAGCTGCGGCTGCAGCTGGTGGATCCCGCCACCGGCGCCGTCTCTCGGTGGCAGCCGCCGCCAGAGGCGCGCCCGCCCGCCCGCGTGACCCAGCAGGGGCGACTGGTCACCCTCCTGGCGGGCAAGGCCCGTGTCTGGCACCCCTCGGGTGAGGCCTCACGGGCCGTGGGCGGCGTCGACGCGTTGCCCACGAGCGTGTTCCTCCCGGACGCCGAGGGGCCCGTGTTGCTGGGCTTCCACGGCGTCGTGCAACTGGGCGAGGCGCGCGGGCTCACGCGCGTTGCCGGTGCCCTGCCCGCAGGCGCCGCGCCGCAGCCTCCGCCGTTCGCCCCGGAGGGCCTGGCAGCGGCGCCCGATGGCGGCACCTGGCTGATCGACGCGGAGACCGGCGCCCTGATGCGCCTCGAGCCCTCGGGGGGCACCCGCCCCGTGCCGCCAGAGGGCGATGCCCGCAGCTGGGAGGGGGCCCTGGCCAGGCCTCGCAGGCTGCGCACCGGCCCCGATGGCGTCGTCTGGCTGGAAGCGACCTACCTCGCGCCCGGCGAGGCCCCGGAGGCCACCCGGGTCGGGCTGTGTCGCCTGGCTGCCGATGGGCGGGGCTCGCTGCTGCACCTCGCCCCCGCAGGCGTCGAGGTGGTGGACTTCGCGCCGGGTGTCGGGGGCCGGTGTCACCTGGTGCTCAGCCCCCGAATCGGCGGGGCGAGCCTGGTGGAACGCACCCCGGACGGCAGCGTGCGCACCCTGCTGGCGCAAGCCCCCGGGGCCCCCGAGACGCCCGAGGCCCCGCCGCTCGCGACGTGCAACCTCGCCGTCTCGCCGGAGGGCACCGTCTGGCTGCTGGGAGAGGGACGCCTCACGCGGTTCAGGCCGGGGGAGGGTGCCCAGGTGGTGTTGCGGGGGCGGCGGTTCACCCGCCCCAGGTTCCCGTTGCGCGGGCTGGAGCTCGGGCCGGACGGCGCGCTGTACCACACGCCCGGCGACGCGACGCCAAGAGCCGGTCGGGTGTTGCGGTTCGATCCGAAGGCCCGCACCGAGGCCGTGGTGGTGGGCGAGGGCGCTGGCCTCGACGCGGGTGGGCCGCCCCCGGCGCCCCACTCCCCTGCCTTCAGCGCGGCGGGGGAGCTCGCCTACCTCGACGCCCGATCGCGCAGGGTGCAGCGAGTGCCCCGGGAGGCCCTCGTCGGCACCCCCTACCTCCCGTCTGCGGCCGAGGAGGGTCCGTAGGCGCGCGCCGGGTGGGTATGACATGGGCCCAGGCGCCTGCCGCCCCCCCCCGAGGTCCCGATGTCGCAGCCCGATTGCCACGCCCTGCTCGCCCGCCTGAACGACGCCGTCATCGGCAAGGCCGAGCCGATCCGCCTCGTCGTGGCTGCCCTGCTGGCAGGCGGCCACGTCCTGCTGGAGGACGTGCCCGGGGTAGGCAAGACCCTGCTCGCCCGGACGCTGGCGGGTGCGCTCGGCGGCGGCTGGAAGCGGGTGCAGTGCTCGCCGGACCTGCTCCCCGGCGACGTCACGGGCGTGAACGTGTTTCACCCTGGCAGCGGCGAGTTTCGCTTCGTGCCTGGCCCCCTGTTCGCCCACGTGCTGCTGGTCGACGAGGTCAACCGCGCCTCTCCCCGCACCCAGGCCAGCCTGCTGGAGGCGATGGAGGAAGGCAACGTCACGCTGGAGGGCGTGACGCACCACCTGCCCCGCCCGTTCCTCGTGATCGCCACGCAGAACCCGGTGGAGCACCATGGCACCTTCCCCCTGCCGGAGGCGCAGCTCGACCGGTTCGCCGTCGCCGTGAACCTGGGCTACCCGACGCCCGACGAGGAGCTCCACTTGCTTCAGCGGGAGGCCGCCGCGGCCCCCCACCCCCCGACGGCCGCCCCGCTCCTGACGCCCGAGCGGCTCCTCGAGTGGCAGGCCGCGGTGCGCGGCGTGACGCTGGAGGCGAGCCTCCAACGCTGGATCGTCGAGGTGGCCTCGCGCTCGCGCCAGCCCGGCCAGGCCGCGCTCGGCATCAGCCCGCGCGGCAGCCTCGTGTGGCAGCGGATCTCGCAGGCCCTGGCCTGGCTCGACGGCCGCGCCTTCGCGACGCCGGACGACGTGCGCCTGGCCGCGGCCCCGGTGTTGGCCCACCGGCTGGTGCTGGCGGGCCGTCAGGGCAGCGCCGCCCGGCGCGAGCGGGTCGAGGCCCTGCTCCGCGAGGTGGGCGTGCCCGATTGAGCCGAGGCCTTCCGTGACCCTGCAAGCTTGGGTGCAGCTGGTGCTCAGCGTCGCGATGCTCGCGGCGGCCTACCAGACCCAGACGGGCTGGCTCTTCGTGATGGGCAGCGTGGGGTTCGGGGGCCTGCTGGTCGCCTGGGGCGCTGCCCGCTGGAACCTGGCCGGCGTCGCCCTCTCGACCAGGCCGCCAGAGCCGGTCGAACGTGGCGGCTGGCTGCTGCTGCCGCTCGTGGCGGGACGGGAGCGCCCTGGCCCGGCGGGCTCGCTGGAGGTGCTGGTGCCCGAGCGCTGGCCCCGGTGGCACGAGGGCCTGGCCCGCGACGCGCTGATACCAGCCGGGTGGTCCTACGCCACGCTGCACCCCACCCCTGGGAAGCCTGCGATGGGGGTGCTGCGCGTGCCGGCGCTGCATCGGGGCGAACACCCCCTGCCCCGGCTGCTGCTCCAGAGCAGCTGGCCCCTCGGCCTTGTTGCGCTCTGGCGGCCTCTTCAGCCGCCGGAGACGATGCTGGTCTACCCCCGGACGCCCCACGTGGAGCAGCTCCCATGGCTCGAGGCGCTGGGGCCCGAGCAAGCCGCGGTGGCCCGGCTGACGCCCGAGGTGGGGGCCTGGCTGCGCGGGGTGCGTGAGCACCGGCCGGGCGAGACGGTCCGGGGCCTCCACTGGCCGACGGTGGCCCGCACGGGCAAGCTACACGTCCGTGACACCGAGCGGGAGGCCGGCGACGAGGTCGTCCTCTGGCTCGACCTGCGCCGCGACGCGCACACCCCCGAGACCCTGGAGCACATGCTGGAGGTGGCCGCGGCCCTGGTCGACCTGTGCGCCCGCCAGGGGCGGGGCATCCGGCTGACCACCCAGCCGGAGGTCGGTCTCCCCGACGCCCGCGGGAGCCGGGAGGAGGCCCTCTGCTGGCTCGCCCGCGCGGAGGCCCGCGCGGAGGCCCAGGCCTCGACCGGCCCGCCAGGCGCCCTCGCGCTCTCGCCCTCGCGCCTGCCCGGCTGGGGGAGCTGGGCCGCGGCGCTGGTCTGGTGCCCGGCTGCCGACGAGATCGACAGCGCTGGCGCCACCGCCTGCTGCCCCGTGGGGCGGGACATTGCGACCACGCTGACGGCCGGAGGCCCCCGGTGACCGCCCGCGCGACCCTGGCGGCCTGGCGGGACCGCCTCCTGCGGCTGCCCGCAGCAGAGGTCAGGGACGGCATCGCGGGGCCGCTTCAAGGGCAACGGGCGGTGCATCCCTCCCACAGCCCCGAGGATCGTGTCGGCGTTCGCCTCGCCGTGCTCGTCAACACCCTCGTCGCGCTCTGGGCCTTCCAGACCGTTGCGCCCGAGATCCCACTGTGGCCGTATGCGGCAGCGGCGGTGGCCGGGGCGGCCTGGAGCCACTGGCGCCGCCGCCACGGCAACCTCGGCCTGAAGGTCCTGCTCGCCGCGGGCATGATTGCGGCGCTCTGGGGCACGCTGGCGAACCTGCTGGGCGACGGCCTGGATCCGCGTCGGGCCCTCGCCCAGCTGCTGGTGTGGCTGCAGGTGCTCAACGGCTTCGACCTCCCGCGACGGCGCAACCTCCGCGTGGCCGTGATGGTCGGCGTGGTGCTCATGGCCGTCACGGCCTCGCTGAACCGCGAGCCAGGCTTCGGCGGGGTGCTGGCGCTGTTCGTGACCACCTGGCTCTGGGTCGGGCTCGCGATGCACGAGGCGGAGACAGGCGCCGCGGCGGCCGTGCCCACGCGCGCCGTGCAGGTGGCCCTGGGCCTGATGGTCGGCGGGGGGCTGCTGGCCCTGCCCGTCTTCCTGCTCGCCCCGCGGCAGCCGAGGAGCCTCGACGGCACGGCCCTGCCCAGCTCCGTCAGGCTGCCGTTGCCCCCGGGCCTCGACGCCCGCGTACAGGCCGTGGCGTCCCGCGTCCGGGCCGGCGGCCCCGGCGGCACCGCGCGCCAGCAGGGTCGCTTCGACGCCTTTGCCGAGCAGCTCGACCTCGACGTGCGGGCGTTCCCGTCGAACGAGGTGGTGCTCCGGGTGGCGGCCGATCGCCCGCCCTACCTCCGCGCCCTCGCCTACGACCGCTACGACGGCCGGCGCTGGTCGATGAGCGAGCCGGATCGCGTCACCCCGCTCGACACGTCGCTCCCGCCCGTTCGCCTGCGGCGCCCCCCGGGCCAGGCCGCCGGCACGGAGCTGGTCCAGACGGTGTACATCGAACAGGACCAGGGGAACCTGGTCTTCGCCGCCTGGACCCCGACGCGACTCTACTTCCCCACGAGCCTCTTGTGGCGGGACGCGGGAGACAGCCTCCGGTCGCCCGTTCGGCTGCAGGTCGGGATGTACTACTCGCTTGTCTCCGAGGCCCCGGCCGTGCCCGAGCGGCTCTCTGCACGGGGGCTACGAGGCTGGCGTCCGCCACCGGCGCTGGCCCCCCTGACGGACAGCCCGGCCGTGTCCGCCCGCGTGAAGCGCTTCGCCCGGGAGGCCGGCGGCACCAGCGAGGACCCCGCCATGGTGATGGGGCAGCTGCGCGACCGGCTGTCCGGCGGCTACCCCTACGACCTCTCCGTGCCCCCCGCCCCCCCCGGGCGGGAGACCGTCGACCACTTCCTGTTCGAGGGCCGGGCCGGCTTCTGCCAGCACTTCGCAACCTCGCTCGCCGTCCTAGGGCGCCTGCGCGGCATCCCGACGCGGCTCGTGACGGGGTACGCGCCGGGCGACTACAACGCCTTCTCCGGCCTGTGGGAGGTGCGTGGCCGCCACGCCCACGCGTGGGTCGAGGCTTGGCTGCCCGGCCACGGCTGGGTGCCCTACGACCCCACGCCTGCGGGCGGGGCAGGGGCGCGGCAAACGCCCCGTGCCAGGGCCCGGCCCGGTCTCGGGGACCTGGCGGGCGTGGCGGCGGCGGCCCTGGCGCTCGGGCTGCTGGCCGTCGCCGTGGGGCACGCCAGCGGGGGCCCCCGCCCCGCCCCCGTCACGCTGGCCT
>JAYKHR010000004.1:0-74052 GCA_035285125.1 Candidatus Sericytochromatia bacterium | reverse complement strand
ATGCCTGACGACAACTAAAAGTGTCGGTCCACGAGCGGGTTCAAACCCGCCTGGCTGGCGTAGCATGCGCCCCGGTAGGAGGGCGCATGAAGAAAGACGCAGAGGTCAATCTGTTGCACCGGGAACGAAAGAAA
This sequence comes from Candidatus Sericytochromatia bacterium, assembly GCA_035285125.1. GTDB lineage: Bacteria > Cyanobacteriota > Sericytochromatia > S15B-MN24 > JAQBPE01 > JAYKHL01. The sequence goes on along the minus strand of JAYKHR010000004.1, from coordinate 73,918 downwards.
GGGAGCTCTCAGGAGGTCGCCGCTGCGCGAGCTGGCATGAGCGTCGCCACAGCGCGTAAGTACGAGCGGGCGGGGAAGCTGCCCAGCCAGATGAAGAAGCCGCGGGTCCATCGCACGAGGCCGGATCCGTTCGAAGCGGACTGGCCTTGGGTCCAGCGAGAGCTGGAGCGTGACGCTGCGCTGCAGGCCAAGGTGCTCTTCGAGCTGCTGTGCCAGGCCGTACGTACTCGCCCAACCCCGCCTTGAACGCTCTGCGCCGGTCATCGAAGATGGACACGGAGGAAGCCCGCCGTGCCCAGAAGGTCCCGCAGGAAGTTCACGCTGGCCGAGAAGGCGCTGCTGGTCGGCGAGATCGAGCACCAACTCCGCGCGGGTGTAGGCAGCGTTCGGTCCATCGCGGCCTCGCTCGCCATCGCGGATGCGAGCTACCACAGCTGGGTGAAGGCGGGCATCCGGCCGCCCGGCACGCAGCAGCCGGTCGAGGGACGGCACCCGACCCACGGAGAGCGCGAAGCGCTGGTGGCACGGGTGCAACGCCTGGCGGCGTCAGGCCAGACCTTCCGCCAGGCCTGCCAGGCAGTCGGCATCACGGAGAAAAGCTTCCAGCGGTGGCGTGAGCGTTACGCGCCGCCACCGGCGATGCGCCCGGTGGAGGTGACGGCGCTGGTGCCGCTCGGTTCCACCGCACTTGCGGGGCCGATGCCCCCGCCGGCTCCCACCTCGCTCACGCTTCAGGCCCCGGGCGGCTACAGCATCTCGGGCCTGGACGTGGCCTCTGCCGCCGCGTTGCTGAGGGCCCTGACGTGCTGACCTCCACCCGCCAGATCCGCGTCTGGGCCTGCGCCGAGCCCGTCAGCATGCGCAAGAGCTTCGACGGCCTGCTTGCCGTCGCCCGGCACAGCCTCGGGCGCGACCCCCTCGAGGGTGACATGTTCCTGTTCGTGGCCCGGGACCGGAAGCAGGCCCGGGTGCTGGACTGGGACGGCACGGGGCTCGTCATCCTCGCCAGGCGCCTGGAGCGTGGTCGCTTCAACGCCCCGTGGGAGGGTCACCGCGACAAGCCCTGCTGCCTGAGCCCGAGCGAGCCGGCGCCGTTCCTGGAGGGCTCGCGGCTCGTCGGGCACTACGAGGTCAGCCCGCCCAGCGTGACGCTCGCGCGGCGCTGAGGTTTCGAGGGGATCGGTTTGGGGATCAAGGAGCCCGTGGAGTTCGCGACCGAGACCAGCCTCTCTCATCTGCGGGCGGTGGCCCAGCTGCAGTTCGACCAGCTGGTCACGCTGCGCGCCACCCAGGCCGCGGAGGCCGCAGAGCGGGAGGCCCTGGCGGCCGAGGTGCAGGTGATGGCCGCCGAGAAGGCCACCCTCGTCGCAGAGCGCGAGGCGCTGACGGTAGAGATGGAGACGCTCGCCACGGAGAACGCGGCGCTCAAGGCCCGCCTCGCGGAGATGGAGGCCCGGCTGGGGCAGCAGGCCAAGGCCCTGTACGGCAAGAAGTCCGAGCGAAAGCCCCGTCCGCTGCCGCCGCCGAAGCCCCCGAAGCAGCCCCAGATCGGCCACGGTCCCCGGGAGCAGGGCGAGCTGGAGGTCGTCGAGATTACGCACGAGCTGCCGCCCGAGGCCCGCCTCTGCCCCTGCTGCGGGGGCGCGCTGCGGCCGCTGGGCGAAGAGGCAGAGGCCTCGGAGCTCATCTCGGCCACTGCACGTGCCTTCGTGCGGGAGGTGCACCGGCGGCTGAAGTACCGCTGCAGCTGCAACGGCGTCGTCGTCACCGCGCCCGGCCCCCAGCGGTTGCTGCCCGGTGGCCGCTACAGCCCCGCCTTCGCCATCGAGGTCGCCATCGGCAAGTACTACGACCACCTGCCCCTCGAGCGGCAGGCGCACATCATGAAGCGCGATGGCCTCAAGACCGACTCGCAGACCCTCTGGGACCAGCTCGACGCCCTCGCCGCCCACCTGGCCCCTACCTACGAGGCCATCCTGGCCAGCATCCTCACGCAACCCGTCATCCACGCTGACGAAACCCGCTGGCCGCTGCTGGCGAACGGCAAGACCAAGGAGAACAAGCTGTTCCAGGCCTGGGGCCTCGTCGCCCCCGACCTGGTTGGCTACCGCATCCTCGACTCACGCGGCAAGGCGGCAGCGGCCACGGTGCTCGGCAACTTCAAGGGCGTCCTCATGGCCGACGGCTACACCGTTTACCAGAGCCTCGCGAAGGACGGCGTGCCGAGCGGGCGCGCCAGGTGGTCGACGGCCTGCTGGCCTGGGCCCCAAGGGCTGGCGGTTCTGCCGCAGTCGGGCATCGGGAAGGCCGTGGCCTACATGCTCCGCCTGGAGCCAGGCTTGCGCCGATACCTGGATGACGCCCACGTGCCCATCGACAACAACCGCTGCGAGCGGGCCCTGCGCGGCGTGGTGCTCGGGCGCAAGAACCACATCGGCTCCCGCTCCCGACGCGGCACGGAGGTGGCGGCGATCATGTACACCCTGATGGAGTCGGCCAGGCTGGCCGGGGTGTCTCCGCGTGGCTACACGCAGGCCGCCGTCGAACTTGCACTGCGAAGCCCCGGCGCGGTGTTGCTGCCCGCCGACTACGCGGCGGTGATCGCCACAGCCCCACCCTGACCGCCCGAGCACACGGACGTGATGGTTTCCGGCGTTTGCCAGCCGCTGCGATGCGCGCGGATATCAGGGCTTATCCCGCGATGAGGACCGCATTGCTCACCCCGGCCAGTACGTACGATTATCATGGGTGGAGGCACTGGGAGACTGGCGTGGACGTGAGCGCCGGACCGGCCCCTGGTCGGCCCGAGGGGGCATAAACGGCGGTGGTCCACGATCGCCAACCGGCACGGCAAACAGGTTTTTTGCCTTTTTTGTGCGTGCACGAAACAGCCATTCTCAGGGTTGGTCGGCTCTTCTCGACACCAAGGGGATTTCCGCCAGGCCTGGGCTTTGCGACCGGACACCCGAGGATGAGACCTTTGACCATGGGGCTGCTGATGGACTTCAGCGTGCCACCTGGCAGATGCGGAAACGTCCGTCGAACCGCTCGTGGCACCACAGCCGATGTCCGGCGAGCGAGAGGCCTGGGGCCTCGGTCATCATGCCCTGGGTGGTTCCGATGGCCCTGGGGCTCCTGAAGGCCTAGGTGGTGCTAACCATGACCCGCGGCCCGCGTTCGCCGCTGGGGGCTCCTCGGCCGACCGTTGCCATCAGGCTGCGCGGGGGGCATTGGCCGGGGCACCCGCTCCCGCGAAGGAGCGCTTCAGCCAGCCAACCATCCGCCCGCTGGCGAGCCAGATGGTCATCGGCACCAATTCCAGCCCGATGCGGTAGGCCACCGGCAGCTGCTGGTTGAAGAAGTAATGCTTGTCTGCCGCCACGAAGAGCAACACGGCCGTGGTGATGAGCACGATCAAAACGTAGAGGTTGTCTTGGCGGTGCTGCACCCAGTCGTGCGGCATCCCCTTCACGCCCGTCTTGTACAAGACATAACCGTTGGCGATGTCGAGCAAGGGATACAGCGAGTAAAGCGCCGCGAGTTCGAGCATGTACGGCCACGGACTCTCCAGTGGCGGAATGACGAAGAGCCGGTAGGTGAAGATGCCGAGCGCCGCGCAGCCGAAGAGCAGGCTCAACACGTGCTGCCCGATCAGGATCGGTTTCGGCACCCCGCGTTCGATCTCGAAGTGACACGCCGCGTTCAGGAAGGCGAGCCCGAAGGCCCCGATGAAGCTGAGGGCCAGCCAACCGTTTTCAGCCTTGATGGGTGGCGGGAACCCGCTGTGGGCTGAGGAGACGGCGAGCGGGTAGTTGAGGTCCCCAACCTGCTGCGACGTGAACATGACCGCGCCCGTCAGGAACATCGTGTACATCGTGGTGAGCAGGGTGCGGGACGCGAGCCGGTTGATGGGGTGGGTCGAGCGCGTTCCGCCTGACAGCATCACGAGGACGAACAGCGCGATCGCTGAGACCGCGCCGACGACGTGCAGGCAGTTGACGGCCATGCGCAGGGGCACGTTGTCGCCCGTGACAGAGTGGCGCGTGAAGATGGCGTAGGCCTTGGCGTCCTTGTAGGCCTGCAGCTGGTTTTCACAGTGGCCGATCGGGGCCAGCAGCGGGGAGTCACCGACGCCAGCTGCCGTCACGCCCGCTGGACCCACGTGGGAGGCCGCGTGCGACACGAACCACCGGTGCATCGGCGAGGGGTTGCCCCCCCCGTGCGTCATCCGCCAAGCCTCGAACCCCGCCTCCCCCATCAGCCAGAAGGCGAGCAGGACGGTGACGGTCATCAAGGCCTTGGCGCGGGAAGACAGCGTTGCCACCGGGGTGGTCCCTCTTCGATGCGGTGTGAGCGGGGAGGTGTGCGCCTTATACCCGCCCCGCCGAGGGCCCACGGTCGCCGGCTCACGCTGCGTGCACCGGTGAATCCCGCAGCGATCTTCAGCCAATCTTCAGCGCCCCCCGCGTAAGCTGGCGGCGTATCGGCCGCCGACTTGCTGAGGGCGTGTCGATTTGGAGAAAGGAGCAACGGTCCGTGACCATGACCACCGAACGCCTTGAAGCCTCCGTGCGCGAACTCATCGCCAAGGAGAACGTGAAGTTCATCGATTTGCAGTTCATCGACATCCTCGGCATCGTCAAGAGCGTGACGATCCCGACCTCCCAGCTGTCGGACACGCTGGAGCATGGGAAGTGGTTCGATGGCAGCTCGGTCGAGGGCTTCGCGCGCATTGCCGAGTCCGACATGTTCCTCAAGCCTGACCTGACCACCTTCCAGGTGATCCCGTGGACGCGCGGCACGAACACCACGGCCCGGATCATTTGCTGGGTGTACACCCCTGACGGTGAGCCCTTCGTGGGCGACCCGCGCGGCGTGCTGGCCCGGCAGATCGAGGCCGCCAAGGAGCTTGGTTATTCGTTCAACACCGGCCCCGAGCTGGAGTTCTTCCTGTTCCGGTCCAACGACCCGACCTCGCCGACGCCTCTGCCTCACGACCAGGGAGGCTACTTTGACCTGTCCACCGACCTCGCGAGCCACGTGCGGCAGGACATGGTGAACGCCCTCGAGGCCCTCGGCATCGAGGTCGAGACGAGCCACCACGAGGTGGCCGTCGGTCAGCACGAGATCGACTTCAAGTACTCGAACGGGCTCACCTCCGCCGACAGCTGCGTGACGTTCAAGTACGCGCTCAAGGCCATCGCCCAGAAGTATGACCTGTACTGCACCTTCATGCCCAAGCCCATCTTCGGCGTGAACGGCTCTGGCATGCACACGCACATGAGCCTGTTCAAGGACGGCGACACGGCGATGTACGACCCGGCGGACCCGTATGGCCTGTCCAAGACGGCGAAGCACTTCATCGCGGGCATTCTGCATCACGCCCGCGCAATGAGCGCCATCCTGAGCCCGACGGTGAACTCTTACAAGCGCTTGGTGCCCGGCTACGAAGCCCCCGTCTACGTGTCGTGGGCGCGGAACAACCGCTCGGCGCTCATTCGCGTGCCGCGCATCAACCCCAAGGCCATCAAGGCCACGCGGGTCGAGTTGCGCTGCCCGGACCCCACCTGCAACCCGTACCTCGCCTTCGCTGTGATGCTGGCGTGCGGCCTCGACGGCGTGAAGCGGGGCCTGGAGGCGCCGGAGCCCGTGGAAGAGAACCTCTACCGCATGGGTGCCGAGGAGCGCACCAACCGCAACATCGCGAGCCTCCCCGGCTCGCTGGGCGAGGCGCTTGAGGAGCTCAAGAAGGACGACGTGATCCGGGCCTGCCTGGGCGACCACGTGTTCGATCGCTTCGTCGAGGCGAAGACGCAGGAGTGGGACGAGTACCGCAAGATCGTCACGCAGTGGGAGCTGGATCGGTACCTGCCGCTCTACTAGGCTCTGCGTGCCCGCCCTGAGAGGGGCGGGACCCCTGCTCCGACCCGCCTGCCTGCAGGCGGGTTTTCTCTTTCTTTACATGGTTTTAATTTGGTATTAAACTTTAGGGGTCGTCCATAGCCAGGAGCACCCCCATGACCCGTCGCGCATCGACTCTGATGGCCACCCTCACGCTTGCGGCCCTTGCGGCTGGTTGTGGCCGGGGCCTGCCTGCGACCAACGTGGCCGGTGCGGCCAGCGCCGGCATGCCCGCCGCGATGGCCCGCAGCACCCGCACGGACGACATGGACCTGTGGGCTGGGGCGCCGCGGAAGCAGCTTTCCCCGGCTGTCTTGAAGCACGAGGCCCGCCTCCAAGACGGTGAGGGCCTCGTGTTCGCCACGCGGACGACCGCTGCCCGCAGCAGCGGCGGTGTGCGGCCCTCGGCCAACGGGCCGGTCCTGTCGGGCGTGTTGCGCTATCCTGACTTCCAGGGCGCGCTGATCCCGTTGGCCAATGCCACGGTCCACGTCGGGTCCAAGGGCGCGATGGGTGGAGCCAAGGAGATCGCCGTCGCGGTGACGGACGCACAGGGCCGGTGGACCGCTGAACTGCCCGCAGACTCTCTGGGCAAGTCCGTCACCGCCGTGGTGGAGCTCGGAAACAAGCGCTGGACCATCGAGAAGCTGCGGTGGGCCCTGCCGCCGGTGACGGCTGTGGCCGCGGTGAATGACCTCGGCGAGCAGGCCCTCGTGGCGGGGACCCAGAACGCGAAGGCCGGCCTCATTCACCAGATCTGGAACCGGGCATTGGCGGCCTTCGAGCGGGAGAATATCCCCACGGCCGGCTGGTGGACGACCCGCATCTCCACGCGGTGGCCGGCGGACGGCAACTACTACAGCTTTGGCACCGTCAGCCTGACGGACGCGGAGTGGTGGGACGTCAACGGCCACGAGATCGGCCACGCGATCTTCTTTGCGGGCTTCAACTCGTCCTCGGGGGGCGGCCAGCACAAGATCGACGAGTGCTACGGGGCAGACCTCGCCTGGTCCGAAGGCTTTGCCAGCTTCTTCTCGGCGGTGATCAGCCTCGACCGTGCTGATCCGGACGCCCGGTTCGAGTTCATGGTGCCGCGTCGCAAGCCGATTCGCGTCGAGAACGTGCCGGCCGACGTCTGCAACGGCCACACCAACGAGTGGCGCGTGAGCGCGGCGATGTGGGACATGTACGACACCCACGTGGACGGCACGGACGAGGTCGCGATCTCCTTCGGCTCCATCTGGGGGGCGCTCGTGCGCACCGGCACGCCTGGCCGGATGGCGGACGTCCGCGATGCCTTCCGTCGCGTGGCTGCTGCCTCCCCTGTGAACGTCCGGCCTGGCCTCGCGGCTGCATTCGGCCAGAGCGGCGTTCCTGTGACGCTTCAGATTGCTCGCTGACGGGGTGCCTGGCGCGGGCAGCCTGACGCGGAGGTCCGGTGGCAGATGACCCAACCCGCCGACGTGCTCCTGACCCTGGCAGAGGGGCCCCTGACGGGTCTCGCCCTCCAGGAGCGCCTTCAACTCCCGCCTGAGGCCTTCAAGCCGCTCGCGCGCTCGCTCTGGGTGGATGGCCTCATCCAGGGCCAGCTGGCGGACGGCTGCTGCAGCGCCCCCTGCGGCACCATGTGCGTGAGCGCCATGAAGCTCGAGCGGGTCTGGCAGCTCTCGAAGAAGGGGCGGCTCCGCCTCAAGGTGCTGGAGTCCCGCCACGAGACGCGTTGACCCCCGCCACCGGGCGTGTGGTATGCTTGGTGTCAGGTCACCAGGAACCGACACCGTGCGGGGGCGTCCATGTCTGAAACCGTCAGCCTGAGCCTCGAAGAGGTGAGCGTCAAGCTCGGTGTCAGCCCGTCCGCGGTGAAGAAGCGGATCGCGCACCTGAACATCCCGGTGATGCGTGGCGCGCGCGGCAAGCTCATCTTCGACCAGCAGGCGTTCGGGTTGCTGGCTCAGGCCGACGGCATGCTCAAGGCTGGCCACGGCTTCGAGGAATGCCGCAGGCGGCTCGGCCTCGAGCGGCCGGCCTCCATCGACGTGGAGGTCGAGGACCTCGACGGAGACCCGGAAGAGCTGGGCAAGACCCGCCGCCTCCCCACGCCCGTGTTTGTCCAACTCCGGCGCCGCAAGGCCTCGCCTGCCACGCTGGACACGCCCCTGCCCGACCTGCTCGCCCGCCTCGACAGCCTGCTCAAGCTGCTGGACGAGAAGGAGCGTCACAACCAGATGCTTCAGGCCAAGCTGATGGTGGCCTACGACGAGATCACGAAGCTCTCCGCCACGGCGGCCGCGCACCAGGAGCGCACGCTGGCCCTTCAGATGGAGGTGCAGCGGCTCAGCGGCGAGCTCAAGCTGCTGGCCGCGCCAGAAGCTCCTCGCCCCTGGTGGCAGTTCTGGTGAGGGTTGGGCTCAATGATTAGCCCGCTGCGAGTATGTTCGCAGCGGGCTAATTTTTAGGGCGCGGGGCTGGCCCTGCCTGGCCGAGGGCGTCAGCCCTGCCGGGGAGGCAGGACCCCAGGCTTGGCGGAGGCCGCGGGGGGCTCCGCCGGCACGGCCCCTCGGAACGCCTCGCCGGCGACTGCCGCCAGCCCGGCGAGGCCCGCCATCTGGGCGGGGAGGATGATCGTGCTGGCCTTGCCCTGCGCGACGGCCGGCATCGTCTCCATGTACCGGAGCTGGAGGTAGCGCTCCTCTCCCTGGGAGCCGAACGCGGAGACGACCTGCCTGATCGCCTCTTGCTGAGCCCTGGCGTTGATCAGGGCAGACTCGGCTTCCGCCTTGGCCCGGATCAGCACGACCTCGCGCTCGCCTTCGGCGCGCAGGATGGCCGACTCCTTGGCCCCCTCTGCCTGCAGCACCGCTGACCGCTTCGACCCCTCGGCCTCGAGGATCTGCGCGCGCCGCGTGCGCTCGGCGACCATCTGCTTGTCCATGGCCTCTGCGATTTCACCCAGCGGCTTGATTTCCTTGAGCTCCACCCGAGAGACCTTGAGGCCCCAGGGGTGGGTGGCCTCGTCGAGGATGCCCTGCAGCTTGGCGTTGATGGTGTTGCGGCCGTTGAGGCACTCGTCGAGCTCGAGCTCGCCGATCAGGTTGCGCAGCGTCGTGATGATGAGCTGCTCCATCGCGCGCTCGAAGTTTTGGATCTTGTAGGCGGCCGCCTGCGGGTTGGTGACCTGGTAGTAGGTGACGGCGTTGATCCGCACCGTGGCGTTGTCCTTGGTGATGACGGCAGTGGGCTCGAAGTCGTGCAGCGTCTCGCGCAGGTCGAACCTGAAGGCCACGCGGTCGAACACCGGAATGATGATGTGCCAGCCGGGCGGCAGGATCTTGTGGAACTTGCCCTGGCGCTCGACGATGGCGCAGTTGGTCTGGCTGATGGGCTGAAAGCCCTGCACGAGGATGAAGCCGACCACCACCAGGAAGGCGATCGCGCCGAATGATATACCAAACACGGGTTAGGCTCCTCTCGAGATGTGGCGGGGCGGACCCGCGGGGGTCAGTGAAACGTCGGGGGCTCTTCCTGGCGCCGCACAGCCTGGGGGTCCACACCCTCAGGCGCAGGGCTGACATCGGCCAGAGGCTCGGGGTGATGGGCGGCGGCTGCGGTGCCATTGGGGTCGGCGGGCAGCACCCGCAGGCGGGCGCCGTCGACCTCCATCACCAGCACCCGCGTGCCGGGCGCGATCGCCGTCTCTGCCAGGGCGTCCCAGACCACGCCGTTCAGCTTGACCTTCCCGGCCCGGCCAGGCGCCACAGCCTCGAGCACCTCCGCCTCCTCGCCGACCATGCCCTGCACCGGGTCAGGGGTGGTGGCTGGGGCGAGCGTCCTTCGGAGCCAGGGGGCCAGCACGGCCGTGGTGACCAGGGCCACGAGCGCGGCGGACAAGGCTTGACCGGGAAGGCCGAAGCCCAGCCCGGCGAGCCCTGCCGCCACGGCGCAGCCGATCGCCAGCGAGGCCAGCGTGAACTCCCCGGTCTTCATCTCGAGGGCCAGCAGCAGCGCTGCTGCAACGATCCAGAGAGTTCCCAGGGACATCCGGCCTCCACGTCGGCGATCGAGAGCCAGCCGCGGGGCGTCGCGCGTGGCCTGTCGTCGGCTGCCGTCTTTATACCCCTGGCCTGGACCGTTCGTTATAACGAACTCTTGGGCCAAGCTTAAACGACGCTTGGGCAAGCAGGGGCCACGGCCGCCGACAACCAAGGCAGCCCCGCGAGGAGTTCCGCCGCCGTGCCCCTGCGAGATCCCCACCTCTACAACCAGCTGCGCAGCTCTGCCGAGCGGTCTTACCGCGTCAGCCGGGCGGCGGCAGAGCTGGCTGTCTCCGCGGGGAACGCGCACAAGGCCAACGGGGTGGGGGTGGTTCGCGGCAGCGCCGACGTGGCGCTGAAGTACCGCAACCTCAAGTCCGAGGTCGGCCTGCAGACCCATCCGGTCGAGGAACAGCTGTTTCGGCTCGCTGGCGACACGGCGACCGTCTCGGGCCTGGTGCTTTCCGCCATCGCGCTGCCCGCGATGGCCCGCAAGACGGCCACGAGCTTCCAGGAGCTGTCCACGATGCTGGAGGATCCCACGGCCACCGCGGCGGCGCGGCTCGACAAGATCGAGCAGCTGGCGCGCGCCGGCGCCGGCACGATCTTCAGCGCCCAGGGCGTGGTGGTGGGGACCCAGGGCACGGTGGGCATCCTGTCGCGGTCCGAGGGCATCGCCAAGGTGGCGACGCGCGTCGGACAGATGCCCCTGATGCAGGCCATCGGCAAGCCGCTGGGCGTCCTCCTCAGGGTGTTGCTCCCGGTCGCTGACATCGGCGTGCTGGTGGGCGAGGCGATCGCGACCCGCCGGACCTTCCTGGACCCGACCACCACGGGCTGGCAGCGGGCCCGCAAGGTCCTCGATGTCAGCCTTGCCTCGCTGAAGGCGGCGTTCTGGCTGCTGCCTGCCACCCGGGGCCTCAAGGCCGTCTACGCGGTGGCCAGCTACGCCCAGCTGCTGCTGGTGCTGCGCGACTTCTGGCCGACCGTCCAGCCCGCCCTGCAGCGGGCCGGGGCGGCCACGGCGTGGGCCGTACAGCACCCTGGGCCGGCCCTCCGCGCCGCAGGAGATGGGATCGTGGGCGCTTTCCGCACGGCCGGTGTGGCGGTGGTGGGGGCTGCCAGGGGCGCGTGGGGCTGGGTCAGCCAGCCTGCGGCCTCCTGGGCAGCCGTTCGGCGGTTCATGGACCCCGTAGTGGGGCTGCTGCGTCGGGCGCCCGGCGCGCCTCAGCTGCCGGCGTTCCTGGGCCCCCGGCCGGGCAACGCGCCGGCTGGCCCCGCTCCCGCTGCACCTGGGATGCCGGGTCTCCCGCCAGGCGGGCCTGCGCCCGTGGCGCCGCAACCTGGGCCGGTGTTCGCTTCCTCGCCCGTCGGCCCCACGGCGTCGCAGCCGGTACCGGCCTCGGTCCTCGCGCCGGGCCTGCCGCCCGCGCCCCCCGTGGCGGACCCGCTGCTGGCCGTGCCCGCCGTCTCGCTCGCGCCCCCCGTGTCGGACCCACTGCTGGCCGTGCCCGCCGTCCCGCTCGCGCCCCCCGTGTCGGACCCGCAGCTGGTCGTGCCCGCCGTTCCGCCCACTCCTCCCGTGTCGGACCCGTTGCTGGCCGTGCCCGCCGTCCCGCCCACTCCCCCCGTGTCGGACCCGTTGCTGGCCGTGCCCGCCGTCCCGCCCGCGCCCCCCGCGGCGGACCCGCTGCTGGCGATGCCCGTGGTCCCGCCCGCGCCCATTGTGGCGGACCCGCAGGCCGGCGTGACGGCCCCCGTCTCAGCCGAGCTTGCCCCTGGCGGGCCTGGCGTCGCCGTCCCCGCGACGATCGCGACTGTCCGTCCCTGACGGTCGCGCCGGGCGGCGTGTTAAGCTGAGCCAGGCAGGGGGCTTGAGGCCGCGATGTCGGACCAGAGGGGCAGGCGCCTGGTGGCGCTGGCAATTGGCGTGAGCTTGGGGGGCGCAGGCAAGGCCGAGGCGCGCCCGGAGTCAGGGGGCTGGCAGGCTCTGCCCGCCCAGGGGGCGCGGGCGCTCGCGGGCGAGGCGCGCACGGCGCTGGGGGCGCCGGCTGAGCGCGGCCGGGCCCTGGTGGTGCCTTACGCGGGTCAGGCGCCCGACTACGCCGTGCACGTGTTGCGGGGCAACCCGCGCTGGCTGTACTTCGAGTTCGCAGCCAGCGAAATCGCGGCCGAGGGGCGGCGCTTCGGCGTGCTCGCGGACCCGGCGATCGCCGCCTGGATGTACACCGTGCCCGCCCGTGGGCGTGTGAGGCTCTACGTCCGGCTCAGGACCCGCACGCCCGTGGTGGCCCAGATCCTGGAGCCGCAGGGCCTGATCCGCGTGGCGGCCCAGGTGGCCCCGCCCGCTCGGCCCCGAAGTGATGCGAGGCGGCCCCTGCCCGGCCCGGAGCTCGCGGGGCCCACGGCGCCCCAGGAGCCAGCCGAGCCCAGTTTCCCGGCCGACCCGGTGGTGGTGCCGCCGGGTGGGGAGCCCTGATGGGCAGGAGGAGGCCCCAGTGCGCCTGACGCTCTATACCCGTGCGGCTTGTTGTCTGTGCGACAAGGCCGAGGCGCTGATCGGCCGCGTGCGGCGCGATGTGCCCTTCGAGTTCGAGGCCGTCGACATCGGCGCAGATCCTGCGCTCGAGGCGCTGTACGGCACGAAGATCCCGGTCGTGGCCCTCGATGGCGAGGTCGTGCTCGTCAGCCGCGTCAGCGAGTTCTGGCTGCGCCGGGTGCTGGCCGGGGAGCGCAGCGAACGGCTGAGCCAGCTCTGAGGCCGGCGCTCACTCCTCGTCGCGCGTGGACGCGGAGGACGAGGCCACCACCGTGTGGACCGTCGCCTTGGCGTCCTCGGCCGAGACCGTGGAGGTCAGCGTGACCTCCATCGACTTGCCCGGGGCCAGGCTCTCGACGGGGGCCGTGAGCGTCTCGACAACGGTGTCGGTCTTCGTCAGCAGCCCCTTGAGCTTGTGGAACTGGACCTTGACCTCGCCGCGAAGCGTCTCCGTGGGGTTGTCGTTCGTGACGCGGACCGTCACCACGAGCCGCTTCAGGAGCAGGAACTTGCGCAGCACCTGCTTGTCCACGATCTCGAGCGACAGGGCCCGGCTTGCTGGCGACACCGGCCGTGCCGGCGTGGCACCGGCGGGAGCGGGCTCCGGCTTGGGCGAGGCGAGGGTTTCGGGCGCAACGAAGCGCAGGCTGACGGGGGCCCCCCCCTTGGCGACGTCGGGCGTCGCGCTGAGCAGGAGGGCGACGCGGGACTCGTCGTCGCCCTTGATGGTCACGGGGGAGGAGACCTCCGCGAGGGGCTGGTCCGCCTCCCCGAAGGCCACGACGCGGGCCGTGAGGGCGCCGGCCGGCAGGTGCTCGAAGACGAGCGTGTTACTGGTCTCGAGCTCCTTCGGTGTCAGGACCTTGCCGATCGGCGCGGTGAGGCCGGGGCCCGTCAGTTCGATGCCGACGCCCGTGATGCCAGGCGCAATCAGGGCGTTGAGGGAGAGCGCCACGGTTCCCGTCGGGGTGGGCGTCGCCACCGGGGCCGTCGTCGCCGCGACCACGGGGGGCGCGGCCGGTGCTGCCACCGCCGGGCGCGTCAGCCGCGACGCCATCGGGGGGGTCGCGGGAGAGGCCTTGGCACAGCCCGTCAGGGCAGCGCCGAGCAGCAGGGCGACCAGGCGCGAGGAAAGCTGGGTGGTGGCGGCCATCGGGGCGACCTCGGTCGAAAGGGGACGAGGTCCTTATCGCCAGCCGCCGCCAGCAGGTTCTTAAAACCCTGTTAAGTCTGGCTAAAGCTTCAGAAATTCCCGGCCCCGCCACCCGACCACGCCGCCAGGAGGTCCCGCAGGTTCGGGGCGCCCGCGACCTCGTCGGGCTTGCGGGGCAACACCAGCAAGGCGGTGCTGACAGGACGCTCGTGGCCGTCCGATGGGCGCCCCAGCGTCCGCCCCCGCACCCACATCGTGGTCGAGCCGCCGCCGTCCAGGTTCAGGGCCTCCACCGCGCCCAACTCGCGCATCACGGTGGCAAGCTCGCCGAGGGTGGCCCCCACGCTGTAGCCCGGCCGCCGACCGTCGACCGTGACGAGCATGTAGCGCGCGTCGCGGGTGATTCCGATGGCTGTACGCGGCGAGCGGCCGCGCGCCACGTCTGACCGGAAGTGCTGCTGCCGGGCCAGCACCCGGACCTTGCCCCCCTGAAGCAGGGTGGGGCCGCCGCCGAGCGCATGCTCCACGGCCGCGGGCAGCTTGCAGTCCAGCCGAAGTTGCTGCCCCTCGCCGATGGCGCGCCGCAGCAGGCCTGCGGCGCTGCCCTGGCCGCTCAGCACGTAGCCGCCGCTCGGGATCTCGGTGTTTCCCGCGCCGAGCCCGACCACCCGGCCGCCGGCGTTGACCGCGACCTCGTGGCGGCTCGGGTCCGCCGTCGTGCGGGTGCGCAGGCCGTAGTGGCCCGTGTACAGCGTGACGCGGTTGCGCCGCGCGACCTCGTTCAGCCCCTGGCAGCGCAGCGCGGTGCCGTCCTCGAGCACCACGCTCGGGAAGGGCTTGTCCACCTGGATCGACAGCGCGCCGGAGCGCTGGAACCACACGCTCGGCCGGTCCAGCATCGTCCGGCTGATCAGCTGGCGGTCGATCACCAGCGTGCCCTGGGGCTCCCCGTTCGAGGGGGAGAAGTAGGTCCCGTTCACCGCGGCGATCGCCCCGTGCCACTGGCCGAAGCTGCTCACGCGCGAAAGCCCCATGCGACGTGAGCCGGCGGTCGCGATCGCGGGCTCCAGCTTGACGTGCCGCGGGTCGAGCTGCAGCGCGCGCACCCGCATCGGCCCCGCCCCGGTCCAGCGTTGGCCCTCCCACAAGGAGACGCCGCGGGCGACGGTGCGGAACACCGGCGAGGCCTTGCGATGGTGGAACACGAGCTCCAGCGCGTCGGGGCGCACCAGCACCTCCACGGGGGCCGCGAAGCGCCAGTCTGCCTGGATGAAGGTCTTGTTCTCGAAGTTTTGGACCCGCAGGTGGTGCAAGGCGCCCTGGTGCAGCAGGCGGTCCAGCGCCAGCGGCGCCGGCGCCTGGCTGGTCGCCTCCAGGCTGAAGCCCGAGACCCTGCTGGTGCGCTTGACCACGCGCGCTTGTCGCAGCGGCAGGCAGATGCGTGTCTTGTGGCCGTCGATGGACACCAGGCCAGGGGCTTGCCGGGGGGCCTTGGCGGCCGCGGCGGCAGGCTGGCCTGGCTGAAGCAGCAGGCCTCCCAACACAAGAACGGCCAGCAGGGCCCTGGGCATCACGGCGGGGCAACTCCGTGGGGACGACCCGCCTGGGGCAGGCGAGACGAAGACCTGGCTCGAGCGCTCCTCGGACATGGACGGCTCCTCCATGCGATGTTACGGGGCGGACGTGCGCCAGGAGGGAACGACCGGGTACGGGTCTGCATCGACCCGAGCAAGAGGCCACGACCGCTTGCACGCCGTTGTGCGGGGCGGATCACCTGGTTCCTGACCTCAACATACCCCCTGGGTGAGCCCTCAAAACGTGACACAGCGCACAGTTGAGGGTTTTCAGGGCTGCGCTCGAGCGTCGGACAGCCCTTTCAGCGTGCCTGGCATCGACCTGCCGCCGCCAGGCCGCCGCGGCTGGGGGCCGTCGTGCATCACGCCAGACAAACTGCCCTTAAGGTGGGTCGGGCGATGCCGCCGGCTCCGCGCGACAGCACCTTAGGGTGAGGTGGTGGCTGAATCAGGGACGCGTTAAAGAACCTAAGCCGTCCTTATGCCAGGTTAAGCATCTTTCGGTTGATTGTTAAATTCTCGTTGGAAACGGTAGGTCGGAACCCTTGTCGGCTATAAGATCATCAACAGCGCATTCCGGCCGCGTCCGGAAGGAAGGATGGGGATCACGATGGCGCAAGTGGGCGGCGACTCGCAAAACACGATGCCGGTGGCGATCAATGCAGGGCTGACGGCCCGCCAGATCGCGCGGCTCACGCCCGTGGACCCCAACGCGGCCAAGTTCTCGATGGACGCCTTCAAGAAGTCGCTGGGCAACCCTGGCGCGCTGCTCGAGGGCACGGCCAAGAACCTGCCTCTTTCCGATGCGTTGGCCCAGCAGAGCCTGTTCACGCGGCTCGCGGCCAAGGTTCCCTTCGTGCGGAACTTCCTCGGACCCGATTTCATCCTCAACGAGGCCATCGGCAAGCTCGGCAAGGATGCGCTGAACGGCCTCAGCAAGGCGCAGGTGACGCAGATCGCCCTCGAGGGTGGGGACGTCGCCGGCAAGCTGGCGAAGGCGGGCCTGTCGCCCGAATTGGCGAAGGAGCTCGGGGCGAAGAGCGCGGAGAGGCTGGCGGCGCTCGGCGGCAATGCGGCGGGCGCCGTGAGCCGGCAGGTCGTGTCGAGCGCCGCGGACGACCTCGCCAAGCAGGCCCTCGGCATGACGATGAAGAAGGGCTTCACGCAGGCCTCGGAGGCCGCCGTCAAGAAGGCCCTGCAAGATCCCAACGCCTATGAAGCCCTCAAGCAGCTGGGTTTCTACGCGAAGGACGCGAAGGCCCTCGTCGCGAAGGCCGCCGGGGCCGGTGCCGAGACGGTGGCGAAGGCGGCGACGACCGAGGCCGCTGCCGTCGCCGGACAAGCCGCCGCTAAGGAAGGCGCCAAGACCGGGGTCAAGGGCTTCCTCGGCAACTTGCTGAGCGGCGCCAAGGGCAACTTCGTGGTCGCGGGCGTCTTCTCGCTGGCCAGCAACGCCATCCAGCTGGCGCAGGGCCAGATCAATGTGATGCAGTTCCTCGGGCTCTCCGTCGTCGACACGGCGGCCTACGGCGCGATCGGCTGGGGCTCCGCCGCAGCTGGCGCGGCCATCGGCACGGCGCTGTTCCCTGGTGTCGGCACCGCCGCAGGCTTCGTGATCGGCCTCGGCCTTGGCTTCCTGGGCGGCTCGGTTTACGAGAAGTTCCTCCGCAACCCGCTCAAGGGCATGCTGGGCGCCGGGGGCGGTCGGGCAGCTGACAGCGGCTACAACGCCGGCGGCCAGACCGCGCCCGCGGGCCCGCAGGGCTATCAGGTGCCTGCGCCGACGCCTGGCGTCGACCTCACCTACGAGGAGGCCATGCGCCAGATCGAGCGGATGGGGTCTCGCTGAGCCTGTCCCCAACGCCGCCCAGCGCCGAGGCCCTCCGCCAGGAGGGCCTCACGTCTTGGGGTCAGCGCCGGCTGAGAGGGGTCGAGGCGTGTAGCAGCTGCTCCTGCACCGCCGTCGCCAGCCGGTGGAATGCCTGCGCGTGCGCCCCGTCGGGCTCGGCCACCACGACGGGGATGCCCCGATCGCCGCTGGCCCGGATGGCGGGGTCCAGCGGGATCTCACCGAGGAAAGGCACCTCCGCGTGCTCCGCGACGATGCGCCCGCCGCCACGGTCGAAGATGTCCGTCTCGCGCCCGCAGCCGCACACGAAGTGGCTCATGTTCTCCACCACGCCCAGGATCGGGGCCTTGGCGGCCTGCAGCATGCGCAGCGTCTTCGTGCCGATCGCGGCCGCCACGGGCTGGGGTGTGAGCACGATGACGGCCCCGCTGACGGGCACGAGCTGCACGAGCGAGAGCGGCACGTCCCCCGTGCCGGGCGGCAGGTCCACGAGCAGGCAGTCGAGCTCGCCCCAGCTGACGTCTTGGAAGAACTGCCGCATCGCGCCGGCCAGCATCGGGCCGCGCCAGACGACGGGCTCGTCCGGGTCCGGCAGCAGGAAGCCCATCGACATCACCTTGAGCCCGTGGGCCTCGATGGGCACCAGCTTGTCGTTCTCGACGTGGGGCTTCTCGCCTGTAACGCCCAGCAGGAAGGGCATGCTGGGGCCGTAGATGTCGGCGTCCAGCACGCCCACGCGCAGGCCTGAGGCCGAGAGCGCCAGCGCGAGGTTCGCCGTCACGGTGGACTTCCCCACGCCGCCCTTGCCCGAGCCCACGGCGATGACGTGCTTCACGCCTGCCGGCAGGCCTGCGGGCCCGCCCGGCGGGGTGCCCTTGGCTGCCGGCGCCGCGGCAGGCCTGGCCTCGGGCTTGACCAGCCAGTGCACCGCCACGTCGCTGATGCCTGGGAGGGCTCGGACGGCGGCCTTGACGGGGGCGTCCAGTTGGCCCTGAAGGGCTGTGGCGCCGGGCTTCACGACGATCGTGAAAGTGACGATGCCGTGCAGACTCTTCACGTCCTGGACCATCCCCAGGGTGACGAGGTCCGCGCCCAGGTCGGGCACCTCGATCTCGCGCAGGGCGGACAGGATCTGCTCGGCAGTGGCCATCGGCGGCCTCCTCTAGCTGGAAAGTGGGGTAGGACGACGATTATCGGCCTTCTGCGGGCGAATGTCCACGCGCCGGGCCGCCCGGTTCATGGTCCACAAGGATGTTCGGTCACGCCGCGTTGGAGGTGTCCGCCGCGCCGTGCTCAGAATGGGCCCACGCCTCCTGAAGCGGGGGGCCGTGAAGGAGGTCGACGGATGCGCGTCCGAGGCTGGCGATCGGTGCCGCCCTCCCTGGCGGCGGTGCTGGTGGTGGGGTGTGGGCTGCAGGACGGGGGGGGGCCCGAGCCGGAGCTGCGGCCGCCCGAGATGCGTGCCTTGGAGGCTGATCCGCCGGTGCTTGGTCCGCTGCCGGCCGGGCCTGAGGCGGCGGCGCCCACGCCAGAGGAGCCCGGCCCGCCGGCTGCGGAGCAAGGCCTTCCCCCGGGCTGGCTTGCCCCGTTGCCGGCCGGGACGGGGGGAGGCGCCGGCTCCCGGGACCCCAACGTCGCCGGGCCCTCGGCTGCGACCCCCACCCCCGCGCCGGCCGACGAGCCGACGCCTGACCCCAGCGGCACGCCGACGCTGGAGCCGACGCCCACGCCGGATGACGAGCCGGAGCCGACGCCCACGCCGGATGACGAGCCGACCCCCACCCCCACCCCCACGCCGATCTCCACCCCTACCCCTACGCCGACCCCCTCGCCCGAGCCGGACGACGCGAGCTACACCACCCTGCCGGAGGTGCCGCCCGCCGCCCCTGCCGCCGTGCGCGGCCTGGTGCGGCTGAACGGACGCCCCCCGGGGGGCCCCGTGCGCCTCTCGCTCGTGCGGACCCCGGGCTGGCAAGAGCAACCCCTCGTCACGGATGCCAGCGGGGCCTTCTCAGCTGACGAGCTCCCGCCGGGCGACTACATGGTGCACTACTACAACGACACCCAGCGCGACCGTGTGGGCTACTGGCGCAGCCGCTCGCTGCCCGTCACGGGTGAGCGGGGCGCGGCCTTCCCTGCCGTCGACCTCGGGCAGCGCGGGATGCTGAACCAGCCCTCGATGGATGCCCGCGTCACGTGGCCCGTGACCTTCCGCTGGGAGCCCCCGGCCCATCGGCCTGAGGGGTACCGCTTCCGGGTTCATTCGCAGGGGGGCCGCTCCTTCGAGTTGCTCTACCAGAGCGGGCGCCTGCCGCCTGCCCCGCGCACCTTCATCTGGGACGGGGCCGGCGCTTCGCCGCCCCTTCAGCCAGACCGGCGGTACTTCTGGGGGCTGGTCTGGGATCTCGGCCCGGCCGGCGAGGCCGGCAACCTTTACCAGGCCGTGCAGTTGGTGGGCCCATGAGCCGGGCCCGGGGACACGTTGGGAGGAGGGAACACGCCATGACACGAGGCATCCGTTTGGGGCTTGCCGCCGCGCTCGTCGGGGGCTGTCAGGCCCTCACCCCCGGGCGGGTCGGGGACCCGCCCCCAGCCACCTTGACCCTGGCTGCGCCTGAGGCCACCCAGGAGGCGCAGCTGCGCTTCCGGGTCGACCCACTGCACGGCGCCGCCTTTCCCGTGGACGAGGAATCGGCCGCGCTCGCTGCCTGGGTGGAGCCCCAGGAGGTGAGCCACAGCCTGCGCGAGGGGCGCACCTCGGTCCGGGTGCAGCTGACGCACGTGGGGGGGGCCCCCGTCTCGGTGAGCCCCGTCTGCGTGAGCGAGCGAAGGCTGGTGGCCTCGGAGCTGCCGGCCCGCTGGCCGCGCCTGGCGCCTGGCGAGGTGCGGCAGGCGGAGCTGACCTTCGACAACCCGACGGGGGACGGCTTCGAGTTCTCCCTCACGCTCGCCCTCGCGCCCCCGGAAGGCCCCCCACCTCAGCCCTTTGCGCTGGCCCAGGTGGCCGGCGGCGTCGCCACCGCCAGCAGCAGCTACGGCGCGCTGCTCCCCGACCGGGCGATCGACGGTGATGCGGCCACCCAGTGGGCGTGTGCCGAGTGGCGTCCGGCCGCCGCCTGGCTGGCCGTCGACGTCGGCGCGCCGCGCGTGATGGACGCGGTCACGGTCAAGCTGAGGCCCTTCACGGGGGGCGCCACATTCCGCGTGGAGACCTCGTCGGATGGCGTCACGTGGACGCCTGCCACGGGCCCGCTGCGCAACACGAGCTGGTTCGCCGAGCGCAAGCCGCTGCTCGCCCCCGTGACGGCTCGCCACGTCAGGCTGGCCTTCACCAACGACGCCGTGACGCCGGAGGGGCGTTTCAGCGTGTTCTCCCTTGCCGTCGAGCCCTCGTCGCCGGGGGCATCCCCCACGCCCACTGCCAGCGTGGCGCCGACGTCCCCGCCGAGCATGACCCCCTCGCCGACGCCAACTCCCTCCGGGGCGAGCAGCCCGTGGCTGCGCCACTTCGACGCCGATGCGCTCGGCAGCGACCCGGGCGATTTCGTCGACCCGCGCGCCGAGGGCTTCTCATATGACTGGATGCCTGCCGTTCGCTGGCGTGTCGTGGATCACGCCGGCAGCCGGCAGTACCTGCATGACGGGCTGGCCAACTTGGCCTACCTGAGCTTCCGACGCTACCGGGGGACCGCTTTCGGCACCTCGGACGGCCTGCTGCCCGCCCGGTACTTCACCGAGCTCGACGTCACGCCGCTGCGCAGCTACACCTACAGCCCCACGGGGGACCAGGGAACGCAGGTGTACTACCTCGACCCCGTGAACTACCTCGAGGTGCTCATCAAGCCGACGTGGTACGAGGTCTGGGCCGCCACGAACGCGGCGCCGTTCCAGTCGCGGGGCTGGGCCCGGCTGTTCGCGACGCCCGTGGCCACGAGCGCCGGCCAGAAGCGGCGCCTCGGGGCGGAGGTCGACTGCACGACGGGACGCACGCGGGTGTTCCTCGACGGTGTCTCCCTCGCGACGCTGAGCGTCCCGATGCTCACGCAGCGGCCCCACTGGCTGGCGTTGCGGGGGGCTGGCAACATCGTGGCGCACGACAACGTGCGTGTGGAGCCCCGGTAGCGAAGGCCTCAGCGCCGGATGACGGTGCGGTTGCCACCCTCGCCGCGGGCCCGGAAGGCTGCTTCGTCGCAGGCCGCGAGCAGCTGCTCCGCGTCCTCGACGCCCGTGCGCGGGTAGGTGGCGAGGCCGATGGAGAGCGTCAGGCCCTGGAGGCTCTCGTGGTCGCTGTAGGCCTCGGCGACCTGCAGGCGGAACCGTTCGGCGAAGGTCTGGGCACCGTCCAGGTCCGTGGCGGGCAGCAGCATGACCAGCTCGTGCTTGCCCCAGCGCGCGGGGATGTCGTACTGCCGGCAGGCCTCCCTCAGGCGGCCCGCGACCTCCAGCAACCCCTCGAAGCTGGGCTGGTCCAGCCCGAACATCAGGCAGCTCACCTCGAGGTTGAAGCGATCCGCGCGGGCCACTTCCTCGGCCATCCGGCCGAGGAAGTAGCGGTAGCTGAACAGCCCCGTGGTGGCATCGGCGATGCCCATTTCACGCAGGCGCGCCTCGGCCTGGGCCAGCTGCTCGGACAGCTGCCCGACCGTGGCGACCAGCGCGTCGAGGTCGTGGGGGGCGTCGGGGGAGGCGTCTCGGTTGCGGGGGCTCATCGGGGCTCCGGGGCAGCGGGGGACTTCCCCATTCTACCCCGGCCGCGCGCCCGACGATGTGAGCATGGCGGCCACGGCGCGTGTCAGCAGCACGCCGTGGGCCTCCGGAGGCCAGCGCCCCGCTTTGATCGCCAGATCGACCCCCAGCAGCGCGTCGAGCGCCGCGTCGAGTTCGACGGCGCGCCAGGCCGTGAGGAGCCCGAGGTCCTTGCGCACCTTGAAGTCGGAGTTCGCGCCCAGCTCCCGGGCGATCTGCTCCGGCCGCAGGCCCCGCTCTTGCAGCTGCTTGAGGCGTGCCCAGCCCCGGAGGATGGTGGCGGCGGCGCTCACCACCTTGAGCGGGTGTTCCGTCACCAGCAGCGCCTGGAGCGCCACCAGTGCGTCGCCGGCTCGCCGCCGCGCCAGCGCGTCCGTCAGCGCGAAGATGGCAACGTCGTGCTGCTGGACCAGCTCCTGCACCAGTCCCGCCGTGATGGGCGCTGCGTCTGGCGCCCCGGCCGCGAGCTTCTCCAGCTCGGAGTGGATGCGCCGGCGATCGGCCCCCGTCGCCAGCAGGAGGGCGGACACCGCGTCGGGCGTGATGCGGCGTCCCAGGGAGCCCGCCAGCTCGTGCACCCAGGGCCCGAGCCGCTCCTCCACCTGCCAGGGCTTGACCTCGGACAGCTCCGTGACCTGCCCGGCCGCCGCGATGGCCTTGATCAGCTTCAAGCGCTTGTCCGCCTTGGTGGCGAGCAGCAGCAGGTGCGCCTGCGGTGCCCAGCCCACCGGTTGCTGGCTCAGTGCCTGCTCGAGCGCCTCGACGCCCGCCTCCTCGACCTTGCCGGCCAGCCAGGGGGCATCCTTGACCACCACCAGGCGGCCCCCGGCACCGAACGGCATCGTCTGGAGGGCCCCCAGCACCTGGTTGGGGCTCGCGTCCGGGCCGAACACCGTGAGGTTGAACTCGCGCCACGTCGGGTCCAGGACGGCCGCTTCCAGGCGCTTGCGCGCCTCCGACATCGCGTAGGCGTCGTCGCCGTGTAGCAGGTGGACCTGGGCTGGACCCCTGGCCATCAGGGCCTCAGCGGGCTGCCGCGATCTGCGCGGCGCCGCCCGTGCCGCCGAAGCGACGCTCGCGGGCCTGGTAGCTCAGCAGGGCGTCGAGGAAGTGGGGCTGCCGGAACTCAGGCCAGAGCACGTCCGTCAGGTAGAGCTCGGTGTAGGCCAGCTGCCACAGCAGGAAGTTGCTGAGCCTCGCCTCGCCGCTCGTGCGAATGAGGAGGTCCGGGTCTGGCTGGCCGGCGGTGTGCAGCTCGGCTGCGATGGCGGCCTCGTCGATGGCCTCGGGCGCCATGTCGCCAGCCTGCACGCGCTGGGCCAGCCGCTGGGCCGCCCGCACGAGCTCGCGCCGCGCGCCGTAGTTGGTGGCGATGTTGAGCGTCAGCCCCTCGTTGTGCGCCGTGTGGTCCTCGGCATGCCGGATGTGGCGCTGCAAGGTCTGCGGCAGGCCCGCCACCTCGCCGATGAAGCGCAGCCGGACCTGGTTGCGGTGCAGGTCAGCGAGCTCCCGCTGGATCACCTCTTCGAAGAGGGTCATCAGGAACGAGACCTCTTCCTCGGAACGCTGCCAGTTCTCGGTGGAGAACGCGTACAGCGTGAGGTGGGGGATGCCGACCTCGCGGCACAGGCGCACCAGCGTGCGAACGGTCTCGACGCCGGCGCGGTGGCCTTGGAAGCCGCCCAGCAGCTTGCGCTTCGCCCAGCGGCGGTTGCCGTCCATGATCACCGCGACGTGACGAGGCAGGCGCTCGCGGTCAAGGCCGGGCCAGGCGTGCTGAGGGGCGTCGTTGGACATCGCGGCAGGAGGCTCGATCACGGGCCGGGGGAGACCGGGCGCACGACGCGCACTTGGCTGACGTTCGTCCCCAAAACCTTGAGCCCTTGCGGGGGAACGACCGTCAACGGTATCAGGTCTCCCTCCCTGTGTCCAGTCAGGTCGACCACCACGTCGAGGTCTTCGGGCTTGAGTTGCTCGACGGCACCGCCCGCTCCCTCGAGCCGAACCTCGACCCGCGGGGGGGAGACGACCAGGCCGGGGCCACCCGCCGTCATGGACACCGTCGCCAGCACCGTGCGCTGCGTCGCCGGCTGGGCGCCCGTGCGCACGAAGAGCCACAGCACCACGGCCATCAGCACCGCGATGACCAGGAAGGGCCAGTTGCTCTGCTGCGCGGGGGCCGCGCTAGTGGGGGGTGGTGAGTTCTTCGGCTGCATGGGGCCTGCGCAACAGCATCGTGAGGGGCTGGGTGTGGGCGGGGCGGCGCACCTGGGTGAAGGCGCCCGCGAGCAGGTCCTTCAGGGCCTCCTCCGTCAGGTGGCGGCGGAGTTGGCCGCCGCTCGCCACCGACACCGTGCCCGTCTCCTCGGAGACGACGACGGCGATCGCGTCGGTGGTCTCGGTGAGGCCGATGGCAGCTCGGTGGCGCGTTCCGACCTGGCGCTTGCCGCTGCCGCCGGGGCTCCCGCGGCGCATGCCCTCCGAGAGGGGCAACACGGCGCCCGCTGCGGCGATGCGGTCGCTCTGGATGATGACGGCGCCGTCATGGAGCGGCGAGGCGGGCACGAAGATGGTGCCGAGCAGGTCCGTCGTCACGAGCGCATCGAGCGGCGTCCCCGTCTCGATGAACTCGTTGAGCCCGGTATTGCGCTCGAGGATGATGAGCGCCCCGATTTTCTGGCGGGACAGGAACTTCACGGCACCCATCACCTCGTCGAGCACCTCCGGCGTGCTCACGCTGCGGCGCTGGAACAGCAGCTCGCCACCTCGGAACAGCTCGCCCTGCCCGATGTGGGCCAGGGCCCGGCGTAGCTCCGGCTGGAACACCACGGGGATGGCGACGATGATCATCGTCGCGGTGCTCTGCACGAGCCACGTGATCGTGTTGAGCCCGAGGGCGTGGCTGACGAGGTAGGCCAGCAGCAGCAGCAGCATCCCGCGCAGCAGCTGGACGGCCCGGGTGCCCTTGATCAGCAGGAAGAATCTGTACAGCACGAAGCTGACCAGCAGGATGTCGAGGATGTCCTGCCAGCGAAGGCTCGCCAGGAACTGGGTGATGGCGGGGCTGGGGCTCACGGCGCTGGCCCCCGCAGCCTGGCCGGCAGCCGGTCGAGGCGCACGAGGTCGTCGAGCGTCTCCCGGGCACAGATGACCTCGGCGTGGCCCTGCCCGACCAGCACGACGGCGGGCCTGCCGCAGCGGTTATACTGGCTGGCCATCGCGTAGGTGTAGGCGCCCGTCCCGAACACGGCGAGCAGGTCGCCCGCCCGCAGCTTGGGCAGGCGAATGTCGTGGATGAGCACGTCGCCCGACTCGCAGTAGCGCCCGGCGATCGTCACGGTCTCCTCGGCCTCGAGCGCGGGCCCTGCCGGCTCGGCCGTGTAGACGGCCCCGTAGGTGATCGGGCGCGGGTTGTCGCCCATGCCGCCGTCGATGGCCACGTACGTCCGCACGCCGGGCACCTCCTTGCGGGCCCCGACGGTGTAGAGGCTGACGCCCGCGGGCCCGACGATGGAGCGGCCTGGCTCCATGACCAGGCGCGGGGCCGGGTAACCGTGGGCGTCGCAGGCGGCCAGGACGGCCCGGGCCGCGCAGGCCACCGTCTCGTCGATCGAGGGCGGGTCGTCGGTCGGGACGTAGGGGATGCCCAGCCCGCCCCCCAGGTCGAGCTCTTCGGCGACGACGCCGTGGCGGTCGCGCAGCTCGGCCAGCAGCGCGACCATCACCTCGGCCGTGCGCTCGAAGGCGCTCGAGTCGAAGATCTGGGAGCCGATGTGGGCCTGGAGCCCCAGCCACCGGACGCGCGACTGCCCGGCGAGCAGCCGGAGCGCAGTGTCGAGCTGGCCGCTGCGCAGGTCGAGGCCGAACTTGGAGTCCTCCTGGCCCGTGCGGATGAACTCGTGCGTGTGGGCCTCGATGCCGGGGGCGACGCGCAGGAGGACGTCCACGGTGTGGCCGTGGATGTCTGTGAGGGCGAGCAGCAGCCGCAGCTCGTCGAGGTTGTCCACGTTGATGCGGCCGATGCCGACCGAGAGGGCGCCAAGCAACTCCTCGGGCGTCTTGTTATTGCCCTGCAACACGCAGGCCGAGGCGGGTACGCCGGCCTTCAGGGCCGTGTGCAGTTCGCCCGCCGAGACGACATCGAGGCCCAGCCCTTCCTGGTGCACCAGCGCATGGACGGCCATCACGGCGAGGGCCTTGCTGGCGTAGAGCACCCGGCCGCCGGGCGGGTAGTGGGCCCCAAGTGCCTCGACGTAGGCCCGGCACGCGACGCGGATGGTCTCCTCGTCGAGCACGAGCAGGGGCGTGCCGTGGACGCGGACGAGGTCGCGCGCCGTGCAGCCGCCGATAACGAGTTCGCCCAGCCCGTTGCGGGAGCTCGTCATCGGCCGGATCATCTGGTTGGGCGCGGTGCGGGTCCGGGGCATGGGCTCTGGCGGGAAGCGGCCCTCCCGGGTCTGGCCCCGGGAGGCGACGGCGTGAAGACCCGGTCGTGGCAGCACTGCCTCGACGCGAGGCACGAAATGGCCTCCCCCGGATCCCTCGTCATCATAGCATGAGATGGGCCGGCTCGTGACGGTGAGGCGCGGATTTCAGCCCTCTCGTTTTGACAAGTCCGGTGGGTTCCAGCTACAACCATTCACGGCGTTGCAGGCCCCTACCTGGCGCCCCTCAGCCCGACGGAGGAAGCAACCCCCATGCAGCACATCTCCGGCCACCTGGTCGTCGCCCCGGGCACCCGCTTCGCGGTCGTGATCGCCCGCTTCAACGAGCTCATCGGCTCCCGTCTGCTGTCGGGCTTCGAGGATGCCATCGTCCGTCACGGCGGCAGCAGCGACGACATCGACGTGTACTGGGTGCCAGGCGCCTTCGAGATCCCCCTGCTCGCGCAAAAGGTGGCCGCCTCTGGCCGCTACGCCGCCGTCGCGACGCTCGGGGCCGTCATCCGCGGCGCCACCCCCCACTTCGACTACGTGGCGGGTGAGGCTGCAAAGGGCGTGCAGAACGCGACGCTCGGCACCGGCGTGCCGATCGTCTTCGGGGTGCTGACGACGGACACCATCGAGCAGGCCATCGAGCGGGCGGGCACCAAGGGCGGCAACAAGGGATGGGAGGCCGGCGTGACGGCCATCGAGATGGCCAACCTGGTGGTCGGCCTGACGGCCACCGTCAAGCCCACGCCTGCCCGGGGCAGGGGGCGGGGATGATCCGGGACCACCTCGTCAAGGCCACGGCGGCCGGGGGCCGTATCCGGGCCGTCGCGATCCGCACCACGGACCTCGCCGAGGAGGCCCGGGTCCGCCACGACCTCTCGTCCACCGCTGCGGCGGCCATGGGAAAGGCGATGACGGGCACCTTGCTGCTCGCCGCCACCCTGCGCAAGTCCGGGCGTCTCAACATGCGGTTAGGCGGCGGCGGCCCCATTGGCGGCATCTTCGTGGACGCCGGCACGGACGGCACCGTGCGCGGCTACGTGGGCAACCCCGCGGTCGAGCTGCCGCCCCGCTCGGACGGCCACTTCGACGTCGGTGGAGCCGTCGGCCGTAGGGGCACGCTGAGCGTCACATACGACCTCGGGCGGCGGCCCTACACGGGCACCGTGGCCCTCACCAGCGGCGAGATTGCAGACGACATCACGGCCTACCTTGCCCACTCCGAGCAGATCCCCTCGGCAGTGTCTCTCGGCATCTACGTGGAACACGGCCGCGTCGTCAGCGCAGGGGGGCTGCTGGTACAGCTGCTGCCCGATGCTGGCGATGAGATTGCCGAGCGGCTGGAGCAGGCCATTCAGTCTCTGCCGCCCTTCTCCGAGATGGCCCAGGCCCACCTCTCGCTCGTGCAGGTCCTCGAGCGGGCGCTCGAGGGCTTCAACGTCGAGATCCTCCAGGAGGACCTCGGCGTCCGGTTCAACTGCCACTGCGATCTTGACCGCGTGCTGAATGCGCTGCGCCTGCTAGGCCCCGACGAGCTCCGGGATATGATCGTCACGGACGGTCGGGCCGAGGTGCGGTGCCATTTCTGTAACGAGCGCTACGAGGTCGACCGGGAGCAGCTCGAAGGGCTCGTGACCTGAGCGCCTCGGGCCTCCTTGGACCAACGAAAAGGCCCGGACCGTCAGGTCCGGGCCTTCACAGGTGCTGGCACTCACACCGCGCGGGTGATCTTGCCCGCCTTCAGGCAAGACGTGCAGATCTTGACGCGGCGAACGAGGCCGGGCTTGATCTGAGCGCGGACGGTCTGCAGGTTGGGCATCCAGCGGCGCTTGGTATGCACCATGGAGTGGCTGACGTTGTGGCCGGTCGTGGGACCCTTCGCGCACACATCACAGCGCTTGGACATGGGTATGGACCTCCGGTGGGGGTTGAGACAGTTGAGGCGGCGCAATGGCACGAAGCACAAGGGTACCACGCTCGGTGGGGTCTGGCAACGGGGGCGATCGGGGGCCGGCCCATTCAACGGGCCCTTATGCCGTCGTCAACGTGGGCAACACCCATGTCCGCTGGCTGGCCTTCGATGGCGCCACGCCCGTGGGGGAGGGGCGGCTGCCGACGGCGGAGGCCCTGGCGAGCGAGGCCCCGGCTCCACTCGTGGGGATCGTGTCCGTGGTGCCAGAGGTGTCCCATGCGCTGGCTGCTCGCTGGCGCCTGGCAGGTTGCACCGTCCACGCGCTGGACGTTGCGAGCCCCCACGGGCTCACGGTGGCCTACGACCCGCCCGGCTCGCTCGGCCCTGACCGGCTGATGAATGCGGTGGCGCTGTGGGCGTCGCAGGGCCCCGGCATCGTGATCGACCTGGGCACCGCCACGACCCTGACGCTGGTGGACCCGGCCGGCCGGGTGCGGGGCGGGGCCATCCTGCCCGGCCTCACCACGGCCCGAGACGCCCTCTGGCGGCGCACCGCCCTGCTGCCGGAGGTGCCCGTCGACCTGCCCCCGGCGGCGCTCGGCAGCTCCACCCTCACGGCCATCCAGGCCGGCGTCGTGCTCGGCCATGTGGGGGCGGTGCGGCACCTCGTGGCGCGCATGCGCGCCGAGGTCGACGGCGCCGAGGCCCTGCTGCTGACAGGTGGGTGGGGCGCCCTGCTCGCCCCCGAGCTGCCCGAGGCCGGGTGGTGCCCCGACCTCGGGCTGGCGGGTGCCTGCCTGGTGCTCGCGCGCCTCACCGCAGGTAGTTGATCACCTGGTTCATCTTGAGCCCGAGGTGCAGCATCAGCCGGTTTTCCGCGTCGTCGAGGTCGATCTGCGTGATGTCCCGGATGCGCTCGAGGCGGTACTTCAGCGTGTTACGGTGGATGAACAGCCGGGTGGAGGTCTCCGTCAGGTTCCCGTTGCACTCGAGGAACGCGGCGATGGTCTTCACGAGCTCCTTGTCCATCTGCTGGTTGTACTCGATCAGCCGCTGAAGGGGCTCACAGAAGAACTCGTTGGGGTCGTGGCTCTGCGCGAACTGCAGCAGCATCCGGTAGATGCCGAGATCCGTGAAGAACGTGGTGTGGTGGGCGCCGCGCGTGTGGCGCCCGATCTTGAGCGCGTGGAGCGCCTCGCGGAAGCTCTGGGGCACCCCCAGCAGCCCCTCGTGCAGCTGGCCGATGCCGATCGACACGCCCCACCCCGGCGAGGCCGCCCCCACCTTCTGCTGGATGGCCTGCGCCAGCTGGGCCAGCTTCTCCGCGGTGGGCTGGCCCTCTCGCAGCGGGTAGAGGATGCTGGCGCCGCTGATCTGGTTGATCACGACGGCCTGCCGGAAGCTCAGCAGGGCGTTGAGCACCCCCACCAGCCGCTGCACGTCCTCGGGCTGCACGTCATCGAGCGGCTTCTCGTCGAATTCGACGGCCACGACCCAGTAGGTGGCGTTCATCGGGTACCCGAGATAGGTCGCCCGCCGCCGCAGCGTCTCCACGGCCGCAGGCGTCTCGGCGGCCAGGAGGTCCCGGAAGAAGTCTCGCTTGAGCTTCTGCTCTGACTCCGTGGCGCCCTGTTGCTTCAGGAGCTCCAGGGCAGCGGCCAGCGCCCCCTGCTCGATGGCGGAGGCCAGGGCGCCGACGGGCGGCTCGGCAGCCAGCACCGAGAGGTAACCGTGGACCTCGCCGTTGATGACGAGCGGGTGGATGCTGCGCGGGGCGTCCACCGGGCGGGGACCGCGCGCCAGGTGCACGGGCTGCCGGTGCTTGCGCAGTGTCGCCAGGGTGCCGTCTGCCTCCCAGGCCTTGATGGCCTCCACGGGCGTGCCCTTGTTCACGATGAGCTCGTCCACGAAGGGGTCGCCCATGGCACCCGCCTGGCCGATCGCCAGCAGGTTGAACTGCCTGTCCTCCACGACGACGGTCCGCTCCAAGGCCCGGGCCAGCGTGCGGGCCAGCGCCTCGAGGCCGGAGCCGTCCAGCACCAGGTCCAGCAGCCTGCGCTGCAGCGTGGCATCGGTGCCAGCCAGGCCTGGCCCAGCCGGCGCCAACTGCGCC
Organism: Candidatus Sericytochromatia bacterium; assembly: GCA_035285125.1. GTDB lineage: Bacteria > Cyanobacteriota > Sericytochromatia > S15B-MN24 > JAQBPE01 > JAYKHL01. Next base: position 43,667 of record JAYKHR010000004.1, on the reverse strand, counting down.
TCCAGCTCTTGGGCGACCTCCTCAGGGGTGTGGGGATGGGCCACCACCACCAGGGGCAAGGCGTGCCGGCGTGCGGCCGACACGGCGGCCTCCGGCACAGGCCGCTCGGGGCGCGCTGACACCACCAGCAGGCCGCTGGCCCCTGCCGCGACCGCCTCGGCGACGCGGGCCTCGGGGGCGCCCTCGAGCCAGGCGGGCCCGGCGACGATCAAGACCCCGTCGGGAGGTACCAGCGCCGAGGCCTGCCCGCTGCCGACCCAGGTGCCCGAGATGGGTTCCCCGAGCCTGTCCTCGGCGGCGAGCACGGTGGCCGTATCGAGCGGGGCGCGCTGCAGCAAGGCTGCGAGGCTCGCGTCGGCCGTGGAAGGTGCCCGGGGAAACAGGGGCTGCGCCGCGCCATTCACCACCGCCGCTGCCGTGGTGTCGAGTAGACCTTGGTTCATCGCCGTGCCCTCCAAGCGTTGTGCTGAGCCCAAGCTGGCTGTATGTGATGCCCCGCCCCGGTTTGGGGCGGGAACGGACAGAGGTAAGCTTAATATAACTTCACAAACGAATCAAGCCCGAAAAGCCAATCCCCACGCGGGTTGGCACCCGGTGGGGGCTGGCTGCGGGCGAGCGTTCGGGGATGGCGAGGACGCCTACTCCAGGATCCCTCGCTGGGTGTGAAGGCGTCTCACCACGGCCTCGCGCTCGTCGGTGACCAGGATGGTCCCGTCCGTCGGGCTCCAGCAGAGCCCGCTGATGCCCGGCAGGAACGCCAGCCGGGCGTCACCCGTGATGTAGGGCGTCGCGAGCCCGCCCGCGAGGGTGTAGACCGCGCCCGCGTGGAGCAGCCGGATGCGGCCGGTCCCCTGGTCACCCACGACGAGGCGGCCAAGGCCGTCGAAGGTGATCGCGGAGGGCGAGTCAAGCAGTACCTTGACCGACGCGGAGGCCACGGGGCCCCCGTCGGTGGTGAGGTCGCCGGATGGCTCCTCAACGCCGGCGCTGAGGTCCTCGATGGCCGGGACGGGCAACCCCGGCAGGGTGAAGTCGAGGAAGCCCGCCTGCCCGGGTTTGCCGAGGACGCGCTCCACCTCGAGGGGGACGGGTGGCACGGCGTCGTAGGCGGCGATGGTGGCGTTCACCGGCCGGGGCATCTTGAAGATGCAGTGGCGCCGGGTGTCAGCGAGGTACAGCTCGGTCCCCGACGGCGAGAGCTCGAGGTCCCGGGCACCGTCCGGGTGGAGCCGCACGCCGTTCTGTTGCAGCGGCACCCGGAACAGGAGCCCGTCGGAGGCTCGCACCACGAAAAGCTCCCCGGTGTTGGGCTGGCCGTTGCCCGCGTCGAGGATCCAGAGGTTGCCCTGCGCGTCCCGTGCGAGGCCCGTGGGGGCCCATAGGCCGCCCTGGGTGGCCGGCTGCCCGTTCACGGCGGGCCACCCCGTGGGGTCGGCCGGCGCGAGGCCCCGGCCTGCGACGGTGTGGAGCCTGCCGGCCTGCCAGGTGGTGCCGTAGCGCGTGAAGGAGCTGTTGGGCACCAGCATGACCCGGCCCGCCAGCGGCGCCGTGAAGAACAGGTGGCTGCCGGCGCCGTCGCGCTCCAGCGCGAGGCGGTCGGGGCCAAAGATCAGGGTGCCGCTCGCCACGGGCGGGTTGCTTCCGGATGCGACGTACTGAGCCTCCCAGGCCTCGACGCTCGCCACGCCGCCCGGCACGCCCGCGACGTTGTAGATGTTGCCTGCCGCCAGGAACGGCTCGCTGGCGCCGAAGAGGGGTCCTGTGGTGGTGTAGCGGGGCACGACGCTGATCAGGTGGTTGTCGAGCTGAGAGAACCAGACGTTGCCGAGGTGGTCCGTGACGACGTCGCGAGGCGTCGCGAGGGGCACCTCGGCGGCCGGCCTGCCCTCGCTCCGCTCGAAGCCCCGCACGCCGTTGCCCGCCACGCGCGTCAGGGCGAGCGGGCGGAACCCCAGCACGGAGAGCCAGAGGTCGGAGAGCGAGTTGGCCTGCGGCGGGGTGCTGATGCCGCTGCCTGCCGCCGTGGCACGGCTGCCGAAGTAGGCCACATAGGCGTTGCGCAGCACGTGACCCGCGCCGCGCTGCAGGGCAGGGATGCGCGTGCCGCTGGCGACGGCCTGGGCCTCGAGCGACAGGTCGTCAGGGTCTCCGCCGAGGAGTTCCCGCGAGTCAGCGGCCAGGGCTGTCCAGGTGCCCGACGCCACGTCCGTGACGTCCGGCCGGGTTGCCACGGCCGTCGGGGCAAGCTGCCAGCGGGCCATCTCCGTGACCATCGTGGTGGCCTCGTCGAGGGTGCCGCTGGCCTGGCCCTCGGGCAGGATGGCCGAGAGCTGGTGGCCTCCTGCCAGCAGGGCGCTCACGACGCTGGGGCCGCTCGAGGGGCGTCCACCTGGCACCGTGAACACGCCCTCGAGGTCGGTGGTGGCCGTGACCACGGCGCCGTTTCGCGTGTAGAACTGGTCCGTGAGCGTGCCCACCGTGATGATCGCCCGCCCGGCGGGCCGGGCGGCAGACACCCTGTAGGGTGCCGCGCTGTTGGCGAACTCGGGCACGTTCACGGCGACGAGCGCCACCCGGCCCGCCACGTCGGCGGCGCTGGTCAGCGCCACGAACGCCAGCTGGCGCCCGGGAAGCGCCAGCAGCGGGCCGGGCGCCGCAGGGCCCGTGGGAAGGCGGCTGCCTCGGGCGTCGGCGCCGGGCGGACGCTGCGGCGTGGTGAGCGTTTGGCCCTTGCCCGCCAGGCAGCCGGCGAGCAGCAGCGAGAGGCCGAGCGCGGCGAGGTGGCAGCCAGGAAGGCGGGACGGCGACATCGAGGCCTCCTAGTCCCACTGCCGCCAGAGCTTGCGCAGGCGGCCGTGACGCATCTCGTTGAAGAGCACGTTGCCGGCGGGGTCCACCGCCAGCTTTTCCATCGCGTAGATGTCCACGTACGAGCGGGCGTCGCCGTCGCCGTCCTGGTCGCCGCCGCTGGCGTTCGCGCTGTAAGCGCGACCTGCGACCGTCGTGATGGTGCGGTTCGCGTCCACGTCGACCATGCGGATCACGCCGTTGCCGCCGTCCGCGATGAAGAGCCGCTGGCGCGCGTCGAAGGCCAGCGCCCGCGGCCTGGCGAGCCGGGCTGCCGCCGCAGGTCCTCCGTCGCCGCCGTACCCGGGCGCGAGGTCAATCTCGCCGCGGCCGTTGTTCTGGACCGTCGTCCCGCTCCCTGCCACGGTGGTGATGAGGCCGGTGTCCCGGTGGATCTTGCGGACGCGGTTGTTGTCGAAGTCGGCCACGTAGAGGCACTTCTCGGCGGCGTTGAAGGCCAGGGCGGCCGGCTGGTCGAGGCGGGCGAGCTGCGCCGGGCCGCCGTCGCCCCCGAACTCTCCGAGCCACCCCGTGGCCTGCCCGGGGGACGGGGTCTGGGCGGGGTCCCAGCGCGGGTTGCCGGCGATGGTGTAGATGGCCCCCGCGGCCATGACCGTGGAGGCGCCCAGGCTGTCGATCTCCTGGTTGCCCGTGAGCTGCGGCGCGCGGTGGTCGAACCAGGCGGTGCGCTGGGCGATCGCCTGCTCGCTGGGGATGAAGCGGATGCGGTGGTTGTTCTTGTCGGCGATGTAGATGTTGCCGAGCTCGTCGAGGGCCACGTCCGTGGGCTGGTCGAGGTGGGCGTAGCGGGCCGGCGAGGGAACCGTGGCGCCGCCGGGCTCGTACTGGCGGACGCCCTCGTCCTCCGCGCGCCAGCGAGAGTGGAGCGGCGAGCTGAAGTTCGCCGGCCGGTACTCCGCCTGGCTGGCGGGCCGCACGATGAACGGGTGGGTCTGGAGCAAGAACCCCAGGCAGGGCTCCTCGGCCGGCAGCGGGCTCAGGGGCGTGGCCTCGCCTGCCACCACGCGCATGCCCTTGCGCTCCACGAGGAACCCGGTGGTGGCACACGGGGCCTGCACCAGGTCTCGCGCGGGGTCCGGGGCGTCGATGAGGGGGACGCGGTAGACCGCGTGGCCCGCCGAGTCGACGACGAGCACGGAGCCTGGGTCGTTCGGGTCGCCCGTGGGCGGCTTCTCCAGGGCCACCGCCGTCGGGGCGGCCAGGGGGTAGGTGGGCAGCCACAGCGTCCGGATCTCGCCGTTGGGCTTGAGCCAGCGGATGTGTCCCGAGCTTCCCTGCCGCGCATAGCAACTCAGGAAGACGTCGCCCGCGGGCCCCACGGCGACGCCGTAGTTGAACCCGAGCGGGACCTCGGCGGGCGGCGTGGTCTGCCCGTCGCGCGTGTCTCCGGTGGCGAAGCCGAAGCGCAGGAAGTCGACGGCGTCCACGGCGGGCTCGCGGCCGCTTCCGAGCACCGAGGTGACGGCCGCGGGCCGGCTGCCTGTGACGACCTTCCAGGCGTCCGAGATCCCCTTGATGGCCGCGTTGTTGGCCGCAGCGGCGGAGATGGCGACGACGTACTGGTTGCGCAGGTCCTGCGTGTGGTCCGCCCGCAGGTCGAACACGCCGACGGTCAGGGCCCGGCCCAGGCCGTCCGTGATCGTCCGGACGGCGGTGATGGCCTGGCTGACGACGGCGGCCTGCGTGTCGGCCGCGAGCTGCCGCACGCGGGTGGCGTCGTAGCTCGAGAGCAGCCGCCCGGCCCGGAGCGCCTCGCCCCGCAGCCACTCCGTGGCCAGCGTCGAGCCGAGCGTCAGGTCCAGCGTGCCGCCGCTGGCAGTGGGCACGATGAAGCCCACGAGCCGCAGGTTGTCGTTGGCCAGCGCGTTGACGATGACGTCGCGGCCGACGGGGTAGCCGCTGGCGAAGGCATAGTTGCCACGGCTGTCCAGCGTGGCCGTCAGCGCGCGACCAGCGTCGAGGTAGAAGCGCTCGTCGCGGTCTGTGAGGTACAGGAAGGCGCTGGTCAGCGCGCGCTGCGGCTCAGTGGCGAGCACGCGGTAGCGACCGGCGTTGTTCGCGATGATGCGGCCCGCGTTGTTGGCGATGATGGCCGCCCCGTTGTTCGCGAGCACCGCGCCCCCGTTGTTGGACACAATCGAGGCCCCGGACTCGTTCAGCAGGCGGCCCGGCAGCAGCACGGCGCCCGCCAGGCCCGTGGCGGACGGGCGGCTGCCTCCCCCCGACGAGCCCCCGCCGGAGCTGCCCCCCGACGAACCCCCGGCGCTGGCCGTCGCGTTGGGCTGCGGCGTCGGCGTGGGCGGCCCGGCGGGCATGCCCGGCGCGGCCGGGGTGGGGCTCGAGGCCGGCGTCTGCACCACGGGGGCGGAGGCCAGCGGCGTGACGGGGCGCGGCGCCCGCGTCGTCGCGGCCCGCGGCGGCTGCAGGCCCGCCGATGGCCGCCCACCGTTCGGCGCGCAGCCGGCGGCGATCACGCAGGCAACGACCGGCAGCCACCGGACGGACGTGTCAAGCGCGCGTCGCCTCACCCCACCCCTGCTCCTCTCGCCCTCTTCCCCACGTACCCGCTGCCCACGCCCCCGCAACGCCGGTCAGCGCTGGGCCTGGGTCTGAACGATGAGCAGCACGATGGTGCTGCCGATGCTCAGCGCCGACGCGAGGGGCGGCAGCAGCCGGAACCAGTCTGGACCCGCGACCTCCGCGATGCGGACGGTGTCGCCGTCTTGCAGCCAGAGGTTGTCGTCGGAGCGTCCTGAAAGCGCCCCCGTGAGGTCCGCGTGCCGCACCTCGCCGTTGGCGCGCAGCACCAGCACGTCCTTGAGCTCGGCCCGTTGCAGGTCGTAGCCTCCGCCCAGGGCGATGGCCTGCAGCAGCCGCACGGGCTCCTTGATCTCGTAGGTGCCGGGACGGTTCACGAAGCCCACCACGTTGATGGTCAGCGGCCGGAACTTCTCGACGTTGATGACGACGTGAGGGTCCACGAAGAAGCGCCCGTAGGCCTGCGTGACGCGGTCCGTCAGCTGCGGCAGCGTCAGGCCCCCGGCCTGAACCTCGCCGATGAGCGGGAAGCTGACGCGCCCGTCGGGCCGGATGGGCTGGTCCTGAAGCGTCAGCTTCTCGTTCTCCACCACCTTGAGGTTGACGGTGTCGCCGTAGCGCAGCGTGTACTGGCTGTCCACCTTGGGGGCGGCCGCGGGGGCCGGGGCGGCCATGGCCTGTGGCAGGGGGCCTGCCAGCAGCAGGGCGGCGGCGAGGAGGGGGCTGAGCAGGCGGGTCATGGCAGGGCCTCTCTCAAGGCAGGCGGAGGGTGGCGCGGAGCCGCTGGAGCAGCCCGGTGGGCGCAGCGGACTTGACGGGGCTGGGCCTGCGGATCGGCCCCCCGTCCAGCAGGGCGTTGGGGTTGTCGATCCTGATCAGGCGCGCGTTTTCGGGGCCAACCAGCGCCTCGAGCCGCGCCGCCGCCCGCGAGAGGTCCCGGATGCGCCGGTCGACGTGGTGGACGTCGGTGCCGAGGAAGTGGATCAGGCCACGCCGCAGGAAGCCCTCGAGCGCCTGCACCGTCCCCTCCGAGGCCGCGCCTGCAAGCGCGCAGAGCGTCCCCTGGGCCAGCATCCCCCGCTCGACGACCCAGCGCTCGAGGACGTCGGGCTCTCGGAGCAGCACGCCCTGCCGCTCCGGGTGCGCGATGATGGGGGTGATGCCAGCGGCCTGGATCGCGAACAGCTGGCTCTCGAGGTTCGCCACGAGGGGCAGCCCCGGGGGCAGCTCCACGAGCATGTGCGTCCCGAGGTCGCCGAAGGTGAGCCACTGGTCGGGCGTGCAGCTCTCCGGGTCCAGGCGCACCTCCGCCCCTGCCACGAGCTGCATCGGGCTGCCCCGGCGGGCGAGGGCGGCCTGGGTCTCGGCCACCACCGGCAGGATGGTCGCCCGCGTGTTGGGGTAGAGGTCGCGGTGCACGTGGGGGGTGACCACGACGCGCGTGATGCCATAGGCCACGAGCGCCTCGGCGATCGCCGCGGCCTCCTCGACGTCCCTGGCCCCGTCATCGATGCCGGGCAGCAGGTGGCAGTGCGTGTCGAGCGACACCAGGGCTTCCAAGGGACCTCCGCGCCTCAGGCGTCCGACGGCTCGCCGCCGCCTCGCGCCGCCGGGGCTGGCGCGGGCGTCGGCAGGGTCTTGTCGTGGCGGTTGTCCACCTTGCCGTAGTACTTGTGGTAGTAGCTGTAGTAGTAGCCGTCGTTGTCAGGCCTGACGCCGCGGACGACCATCCCCCACACCTTGACGTTGGCGCGAGACAGCAGCGACAGCGCGTGGCGGGACGCCTTGCGCGTCACCTTGTTGATGCCCATCAGGAGCAGCAGGCCGTCGAGGCGCGCGCCGAGCACGCTGGCGTCCGTCACGGCGATGATCGGCGGGGCGTCGAAGAGCACCAGATCGAACTGGGCCTTGAGGTCCTCGATGAGGTTCAGCATCCGCTGAGACTCCAGCAGTTCGGCCGGGTTCGGCGGCGTGGGGCCACACGTCAGCACGAACAGCCCCGGCTGGTCGGTCGCCCGGATGCACTCTTCGAGCGTCCGTTCGCCCGTCAGCACCGACGAGACGCCCTCCCGGTTCGACAGCTTGAAGATGGTGTGGACGGTGGGCTTGCGCATGTCCGTGTCGACGATGAGCGTGCGCTTGCCGGACTGGGCGAACGAGACGCCCATGTTGGCGATGGTCGTGGACTTGCCCTCCTCGGGGCCCGCGGAGGTCACGGTGAGCGTCCGCAGCGGCTTGTCCGCGGAGAGGAACTTGATGTTGGTGCGCAGCGTCCTGTAGGACTCCGAGGCGGGTGACCGCGGGTCCGACAGCGCGATGAGCCGGGCGGCCTCGTTGTCGCGAACCCAGGGGATGATGCCCAGCGTCGTCAGCTGCACCGCGTCCTCGGCGTCGTCCACCGTCTGGATCGAGTCGTCGAGGTACTCGAGGAACATGGCCAGGCCAATGCCGCCGAGCAGGCCCACGAGGACGGCCAGCATCATGTTCTGGGCCTTCTTGGGCCGGATGGGGCGCTCGGGCAGCACGGCTTCCTCGACGATCCGCACGTTGCCCACGTTCATCGCCTCCTGGATGCGCGCCTCCTCGTGCTTCTGGAGCAGCATCTTGTAGAGCTCGGCCGTCACCGAGGCGTTGCGCATCAGCCGCGTGAGGTTGAGCTCCTTGTTCGGCAATGAGGCCAGGCGGCCGTTGAAGCCCCCCACGACGCGGGACAGGGAGTCGACGCGGGTCTGGAAGCCGAGGGCGTCGATCTCCGCCGCCACGAGCTCCTTCGTGAGGCCCTGGCGGATGGGATCCATGTTCGAGCGGACGCTGTCGGAGCCGTATCGCCGGCCCACGACCTCGGCGGCTTCCTGCGCGAGGGCCCGCCGGATCACGCTGATCTGCGCCTGGATGGCCTTGACCTCGGGGTGGTTCGGCGTCAGCGAGGCGTTCGACAGCACGGGGCTGGTCTCGAGCTCCAGCAGCTGCCCGCGGAGCTTCTGGATGGTCTGGTCCTGGCTGATGGCCGAGGAGGTCATGGCCTCCTGCGCCGACATCCCGAGCTTGGAGCGCATGGCCGCGACCCGGCTTGCGGCCTCATTCTTCGCGGCCGTCGCCTGGCGCAGCTCGGCCTCCATGTTGGCCATCGTCTGGACGGAGGTGCGGGCCTCCTCCGTCAGGTCGACGGCGCCGTGGGCGGCCTTGTAGTCTCGCAGGGCCTGCTCGGCTTCGGCGAGCTCCCGCTTGGTCTTCTGGAGCTGGCCCTGGATGAAGCGCGCGGCGCTGGAGGCCTCCGTGCGGTTGGCCTGCCGGTTCTGCTCCAGGAACACCTGGGCCCACACGTCGCTCACCTGGGTGGCGACGATCGGGTCGGTGTGGACGTAGGAGATCTGGAGGATGTCCGTGCCCTTGATCTGGGTGACGCGCGCGGCGCCGAGGAAGTCCTCGGTGGCAATGAGGTTGCCCGTCTCGGCGTCCGTGAGGTTCACGCGCTTGATCACGCGGGCGATCACGGGCACGCTGCGGAGGAGCTCGGCCTGGGTGTCCAGCGGGCTGCCCGTGCGTGACAGGCTGGACAGCTCGGTCATGTTGGCCATCTCGGAGCCGAGGGCCGACAGCGTGCGGTCACGCTGCTCGATCAGCAGCTTGGTCGAGGCCTGGTAGACGGGCGCCGTCGTGAAGGTGATCGCGCCGGTGGTCACGACCACCAGCAAGAAGGCCAGCAGCACCCACCAGCGACGCTTCCACAGGATCTGCCAGTACTGCTTCAGTTCCATCGGATCTCCTCGGAGGGGGCGCCCGCGTGCGTGCGGGAGCCAGCGTCACCACAGCTGGCTGACATAACCCAGGTGATGATACCCCGTGTGGCGGCGCCTGGCTCGCCCTCAGGGCGCATGGCAGTCCCTCATGGCGGCGATGAGGGCCTCGCCGAGGCGCTTGCCCGGTGCTGCGAGGGGCCGGTGGACGAGCGGGGCCGCCCGGAAGTTCTCGATTCCCGCTGCGATGGCGAAGGCCGCCTGCCCCTGGTGCGCGGGGTCGTCGAGCCAGCGTTCCTCGCCGGGGTTGGAGATGAAGCCCGTCTCGAGCAGGAGGGAGGGCACGGTGGCGTGCCGCAGCACGTACAGGCGGTCCTGCTTGGTGCCGCGGTCGGGGCGCCGCAGCAGCGTCGCCACCGTGCGGTGTACCGTCTCGGCGAAGGCCTGAGAGCCGGGCTCCCGCCAGAAGGTCTCCAGCCCGTTGGCCTCGTGGCTCGCGTGGCTGTTGGCGTGGAGGCTGACGAACATGTCGGCCTGCCAGCGCTCGATCATCGCCAGGCGCGGCGCGAGGTAGACCTCGGCGTCCACCCCCCGCGTGAGGATGGCGTTGTAGCCGCGACGGCGCAGCGTGTCGCGCAGCCCACGGGCCAGGCCGAGGCAGGCGGCCTTCTCCGTGCGTCCCGAGGGGCCCACGGCGCCGGGATCGGCCCCGCCGTGGCCGGGGTCGATCACGACCAGCGGCATCCCGTCGCGGGCCCGGGGGTCCACGCGCTCCCAGACGAGCGTGATGCCGCCTGCATCATCCCGGGTCTCGGACACCTCGTAGTGACCCTCGGCGAGGGTCACCTCCAGGTTCCAGGTGCTGCCCTTGCGGGCCGCCTCCACGCGCCGCAGCAGGCGCCCCGTCGCAGGCAGGCTGCCGGTGTAGGCGCCGCCAGGCACGCGCAGGCGCAGCTGGTGGGGCTGGGCCTGGAAGAGCTGGTAGCGCAGGGCGGTGGTCCCGCTGAGGCCGACGTGGAGCGTCAGGCGATCGCCCGCCTCCTTCGCCCACACGCCCGCCAGTTGCTGCCCCTCTGCCGGGTCGGCCGCCTCACCCTCGTCGGAGAACCTCTCGACGAGCGCCTTGAGGCCCGGGTCCTCCTGACCGGCGCGGGCCACGACCAGCATCGAGCGGTCGCGCAGCTGCATCACCTGGAAGCTAGGCGCCGCCTCGCAGTCGAGCACGATGCGCACGCCGGCCCCTTGCTTGGACATCCGCACCTGCCGGATCCCCGCCTGATCGACCTGGATCGTGCGCTTGAGCGCCGGGTCGGCAAACTCGGCTGCCGGCATGTCAATCACGAAGCGGTGGGGATGTTCCAGCACCGAGACCAGCGGCTTGAAGCCGGCGGACGTCTGGAGCACGAGGCCGAACCGCCGCCAGGCGAGGTCCTCGATCACGAGCGGCTCCGGGGCGGGCACACCGGGCCTGGCCGGGCCCCGGCCCCCTGCGGTCGCGGCCGCGAGCCCGGCGGCGCCTGCCACGAGCCGGGGGGCGAGCTTGCGGGCTGCGGTGGCCTTGGGCGTGGCCTGGCGGCTGGTGGCGCTGGCTGCGGTGGCCTTGGGCGTGGCCTGGCGGGCGGCGGTGGTGCCTGCTGCGGCGGCCTTGGGGGCGGCCTGACGGGTGGTGGCGCTGGCTGCGGCGGCCCTGGGGGCGGCCTGGCGGGTGGTGGTGGCGCCTGCTGCGTCGGCCTTGGGGGCGGCCCGGCGGGTGGCGGTGGCGCCTGCTGCGGCGGCCTCTCCGTGGGGCGTGCTGCGCCGGGCGTGCGCCGCGTGGCGAGCCCGGGCGCCGCCTGCCTCGGGCGTCGCCTTGGGGGCCTCAGCGGTGCGGGCCACACCGGCCTTTTGCTTGAGGTCACGCGCCCGCGACCCGGTGGTCGCGCCGGCGGCCGGCGCCACCACCGTGAGGGCGCAAGCCAGCGCGAGCACCGAGTTCAGCCCGCGGCGGGCGAGGGACGAGGATCGAGGAAGCGGGATGAAGGACATTCGGGTGCGCATATCCGGGCCATGGGCGGGCTCCCCGCCGAGCGGCGAGGCGAGGCCCATGCTAGCCGGGCAGGGGAGGCCCGCGATGTGATGCGGACACCGGGGCCTGCGCGGCCCCCGGGGCGGGCGGGCCCGGGCCGCCCGCGCGGTGTCAGATTTCGACCTCCGAGGCCCCGACCTGTCGCACGGCCATCGACTTGATCGTGGCACGGTAGATGAGATCCTGGCCGCGGAAGACCATCCTGGCGGCAGGCAGGCCCGTCTGCGGGTCGATGGCGATCGCCTCGTGGCTTGCGCCCCGCGGGCTCTGTGCCGAGCGCACCTCGTACACCGGCAGCGGGCGCCCGCCGACGGGCTGCGGCCCCAGGGGGCGGATCTGGGCTGCCGGGTCCAGCAGCACCCTGAAGATGGCGTTGACCTCGGTGTCCTTGATGGTCCACCCGTTCTTGGACTTCGTCTGGGCCTCGTGGATGCCTTTCTCCACTGCCATTGGCAGGAAGGTCGGCTTGATCCTCAGGGTATCCCCACCTGTCCAGACGATCGTGGCGCCCTGGGCCTGCCCCTGCGCCTTGAGCATCTCGATCTTCAGCGTCGCGGGCTTGCGGAAGGTCACGCGCATCGTGTTGGTCTCCTGCCCCGCGGCCCCCTTGTCGAAGGTCTCGATCGTGGCGCTGAAGCCCGGCACCTGAGCCTGCACGCGACGAAGGCCCTCCAGCAGCTGTTGCACCTCGGGAACCTGCCTGGCCCCCATCACAGGCGGCGCGACGGGGCCCTGCGGCGCCAGGCCGGTGACCGGGCGCACGGGCGCGGGGCGGGCCTTGCGCGCCGCGGTCGGCAAGGTGCCACAGCTCGCCACGCAGAGTGACAGGACCGCACAAGCCAGCGCAGCGGCGCGTCGACGCAGCATCGGGGAGCCTCCGAGAGCCTGGGGAAGAGGGGTCCCTGGGGTTGTCGCCGGCTCCTGCGCGAAGCTTCTTAAGGAATGAATAACTCCTGACAGTTTTCACGTTAACTCCGTGACGGGCTGCCGGTGGGTATACGATCGGCGCGACGCCCTCATCCGGCAGGAGTTCTGGTGACTTCCGCGCAGCCTCAGTCGTTCATCGGCCCGTTCCAGATCATCGCCCTGCTCGGCCAGGGGGAGTCCTCCCGGGTCTACGAGGCGATCGACCCCGCGACGACGCGCCGGGTCGTGCTGAAGGTTGCCCTGCGCTCCGAGCCCCTCGTCGAGGCCCAGTTCAGGCAGGAGTTCAACCACGCGACGCGTGTGCGCCACCCCAACTTGCGGGAGGCGTTGGACCACGGTGTCACCGCGACGGGCACCCCGTACCTCGTGCTCGCGCACCACCCCGGGGCGACCCTCGCGGCCAAGGCGGGGCCCCAGCCTCCCGCCCTCGTGGCCCGCTGGGCGCGGCAGCTTGCCGCAGCCCTGGCGGCGCTCCACGCCGAGGGCCTGGTGTACCGGGACCTCTCGCCGTCGAACGTGCTGCTCGAGCCGGGGGGCCAGGCGCGCCTGCTGGACTTCGGCCTGGTGGCCCAGGCCCCGGCGGTGGGCTGCCCGGGTGACCCGCGCTGGATGGCGCCCGAGGCGCTGCGGGGGGAGCCCGTGGACGCCCGGGGCGACCTGTACGCACTCGGGGCCGTGATGTATGCGCTGCTGGCGGGCCAGCCGCCCTTCGGGGGCGACGACCCGACGGCCCTGGTCGCAGCCGTTTGCGCTGAGGCCCCCCGGCCCCTCCCCGAGGTGGTGCCCCCGCCGCTGGCGACCCTCGTGATGCGGCTCCTCGGCAAGGCGCCGGCCGACAGGCCCGCCTCCGCCCGGGAGGTCGGGCGGGCCCTGGAGCTCGTGGCGGGCCGGGAGGCCCCGATTCTGGCCGAGGGCACCTTCGTGCCCCCGCCGGACTGGGGCGCCTGGTGTAGCCAGCTGGGCGTGGCCGGCGGCTTCGCCTGGGTCGGCGAGGCGGGCTCGGGCCGCACCCGCTGCATCCACGAGGCCTACGCCCTCCTGCGGCGGCAGGGACGCCCCGCCCTGCTCCTGACGGGGGAGCCCGGCTCGGGCCCCTACACCCTGCTGGAGCAACTCTGGCGCTGGGCCGTGGCGCGGGCGCCCGAGGCGGCAGCGGCGGTGCCGAGGCCCCTGATGCGCCTGATGGCCTCCCTGTGGCCCTGGAGCTTTCCGGAGGCGGTGCCCCTCGACGAGCCTGCCCGGCTCGCCCGGGTGCTGCCCGAGCTCCTCCGCCAGCTGCTGGCCGCTGCGATGGCCGGGCACCGCCCGATGGTGCTCGTCGACGGCTGGGAGCACGTGGACGAGGTCAGCCGGACCATCCTGCTCGACGGGCTGGCGGGCTCGCTGCGCGAGTGGCATCTGCTGGTCGCCTCGCAGGCGCCGGTGCGCGGCCTGACGGCTTACGCGCTCCCCGCGTTCGATGCGGCGCGCACGGCCACCTGGCTGGCGTCGGTGTTGCCCGAGGCGCCGCCGGAAGGGTGGGCGTCCAGGCTCTGTCAGGTGGCGGGAGGGAACCCGGGCTGGATGGCCCAGGCGCTGCCCCAGATGCTGGCTGCCGACGACCCGACGGCGGCCGTCCCGGGCTCTGTGGACACCGTGCTGGGTGCGACGTGGCGGGCCCTCACCGTGGGCCAGCGCACGATCATGACCGTGATCGCCCTGCAGGGGGGGGCCTGCACCACGGAGGAGTGGCGCGCGGTCTCCGCCAACCTGGCACCTGACTGGCCGCTCGAGCGGGAGGCCCTGGTCGCCCGCCGCCTCCTGGTGGAGGGGGCCGGCCGGCTGCGGCTCGCGCTGGGTTGGTGGGTCGACTGGATCCTCGAGAGGGAGCCTGCGGCTCGCCTCGCGCACCTGTCGTCCGAGCTGGCGCGTGCGCTGGCATCCCTGCCCGCCGCGCAGCTCGTGCCCGTACCGCCGGCGCTGGCGCACCGCATTGCCCGGCTGGCCGTGCGGGGCGACGACCGCAGCCTGGCGCTGCGCTGGTCGTCGCTGGCGGCGGAGGCCGCGGCGCGCGTGTGGGCCTACGAGGTTGCCCTCGGCCACGCCCGGGCCGGCCTGGCTGCGGCCGCCGGCCTCGGCCTCGGTGGGGAGGGCAACCTCGCCACCGTGGGCTTGCGGGGGATCGAGGCGGACGCGCTGCGGGTGCTCGGTCGCCTCGGGGAGGCGATCGAGCTCTACGAGGCGATCACCCCGCATGCGCCCGACCGCACCACGCGTGGGCGGTGGCTCACCAGCACTGGCAAGTGCCACCAGATGTCGTCGCGGCTGCCGGAGGCGCTGGCGGCCTACGACCAGGCCATTGGCGTCCTCTCCGAGGCGGGGGCCTACGCCGAGTGTGCCCGCGCCCGGGCGGCCATCGGCCGGGCCCAGTTCATGGCCGGGGAGCGCGGCGCGAGCGAGGCCGCCTACCGGCTGGCGCTGCATGAGGCGCGGCAGGCCGGCCACGTCGCCATCGAGGCCGAGGCGCTCGCCTTCCTTGGGAACCTCGCCGTCGAGGCCCCCGGCACCTGTGCGGAGGGCCTCGCGGCGTTGGAGCAGGCCCTCCAGCTGCAGATTCGCGACGGCCGGCCGTTTTCCCGCATCGATACCCAGTCCCTGCTCGGCAACGCCCTGCTGACGCTGGGGCGGCCGCGGGAGGCGAGGCCCCACTTCGCCGCCTGCCGCGAGCTCTCGATGGAGGTCGGGAACCTCCAAGATGCGGGTCTGGCCTGCCTCAACCTGGCACTCTGCGACGTTGAGCAGGGCCGCTGGCACCGGGCCGCGAGCTGGCTCGAGGAGGCCGAGCGGCTCGCGCTCCAGAGCGACTACCCGTTGCTGGGCGGCTTTGCCAGCGCGGCGGACGGCCTGGTGCGGACGATGATGGGTGACACCGAGGCGGCCCAGGCGGCCGTCGCCACCTCGCGGGAGCGGGAGGCGCGGCTGGGGGTGCCCTACCTGAGGCAGTTTGGCCTGGTGTTCGAGGCCTGGCGCCACCTCTGGCTGGGCGCCTTCGACCAGGCCAGGCGGGCCGCCCAGCTGGCGCTGGAGCTGGTGGCCCGCGCCGGTGGCGGCGAGTGGGAGTTCCGTGCCCAGGCCGTGCTGGTGGAGGCCTGCCTGCTCTCCAGGGACACGAAGGCCGGGACGGCTGCCCTGGAGCGGCTGCAAGCGATGGCCGTCGGACGGGGCGACGGCCTGCGCGTCGTGGTGGCAAGGCTGGAGGGGGTGCAGGCCTACGTGGCGCAGGAGCCCGAGGCCGCCCGCGAGGCCTGGGAGGAGGCACGGCGCCTGGCTCGCTTGGAGGAGCTGGCGGGCCTCGAGATCGAGCTCGGCACCTTGCTCTGCCTGCTGGCTCGGGAGCTTGGCCCGGGCGTGAGCGTGCTGGCGGACCTGGACCGGGCGCTGGGCCTCGCGGAGGGCCTCGGAGCCCCCGTGCCCCTCGGGTTGGTCCACCTCGCGCTGGCCGCTCACCACCACGCGGCGGGAGACGAGGTGCGTGCCGAACGCCTGGTGCGCCAGGGCCACGTGCTCCTCGGGAGCGGCACCCGCGACCTCCCCTCCGGGGCCGCCCGGCAGCAGTTCCTGGCCCACCCGCTGCGCAAGCCCTGGTGCGAGGGGGAGGGCCTCGAGCAGACACACGTGCTGCTGCAGCGCACGCGCAGGCTCGAGATGCTGGTCTCCCTGGGCCAGGCACTGGGCGTCTCCCAGGAGCCCGATGCGGTGCTCCAGCGTGTCACGGCCTTCACCCAGGAGCTCACGCGCGCCGAGCGCTGCCTGGTGCTGCTCGCCGAGCCCACGGGCACGGGGTGGCGCGTCTGGGGGGAGGCCGCCGCGGAGGCCTACAGCAGGACCGTGGTGGCCCAGGCTGCCAGGGAGCGCAAATCTGTGGCTGTGCTCGACACCCTGAGTGACCAGGACCTGAACCTCAAGCGCAGCATCGAGGAACTGCGGCTGCGCAGCGTGGTGTGCGTGCCCATGCTGGCGGGCTCCACCCTGCATGGGGTGCTCTATGTCGACAGCCAATTGTCGCTGGGAGCCTTCGGGCCAGACGACGTGCGGGTGCTCGAGGCGATCGCCGCGCAGGCCGCGTTCGCGCTCGACACGGCCCGCATGGTGCAGGCCCTCCGGTCTCAGATGGAGCAGCAGGCCGCGCACCTGCGCCTGCTAGCGGAGAAGGACACGACGATCACCGCGCTGCGCGACTACGACCGGGCCCGGCAGGCGGCGTTCGAGTCCGAGAGCCACGACCTCAAGGCCCCGCTGGCCTCGATCCTGGTGGCGGCCCAGAGCCTTCACAAGGAGCTCGACGGGCCCCTGACCCCCCTGCAGGCGGAGACCGTCGAGGGCCTGCTGCTCAACACGCGGGCCCTCATGACGCGCATCGACGGCATCCTTGACGCGGCGAGCCTCGAGGCGGGGCGGCTGTCCCTCCACGTTGCGACCATCCGGCTGCAGGACGTCGTGGCCGATGCCCTCCGGCAGCTGGCCCCCGTCGCCGAGGCGAGGCGGCTGTCGCTGACGGCGCCTATCGACGCCTGGCGCGCCCTCCCCCCCGTGCGGGGGGACGCCCGGCGGCTGGCCCTCGTGGTCCAGAACCTGCTCGATAACGCCCTCAAGTACACCACCTCCGGCGGCATTCACCTCACGCTCGGCGTGGCGGAGCGCGGCGTGCGCCTGACCATCCAGGACTCGGGTCCCGGCCTGCCGCCAGAGCGCCGTGCGGCGCCGTTCCAACGTTACGGAGGGCGGGATCCCGATCAGCCGGGCAGCGGCCTCGGGCTCTGGCGGACGGCGGCCCTCGTGGAACAGCACGGAGGCACCATCGAGGTGACGTGCCCCGACGGCGGGGGCACGCGGGTGGAGGTCACCCTTCCGAGGGCCTGAGCTCGGCTGCCAGCAGGCCCTCGACGGCGGCCAGGATCTCGTCCAGGTCGGCGGGCTTCGCCAGGCACCGCACGCGGGGGCCGGCCTGAGCGGCCACGCGGTCGAGGTCGCGGCCCGACAGGAACAGGATGGGCAGCGTCACGCGGGCCGCCAGGGCGTCGCCCCCCAGCGCCGGCATCGAGACGTCCAGCACGAGGGCCTCCGGGCTGAAGGTCGGGATGGCCGCCAGGGCAGCCTCGCCATCGGCCACCGCCAGCACCTCATGGCCTGCGCGGCCCAGGAACCTGGCCACCACCGCCGCGAAGTGGCGATCGTCGTCCGCCAGCAGGATGCGCGCCATGTCTGCTTCCTCCGTCATTCGCCGCCCGAGACGCCCAGCGCCTCGTGCAGGGTGTGCCAGGTGGGGCCCGGCTTCAGCTTCAGCTGGCCGTTGAAGATCGCGAAGAGCTCGTCGCTGGGCAGGCCGGTGCGCCGCGCGAGCTCGGCCACGCTGAGCCGCTGCGCGTGCATGGCGGCCAGCAGGGCCCGCACGGCGGGCTGGTAGCTTTCCAGCGGCGGCATGTACGCGAGGGCGTCGTCCAGCTCGGGGTCGCTGGCCGGGGCCGGCCCGAACGCGCGGGCCAGGAAGTGCTCCAGCAGTCGCTGGGAGAACCCGTCGGCGTCGTTCAGCCGCGCCGCCAGGCGCAGCGTCAGCCGGTCGAGCAGGCCCGCGAGTTGGTCCGCCTCCTCGCGCGTCAGCGTCGCGGCCGCCGCGTGCGTCAACCGCCCTCGCCAGGCCGCGAGCGGCAGGTACTCCGCGAACTGCAAGGGGTCAGCCTCGGCCGCCTCGGCGAAGAGCGCGATGGTGTCGGGCTCCCGCGGAAAGGGCACCGTCCCGCGCAGCACCTGCTGCAGGTGGCCCTCGCTGTAGCGGGGCACGATGCGGCGGACCCACTCGGCCTGGGAGATGCCCCGGGCCCGCAGGTGGGCCGTCAGGCGCCGCGTGGACTCCGGCAGCACCTGCAGCGAGCGCCGGTACTCGGCGAACGCGAGCGGGTCGAGGCCGAGGGTGCTTGCGAGGGCGTGGAGGGTGTCCCGGGAGCGCGGGAACGACACCTTGCCGAGCAGCACGCGCGACAGGTGGTCCCGCGTGAGCCCCGTGGCCGCAGCGAGCTCAGTCTGGGTCATGCCGGCCCGCGCCAGCGCCTCTCGGACCAGCGCCACCGAGGGGCTGAGGTCGGACGCGGTCCGGGCCGGTCGCCCCATGGCTCAGGGCAGGGGCGTCTGCACGACGCCCACGCGATGCAAAATGTAGGTGACGGCGAGGTCCCCCACGGCCAGCGCCAGCAGCAGCTCGAAGGCCCGGGGCCCCATCGCGGTGTAGAAGCTCGCGGGGCCGGCCTGCAGCGCCCCGCGCCAGCCCGTGCGCGACTGGCCGAAGCCCGCCAGGAAGGTGCCCAGCGCCAGGCCGACCAGCTGGCCGGCCATGCCGCCCCCCAGCACCAGCGCCCCGAACACCAGCCCCAGGAAGGCGCCCATCACGATCGGCGGCTGGGGAACCGTGTAGCGGATGCCAAGGCGCTCGGACAGCCGCGGGGCCACCAGGCTGAGTGCCACGAGCAGCCCCACCACGCCCACCGGCCACAGGGCGGCAAGCGTGGGCTGGCTGCGGACCATGGCCGTGGTGTAGCCCGCGTAGCCCAGGGTGGTAAGCCCCGCCACGAGCGTGCCCGGCGCGAAGGGGCGGAGCAGGATCAGGGCGATGGCCGCGAGCAGGCCCAGGTGGGCCAGCCCATAGGCGATCAGGGCTGCCTGGGGGGTGGAAAGCTGCTCCATTCCGGGCTCAGAAGTTCTTGAGCTTGCCGTGGAGCATCAGGAGCTCGCGGAACGCCTTGACGATGACGCGCCAGTTGGCGCCGGTGGCCTTGCCGCCCACGCGGGCGAAGTGGGAGACGGGCACTTCGACCCAGGGCGTCTTGCGCCGCTTGAGCTTCACGAGCATCTCGGTGTTCACCATCGCGCCCTCGCTCTCGGGCAGGGCCATCTGGAGCTTCTCGCGCTTGAAAATCTTGAACGCGCAGTCGATGTCGCGCACGCCGAGGCCGAACAACATGTCGACCAGGGTGCGCCAGCCGAGGGCGTTGAACTTGCGGCCGAGGTGGTCCTGGCGGTTCTCTCGGTAGCCGAGCACGACGTCGACGCTCGAGAGGTGGGGCAGCAGCTTGTCGAGCTCCCGGATGTCGAACTGGTTGTCCGAGTCCATGAAGAACACGTAGTCCTTCTTCGCGCTGCGGAAGCCGGCCTGCAGCGCGCCACCGTAACCCTTGTTCTCCTGGTGCACGGGCACGATGCGAGGGTTCTCGCCGTGCAGGGCGTCGAGGATCTCCCCCGTGCGGTCGCGGGAGCCGTCGTTGACGATGACCACCTCGTAGTCGGCCGTCACGGTCTCGAGGTAGGTCGCGGCGTCCCTGGCCACCTTCTCGATGATGTCCTCCTCGTTGTAGGCGGGCATCACAACGGAAATGCTGGAGATCTTGGCGGGGCGTGCGGGGGTGGTGGTCGGGTGTTCCGTGTCGGCGGACATCTCGCGGTTCCTCGACGGCGCGGCGATCGGCGCCGGGGTCGTGCTGGCGGGGCGAACCCTCATCTTAGCAGATCAGGGAGGCGGCCGCAGCCTGTCCTTAACCCATCGCAGCGATCGGCGTTCAGGGCTGGCGATGGTGGCCGGACTCATTGGCCCGTCACCATCAGGCGAACGGGCTCGCGGCGTCCCCCCACATCGGCATCGTCCGGCGCCAGGCCTCGAGCAGGTCTCGCAGCGTCTGCTCCCACGGCACGGTGGCGTGCCAGCCCGTGGCAGCCCGGAGCGCGCTCGGGTCACCCCAGCGGGCCCGGGCATCGACCGCCCGCTGCCGGCTCGGGTCGGGGGCCACCTCGATGCCCACGCGGGCGAGCGCGAGCAGGGCGCCGAGCATGTCGCCGATGCGGATGGTCTCGCCCCGGCAGACGTTGTACACCCGCCCGGGCTCTCCCACCGCCAGCAGCCTCGCGTAGGCCTCCGTGACGTCGCGGACGTCGAGGAAGTCGCGCCGCGTCTCGAGGTCGCCCACGTGCAGCACGGGCGGCTGGCGGCCGGCCTCGATGGCGGCGATCTGGTGGGCAAAGGCGCTGGCGGCGAACCGGTCGCTCTGGCCGGGCCCCGTGTGGTTGAAGGGGCGCGCGATCACCACCGGGAGGCCGTAGCTCCGCCACCACGCGTGCCCGAGCGCCTCCAGCGCGACCTTGCTGGCTGCGTAGGGGGTGGCAGGCGCCGGTGGCTCGGCCTCGTGCAACAGCCCCTCGGCCCGGTCGCCGTAAACCTCCGCCGAGGACACCAGCAGCACGCGCGCGTCCGGCGCTTGGCGCCGCAAGGCCTCGAGGAGGTGCAGCGTGCCGAGCGCGTTCGCCTCGACGGTGCTGGCAGGGGCCTGCAGGGCCTCGGCCACCGAGGCCTGCCCGGCCAGGTGGTACACGGCCCGGGGGCGCCAGCGCGCGAGCGCCGCCGCGACGGGCTCGGGGTGCGCGAGGTCCACGGCCGCGAAGTCGGCGAGGGGGCGGTCGGCCCGGGCTGTCCGGTCCAGGCCCACCACCGGGCCGTCGCCGCGCCGGGCGAGGGTCTCCAGCAGCCAGCCGCCGACGAAGCCGCTCGAGCCCGTGACCAGGATCGGCCGCTCGGACATCACGCCTTGGCCCGGAAGAGCCTGAACAGGAAGCCGAGCACCAGCAAGAGGGTGCCGTTCAGGATGGCCAGCATGAGGGCATCCGAGCGAGCCCGCCCGGCCTGCCTGCCCGTGTGGTTGAGGACGTCCTGCCACGGCCTGTCCGTCAGGACGTTGAGGCGTGGCGAGAGCGGGGCCAGCGTCGCGAAGGGCCCCTCGACGGTGACGAGGCCCGTCACGGACACCCGGGCGCCACAGGGGATGCTGCTGCGACGCTCCGTCTCGGTGAGGTTGCGGCCAGCCGCGGCGCTGAACTCGTTGCCCATCCGCGTCGATTCGACGGGCGCGGCAGCCGCCCAGACGTGCCACCCGTCAGCCTCCACCTGCACCGCATCGGCCTCCAGACCGAGGCGGAAGCGGGCGGATTCCTCCTCCACGCCGTAGTCGATGGTCTTGACGTAGTCGCTCTCCTCGCCCTCGACCTCGTCCTCGCCGGACAGGCGCGTGCGGCTCGCGAGCACCGCGACGTCGTTGCTGGTGGCCTTGGTCTCGACGCACGTCGTGTCGTCTTGGAGCACCACCGGGGCACCGCGCCACCCTTCGAGGTCCCGCCGCAACTCGGCGGCCGACAGCACCTTGAGGTCAGCGAGGGCCTCGGCGGCGCCCGTCATCTCCCGCGCCCGCATCGCCGACGACACGCCCCACGTGCCCGTGCAGACAAGCGACAGGGCCAGCAGCCAGAAGTACCACGGCGTGTCCTGCAGGGCCTCGAGGCGGGCCAGGCTCAACCCGAGCGTGGCGAGCAGCACCACGGCGGAAACGAGGATGAGGACGGTGCTGTACATCGGAGCCCCCCTGCTGAGCCCGCCCATTGTACCACCGCCTCATCGACGCATCGCGCGAGGAGGCTCAGGTGGCGCTCTCCTCGAACAGGGACAGCTGGGCCTGGGGCATGTCCTGTGCCGGCAGCCCCTTGCGCAGGCTCGCCGCCAGGCGGTTGTTGCGCTCCAGCGTGCCGAGTACCTGGCGCGCCCGCGCCACGACGGCCGCCGGCAGGCCGGCGAGGCGAGCCACCTCGATGCCGTAGGAGCGGTCCGCGCCACCGGGCACCACCCGCCGCAAGAAGACCACCTCGTCCTCCGTCTCCTCCACCAGCACCCGGCAGGTCCGCACCCCGGGCTGGCTGAGCGCGAGCCCTGTCAGTTCGTGGTAGTGGGTCGCGAAGATGGTGCGCGCGCGGACATGGGCCGCGAGGTGCTCGGAGACGGCCCAGGCGATCGACAGGCCGTCCAGCGTGCTGGTGCCGCGTCCGATCTCGTCGAGCAGCACGAGGGAGCGGGGCGTGGCGTGGCGCAGGATGTTGGCCGTCTCGTTCATCTCGACCATAAAGGTCGACTGCCCGGTGGCAAGGTCGTCGACGGCCCCGATGCGCGTGAAGATGCGGTCTACCACGCCCACCTCGGCCATCGTGGCGGGCACGAAGCTGCCCAGCTGGGCGAGCACGACGATCAGGGCCAGCTGGCGCATATAGGTGCTCTTGCCCGCCATGTTGGGGCCCGTCAGGATCATCAGCCGGTCGGCCTCCGCGTCCAGCAAGGCATCGTTCGGGACGAACGTGCCGCTCGGCAGCAGGGCCTCAACCACGGGGTGTCGCCCCCCCTCGACGCGCAGCCTGGGGAGGGCGTTGACCACGGGCCGCACGTAGCCGCGCGCCAGCGCCACCTCTGCCAGCGAGAGCAGGGCGTCGAGCTCGGCGAGCCGGCCCCCCACCGCCTGGATCAGGGGGACGAGGTCTGCCGCCCGGCCGCGCAGCGCCGCGAACAGCTCGTGCTCGAGGCGCCACAGGCGCTGCTCCCCGTCGAGGATGGCGACCTCCCGGGCCTTGAGCGCCGGCGTCACGAAACGCTCGCAGTTCACGAGCGTCTGCTTGCGCTGGTACTCCGCAGGCACGAGCGCGCGGTTGGCGTGCGTCACCTCGATGTAGTAGCCGAAGGCCTTGGTGAACCCCACCTTCAGGCTCTTGATGCCGGTGCGCCCGCGCTCCTCGGCCTCGAAGGCCGCGAGCCAGGCCTCGTCGTGTCCCAGGCCCGCCCGCAGGGCATCGACCTCCGGCGCCATCCCCTCCCGGATCAGGCCACCTTCCGTGACGCTGATGGGCGGGGTGTCCACGAGGGTGGCGCGGATCGTGTTGCCGAGGTCCACGAGGGCCTCGGGCGCCGGATGCAGGGCCGCGAGCGGGGCGGCGCGCGTCCCGACCGCGAGCGCCGCGACGGCGGGCAGCTCCGCCAGGGACTCCCCCAGCGCGCGGAGCTCCCGGCCATTGGCCGTGCCCGCGGCCACCCGCCCAGCCAGCCGCTCGATGTCGCGCACGCCTCCCAGGGCCTCGCCCAGGGCCCGGAGCAGGCCGGGCTGGCCGACGAGCTCGGCCACCGCGTCGTGGCGGGCGGCGATCGCCGCGAGGTCCACCAGGGGGGCCTGCAGCCAGCCCCGCAGCCGCCGACCTCCCATGGCCGTGCGCGTCCGGTCGAGGAGGTGCAGCAAGGAGCCGCGGAAGCTCCCGTCCCGCGCCGTCGCCGTGAGCTCGAGGTGCTTGCGGGTGGCCGCATCCAGCACCAGGCAGCGTGCGTCGGCATAGGTGCGGAGCCCCGAGAACAGCGGTAGCTGGGCCCTCTGGGTGTCGCCCAGATAGGCCACGATCGCCCCCGCCGCCGCGATGGCGAGCGGCAGGCCGGCACAGCCGAAGCCCTCCAGGCTCGCCACGCCGAACTGGGTCAGCAGGGCTCGCTGCGCGGCTTCCAGTCCGAACGAGGCGGGGGCCCGCGGCGTCACATACGTGCCCTCTGGCAGTGCCGCGCGCCAGGCCTCGTCCAGCGTGGCCGGGTCCAGCCGGCGGTCCGGGGCCGGCACCCAGCCCAGCGCGCGCGCGTCGAGGGGCAGCAGGCACTCCACCGCACCCAGCCGCTCCAGCTCTCGCCGCACCTCTTCAGGTCCGGCCAGCTCCGTGGTGGCGAACTCGCCGGTCGAGGCGTCGCAGTAAGCGAGGCCGAATCCCTTCGCCCCCCGCGAGACGGCCGCGAGGTAGTTGTTCTGCTTCTCCCGGAGCATGGCCGTGTCCAGGATCGTGCCCGGCGTCACGACGCGGACGACCTCTCGACGCACGAGGCCCTTCGCGAGGGCCGGGTCCTCCATCTGCTCGCAGATCGCCACGCGGTAGCCCTTCGCGATCAGGCGCGGCAGGTAGTTGTCGAGGGCGTGGTGCGGCACGCCGGCCATCGGGATGCGCTGGCCGTCGGGCCCCCCGTCGCGGCTCGTCAGCGTCAGCTCCAGCTCGGCAGCAGCCACCCGGGCGTCCTCGAAGAACGTCTCGTAGAAATCCCCCATGCGGTACAAGAGCAGCACGTCGGGATGCTGCTCCTTCAACGCGAGGAACTGCGCCATCATGGGGGTGTAGGCGCCTGGGGTCTTGGCCATACGTGCAGCGGTCGGGGGCGGGAACCCCCGATTATAACCCGCGCCGGCGCGTCAGCGCGCGCTACTTCTTGGTGCGCTTCTGGTAGGCCAGGGCCTCTTGCACCTGGCTGGGCCGCACGTAGTTCATCTCGACGAGGATCTCACCCAGCCACATGTACCGGCCCTTCCGGGCGAGCTCCTGCTGCCGCTGCAGGGCAGCCTCGAGCTGCACCTGGGTGATGTGGCCCTTGGCGATCATGTACTCGCCGAACTTGAAGTTTCCCGTCAGGCGCTGCGCGGCCTGCTCGTCGATGTTGTCGAAATTGACGAGCCCGTCCTCTTGGAGTTCCTTGGTGGCCTTCATCAGGCGATCACCCAGCAGGCTGATCTCCTCGCCGATTTGGTAGAGGTTCAGCTCGCCGTTGCACTTCATCAGCACCCGCCACTTGTCGCCCTCGACGTTCACGCCGCGAGCGAAGTTCGCCTGCAGGCTCTTGACCGTCTGCCGGCCCTTGTCGGACAGGTGGGGCACCTTGGCGAGGGGGCCGATCTTGGGACCCACCATGGTGGCGCGGGCGGGGCCGGGGGGCGGGGCGGCGGGGCGAGGCCCCGCTGCTGCCTGAGCCGCGGGGGCAGGCCGCGGGCCCGCTGGACCCACGGGCGCGGGGCCGGGGGCTGGCGCGCCAGGGCCACCACCGGGCCGCCGCAGCGACATCATCGCCCGGAAGATGCTCGCGTTGTCTGGGAAGTTCATGATGTCGGGGCTGCGCACCATCGAGCTGGTCTGCGTGCCTGAGATGTCCCGGACCGTGAACGTGCCCGTCGTCCACTGCACCATCTCCTTGAGCGCGTCCATCCCCTTGTTCGGGGGCTGGGCGGCCCCGACCACCTTCCCCTGAAGCACCGTCAGCTGCCCCGTGGAAGCACTCTCCAGCGTCACGATCACATCGGCCCGAACCGACTCCAGAATTCGGACCAGCATCTCGGGCCTGAACCGCCCGAGGTCCCCAGAGAGAATGATCTTCGACATCGAGAGCTCCTGATGCGGCCGGGGTGTCCGTGGCGGCCCCGGCGCCGCATCGTCATAGGTTCTATACCCCGACCGCCCGACCATCTGACAGGCCCTGGTGTGCGCGTACCCGGTTCGCGAGCGGGGTGCGCGCTGATTCTACGAGGGCATCGTCGGGCGCGGCTGTGCCGCGTCGCACGATTGCTTCAGGGGCCTGGGCGCCTGCAGAGCGGACACCTGGGCCCCCCGTCGGCCTCGGGATCATGGAGGACGCCGCAGGCCTGGCACGGCAGCCAGCCCGCCACCCGCCGAGCCTCATGAAGGCTCGCCGCCCGCAGCAACGCGCGCCGGACGCGATCGGCGACCCCGGGGTCTCGGATCACGCGCAGCTGGGCCTCCACGCGGTCCACGGCCTCCGCCGGGGGGGGCGGCAGCCGGGTCAGCTGCAGGCCCCCTCGCCGCGGCCTCGGCCCCGTCGGCCCCTCGTCTCGCTCGTCGAGGGAGCCGACGCGCCAGCGCAGGTCCTGGATCACCTCGGGACCCACGCGCTGCGCGATCGCCTCGAGGTAGCGCGCCTTGAGCAAGTTGAGCTGCTGCGACCAGGCGGCGCTCGCCACCTTCACGACCATCACGCCCCGGTTGACGTGCAGCGGCCGGCTGCGTGTGGCCGTGGCCTCGCCGACCACCTCGGGCCAGCAGGCCATCGCCAGGCTCTCCTTGCGGCGCTGGGCCATGTCGAGGCCCGGCAGCGCGCGGCCCAGCGCGTCCGAGAGGCGCTCGAACCTGCCCCTCACGGTCGCGCGAGGCTCCGGAAGGGCTTGTGTTCTTCTTCGTACAGCTCGTGGTAGCGGCGGTAGGCCCGCAGGCACTGTGTCACGTAGGTCTGGGTCTCGGGGTAGGCCCAGGCCAGGTGCTCGCCCTGCAGCGTGCCCCAGAACTTCACGTTCCCCTCGCCGCCGTTGTAGGCGGCCAGCACCTTGGCCGGGTCGCGAAAGCGCTGGAACAGGTAGTTGAGGTACCAGCACCCGATCCGGATGTTGACGGCGGGCTCGAGCAGCTGGTCGTCCCGGAAGCCGCGCATCCCCATCTGGGGGGCCGCCCAGCGGGCCGTCGCGGGCATCAGCTGCATGAGCCCCATCGCGCCGGCCGCCGAGCGCGCCTGAGGCTTGAAGCCGCTTTCCTGCCTGATCACGGCCGCCACGAACAGCGGGTCGAGGCCGAACGCCCGGGCCTGCTGCTCGATCTCAGCGCGGTACGCGAGCGGGTAGAACAACCTGCCCACCACCGGCAGGTCCGGCAGGTAGATGATCAGCAGGCTGACGAACGACGCCACGATGCCGAGCCCCTGCACGAGGCGCAGCCACAGGGGCCGGTGCACGGGGACCTCGCGGGAGGCGTCGGCTGGGGCGGCAAAGCCTGAGACGGGCATGGCGAGGGTATCGTAACATCTGCCTCCGGGGGGTGCCACCGGGGCGCGGTTGCCAGCCGCGGGTGTGGTTGTCATAATGTGCTGCCTCCGGACGGGAGGCAGCGTGGAGCGCCGGGTGTCCGGCCCAAGCCCCGGGGGTGGGTGGCGTGATCGTCTGGAAGCTGGATGCCCTGATGCGGGCGCGCGGCGTGAAGGGCCGGGAGCTGGCCCGGCGGCTGGAGATCGGGGAGAACTACCTCTCGCGCATCCGCCACGAGGTTCCCGACCGGCTCAGCCTCGAGCTCCTCGACGGCCTGTGCCGGGAGCTCGGCTGCGAGATCGCGGACCTGCTGGAGCACCGCGGCGCAGGCAAGGCCCGCAAGCCCGCCGGTCGGCGCCTCCCTGCCGCGAAGCCCCAGGCCCAGCCACGGCCTGCGCCTGAGCCGGTGGCGACCTCGTCTCCCTTCGTCGACGAGGTGCTCGCCCCCCTGATGGCCGAGCTGGGCCCCGTGCTGGAGGGGGCCGTGGCTGCCGAGGCGTCCGCTCCGGCGGGCGAGCCGGAGGCAGATACGGAGACGGCGGCCCCGGTGGGGTCCGCCGTGCTCAAGACCTCGTTGCTGCAGGCCCGCCTGGACCGCTTGAAGCGGCGTCGGACCCCCTAGACGCTCGCGCCGACCGGCTCGACGAGCCCCTCGCGCAGCAGGTAGGCCTCGACCTCCTCGCCGCTCACGTCGGCGAGCATCGTGCCGTCGACCTCGACGCACGGCTGCATCGGCTGCCCGCTCTTCATCACCATCTCCTGATAGTTGGCGGGGTTGTTGATGATGTCCTTGTCCTCGTAAGCAAGACCGTACTTGGTGAACACGGCCCGCACGCCGTTGCTCCACCCGCAGACGGGCTTGAGGTAGGCGACGATCTTCGGCTGACTCACGGCAAAACCTCCTTGAAGCACGTGGCGCCCGCCCGAGGGGGCGCCCGGACAAATCCTACCACAACCGTCAGGAACCCCCCGGCGAGGTCACATCGGGAGGGTGCCCGATGTGCTACGCTGGCCGCGTGAGCCTGCACTTCACCGGCACCATCCGCGACCCGATCCACGGCCTGATTCCCCTCACGGCCTGCGAGCGCGACCTGCTGAGGACCAGGCCCCTGAGCCGTCTGCGTGGCGTGCGGCAGATGGGGATGGCCTACGTCATCTACCCGGGCGCCCACCACACCCGCTTCGAGCATATGATCGGGGCGATGCACACGGCCTGGCTGATCGCGGGCGACCTGCCCATCTTCGCGCACCAGGAGAAGCGGCTGCTGCGGCTCGCCGCGCTGTGCCACGACCTCGGCCACCGGCCCTACTCGCACTCCCTGGAGGACGCGGCCCGCCGCTACGCCGACAAACCCGGCCTCGGCTTCCTCGAGGAGTACCACGACCACGAGGACTACACGCGGCACCTGCTCCGGCACGACCCCGAAATCGGGGAGGTGCTCGCGCGGCACCCCGATTACCGCCACATCGACCGCGACGAGCTGGCCGCCCTCGCCACGGGCGAGCACCCCCGGCGCGAGCTCAACTTGCTGATCCACGGCGAGATCGACGCCGACCGGATCGACTACGTCATCCGCGACAACTACTACTGCGGCTTCGCCCACGGCATCGACCTGCAGTCGCTGAAGAACCTCTGGGCCCTCGACCCTCAACATGGCCTCGTCCTCAGCGCCACCCACACCTACATTGCCGCCCAGCTCCTCGCGGCGCGCTACCAGCTCATCTCCAACATCCAGAACAACGCCCTGTCGCGGCTGGGCGACCTGCTGCTCGCGGAGGCGATCCGCGAGGCCCTCGTCGACGCCGACGTGGCCCTGCAGGCCCGCTTCCGCGTCGTCGCCAACGAGGGGCAGGACGTCGACATGGAGCACTTCCTGCGCGAGCGGGCCCCGCGCGCCTGGCAAGACCTGGCGGACCTCGTGGCGGGCCGGCCACCGGCCGAGCTTGTCGAGTCCTTCGACTTCCCCTTGCTGTCGCCGGCGGCGCGCTACGCCTTGCAGTCGCTGCACCAGCGGCGGGGCAGCGTCTCCCGGCCGCTGCAGGAGCGCCTGACGGGGGCGCTCGAGCGGCCGTTCCTGATCGACGTCGCCCGCGTCAGCCCGCCCGTCTCGCCGCTGCGCACGCAGCGGGTGGGGCACGTGCCCTGGCACGGCCGGCTCACGGATCTGCCGATGGTCACGGGCATCATCACGGCCTCCCTGGAGGGCACGGCGATCCAGGTCTACGCGCCGCCCGATCAGCCCTTCCGGATGACGGAGGCCGACTTCGAGGGCTGGGTGGCGCGCTACCGCACGATCGACCCCTCCTTGACGACCGACAAGGCCAACCACTTCGTGCAGGAGTTCTGGCGCGGCGAGCGGGCTCGCCTCGGGCTGCTGTTCGCGCTGGAGAGCCAGGTGGTGGACCAGCTGCTGGAGCGGCTGCCGCAGGAGCCGGCCCGCCTCGACGTGCTATTTTTGACGCTGTATGCGGCGCTGAACCGTCTCGAGGCCGCCCTCGACGAGCCGCGGCTCTACCTCGACGGGCGCGAGGCCGTCTGGACCCTGCTGCGCCATCCTGCCGTGCGGGCGACGTGGGCTGAGGCCTTCCCGTCCGCTTACGGCGCCGAGGAGCTGTCGGGGGAGCTCCGCAACGACCTGCACTACCTCCGGCAGTCGGGGCTGGTGTACGCGACGACGCGCCTGGAGCGCGTCCGCAACGTCTTCGTCGAGCGCCACAAGTACGGCGCCACGGGCTGGGGGCGACGCCTCTCGAGCCAGCTGCTCGAGCCGCTGGAGGGCGCGGGCCTGGCGGAGCGGCTCGCCCAGGCGATGGACGAGGTCTTCCAGGGCTCGATCGACGCCTACGAGGCTTACTTCAAGCTGCTGGGCGACGAGGATCCCCGCACCTCGGCCCGGCGTCGCGAGCTGCGGCGGCGCATGCCCGTGGCCGTGACGCGCTGAGGCCTCGGCTCAGCGGAGCTGGCCGCGCAGCAGCTGTTGGAAGGTCTGGCGAAGATCGTCACCGGGCTGCAGCCCGTACTTCTTGGCGAGGTGCTGCTCCGTTCGCTTGAAGTGCTTGAGGGCCTCCTCGCGCTTGCCGAGGCGGGAAAGCGCCTCCAGCTTGGCCTGGTGAGCCCCTTCGAAGAGCACGTCGTGCTTGATCGCCTGCTCGGCGAGGCGCAGCACCTCGCGGTGGTCCCCGCGGGCCGTGAAGGTCCGCAGCAGAATCGCGAAGCTGTCGTTGGCGAGCTGGCGGAAACGCTCCCGTTCGATCACGGCCCACTCGTCGTCGCAGCTGGGCAGGAACGGCCCCCGGTACAGGTCGAGCGCCTTTTTCAGGCTCGCGAGCTGCTCCTCGGGCTTGATGTGGGGGTCGCGGGCCTGCTGGGACAGGTACAGGAACTCCTCGGCGTCGAACACGTAGTTCAGGCCGAAGTTGAAGGTGTAGCGCCCGTCTTGCAGCAGCACGAAGCGAGAAGGCTGGTTCCTGACCGCCTCGGGCTCCAGCGCCTGCCTGAGCCGGGACACCAGCATCAAGGAGGCCGAGGAGCGCGAGTCGCCCTGGTGCCCGAACATCGATGAGAGCTCCTCGCGTGTCAGGCCCCGCCGATGCAGCATCAGGTGGATCAGCAGCTGCTGGGCCTTCTTCGACAGCAGCAGCGTTTCGTTGGGGCGGCCATCCTCGCCCCGGATCTCGGGGTGGCCGAAGGCCAGCACCGTCAGCGCCGAGCGAAGGGCGTCGTCGGCCTGCGGCACGACCCGCACGCGCTCGTCGAAGCCACGGCTCTCGCGCAGCTTGAGGTAGGCGTAATCATGCTCGTCCGCTTTCCTGCAGGCGCTCTGGAACATCTCGGCGGCCGCCAGGACCTCGCCCTTGGCCTGGAGCGTCCGGGCCATCACGAACTCGACGGAGGTCTGGAAGTAGCGGAAGCCGTGGCGCTCCGTGTAGCGGTGGATGGCGGCGAGGATCTCCTCGGCCTGCTGGGTCTCGCCGAGCGCCAGGTGGAGCCGGGCTGCGACCTCCCCGAGGCTGAACATCGCCGGGTCGCTGATGGGCAGGCCGCGTAGCTGGAGGGCTCGCTCCAGCAGGACCCTCGCCTTGGTCCAGGCCTCCTGCATCATGGCGACCTCGGCCTGGCTCGCGAGGGCGTTCGACTGGGCGATCGCGTCCCGGTTTTCGGACGCGCTGTGGAACGAGGCCTCGAAGTAGACCGTGGCCTTGGCCCAGTCCCCCCGCTGGGCGTTGATCTCGCCCAGGGTCCACTCGACATACGCCACGTCCCTGCGGCTGCCCAGCTGGTTGGCCAGGTTCAGGGCACGTTCCGCAGCCTCCCAGGCAGCCCGGAGGTCGCCCTCCAGCAGGTGGATGCGGGCGAGGTTGTTGTAGACCATCGGGATGGGCAACTTGAAGGAGCCCTCCGCGCAGCGAATGGCCTCGATGTAGGTCTCCCGTGCCCGCGCGAACCGTCCCACCTTCGAGTGACACAGGCCCAGGTTGATCAGGGCCTTGCCCTGGCCCATCTTGTCGCCGTTCTTGCCGTAGAGGCGCAGGGCCTCCTCCATGTAGGTCATGGCCAGCGGCAGCTCGTTGGCCTGCATGTGGTAGATCCCGAGCAGGTTGTAGGCGTTGGCGCGGCCGGCGTGGTCCTCGGCGGGGAGCACCTCCTTGGCCTCCATGGCGAGCTTGTAGAACCGCTCGTCGCCCTGCACGCCGTACAGGGCCGCCTGGCCGCTGAGCGCCCGGCCTTGCCACCGGCCGTCCCCCCGGGCGCGCGACAGCACCTCGGCGGCCTGGTAGTGTTTCAGGGCCTCGTCCTGGTGCCCCGTGACGCGCAGCAGGTCGCCGCGCAGGCAGCTCAGGCGCAGCGAGCCTGCCCGATGTGGCTCGGGAAAGAGCGCCAGCAGCTCCGCGAGGGCCTGGTAGTGGTAAGCGCCGAGCAGCGCCTCGCCGGCGGGGGCGGCCAGCGCCTCGGCCTGGACCAAGTCGCCGGCACGCAGGAAGGCCGGCACGGCCTGCAGCGCGCTCGTCTGGGCGAGGTGGACCCCCAACCTGCGGGCGAGCTCGCGCTGCTCGTCGGCCTCGAGCTGGCCCTCGAAGGTGGCCCGGGCGCTCGGGTGCAGGATCCATGCCGGTGGCTCGCCGGCCAGGCGGATCAGGGCGGGGGGCCAGGCCTCGGCGGTGGCGGGCCAGGGGGCCAGCGGCTCGACGACGGCCTGCCAGAGCGTCGGCTCCACCCACGGCAGCTGCGCGGCCAGGGCCAGCATCCGCTGCCACGCGGGGGGCAGCTGCGCGTCCGGCGCCAGCCCGACCTCCCGGCGCCAGGCCCCCCAGGCGCGGGCCAGGCGGTCGGGCTCGCCCACCAGGCCGGGTGCCAGCTCCTCGGGGCCGAGCATCACGCACTCGCGGGTGTGGGCCGGCAGCTGCGCCAGCGCCTCTGGCTGGTCGCACACCAGCAGCAGCTGGGAGGTGTCCGGCAACAGGTCCAGCAGCAGCTCCAGCGTGGCACGCAGTGGGGACTCCTGCGCGGGGGCCCACCAGTCGAGCACGAGCACGAGGCCGTTGGGCGCGAGCTCGAGCAGGGCCTCGTGGAGGTTGCCCGTGACGGCGGGGGAGGCCGCCTTGTACGTGGCGCTCGCGAGCAGCGGCATCCAGTTGGGGTCGAAGCCTGCGAAGGTCTGCTTGAGGCCCACCAGCATGTTCGACAGGAACATCGCCGGGTCGAGGCCGAAGGGCTCCGGTCGGTACCACAGCCCCGGCCGCTGGCAGGCCGCCAGCCAGGCCGCCGCCAGGGTCGACTTCCCGAGCCCTGGCGGGCCCCACAGCACCGTCAGGCGACGGTCGGGCCGCAGCCCCTCGGCCAGCCGCGCCAGCAGGTCGGGGCGTCCGTCCATCTCGGCAGGAAGGGCGGGCGGCCTGAAGCTGAGGGGCGGGCTGGAAGCTCTCATCTCCGGCGACTTACCCGGTTCAGCGGGGCCACGCGCACGGGTGGCTTCACTTGGGGACGTCACCTGGCGTGGGCCCTGCGGGTGGGAGGGCGCCCTCCGGGGGGCGCAGGGGGAAGGCCGTCAGCTTGTCCTCCCAGGCGTTCAGCGCGTAGTCGAGGTCCGGCCGCTTGCCTGCCAGCGAGCTGAGCTCGCGGGCGAGGTCGAGGTTGCTCCCCGTCAGCGGCACTCGGTTGAGCTCGGCTGCCGGCAACGCCGCGCGCAGGTTCGAGATCAGCTCGGCCGTCGGCTGGGCCAGCCGGTCGAGGTCGAGCTCGTGGCCCTGCAGCCAGGTGCGGCTGATGCGAGCGGTCACCAACGTCGCGAGCGGGTCGAGCACGACGCGGGTGTCTGCACCGGGCTGCACGAGGGTGCGAAGCCTCACGAGCAGCTCGTCCTGCGGGAAGACGGTGCTGGCGAAGAAGGCCCTCTCGCCCTGCGGCACCACCAGCGAGAACCTGCCGTCAGCCCCCACCTTGGCTGGGACGACGGCCTCGACGCGCGCGCCGCCGAGCCGTTCCGCCGTGACCGTGAGCTCGGTGCGGTCGCCCTTGAAGTAGGTCGGCACCACGATCTCCCCGGGGATGACGTAGACGGGTCCTCCCTCGTTGATCAGCCGCGCGCCCTCTGCGCCAGCCGGTGGGAGCGGCTTTGCGTAGACGGGCCCGCCCTCGTCGATCAAGCGGGTCTCGGCCGGCCGCACCACGGCCGTGCCGGGTGGCACGCTGCCCTGGCTCTGCGTCGTGATCGTGGGGGCCTGCGGCGTCGCGCAGCTGGCGGCGCCCGCCAGGCTCAAGCCTAGCAGGGTGCGGGCGACCCCCTTGCGTCCTTGCCGGTTCCGTTCCATTTTTGGTGGCCCCCTGGTGCCTTTGGCGAGCGAGGTGGCACGGCCCCATCGCCTGTTGGGACTATACCCCGCCGCTCGGAGTGTCCCCTGCCGGGCATCATTTCTCCGGTTAAACGCCGGTAAATTCGTCACCGCGCGGCGCTGGCGCTACAATGGCGCCATGCGTCCAGGGCGTTCCAGGGCGGGGAGCCACCTCGCTGCCGCAAGCCAGCGGCCCAAGGGCCCCGCGCAGGCCCGCAAGCGCGCGGCCACTGCGCTCGAGCCGTCGCCGGAGCCCCGGCTCGCCTGGGTCCACCTGCTGGCGGCGGTGGTGGGCTCGCTGGCCGGGGCCGTGCTCTACGGCCTCGTCACGGGGCTCGGCGACCTCCCGGGGCCCTGACGCCCGGCCTTCAGCGGCGCCGCCAGACGGTGGCCCGGGCGACGCTCCACTGGAACTTGCGCACGTGCTCACGGATCACGAACGGCAAGTCGTGGGTCTCCAGCAGCTCGAAGGTCGGCGCGAGGGCCAGGGCCAGGCCTTCCTCCCCGGAGACGTCCCCCTCGCCGCGGGCGCCCAGCCACGCGTCGCGGGGCGTGAAGTCCGGCAGCCAGGTGTACGGGGTGGTGACGACGAGCAGCCCCCCCGGCGCGACCAGCCCCTCCAGCGCCCGCAGGCACGCGCGCGGGTCGTGCAGGCGGTCCACCAGGTTGGCGATCAGCACCGCGTCGAAGCGCCCCCACCCGGCGGGCGGCTGGTGGGCGTCGGCGCGCTCGAACCGCAGCCGCGACCGGTCGAGGTCCGCGGGCAGGCGCACGACACGCGCCTCGCCGAGGTCTCCCTCGCGGCGCAGGAAGTAGTGGGCCTCGCCGTCCACGCGCAGGGCCTCCGCGGCGTCGACGAAGGCCTGGGACCAGTCGGCCCCGACGACCTCCTGAAACGCCGTCGCCAGCACGAAGCTGGCGCCACCCACCGCGCAGCCGAGGTCCAGGGCGCGACCGGGCCGCACCCCATGCGCCGTGCACGCCTCGAGCACGAGGCGCCCGCAGCGGCCGGCGAAGTCCAGCCCGTCTTGCGGCCCGAACGACCACGGCATCACGTCCTCGGGGGCCCCGTGGTGCATCAGCATGTACTCGTCGACCAGGCGACGGGTCTCGTAGACGTCCCCGCCGGCCGGCCTGGTGGCAGCCCGCTGCGCCGCGCCCCGGCGCGTCACCCGGATCGCGTCGCAGCGCGGGGCCGCCACGAGGCGGATGCCGGCAAACTGGTGGAAGTGGGGCCGGAAGTGGAAGCGGGCCCAGACGCTGGCCTCATCGCCGGTGCTGAGGAACGAACCACCCAGGATCATGGTGTGCTCACCGTCGTAGCACGGCGCGCTGAAGTCGTCATAGAGCGGATCCGGCCGCCCCGAAGGCAAGGGGTGGAAGTCGTCCTCGCACCAGGTCCACACGTTGCCGACCGGGCCCACGACGCCCTCCTCGGTCCGCAGCCCGGCAGCGACGGGCCACGGTGAGCCCCAGGCCAGGTTCGCGTTGCGTCCCGCCGCGGCCATGGCCTCACCGCCCGCCCGCATCACGGGGTCGAGCTCGGGCCGCTCGGGGGAGGCCGCGCGGTCGGCGGGGGGCCGCATCGCGAGGTGTTCGGCCTCAGTCGGCAGCCGGAGCCCCCGCCCCTCGTGCTCGGAGCGCCAGGCCGCGAAGGCGCGGGCCTCGTGGGCGTTCACCTCGACGGGCCAGGCCCACGGCATCGGCACCTCCTCGAACGGCAGGCGCAGCCTGAACCGGTGCGAGCCTGCGGGCCCGTCGGGCACCCACCACGTCGGCCATTTGATGTTCCGGAAGGCCCGCCAGGCCCAGCCGCCCTCCGTCCACCAGCGAGGCTCCCGGTAGCCGCCGGCCGCCACGAAGCCGTGGAACTCTCCGTTGCTCACGAGGTGGGTGGTGGCCTCGAAGGCCTCCACGACGCGCACGTCGGCCCCGTACTCGTTGTCCCACCCGTAGGAAGGGAAGTCAGCTGGCTTCCCGAGCCGGACGGTGTCGGGGCCCAGCTGCCGAAGCGGGTTCTCGGGGTGGTCGATGCCCGCGGCGGGCGCGGGGGGGGAGGCCTCAGGCACGCTCGGGTGCACGGGCACCCAGCCGGCGGGCCGTTGCACGAGCCCGAGGGGCAGCTCGCGGATGAGCACGCTGGAGGTCTCCAGGTGGATGCGCTCGTGCTCGCACCCCATCGCCAGGGCCCACAGCAGGCTGCCGTCCCCCTGCGTCGCGCCGGGCTTGAATGCCGGGTGGGAGGTGATCACGTCGCGCACGACGGCATACACGGCGCGCCTGTAGGCCACGGCCTCCTCGACCGACGGCCAGGCCTCGTCGTTCTTGGCCATGTGGTCCCAGGACATCTCGTCGACCCCCGTTTCGAAGAGCCGCTCCAGCGTCGCGTCCACGGGGCCGTCCCGGAACCCCGCCACGCGCAGCTTGTTGACGAACAGGCTCGCAGGGTGGCCCATATAGAACACCATCGGGTGGCGCAGCCGGTGGGCCGGCGGGCGGTAGAACGACTCCTCGCGGGCCAGCGAGGCGAACAGGAGCTCCGTCAGCGTCCAGCCGTTGTCGAAGTAGGCGAGGACCGACTCGCGCGTGGCCCGCGCCAGGTCCAGCTGCGGGAGGGAGCGCAGGCACCCGGCCGCAGCGTCCCACCCGGGACAGGCCGCAGGCGGCAGGCCGGTCCACCACCAGTCGCCGCGCTCGCCGGCCAGCTGTGCGTCGGGGGTGCGGCCCAGGTTCTGCCGCCAGGGTTCGGCGGTGGGCTCGAGTTGCGCGGTCGTCACGACGTTTCCCTCCTGGCGCGGGCCTCCGCCGCCCCGCCCAGTATAAACGATCGGTGGCCGCTGCAAACCCTGATTCCGCGCTAAGGGGCGGAAACGGTCACCCCGTGCGGATGTGGCCACACCCATTGGGTGCAGGCATCATCGCTCCCCTCTCCCCGGTGTCCGGGGAGAGGGGAGCGCGTTCTCCGGCGTCGAGCATTGCCACACCCCGCCGGTTGCCTCGGTCGGCAGCTATTGCGGAATCAGGGGCTGAGCGCCGGGGGTTGGGCAGCCTGAGGTGGGTATACAGGCGGTCCTGGAGGTGCGGGCGGGATGGATGGCGCGATCGCCATGGGGCTGGTCCTGCTGGCCGCCGTCACGGCCGTGACGCTGCTGGCCGGGGCGATCCGTGTGCCTTACAGCACGGCCCTCGTGCTGGCCGGCGTGCTGCTCGGCCACGGCGGCTGGGTGCCCGCCGTCGCCCTCGGCCCCGAGGTCGTGCTGGGCGTCTTCCTGCCCATCTTGCTCTTCGAGGCGTCCATCACGACGAACGCCGCCCACCTGCGCGAGGACTGGCTGCCCGTCGGCCTGTTGTCGACGGCCGGCGTGTTTGCCTCCGCGGCCGTGACGGCGGCGCTGGTGGGCTGGGGGTTGGGGCTGCCGGGGGCCTTGGCGGCGCTGCTAGGCGTGATGTTCTCCATCACCGACACCGTCGCCGTGCTGGCCGTCTTCCGCAGCTTGCAGGTGCCGCGGCGCCTCGTGACCATCGTCGAGGGCGAGAGCCTCTTCAACGACGGCGTGACGCTGGTGCTGTTCAAGGTCGTGCTGGCCGTCGTCGTCACGGGCGTGTTCCGGCCGTTCGACAGCGTGCTCGACATCGTGGCCGTGTCCGCGGGCGGCATCGCCCTGGGTGCGCTGCTCGGCGGCCTCGGCTCCCTGGTGCTGCGCCAGGCCCGCAGCCACCTCAGCGAGATCGCCGTCTCGGTGCTGATGGCCCTGGGCACCTACCACACGGCTGAGCGCCTGCATGTGTCGGGCGTCATCGCCGTGGTCGTGGCCGGCCTCGTCGTCGGGAACTGGGCCTGGCGCCGGGCGCTGGAGCCGAGCAGCCAGATCGCGATGCGGTCGTTCTGGGAGTTCGCGGCGTTCGGCGTGAACTCGGCCGTGTTTCTGCTGGTGGGGCTCAACATCCACCCCGACGCCCTGCTGCGGCACGCCCCGGCCATCGCCGCCTGCCTCGGCGCCATCCACGTCGGCCGCGCCGTGACGGTCTACGGGGGGTTCCGGCTGCTTGCCCGCTCGCGGATGCGGCCCGTGCCGGGGGGCTGGGAGCACGTGTTTGTCTGGGGCAACATCAAGGGGTCGCTCACGATGGTGCTCGCGCTCTCCTTGCCCGCGGCCGTCCCCCAGCGCGACCTCGTCGTCACCGTCACCGTCGGGGTGGTGCTGGTCTCGTTGCTGCTCCAGGGCGTGTCGCTCGGCCCGCTGATCGCGCGGCTGGGCCTCGTCAGCGTCAGCGGCCTCCAGCGCGCGTTTGAGGTGCAGCAGCTTGCCTTGATCCAGGCCCGCGCGGCGCAGGCCGAGATTGCGGCGCTGGCCGACGCGGGCATCGTGTCCCGGGGGGCCTTCGAGCGGCTTCGGTCGCGTTATCAGGTGGCGATCGCGCGGGCCGAGCGGGAGCTGCGGCGGCTGGCGACGGAGAACCCGTCCCACATGGACCGCAGCCTGGAGGTGATCAACCACCGCGTCCACCAGGTCGAGAAGGCGGCGGTGATGCGGGCCCTGGGCGAGGGCCTGGTGTCCGAGGAGGTCGGAGGCGAGGCGTTGCTGCACCTCGATCGGCTGCTGGTCGAGACCGAGCCCGCGAGCGGCGCCGAGCGCGCCACGCCCGAAGGGCCAGCGTGAGCGGGCCTGGCTCGCGGGCGGCCGGATCTGAACAGAATGACAAAACTTTCGGGGCGGCGTTTCAAGGTCCCCCGCCGGGCGGTAAAACAAAATCGACCAGCCTCAAGGCCGGTTCGCGTTCCGCTTGTGGCGGGTCTCGCGACGCGC
This sequence comes from Candidatus Sericytochromatia bacterium, assembly GCA_035285125.1. GTDB lineage: Bacteria > Cyanobacteriota > Sericytochromatia > S15B-MN24 > JAQBPE01 > JAYKHL01. Next base: position 5,410 of record JAYKHR010000004.1, on the reverse strand, counting down.
TGAGGGCGGCGACCGGGGCAGAGCCCCGTCAGGAGTTCCAAGATGTCGATGACCACCCCGACCCCCCTCCGCCGCGCCCGAGTTGGGAGGCGGCTGACGCTGCCCCTCGTTGTGGCCTTCGCCCTCGTGGGGTGCGCGATGCCGGCTCCGTCCACGCCGACGGCCAGTCAGCCTGCCCTGCAGGCGCCCCTGGCGGCGCCCCAGGTGCTGGCCGCCGGCGTGGTGAAGGGACGCGTCGTGGCCTTCGATCGCGCCGCCGGCCGGTTCTCGCCGCTCGGCGGGGCTGCGATCCGGGTCGAGGGCACCGCGTTCAGCGCCACCTCCGACGACCAGGGCGGGTACTCCCTCGAGGGGCTGCCGCCCGGCGACTACACCGTTCGGGCCGTCAAGGACGGCTATGCGGGCGAACCAGCCCAGGTCAAGGTCAACGCCGTGATGGGCCTGGAGCGGGTGGACCTCGCCGTGGCCGCCACGTCCGGCGCCAAGGCCTTTGGCCTCGCCCAGGCGCCTTCCCCGCCCACCCAGCTGCCCACCTCGGATTTCACGGTCTTCGGCATCATCCGCGACCCGCGCGGCTGCGCCGTGCCGGGGGCGCGGATGTTCATCACGGCCAGCAGCGGCCAGATCGACCTCGAAAACGCCCAGGGCACCGAGGTGTCGATCGTTTCCGCCAAGGACGGGTCAGCGAGCCTGCCCCTGGCCGAGGGTGACACGGCCAAGCTGACCACGACCTCCGGCTACTACTGGTTCCAGGCCCAGGGCGCCGACGAGTACGTCCGCTTCACCGTCTCGGTGTCCGGCAGCACCCCGGGCGGCATCAACCTGGAGCGCTCGGGCACGGCCTTCACCGTCGACCGCAACGACACCAACACGGCCATTCAGGACGCCGACAAGCAGGCCATCGTCATCCCGTTCCCGGAGCAGTTCGACGTCCAGCTCAACAAGTTCACGGGCGCCCTCACGCCCACGGGCTTCCCGCCTTACACCTTGGGCGAGGAGGCTGCCGAGCTGCGCGTGGCGTCCGGGCTGAGCAGCCGGCCGGACGAGTTCTTCGTGCGTCTGGTGCAGGGCAGAGACCAGTACGACATCGTGCCGATCGAGGTCAAGCAGGCTGGAGGCGTTGGCACTGCCTATGACACCGTCGTCTTCCGCATTCCTTCCACCCTGTCCACCACGCAGAACTTCACGGCCTCCATCGTGCAACTCGGGCTGCAGCCCTCGTCGCCGTCGCTCCCGCTGTCGATTGGCTCTCTCGATCTGGCCACGTTCGTGACCACCGTCCAGCAAACCCGCAACGGGAGGGTGGTCCAGCCTGCGCTGCGCCAGCTCAACGACGGCTTCGCGGTGCAGAACAAGTTCTTCACGGATGCGGAGCGCCTGCAGCTGCGCGTCCCCGTCCGAAACCCTCGGACTTTCGACCTCAGCGTCGAGGTGGGCTTCGACCTCGGTGGCGTCAGCGCGGCCACGGCCAAGCTCGGCACCCGCTCCTTCTCCGTCTCGATCGACCCGGGGACGGAGCGCATCACCGTCCCGTTCGTGATCCCGGCGCGGACCTCCGGGACGGACCTCGTCATCGAGTTCACGCTCTCGGGCCGCACCAACGCCAACCCGGCCGTCAAGGCGACGGGCATCCTGGTGCGTGACCCCCGGAGAACCGACCCTGGCAGCGGGGACCCGCTGCAGTTCAGCTTCTCTGACACCAACGAGCTGACGGTCCGGGCCTTCGATGAGACGGGCTGGGGCTTCGCCAAGGCCCTCTCCGACGATGGCACCGTTAACAACGGCATCGGTCGCGTGGTGCTCAGCATCGTGCCTCCGGCTAACTACGTGGGGCCCCAGGGCGCCTTCCGGGTCTTTGACATCACCGACAACAACCTCAACGGCCCCATCCCGACGGTGTTCATCGAGGGGGATGCCATCACCACGGACATCGCCTTCACGCCCGTCACGATCCCCACGACCCCGGACGCCGATCGCACGGCCGTGTTCGTGCTCGGGGTGCCGGGCGCCCTCGATGCCGAGCGCGCCGTGGTCGTGCCGTCTGGCCCGGTGGGCCTCACGGCGCTGCAGCAGGCCTTCGAGGACCAGCTCGGCACCGACACCATCGACATCACGCAGACCACGGGCGTGGGCGACGACCCGCTGAAGTTCACGCTCGTGAACGGCGGCAACAAGCTCGCCCTGAAGTCGGCCGGCTCGGCCCTCGCGCTGCTCGGGCTCACCGGCCCGATCGCCGCGGCGACACGCACCGGGGGTATCACGGCCACGCTGGCTGGGGCGACGACGAACCTGCCCGGCTGGACCGTGCGACCCGTCACGGCCGACTCGACACTGACGGGGGTGGACTCCGGCCCGGCCCTGATGGCTTCCGACGTCACGCTGTACAAGGGGGCCGTCATCGGCAAGCAGGACTCGGACGGCAAGACCGTCATCGCCTTCGAGGTGGTGCCCGCGGCGAACGCCCAGCCCTTCACGAATGCGGCGCCGCTTCAGGTGACCTACCGCATCGTGGCGGACGGGACGTCGAACATCACGATCGGCGACGGCTCCAACGAGGGGGGCGCCAAGCTGATGGATCACGCCTACCTCGGGCCCATCCTCTCGTTCAAGGCCCTGGGCCTGAGCGCCGTGGCCCTGACCCCAGCCTCGGCGGCCGGCATCTGAGTCCTGGAGGAGCGCCCCGTGCTTTCTCGTCTCGCCCCGCTCGCGGCCCTGCTGGCCTGCGCAGCTCTCTCGGGGGGGTGCGCGGGCGGGTGGCCGGGCTCCACGCGCTCGGCCGGCCTCGCGGCCGGGGTGGAGGCTGGCGGCGCCCCCGCGCCGACGGCGGCCCAACCCGTGACGCAAGCGCCCCTGCCGCGGCTGGCGCCCGGGCCCCTGCTGACGGCGGACTGGGCGGACGTCCCGCGCGTGGTGCCGGCTGACCCCAAGCCTGTGACCGTCCGGGAGGAGGGGGCTGCCCCCGCGCCGGGGTTGCCGAAGGTCGAACGCGCCGAGGCGGCCCCGGCCGAGCCTGCGCTCGTTTTTGTGCGTGGCGTCGGGGAGTCCGCCGGCCAGCCGTCCATCGAGTCGCTTGCCGGGGAGGCCCCGGTCTACTCCATCGAGGTCCCCAACGCGCCGCCGGCAGCCACGTTCGTGGCGCCCGACACCGTGAGCAACGGCCTGGCTGGAGGGGAAGCGGCCCTGCTCGGGCGGGTGATCGACATCAACCCCGTGCGGCGCGGGCCAGTGCCCGATGCCTGGCTGACCGTCGTGTCCGCTGCAGACCCGACGGCGCGGGCGCGGATCCGGACCGACGCCCAGGGGCGCTACCGCCTGCTGGACGTGGAGCCCGGCGGCTACTTCGTGGTGGCCGAGAAGGATGGCCTGGGCAAGACCCGGCCGCAGTACGTGCTGCTGACGACCAACATGGGCCCTGGCGTGGATTTCGCCTTTTACAGCCGGTAGCCTTCCGCGGCGCCGGGTGCAGCGGGGTCGCGGGCCGGCCGTGTATGATGGGGGGGTGTCCGCTCCTGATGCCACGGCAGGGCCTGCCAGGCGCCCAGGCCCCCCCAGCTACCTTGGCCGGCAGGTGCTTGCCGAGCTTTACGACTGCGATGCCGGGATGCTGGCCGACCGGGACGCCGTGGCGGCGGCCATGCTTGCCGCGGCGCGGGCCTGCGGGGCCACCATCGTGGAGAGCGTCTTCCACCACTTTGCGCCCCTCGGCGTGAGCGGCGTGGTGGTCATCGCCGAGTCTCACCTCACCATCCACACCTGGCCGGAGCACCGCTACGCGGCCGTGGACGTCTTCACGTGTGGCGTCACCATCGAGCCTGGCGAGGCTGTGGACGCCCTCGCGAGGACGCTTGCCGCCGGCCACCTGTCCCTCACGGAGGTCAACCGGGGCGCCGTGCGGCACCTGCGGGGGTCGGGCTGACCCGACCGAGCACTGGCCAGGTTGTCGGCCGCCTGGGGCCGTGATACTTTTTGTTCAAAACTATTTCCAACGTGAATCTTTCGGGTCGTCCCCCGGCCCGCCTGGAGCATCGCCATGAACATCTCGGCGTGGGCCATTCGCAACCCGATTCCGGTCTTCTTGCTGTTCTTGCTGCTGACGCTGCTGGGCGCTCAGGCTTACCGCGTGCTGGGCATCAACCAGTGGCCGAACGTCGACTTCCCCACCGTGGTGGTCACGGTGGCCAGGTCCGGGGCGGCGCCGGCTGAGCTGGAGGCCGACGTCACCCGGAAGGTGGAGGACGCCGTCGTCGGCCTCAACGGCCTGGAGCACGTGCGCTCCACCGTCGTCGAGGGCGCGAGCACCACGATCCTGGAGTTCGTCGTCGGTACCGACACCCAAGGGGCGCTCAACGACGCGCGGGACGCCGTCAGCCGCATCCGCCAGCAGCTGCCGGCCGACGTCAACGACCCGGTGGTCAGCCGCGTCAACGGCTCGGGCGATGCCTTCATCTCGTACACCGTGGGGAGCGACCGCCGCTCCGTGAGCCAGCTCTCACGCCTTGTCGACGAGGACCTCACGCGTGCCCTGCTGGCCGTCCCCGGCGTCGCCGAGGTGAACCGCGACGGGGGGCTCACGCGGGAGGTGCGCGTCAGGCTGTCGCCCGCCAAGCTGCAGGCGCTCGGCACCACGGTGGAGCTCGTCACGGGGCAGTTGAGGGCCCTCAACCTCAACCTGCCGGGCGGCAAGAGCACGATGCAGGGCGGTGAGATCGGCATCCGCACGCTCGGCTCCGCGCGGACGGTGGACGACCTCAAGGCCCTGCGCGTCCCGTTGCCCAGCGGCAGCACCGTGCGGCTCGACGAGCTCGGCGCCGTCGAGGGGGGCCATGCGGACGTCACGACCGTCGCCCGGCTGGACGGCAAGGAGGTCGTCGGCTTCTCCGTGGTGCGGGCCCAAGGGGCGCCCCTGGTCCAGACGGAGCAGGGCGTGCGGGAGGCCGTCGAGCGCTTCAAGGCGGCCGCGCCGGCAGACCTCCGCCTCGACATGGTGCGCACCCAGGCCACCTTCACGCGCGCCGCGTTCCACGCCTCGATTGACGCCCTGCTGCTGGGCGCGGCGCTGGCCGTCGTCGTCATCTACGCCTTCTTGCGGAACTGGCAGTCCACCTTTGTTTCGGGGCTGGCAATCCCCCTGTCGGTGCTCCCGACCTTCTGGGTGATGCAGCTGATGGGCTACTCGCTCAACGGCATGACGACGCTGGCGCTCACGCTGGTGGTCGGCATCCTCGTGGACGACGCCATCGTCGACCTCGAGAACATCCACCGCCATATCGACATGGGCAAGTCGGCCTGGCAGGCGGCCTTCGAGGCCACGCAGGAGATCGGGCTCGCCGTGATGGCGACCACGATGACGATCGTGGTGGTGTTCGTGCCGGTGGCCTTCATGGGGGGCATCCCCGGGATGTTCTTCAAG
>JAYKHR010000003.1:0-10902 GCA_035285125.1 Candidatus Sericytochromatia bacterium | reverse complement strand
CCAGGAGCTCCACGCGGTGGTCCATGTTCCGCCGCATCCAGTCGGCGCTCGAGAAGTAGAAGCGCTCCTCCCCCGCGAAGGTGAAGTGGAAGATCCGGCAGTGCTCCAGGAACCGCCCCACGATGCTCGCGACCTGGATCCGCTCGCTCAGGCCCGGCACGCCCGGCCGCAGGGCGCAGGTGCCTCGCACCAGCAGGTCTACCCGCACGCCGGCCTGGGAGGCCTCGTAGAGCGCGTCGATCAGCTTGAGGTCCGTGAGGGCGTTCATCTGCAGCCGGAGGTGGGAGGGCTGCTCCGGCGTGTGCGCCGCGATCGCCTGGCGCACGAGCCCCTGCAGCGTCTCGCGCAGCCGCTCGGGGGCGGCCGCCAGCCGCTGGTAGCGAGGGACCTCGGCGTAGCCCGAGAGGTGGTTGAAGAACTGGGTCGCGTCCTCGCCCAGCTCGGCATGGGCCGTGAAGAGGCCCACGTCCGTGTAGACCCGGGCCGTCTGATCGTTGTAGTTACCGGTGCCGAGGTGCATGTAGCGGCGGATCTGGCTGCCCTCGCGACGCACCACGAGGGTGATCTTGCAGTGCGTCTTGAGGCCCACGAGGCCGTAGATGACGTGGCAGCCGGCTTCTTCCAGGCGCTTGGCCCAGGCGATGTTGTTCTCCTCGTCGAAGCGGGCCTTGAGCTCGACAAGCACCGTGACCTGCTTGCCGAGCTCGGCCGCCCGCGCGAGCGCCGCCACCACGGGCGAGCTGCCGCTGACGCGGTAGAGCGTCTGCTTGATGGCGAGGACGTCGGGGTCCTCGGCCGCCTCCCGGATGAAGTGCAGCACAGACTCGAAGGACTCGTAGGGGTGGTGCACGAGGATGTCGCGCCTGGCGATGGCCTCGAAGATGCTGGAGACGCCCCCGAAGGCCGCCGGCAGCACGGGCTTGAGTTCGTCGAAGCGCAGGTCCTCGTAGCCGGCGATGGCTGAGAAGCCCATCAGAAAAGTGGGATCGAGCGGGCCCGGCACACGGTAGATGTCGCGCGCCTCCACCTCCAAGGCGTCGACCAGGAAGGCCTCCAGCTCCGGGGCGGTGTCAGCCGCCAGCTCGAGCCGCACCGGGGCCCCCTTGCGCCGCTTCTTGAGCTCGGCCTGGATCGCCTCGAGCAGGTCCTCCGTGCGACTCTCGTCCACGGCGATCTCCGCCGTGCGGGTGATGCGGAAGGCGCTGCTCGCCAGCACCCGGTGCCCGGCGAACAGGGTGTGGAGCCAGCGCTGGATCACGTCCTCGAGCAGCACGAACTCGTCGCCGTCGGGGTCAGAGCGCAGCTCGATGGTCCGGCGCAGGCCCGGCGGCACCTGCACCACCGCGAAGAGCCGCGGGCCAGGGGCAGGCTGGTCGCGCTCCAGCATCACGGCCAGGTTCAGGCGCTTGTGCGCGAGCATCGGGAAGGGGCGCCCGGCATCCACCGCCATCGGCGTGAGCACGGGCTGGATGTGGTTCAGGAACTCGGCCTCGACGGCCTCGGCGTGGCCCGGCGGGAGCTCGTCGGCCCGCCAGAAGCGGATGCCCTCCGTCTCCAGTGCAGGCAGCAGGGCGCCCTGCAGCGCTTCGTACAGGCGCGCGACCTGGTCGTGGGTGCGGCGGGAGACGGCCTGCATGCGCTCGTTGGCCCGCGCATGCGGCACGTTGTCGCGACGTTTGTGCCCGGGCCTGGTCATCTCCCGAAGCTTGGCCACGCGCACGGCGAAGAACTCGTCGAGGTTGGAGGCCACGATGGCCGCGAACTTCACGCGCTCCAGCAGGGGGTTGGCCGGGTCGAGGGCCTCCTCCAGCACGCGGTCGTTGAAGGCGAGCCAGCTAAGTTCCTCGTCGAGGTATCGCTCTGCCGGCAAGGTGATGCGAAGCGTCAGATCGTCCATACCGCTCAGCCCCCGGGGGTCACCCGCACGCTGGCCTCGCCACAGCGGAAGGCCAGCTCCAGATCCCAGGCCTCCGCGGCCCAGGCCGCCTTGCGGGCCAGGGCCGGCTCAAGGGCCTCGAGATCGACGCCCGACACCGTGAACCAGAGGCGGGCCTCGTCCGCGTCCACGACGAGCTCGTGGATGGCCGCCTGCTGATCGTGGAACCTGTCCAGGACGTCCGCGAGGCGCAGGATGGCGGCCATGCGCCACAGCCTGTCCAGGGCCTCCCGGGAGAGGCCGCGGTCGCCGCGGACGCGCCGCTTGCGGTGGTTGAGCGCCAGCCAGGCGGCTTCGGCGCGCAGCGCGGCCGGCCAGCCGTCCAGATCCTCGTCGTGCGCGATGAGCCAGGCCCCGTGCCGGTGGTGCCCCTTGTCGCCGATCACCTGGCCCACGTCGTGCAGCAGGGACCCGGCGACGAGGGGCACGCGGTCCGCCTCTTCAAGCCCGTTGAAGTCCAGCGTAAAGCTGAAGAGGCCGTCCGCGAGCCTGGCCACCTTCTCAGCGTGGGCCTCGTGGGCGCGGTGCTTGGCAAGCAGGCTCCGGCAGTCGTGCAGCCAGGAAGGCGGAGCGGTCAGCGTCTCGGTCATGCGTTGAGTTCGACCTCACTGTCGACCACCAGCGCGAGCGGTCTCCTGAGCATCTTACCCAGGCGTTGCAGCGGCTCATCCAAGAGCGTGAGCTCGAGCGGCTGAGGCTCCACGGTGACGAGCCGCAGCCGCAGCGCCCCGCCCTGGTCCTCGACCCGCACGGCGCGCACGGCCTGGCGGCGGGTGCGGTCCAGGGCCTCAGCGAGGAGCAGGATGGCCCCCAGCGTCTCCAGTTCGGGCGCCTGGCCCGACTGCACCAGGGGCTTCATGTCGGCCAGCGCCGCCTTCAGCAGCTTGCCGTTCTTGAAGGCGGCCACGAGGGCGGTGCGGGCCCGGTTCTCAGCGCTCAGCCCCGCCAGGCCCGAGCGCAGCACCATGGGGAGCGTGAAGGCCTCGAAGCCCTGCACCCCCATCACCTGCCCGAGCCCGCGCAACAGGCCCGCGGCCTCGAGCACCCGCCGGGAGGACGGCCCGCCGACCGCCAGGCCCGCTCCGCGCAGGCCGTCGAGCAGCTCGCAGGCCAGCCGGGCCACCTGGCGGGCGTGGGGCAGGTCCCCGTCGAAGCCCAGCAGCAGCCGCTCGGCGGCCTCGACAACCATCGACGCCGGGCGCGGCTCCCCGCGCAGCGCCCGCAACTTCTCGAACAGGATTCCCTCGCGCAGCCCGGCCCCGCACACCACGAGCGCGTCCCGCCGAGGTCCGAGCGCAGCGTCGAAGACGGCGAGGGCGGCAGGTAGCAGCTCGGCGCGCTCGGCGGCCAGCTCCAGCGTGTCGGCCCTGGCTGCCGCGGAGACAGCGACCACCTCCTGGCCCAGGCGTCGGATGTCGGCCGCCGGCACCCGGTGCTGGTGCAGGCCAGCCAGGCCCGCCAGGCGCCGCCCAAGGTGGACGCGGCCGATGCTCCGGGCCGACCCGCCGACGGCGATCACGGGCCCAAGCACGCCGGCGATCCAGGGGTGGCCGGCCAGGGCGCCCTCCAGGAAGGCCGTGAGGGCCTCGTACCCCACCCGCTCGTCCCGCCCCGCCAGGAAGCGCTCCGTGAGGGTCACAGCCCCGAAGGGCAGGCTGACGGCCGCCTCGATCTGGCGCCCCCGCACGGCCGTGAGCTCGACGCTGGCCCCCCCGAGGTCCACCACGAGGGCGTCCTCGAAATCGGTGGTTTCCAGCACGCCCACCACGCCATAGCGGGCCTCCTCCTCACCCGGCAGCAGGCGGATCGGGTGGCCGAGCACGCGCTCCCCGGCCTCGAGCACCTCGGGGCCGTCCGCGGCCTGCCGGAAGACGGCCGTGGCGACAGCGGTGACGGCCGAGACGCGCCAGGCTTCGAGCAGCCCGCGGAACTGGCGCAGGCAGGCCAGGAAGTCTTCCCGGGCATCGGCACTCAGGCAGCCTGCCGCGTCCAGGCGCCCCCCGAGGCGAAGGGCCCGCTTGACGTTTTCGACCTCCCGCACGCCCCCGTGCGGGTCAACGCGGTAGATCACGACCCGGACCGAGTTCGAGCCCAGGTCGATCACCGCGACGTGAGAGTGGGGAGCGCCGAGCACGCGAGAAGCCTCCTGAGCAGCACCGGACGAGGGTCGCCAGCATGCGGCGCGGCGCGGGAGGTTGTCAAAGTGCGGCCCTCGCGCTCGCCCCGGGCGGCCGGCCCCGTGGTATCCTCCTGCACCATTCCCCGAGCGACCCAGGAGATCCCCGTGGCCCACGAGCGCATCGCCGTCCTCGACTTCGGCAGCCAGTACACGCCGCTGATCGCCCGCCGCCTTCGCGAGCTGGGCGTGCTGGCCGAGATCTTCCCGGCCGACGTGGCCCCCGATCGCCTGGCGGGCCCCGCGCTGCGCGGCGTGATCCTGTCGGGGGGGCCGGCGAGCGTCACGGAGCCGGACTCCCCGAGGCTGGCCGCCGGTTTGCTCGACCTGGGCGTGCCGGTGCTGGGCGTATGCTACGGCATGCAGCTGCTGAACCACGCTGGCGGCGGCACCGTCGTGCCCGGGACCCACCGCGAGTACGGTCGGGCCGTGCTGCAGGACGTCTCGGGGGCGCTCTTCGAGGGGGTCTCGGCGACGCCGACGGTCTGGATGAGCCACGGCGACCGGCTCGAGGCCCTCGCCGCCGGCTGGGACGTCGTCGCCCGGACGGACAACGGCGTCATCGCCGCGATGGCGCACCGCGAGCGGCCGTGGCACGCCGTGCAGTTCCACCCCGAGGTCACGCACTCGCCTGAGGGACGCACGATGCTCTCGAACTTCGTGTTCGGCGTGTGTGGCTGCCGTGGCGACTGGAGCGTGGGGGCGTACCTCGAGGAGGCCATCGCCGCGGTGCGGGCCCAGGTGGGCAGCGCCCCCGTGATCGTGCTGGTGTCGGGCGGCGTCGACTCGACGGTCACGGCCGCGCTGCTGGCGCGGGCCCTGCCGCCCGAGCAGGTGTTCCCGATCCACATCGACTCCGGCCTGATGCGCGCCGGCGAAAGCGCCGCCGTGGAGGTCTTCTTGCGGGACGCGGGGCTGGTGAACCTGCGCGTCGTGCACGCCGCGGACCGCTTCTTCGCCGCCCTCGCCGGCCAGTCGGACCCCGAGGAGAAGCGCCGCCGCATCGGGGACACCTTCATCGAGGTGCAAAACGAGGCCGTGGCTGCGCTCGGGATCGACGCCGAGACGGCCTTCCTGGCGCAGGGCACGCTCTACACCGACCTGATCGAGTCCGGCGCCACGGGGGCGCACACCGCCACGATCAAGACCCACCACAACGTCGGCACGCCGCTGGTGCGAGCCAAGCGCGAGGCGGGTCGCATCGTGGAGCCTTGTGGGGGGATCTTCAAGGACGAGGTCCGCGCCCTCGGGATGCTGCTTGGGCTGCCGCGCGAGCTCGTGATGCGGCACCCCTTCCCGGGCCCCGGCATCGGGATCCGCGTGCTCGGGGAGGTGACGCCAGAGCGCGCCGAGATGGTGCGGCAGGCCGACGCCATCTACCTGGAGGAGATCCGCCGGGCAAACCTGTACGACGCCATCTGGCAGGCCTTTGCCGCCCTGCTGCCCGTGCGGGCCGTGGGCGTGCAGGGCGACGGCCGCACCGAGGGCGCCGTCATCGCCCTGCGGGCCGTGGACTCCGTGGACGGCATGACCGCAGACTTCCACCCCGTGCCTTTCGAGGTGCTCGGTCGCGCGGCGGCCCGCATCGCCAACGAGGTGCGCGGCGTCAACCGCGTCGTGTTCGACGTGACCAGCAAGCCCCCCGCCACCATCGAGTGGGAGTGAGGTGACCCCGATGAGCAACCCCTACGCGCTGCCAATTCCCGAGGGCCTGACGTTCGACGACGTCCTGCTGCTGCCGGGCTACGCCGACTTCCTGCCGGACGAGGCCAGCCTCGCGACGCGCCTGTGCAAGGGCCTGTCGCTCAAGGTGCCGCTGGTCTCGGCGGCGATGGACACCGTCACCGAGGCCGAGATGGCGGCGGCGATGGCGGGCCTGGGCGGCCTCGGCATCATCCACCGGAACATGCCCATCGAGCGGCAGGCGGACGAGGTCCGGCAGGTGAAGGAGCGCGCCGTCGTCGACCCCGCCAGGGCCTCGCTCGACGCCCACGGCCGGCTGCTCGCGGGCGCTGCCGTGGGGGCAGGCGACGGCCCCGGGGGCTACAAGGCCCGCGCGGCCGCCCTCGTGGCCGCGGGGGTGGACGTGCTGTGCATCGACACGGCCCACGGGCACACCCGCAACGTGGTGGAGGCGCTCAAGGCGCTCAAGGCCGAGCACCCGCACGTCCCCGTGATCGTCGGCAACATCGCGACCGCCGAGGCCGCCGAGCTGCTGATCGCAGCCGGCGCGGACGCACTGAAGGTGGGCATCGGGCCGGGCTCGATCTGCACCACGCGCGTGGTGGCGGGCGTGGGCGTGCCGCAGCTCTCGGCCATCCGGGCCGTCGCCTCCGTGGCGCAGGGGGCCGGCGTGCCGATCATCGCCGATGGCGGCATCCGCTACTCGGGCGACATCACCAAGGCGATCGCCGCGGGCGCCGACACCGTGATGCTCGGCAGCCTGCTCGCCCGCACGCACGAGTCCCCGGGCGCCCAGATCAACCTGGACGGGCGCCCCTTCAAGGTCTACCGCGGCATGGGCTCGCTCGGCGCCCTTCAGAACGAGGGCAATGACCGCTACGGCAAACACCAGGGCGACGGCGTGGTGCCCGAGGGCATCGAGGGCATGGTGCCGCTCACGGGCAGCGTCCACGACGTGGCCTACCAGCTGCTCGGCGGCCTGACCAAGGGCATGGGCTACTGTGGCCTGCCCACCGTCGCCGCGCTGCACGCGGGCGCCCGCTTCATCCGGGTGACGGGGGCCAGCGTGCGCGAGAGCCACCCGCACGACGTGATGATCACGAAGGAAGCACCGAACTACGCGCGGACGCCGCACTGAGGGCGGAGGCCGGAACCAGGATGGGCGGCCGCGCGAGGGCTCGCGCGGCCGCCCGGCCGAGGCGCTGGTTGCTCAGGGCAAGATTGGCTCGCCGCTCCCGGCGGTCAGAACGTGAACACCTTGCCCGAAGGGGCCTGGATGCCCTTCACGTCGATGGTCTTCACGAGGGCGTCTTCGAGGGTCTTCTGGGCGCGCACGCGGAAGAAGACCGTGACGGGGGGCAGCGGCTTGTGGTCCATCCAACTGACCGCAATCCCACGCTCCTCGAGCCACGCGAACTTGGCGTCCCGGCTGGCAAGGGTCGGGAGGCGGCGCAGCAGGCTCTCCGCTCTCACGTTCTCGGGACCCTTGGCTTCCGCCTTCAGGAAAGCGTTCCAGCCGGCATACTGCGCGCCGGGCGGAGAAGCCTCGGCAAGGCACTTGACCTGCAGGCTCTTACCGTCCTTCGTGGCTGCAAACTTAGGGTCGAGGACCAGCCGGTTCAGGGTCTCGAAGGTGATCTGTTCATAGCTCGTCGGATTGAGTTTAGCCCCCTGCGCCGAAAGGCTGTCGGACACCGAAGCTTTGGGCCCGGCCAGCGGGGAGGTGCCGCAGCCTGCGAGCAGCAGACCGGCGAGGACGAACGTCGCAGTTTTTTGCATTGGCCCGTGTTCCTTGTAATGGCGAGTCAGGGGGGGCGGAGGAGGCATCCAGCCACCGGGGTTGTCGCGGTCCAGCCACCCTGGATTGCTAACCCCACCTCTAATTGAGATTAAGAAACAGTAAAGCAACCCCCTGCGAGGCTCCTTCGCCGTGGCACGAAATCGTTCTCCCGTGCCATCCTTGAGGCATGAGCCGCCGGACGTCCCTGTTCCTCCTCGCCCTCGCCACCACCGCCTGCGAGGCGCCGGCGGCGCCGGCGCCCAGGTCCAGCCAGGGCCTCACGCCACAGGCCGTGCGCACCGAGCGCCTGGTGATCGGCTTCGCGGACGCCCGCAGCCGCCAGGCAGCCCTGGCCGACGCGCCCTGGCCCGTGCTGGCGGCGCTGCCCGAGCTCCAGGCCGTGGTGGTGGTGGCCCCCGGGACGGCCCGCGTCCGGGCTGCGCTGGCGGGCCGTCGCGGCGTGCGCTACGTCGAGGCGGATCAGACGCTGCGGCTGCCGGGCGACGAGGTGCCGGCGCCGGCCCTGCGGACGGGCGACGAGCAGCGGGACGCCCAGTGGGCCCTCGACCGCATCGGCATCGACGCCGCGTGGGCCGTTACGACGGGGAGCCCGCGCGTCCGCGTGGCCGTCGTCGACACGGGGATCGACGCCAGCCACCCCGACCTGCGCGGCCGGGTGCTGCCCGGGCGCGACGTGGTGAACGGCGACGACGACGCCACGGACGACAACTTCCACGGCACGCACTGCGCGGGCATCGTGGCGGCGGGCCGGGGCAACGGGGGGGTGGTGGGCGTGGCCCCAGGCGTCTCGCTGCTGCCCGTGAAGGTGCTCGACGCCAAGGGGTCGGGCACGCTGAGCCAGGTGGCGGCAGGCCTTGTGTGGGCGGCCGACCAGCGCCCCGCCGTGATCTCGCTGAGCCTGGGCACCGACCAGCCGAGCCAGCTGCTCGCCGACGCCGTGCGGCACGCCCAGGCCCGCGGTGCGCTGCTGGTGGCCGGCACCGGCAACAAGGGTCACGACAAGCCGTTTTACCCGGCCGTGCTGCCCGGCGTGCTCGCGGTGGGAGCCACGGGCAAGGACGACGTGCGGGCCTCGTTCTCCAACTACGGGCCGCACGTGGCGCTCACGGCGCCAGGGCGCGACATCCTGTCCACGATTCCCGATGGGAAGTGGGCGCGGATGTCCGGCACCTCGATGGCCACGCCGCACGTGGCGGGCGTGGCCGCGCTGCTGGCAAGCCTCCGCCCCGGCCTGACAGCGGCCGGGCTGCGGGCGCGGCTGGAAGCGACGGCGGTGGATCTTGGCCCGCCAGGCCGCGACGACGACCACGGCGCCGGCCGCCTCGACGCCGGCCGGGCGCTGACGGGGCTCGTTTATTGAGGTTTTGTTAAAAGCTTGTTTTCCCTCTGTTGGTGCCGGCAAGGGCCCACCCGCCCCGGGCGACGTAGGTGGTGAGAGCTGCAAGGGGGATGACAGATGGTCGATCGGATCTCAGCGCCACAGCCGTCGCCGCGTCTCGGCGTCGCCGGCGCCGCGGCGCCCCCGCCCAGCGGCGCCAGGGAGGCGGCCGCCACTGACGGCGGCGCCCCGCTCGCCAGCGACGAGGTCACGTTCGCGCCGGTTGCCACCAGCGACGAAGCCGACGAGGTCGACATCGACACCTTTGACGTGCCCCCCCCCGCCAAAGACGTGGGCATCGACAACCCGGCCGCCACGGGGTCCAACTCCCGCCGCCGTACGCAGCCCGCGCCCCCACCCCCGCCCAAGGCGCCCGAGCCGCCCCCCCCGCCCAAGGCCTGACCAGCAGCAGCCACGCCCTGAAGGAGCCCACCCATGATCAACCCGACCGCAAGCCTCGCCAGCGCCTCGCCCCTCTCGTCCCAGGCCCTGGCCTCCGGCGCCCCCCAGCCGCCCGCCCTCACGGCGTCGGCGTCGCCCTTGCAGGCCCAGGACGCCAGCAGCGTGCGGGCCGGTGAGGTGCCGACCGCCGGCAGCCCCTTTGAGCTCGAGCACCTCGACGTGCCCGAGGCGATCCTCCTGGCCAGTCCCTACGGCGTCACCTCGACGGGCGTCACCACCAGGCGCCGCTGAGGCCCCTCACGCGTCCTCGTCATCGTCTCCCCGGGCCGCCTCCCTGGCGGCCCGTCTGGCGTCCCACCACCGCCAACCGGCCCAGGCCACCGCGGGCAGCAGCCACCAGCGCAGCCACTGGACGACCCCGCCCACCACGGCCACGACGACGAAGATCGACACGAAGCCGAAGTAGAGCAGGGCGAGCCACGCCACGATGCGCTGGGCCTCCAGCCAGGGGTCCTCGGGGTCGTCCCCGAGCTCGTCGAGGGCCCGCAGCTCCGCGAAGCGGCGCTCGATGCGGCGCCAGAACCACCAGCTGACGACGAGGCCGAGCAGGCACAGCCCGGGCATCCAGGGGTTCGTCTCCGGCCACCCCATGGCCTTCAGCCGCTCGGCCAGCGTGAGCTCGTTCATCCGGATGTGGCCTCCGTCTCATGTCATCCATCGGCAGCTGGGGCCTGGGGCTGGAGGGCGTTCCTGCCAGCGGCATCTGCTAAAATGGGCCCGCCCTGACGGCGCCTGGAGCGACTCGCGAATGCCTCCCTCCGAGCTCATGACGCTGGTGCAAGCGGGCGAGGCGGGCCTCTGCCCGGGCTTCGTGGCCGGGATGCGGGAGCTGGCCTGGGCCACCCCCCTGCGCTGGCAAGGTGCTCCCCCGCCCAGGGCCTCCCTCGAGGCCCTCTCGCGCGTGCTCGCGGGCGCGCTGCCCGGGGCCGACGCGCCACCGCCGTGGCCTGTGGCCCCCGGTGAGGCCGCCGTGCGGTGGCTCGGCCACTGGACGCGGGAGCTCCTGCGCGAGGCCGGCCTGCCTGTGTTCGGCCCAGCCGAGGTGCTGCCCCCAGCGGGGGGCGAGGCCGGGCCCTGGTGGCTCCTGATCCCCGCCCACGGGCCGACGGCTGGCGCCACCGCGGAGGCGTTCGCGTGGACCTGCACCCTCCTTGCCCCGGCGTCGGGGGGCGGCGCCCCGGATGAGGTCCTGACGGGGCTGGCCGCCTTGCTGGGGCGCTTGCGCAGCCTGGCGCCGCAGGGGGCGAACACCGTGCCGCTGTTGCGGGCCGCGTACGAGGCCGGCATCCCCACGTGTCACGTGGCCGGCGGGGTCTACCAGATCGGCCAGGGCGCCCTCGCCCGCCTGCTCAAGAGCACCTTCACCGACCAGACGCCGGCCATCGGGGCGGAGTGGGCGCGAGACAAGCGACTTGCCGCGGCCGTTCTGAGGCGGGCGGGGCTCCCCACCCCGGCGCACCGCCTGG
>JAYKHR010000002.1:0-5501 GCA_035285125.1 Candidatus Sericytochromatia bacterium | reverse complement strand
GGCACGGTCACGCTGCACGACTGCCGCTTCGCCGGGGCCTACGCCTGGCGAGACGAAGCGGGCGGCTGCGAGGGGGACTGGGAGGGCGGTTGTGGGCTTCACGTCTGCGGCGAGGCGGTCCTCGAGGTCGCTCGCTGCGAGTTCACCGCGTGCGTCTATGGCATCCGTCTGCGGGAGGGCACGGCCACCATCCACAGCTGCCACCTGCACCACCTCCAGGCCGTCGCGATCGGGATCGACAACTCGGCGCGCGGCGACGTGTGGATCCACCACTGCCGGATCCACGACACCACGTCCGAGGCGTTTGGTGAGGGCATCGTCTTCGAAGGCACGGGGGCGGGCTGCATCGAGCACAACGAGTGCCACGCGCACCGGAAGGCCGGCATCCGCTGGGGCGGCGGGGCAGGCGGGGGCACGGTGGCCGGCAACCACTGCCACGACAACGGGCTCGGCATCGTCGTGGAGCAACGGGGGTGGCCCGAGGTCATCGACAACCGCTGCGAGCGCAACGAGGCAGGGGTGCTCTGCCGCGACCACGCCAGCCCCCTTGTCCGCGGCAACGTGCTGGCGAACAACCACGACGGCATCGCCGTGCCGGGGCGGCATTACAGGCTGAACAACACCTTTCCGAGCCCGCGGATCGAGCACAACCAGGTCCGGGGGAACACGCACGGGATCTACTATGGCGGCATGGCCACCGGCTTCGCCCGGTCGAACGTGATCGAGGGCAGCGTGCAGGCCGCCGTGGTGCTCGACGACCGGGCGAATCCCTGTGTCACGGACAACACGATCAAGGACAACCCGGGGGCGGCCATCGCGCTCAAGGGGCTGGCGGCAGGGCTCGTCTTCGAGAACCGCATCGCCAGCAACGGCGGTCCAGACCTGGTGGAAGAGGAATCCTGCGTGACCCTCAAGCACTGCCCCCAGAACTGGGCGAGGGTTCGCGCCTACTGGCGGAAGGGTTAGGCCCCGGGCCGATGCCCAAGGCTGAACGGGGTGCCAGGTTGGGGGTCGCCTGGCGCTTCAGGATGCGCGACGCCAGAGGCCGCCCGGGCGGCCATGTTGGGGCCGGACGCCCGCGGCCTGGAGCCCTGGGAGTTGCTCGATGTGTTGCGCCACGTGTTGCGCGGGGGGTATTGCGACGAGGTGGAGGTGCGGGGAGCGGGGCGGCTGCCGGGGCAGGTTTCGGAGGGGGGTGGGTAGCGAGGGGCACACGGTGTTGGAGGTCCGTGGCTGCGATGCGGTCAGCCCCGTGTCAGATCGGCGCTCACCCCGCAGTCGCGCGGCTACCGCTGGGCCGCGAGTTCCTCGCTGGTCGGCGAGTAGTCTGCTGGAATGAGGCCCTCGATGCGTAGCCTGGCGAGGAACGCCCGGTGAAAGGCGGGCCACTCGCGGAGTACGTCAGCCACCTTGTTGGTCGCGGCTCCGAAGAACACCGTACCTATCTCGCTCTCTTTCGCCCCTCGGTTGTCCGTCGTCGGCCGCGAGGATACCAGGGTGGAGCCACATTCCAGAAGGGCCTCGGCGAAGGCGTGGCGGTAGCGTTCCAGCCGCTGCAACTTGACCTGACGGGCCTCTGGACTATCCTCCACCCCAGCGTGCTGACGCGCCGCAAGGTAGTAACCCCACTCCTCCGTGGTGGGGTTCTTGCGGCCATCGAGCCGATAGAACACGTCTTCGCGAATTCCGTCCGGCAGCACGCCCTCCAGCTTGATAAAGCAAAACTGAGTATAGGGAGAGCCGTCTCGCTTATAACCATTGCGTAGCTCCCCCGCTGCTGAATCGTCAGATAGGCGTGGGAACAGCCGCTCCATGAAGCCCCACTGGACGTGGTCGCTTTTAAGGGCCATCGAGCCTTCATGGCCGAGCAGGTTGGACAGACCAGCCTCGGTTTCGTTTACGCGCCTTTCCAGGCGGTCTCGGAAGTCTCGGAAGATGTCGCTTTCTGGATCATATTGCGTGAGAAGATGGAGTAGGGCCTGGGGCCCGAATACCACATAGCGATGGCGAGAAACTTTGTAGTCCTGGCCAAAAAGATAGCCAGTCTTCAGGTAGATGCGGACCCTGTCGCCTTCGGAAACGCCCATCCTTTCGAGCACCAGGTCGGCGCGCTTGAGTTGGTCCGAATGCTCGCTGGTGTGCACCTTGTCCTCGATCACGAAGTGAACAAGCCGGCCAGCGACTTTCGCCTTGAACAAGATGTCGATATGCTCCACTTGCCGGCGCGGCTTCTCCTCCAGCACGACATCCGCTCCGCTTACCGCCTGCCCAGGGTTGGCCTCTATGTAGAGCAAGGCGATGAACTCCCTGGCACAAGCATGCAGCGCCCCCCGCCCGGGAAACCGCGCGTGGTCGATCAACCAGCATAGAAACGCGTCTTGCGACAGCTCGCTGGTGGCAAAATCGAACAGGTTGGGGCGATAGTCGACCAGACTCACAGCAGCGGCTCCTTGGCAGCAGGCGACAGACCGGGCCACAAGGCCCGAGGCTCCCTGGCCTCATACCACCGCACAGGAAACTTTGCACATCGGGCAACAAGCCTGGTTGGCGTTTATGAAGACCAGCCACCCGTGCCAACAGGGTCGCCGTGGTCCCTGAGCGAAGCCCACCTGGGGCCCGGCCCTACCAACCCCGCCCGAGCGCCGCGACGATTGTTTCAGCGACCGAAGTCCTGTGCCCCGTCGAGCTCCGTGCCGACCCGGAGTTGATCAAGGTAGGCCCGGTACACGAAGGACCGGTCGCGCTTCTTGCCGGTCGTTTCGACGAGCACGCCCGCGGCCACGAGTAGCGCGATCGCCCGCCCCGCGGTGGGCTTGGTCGTCTCCACGAGCCTCATCACCGAGGCGACGGTCACGACGGGGTGACGCGGCAACAGCTCGAAGAGCCGCAGCGCAACGACCGACATCCCCTCGTGCGCGAGCACGCGTGCGCGGTCCAGCGCCACGAGCGCGAACATCTCTCGTGCGGACGTGACCGCCTCGTCGGCGATCGTCGCGACGCCGTCGAGGAAGAAGTCGAGCCAGCCCTCCCAGTCGCCGTCGATCCGCACGGCGCTGAGCCGACGGTAGTAGTCGTCGCGATGACGCTTGAAGAAGAGGCTCAGGTAGAGGAGCGGCTTGGTCAGTAGCTTCCAGTGCTCGAGGAGCAGCGTCACGAGCAGGCGTCCGATACGGCCGTTGCCGTCGAGGTAAGGGTGGATGGTCTCGAACTGCACGTGCAGCAGCCCGGCGCGCACGAGCGGCGGCAGCGCGTCGTCTGCGTGCAAGTAGGTCTCGAAGGCGCCGAGCACCTCGCCGAGTGCCTGCGGAGGTGGCGGCACGTACGCGGCGTTGCCGGGTCGGCTTCCGCCGATCCAGTTCTGGCTGCGACGCACCTCGCCGGGAAGCCTCTCGGCGCCGCGGACGCCTCGCATGAGGCGTGCGTGCGTGTCGCTCAACAGGCGCATCGAGAGCGGCAGGCCCTTCGGGTCGGCGAGCTGCGCGCGCGCGTAGGCGAGCGCGTCGAGGTAGTTGCACACCTCCTCGACGTCGGCGTTGGGCGCGGTGCTCTGCTCGGCGCCGTCCTGGGCCTCGAACGTGAGCAGGTCGACGAGCGTCGCTTGCGTTCCCTCGATCTGGGAGGACAGCACGGCCTCCTTGCGAACGAACGCGTAGATGAACCAGTCGAGCGAGGGGACCATCTCCCCGGCCAGCTCGAGGCGAACGAGCGCTTGCTCGGCGGCACGGAGGCGCCCGGACAGAGCGGCGTCGACGGCGATGGGCGGGTCCACGGGCGGCAACGCCTGTGGGACGAAGGCCGCGACCTCTTCCCCCCCCACGGTGGTCCGCTCGTATCGTCCGGTCGATCGTCTGGGCATGCCGGCTCCGCTGGGAGCGCCCGTTCAACCCCGCGCGCAGGCTGGGAAAGCCGACGTGACCAGGGCGGTGCGCTAGGAACGCATTCTTTACCACTGGACCTCGTTAGTCAAACCGGCGTTACCAACGTTGCCGACCGTCTGCTGCTCGTGGACCCATCCCCCCGGTTCGTGGGGGAAAAGTCGGAGCGGCGGGAGCCCTGTCCTGGTACGTCCCCCCAACGACCCGCCGGGCAGGCAAGCCGCCACGTTCGGCTGCGCCCCGCAGGACCTACCAACCCCGCCCGAGCGCCGCAAACTCTCCCGTGAAGTGCCCCGGCTCGGGCCCCACGCCCAGCGTCTCCTCCACAAAGGCCACGAACCGCACCGACGTCCCGAGCAACGCCGGCAGCAAGGCGTGCAACTCATTGAAGTGGTCCGCCGTGCCCCGGTCATCCACCGTGTAGGCGTGGGCCGCCTGGTTGCGCGCCAGCCGGATGGCCTGCCAGCTGGCGATGGCGTCGAGCACGCCGGCCTTCTCGTAGAAGGCCAACACCTTCAAGAACCGATCCACCGGCTCCCCCGCCAGCAGCGCGGCGTGTCGCATGGCGTGTCCCAGGCTGTCTTGCAGCTTGCCGAAGCGCTCGTTGAAGGCGGCCAGCTCCGTGAAGAACGGGACGTCCTTCCGCCGCTCGGCCAGCAGCTGAGCCTCGATGGGCCACGGCAGGGCGCAGGCGCTGGCGTGCAGGAAGTAGGCGTTGCGCTGAAGCGCCTCCAGCAGCTCGGCCATGTGCCGCCACTCGGGGCCGCGCGCCTCCCCCATCATGCCGCGACCTCCAACCGCACGGCCCGCTGGGCCACAAGCGCCTGAAAGGCCGTGGGCGGCTCCGAGGCCACGCGCACCTGCACGTCGCAGGGCAGGGCGAGCAGGTCCTCGAGCCGGTCGCGGAGCACGGCCAGCTGCGCCAGGCGCGGATGGGCCGCCACCTCGATCAGGAGGTCCACGTCGCCCCCAAGGGCCCCGTCCTGAAGGCGCGAGCCATAGAGCCACACGCGGGCCTCGTCGCCAAGGGCCTCGGCGACCTCAGTCAGGATGGTGTTCACCTGGACAGGTGTGAGCCGCAACGGGGTACCCTCCGGAAGGCCAATCAGGGCTGGCTGCGTCGGACCACCGGCACCAGGTCGCAACGGCCACGGCGCTCTCCGGGGTCCTCCCCCTTGATGGCGTGGGCCGTCTGCGTCAGCTCCCAGACCGCCGCCACGCGCTCTTCCAGCGTGGTGTCCGCCCAGTCCTTGGCTTCAGGTTCCCCGAGCTTGTGCCTGCGGCGCATCTTCATGACGCCATTATACCGCCGGGGGCCGGGAGGCACTCGGCCAGGCAGGAGCCGGGAGCGCAAGGCTTGGACCTGACCACAGAGCACCCCCCGGGGGCGCTCCTCGACGGCGAGGACCCCGGCGGGCCTTGCCCGTCGAGGTCCTCGGAGGTGGGTCGCTCGTCGCCCGTCACGCCGCTGCCCGGCGCGGGGCTCCCCAGCGGCTCAGGGCAGGGTGAACTTGGGGCCGCTGGCGTTCTGGTGGAGCTCCACCGTGCGCTTGTCGGCCGGGTTGGCGGTCTCGAGGGCCTTGCCGAGCACCCACTTGCCGCTCGCGAGGTTCCTGGCCGCCTGGT
>JAYKHR010000001.1:0-43499 GCA_035285125.1 Candidatus Sericytochromatia bacterium | reverse complement strand
CCTGCTCGAAGGCCGCCACGTCCGGCCCCATGATGAACTGGCCGCTCCTCAGCACGCGCTGAATGGCCGCGTTCAAGGGCTCCCAGAGCGCCTCGACCTCCGGCGTCGGGTCCAGCAGCGGGATGCGCGTGGCGGTGTGGCTCATCATCAACCCCATCAAAGCCCTTGCCCCCGATGCTCAGCCGGGCTCCTCGTTGGCCCGTGACGTCCCTGGTCGGGGGTGGCTGTCGGTCATCGTACGTGAGCCCGCCTCACATGTCCAAAAGGTCCCGCGCCACCCCCATTCGCGCTATACTGGGCGGGCCTCGTCCGCCTCAGGAGACCCCGCGTGAACCGCCTCGCCCCCCCCATCACCGGCCGCAAGATCCGCGTCGCGCTGGTTGGCTGCGGCCGCATCTCAGGCAACCACCTGCGAGCCATCGCGCAGCACGCGGGGGAGATCGAGCTCGTGGCGGTGGCCGACACCGACCCGGCAGCCCTGGCCGCGGCGGTGGCCCAGACGGGGGCCGCCGGGCACCCCGACCTCGAGGCGCTGCTGGCGAACAGCGAGGCCGACCTCGTCGTGCTCGCCACGCCAAGCGGCCAGCACGCAGAACAGACCATCCGGGTGGCGGCCGCGGGGCGCCATGTGATGACAGAGAAGCCGATGGCGACGCGCTGGGAAGACGGCAAGCGGATGGTGCAGGCCTGTGACGCCGCCGGCGTGCGCCTGTTCGTGGTCAAGCAGAACCGCCGCAACGCCACGCTCCAGCTCCTCAAGCGGGCCGTGGAGAAGCGGCGCTTCGGCCGTATTTACATGGTGACCCTCAACGTGTTCTGGTCCCGCGGCCAGGACTACTACGACTCCGCCCGCTGGCGGGGCACGTGGGAGTTCGACGGCGGGGCGCTGATGAACCAGGCCAGCCACTACGTCGACCTGCTCGACTGGCTCGTGGGGCCCATCGAGAGCGTCCATGCCTACACGGCCACGCTGGCCCGGAACATCGAGGTCGAGGACACGGCGACGGTCGGCGTGCGCTGGCGCTCGGGGGCGCTCGGCTCCGTCAACGTCACCATGCTGACCTACCCGCGCAACATGGAGGGCTCCATCACCATCCTCGGCGAGCGCGGCTCCGTGAAGGTCGGCGGGCTGGCCGTCAACGAGATCCAGCACTGGGACTTCGCGGAGGCCGACCCCGACGACGAGGCCGTGCGGGCCGCCAGCTACGAGACCACGTCGGTGTACGGCTTCGGCCACCCGCTGTACTACGAGAACGTGATCCGGACGCTGCGCGGCGAGGCGGAGCCCGAGACGGACGGTCGGGAGGGCCTGAAGTCCCTGGAGGTGCTGATCGCGGCCTACCTCTCCGCGCGAGATGGCCGGCGCATCTCCCTCCCGCTCGCCTACTGATGGCCGGCCGCGTCCGGCGAGCCGGACCCTCCGCAGGCGTGGGGCCAGGCCCATGTGCGGCATAGCCGGGCTGCTGGGCCCACCGGACGCGGCAGCCGCATTGACGGCCGCGGCGACCCACATGAGCGCCGCCCTGGCGCACCGCGGCCCTGATGCCGCTGGCACGTGGGTCGACGAGGCGGCCGGCGTGGCCCTCGGGCACCGCCGGCTGGCGATCGTGGACCTCACGCCCACGGGCGCCCAGCCGATGGCGTCGGCCTCCGGGCGGCTGGTCGTCACCTTCAACGGCGAGCTCTACAACTTCCTGGCCCTCAGGGAGCAGCTGGCAGGCCTCGGCCACGCCTTCCGCGGCCGCTCCGACACGGAGGTGCTGCTCGCGGCGCTGGAGCAGTGGGGGCTGCCCGGCACGCTGCCACGCCTCGTGGGCATGTTCGCCTTCGCCTGCTGGGACCGCGAGAGCCAGGCGCTCTGGCTGGCGCGCGACCGGTCCGGGGAGAAGCCCCTGTACTACGGCCGGGCCGGCGCCACGCTGCTGTTCGGCTCCGAGCTGAAGGCCCTCCGCGCCCACCCGGCCTTCCAGGGAGGCGTGGACCGCGAGGCCCTCGCGGCCTTCTTGCAGCGGTCCCACGTACCGTCTCCCCGGACCATCCACCCCGGGGTGCACAAGCTGCCCCCCGGGACGAGCCTGGTGGTGCGCCACGGGGAGCCCCTCGGCGAGCCGACGCCCTACTGGTCGCCCGTCGAGGCCGCCAGGGAGGCCAGGGCGCAGCCCTGGTCCGGCACCGACGAGGAGGCCACTGACGCCGTCGAGGCGCTGCTCAGGGAGGTGGTCGCGGGCCAGATGCTGGCGGACGTGCCCCTCGGGGCCTTCCTCTCCGGCGGCATCGACTCCTCCCTGCTGGTGGCGCTCATGCAGGCCCTGAGCCCCGTCCCGGTGAAGACCTTCACCATCGGCTTCGCCGAGGGGGCCTACGACGAGTCCGCCCACGCCCGTGCCGTGGCGGGCCACCTCGGCACGGACCACACGGCGTGGATCGTGAGGCCCAGCGACACCCTCGCCGTCATCCCCGAGCTGCCCAGGCTGTACGACGAGCCCTTCGCCGACTCCTCGCAGCTGCCCACGCACCTCGTCGCCACGCTGGCCCGCCGGCAGGTCAAGGTGGCCCTCTCGGGCGACGGCGGTGACGAGGTCTTCGGCGGCTACAACCGCCACGTCTGGGGGCCCCGCGTGTGGCGGCAGCTGGCTCCCGTGCCGCCCTGGCTGCGCGCGACCGCGGCCAGGCTCACCCTCGCGGTCCCGCCGAGCGCGTGGGACGGGCTGGCAGCCGGGCTCTCCGCGCTGTGGCCGCGCCTGGCGGTGCGGTTGCCGGGCGACAAGGTCCACAAGGCCGCCAGGCTGCTCGCCGCCACGGGCCCCGAGGACCTGTACGACCGCCTGCTGACCCACTGGCCGCAGGCATACCGCCTCGTCCCAGGGGCGGGGGCCTGGCCTGAGCGCCATCCCCCCGCGGGCGTCGAGGCCTTCAGCGTGGCCGATCAGTTCCTGCTGCGCGACCACGCGACTTACCTCCCCGACGACATCCTCGTCAAGGTCGACCGCGCCACCATGGCCGTCAGCCTGGAGTCACGCGCCCCATACCTCGACCACCGCCTGTTCGAGCTCGCCTGGCGCCTGCCGCCCCATCTGCGCATCCAGGGCCGCGAGGGCAAGGTGGTGCTGCGGCGCTTGCTCGCCAGGCACCTCCCGCCCGCGCTGTTCGAGCGGCCCAAGATGGGATTCGGCGTGCCCATTGGGGCCTGGCTGCGGGGGCCCCTGCGCGAGTGGGCCGAGGACCTGCTGGCGCCAGACAGGCTGGCCTCGGACGGTCTCCTCGACCCCGCCCCGATCCGGGCGCGCTGGGCGGCCCACCTGGCGGGCCGCCTGAACGCCGAGCACGAGCTGTGGAACGTGCTGATGTTCCAGGCCTGGCATGCCCACCAGCGGGCCGCCCGCACCCCAGGGGGAGCCCCCCCTGACTGAGGCACGGTTTCGCAGGCCAGCACCGGGGTCTGCTATCATCTGCAAGCCCCCCACCCCACGCCCGGGACCCTAGACCATCGGACGCCCGCCTGCCACACCCGGCGCCAGCCGCCCCCACCACCGGCCCTCGAAGGGCTGGCTGCCCCCGGCCGCGGGGGACCTCGGAGGCCAACAAGGCTGATGTGCGGCATCGTGGGCGTGCTCGGACGGCACGCCACCCCCGAGGTCGCGGCGGCCATGGCCGCCCGCATCGCCCACCGCGGCCCTGACGACCAGGGCGTATGGGCGGACCCCGAGGCCCAGCTGGCGCTCGGGCACGTCCGCCTCTCCATCGTGGACCTCTCGCCCGCGGGCCACCAGCCGATGGCCTCCGCCGGCGGCCGCCTGGTGCTGAGCTTCAACGGTGAGATCTACAACCACCTCGCGCTGCGCGAGGCCCTCGCCGCGGCCGGGCAGGCGCCGGCCTGGCGCGGGCGCTCCGACACCGAGACCCTGCTCGCCGCCTTCGAGGCCTGGGGCGTGCGCGAGACCCTGACGCGCTGCGTGGGGATGTTCGCCTTCGCGCTGTGGGACCGCGTCGCGCGCACGCTGACGCTGGCGCGCGACCGCCTGGGCGAGAAGCCGCTCTACTACGGCCACCAGGGGGGGGCCCTGGTGGTCGGCTCCGAGCTCGCGGCCCTGCGCGCCCACCCCGGCTTCGAGGGGCGCGTCGACCGCGGCAGCCTCGCGCTGCTGCTGCGCCACGGCTACATCCCGGCCCCCTGGTCGATCCACGAGGGCGTGCGGAAGCTGCCGCCGGGCACCACCCTGACGGTCCAGGCGGATGGCAGCCACGGAGAGCCCGCGCCCTACTGGGACGCGCGCGACGTGGTCGAGGCCGGGCTGGCCGACCCCTTCTCAGGCTCGCCCGACGAGGCCGTCGACGAGCTCGAGCGCCTGCTCACGCAGGCCGTCGAGGGGCAGCTGATGGGCGACGTCCCCGTGGGCGCCTTCTTGTCGGGCGGCATCGACAGCTCGACGGTGGCGGCGCTCATGCGGCGGCTCAACCGGGGCCCCGTGCGCACCTTCTCGATCGGGTTCCAGGAGGATGGCTATGACGAGGCCCAGCACGCCCGCGCCGTGGCCGCCCACCTCGGCACGGACCACACCGAGCTCTACGTCACGCCCGCCGACGCCCTCGCCGTGATCCCCCGCCTCCCGGCGCTCTACTCGGAGCCCTTCGCCGACTCCTCTCAGCTGCCCACCTTCCTGGTCAGCGCGCTGGCTCGCCGGCAGGTGACGGTCTCGCTCTCCGGCGACGCGGGCGACGAGCTTTTTGGCGGCTACAGCCGCTACCAGGTCGTCGACGCCGCCTGGCGCCAGCTCGGCCAGCTCCCGGCGGCGGTGCGTCGGCTCACGGCGGCGGCGATCACGGGCGTGCCGATGCCGGCGTGGAACGCCGCCCTGCGCCCCGCCCGACGCCTGCTGCCCGCCCGCTGGCGCGACGCCAACATGGGCGACAAGCTCCACCGGGGCGCGGCGCTGCTGGGCATCTCGGACCGCCACGCCCTGTACCACCACCTCGTGAGCACCTGCGCAGCCCCCGAGGCCGTGGTCGTCGGCGCGCGCGAGCACCTCACCACGCTCACGTCGGCGGCCCTGCGGCCAAGCGCCACGCCCTTCTTCCAGGAGATGATGGCAGCTGACATGGTGACCTACCTGCCGGACGACATCCTGTGCAAGGTGGACCGCGCAGCCATGGGCGTGAGCCTCGAGACCCGGGTGCCCTTCCTCGACCACCGCGTGGTCGAGTTCGCCTGGCGCCTGCCTTTGGCCTACAAGGTGCGCGACGGGGTGGGCAAGTGGGTGCTGCGCCAGGTGCTCCACCGCCACGTGCCCCCCACCCTGGTCGAGCGCCCCAAGATGGGCTTCGGCGTGCCCATCCACGCCTGGCTGCAGGGGCCGCTGCGCGAATGGGCGGAGGCCCTGCTCGCCCCCGAGCGGCTGCGCCAGGAGGGGTTCTTCGAGCCCACCCGGGTGCGGGCGCGCTGGGAGGGCCACCTGAGCGGCCGGGTGAACGCGGCCTACGAGATCTGGCACATCTTGATGTTCCAGGCCTGGCTGGAGAACAATAGGGGGCCCCACAGCCCCACCGTGCAGGAAGGTGTCCATGTCTGAGAAGATCGCCGTCGTCGGCCTTGGCTACGTGGGCCTGCCCGTGGCCGTGGCGTTCGCCCGCCGCTTCCCCGGCACCGTCGGCTTCGACATCGACGCCGCCAAGGTGGCCGAGTTGCGCGCCGGCCACGACCGCACGGGTGAGGTGGACGCCGACAGCCTGCTCACGAGCAGCCTCACCGTCACGGACGACCCTCAGGCGATGGCGGACGCCACCTTCTTCGTGGTGGCCGTGCCCACCCCCATCACCGAGGCGCGGCAGCCGGACCTGTGGGCGCTGCAGGCGGCCTCGCGGACGGTGGGGCGGGTGCTGAAGCCGGGCGCCGTGGTGGTGTTCGAGTCGACGGTCTACCCGGGCGTGACGGAGGAGGTCTGCGGGCCCATCCTGGCTGAGGTGTCAGGCCTGCGCTGCGGCGTCGACTTCACGCTCGGCTACTCGCCCGAGCGCATCAACCCGGGCGACAAGGAGCACACGCTGGAGCACATCGTGAAGGTCGTCTCGGGGCAGGACGCGCCCACCCTGGCGCGCGTGGCCGCCACCTACGGGGCGATCGTGCACGCGGGCATCCATGAGGCCCCCTCGATCCAGGTGGCGGAGGCGGCCAAGGTCATCGAGAACACGCAGCGCGACCTCAACATCGCCCTGATGAACGAGTTGGCCCTGATCTTCGACCGGATGGGCATCTCCACGCGCGACGTGCTGGCGGCCGCCCGCACCAAGTGGAACTTCCTGCCCTTCACGCCCGGGCTGGTGGGCGGGCACTGCATCGGCGTGGACCCCTACTACCTGACGGCCAAGGCCGAACTGCTCGGCTACCACCCTCAGGTGATCCTGGCGGGGCGGCGCATCAACGACGGGATGGGACCGTTCGTGGCCCAGCGCGTGGTGAAGCTCCTGATCCAGGCCGGACGCGCCATCAAGGGCCAGCGAATCGGTGTCCTCGGGCTGGCGTTCAAGGAGGACGTCCCCGATCTGCGTAACAGCCGCGTGCCAGACATCGTCGCCGAGTTGCGGGAATTCGGCACCGTGCCGCTGCTCCATGATCCCTTGGTCGACGCCGAGGAGGCCCGCCACGAGTATGGCCTCACGATCACGCCTTGGGAGGACCTGAAGGATCTGGACGCCCTCATCGTGGCAGTGGCGCACCAGACCTTCAAGGAACGTAAGCAGGAACTCCTGAGCTGCATCCGGCCGGGAGGGGTGGTCTGTGACGTGAAGGCGATTTTCAGCAAGGCCGACGTGCCTGCCGGGCTGTTCTACTGGTGCCTGTGATGGCCTCCCCCTACGACCTCACCCAGCTCGCCCTCCGCGCCCGCCCCCGCACCTGGCTCGTGACGGGGGCGGCTGGCTTCATCGGCTCCAACCTGCTGGAGGCCTTGCTGCGCCTCGACCAGCGCGTGGTGGGGCTCGACAACCTCTCGACGGGGCTGCGGGCGTCGCTGGACGAGGTGCGCGCGGGCGTCGGCGAGGCGGCCTGGCGGCGCTTCACGTTCCACGAGGCCGACATCACCGACCTCGCGGCCTGCCGGGCCGCCTGCGAGGGGGTCGAGGTGGTGCTCCACCAGGCCGCGCTGGGCTCCGTGCCGCGCTCGATCGCGGACCCCATCGGCAGCCACCGCGCCAACGTCGACGGCTTCCTGAACATGCTGGTGGCAGCCAAGGACGCGGGCGTGGCGCGCTTCGTGTACGCGAGCTCGAGCTCGGTCTACGGCGACCACCCCACGCTGCCCAAGGTGGAGCACGCCATCGGCGAGCCGCTCTCGCCCTATGCCGCCACCAAGCTCTTCGACGAGGTCTACGCCGGCGTCTTCGCCCGGACCTACGGCGTCTCAGCGATCGGGCTGCGCTACTTCAACGTGTTCGGCCGCCGCCAGCGGCCGGAGGGCCCCTACGCGGCCGTGATCCCGCGCTGGATCGCCACGCTGCTCGCGGGCGAGCGGTGCGTCATCAACGGCGACGGCGAGACGAGCCGGGACTTTTGCTATGTCGAGAACGTGGTGCAGGCCAACCTCCTGGCGGGCTGCACGGAGCACCCGGACGCGGCGAACCAGGTCTACAACGTCGCCTGTGGCGAGCGCACGACGCTCACCGAGCTCCACGCGGCCATCCGGGACGGCCTCGCGGCCTCGCACCCGGCGGTGGCCGGGCTGACGCCCGAGCACCAGGCCTTCCGGGCGGGCGACGTCCGGCACTCGCTGGCCGACATCGGCAAGGCGGCGCGCCTGCTGGGCTATGCCCCCACCCACACGCTGGCGGCCGGGCTGGCCGAGGCCCTGCCGTGGTACCTGGACCAGGCCCTGCGGGCAGCCTGAGGATGGCCCCTGCCCGCATCCTGCAGGTCTGCGCCATCGACAGCACGGCGTGGCTGCTGCTGCGCGCGCAGCTGCTCGCGATGCGCGACGCGGGCTGGGAGGTGCACGTGGCCTGCTCGGACGGCCCCGCGCTGCCGCGCCTGCGCGCGCTGGGCCTCCACACGCACGCCGTGCCCATCGCGCGCAGCACGAACGTGGCGCAGCACGCCGCCTCGGTGCTGCGCCTGCGGGACCTGATGGTGCGCGAGCGCTTCGACATGGTGCACGTGCACACGCCCGTGGCGGCGATGGTCGGCCGCGTGGCGGCCCGGCTGGCCGGCGTGCCGCACGTGGCCTACACGGCCCACGGCTTCTACTTCCACGACGAGATGCCGCCGGGGCGCCGCCGCCGGCACGTGTGGCTGGAGCGCGGGCTCGGGCGCCTGACGGACCTGCTGCTGACGCAGAGCGCCGAGGACGCGGCCACGGCCGTGCGCGAGGGCATCATGCCGGCCGGGGCCGTGCAGGCGATCGGCAACGGCGTGCCCGTGGCCGAGTTCGCGGCCGTGGCCCCCGAGCGGGTGGAGGCCTGGCGCCGCCGGCTCGGCATTGGCGAGGACCAGCTCGTGGTGGGCACGGTGGGGCGTCTCGTCGAGGAGAAGGGCTTCCGGGAGTTCTTCCTTGCGGCCCGCGCCATCGCGACACGGCTGCCGGAGGTGGCTTTCCTGGTGGTGGGCGGGGCGTTCCCGGGGGACCGGGACGGCTTCCAGGCGGAGCTGGCCCGGCTCGTCGCCCAGCCCCCCCTGAAGGGCCGCGTCCACTTCACGGGCTACACCGAGGACATCCCCCCGCTCATGCACCTGATGGACGTCTTCACCCTGCCCTCGTACCGGGAAGGGATGCCCCGCTCGATCCTGGAGGCGATGGCGGCGGGCCGCCCCGTCGTCGCGACCGACATCCGGGGCTGCCGCGAGGAGGTCGTCGAGGGCGAGACGGGCTTCCTCGTGCCCACGCGCGACGTCGCCGAGCTGGCCAACCGGTTGGAGCGGCTGGTCGTCGACCCGGGGCTGCGGGCCCGGCTCGGCGCGGCAGGACAGGCGCGCGCCGCGGCCGAGTTCGACGAGGCGCACGTGTGCGAGCGGGTGGTCGCGGCGCTGGCGGCGGAGCTGGCCCGGGTATGATGGCCGCGGCTCCCTCACCCGCCGGAGGCCCCTTGCCCAGCCCACCGCAACAGCCGGATCCCACGCTGGCGGCCTCCCGCCGGAAGCGCCCCCCGCGTGCCTAGGCGCGTTGCGGTGTACGGGGCCGGGGGCCATGCCAAGGTCGTCTGGGACATCCTGACGGCGGCGGGCGACGCCGTGGTGGGCTTCGTCTCGGACGCGCCCGCGGCCCAGCCCCTGCTGGGCCTGCCCGTCGTTGCCGCGCGCGAGGCGCTGCCCCCCCACGACGGCGTGGTGGTGGCCATCGGCGACAACGCGGCGCGCCGGCGGGTGTTCGAGGCCCTGCGAGCGGCCGGTGTGCCGCTACTGACGGCCATCCACCCGCGGGCGGTGGTCGCCGGCCGCGTGACGCTCGGCGAGGGCGTCATGGTGGCGGCCGGGGCGGTGATCAACCTGGACACCGAGGTGGGGGCCAACGCCATCGTGAACACCGGCGCCACGCTCGACCACGACAACCGCCTCGGCGCCCACGCCCACGTGGCCCCCGGCTGCCACCTCGCGGGCGGCGTCACGGTCGAGGAGGGCGCCTTCCTCGGCGTGGGCACCGTCGCGATCCCGGGCATCCGCGTGGGCGCCTGGGCGCGCACGGGGGCGGGCGCCGTGCTCGTGCGCGACGTGGCGGCCGACAGCCTGGTGGTGGGAGTGCCGGCTCGGTCACGGTGAGGCCCGCCGTTCACGTGGATCCGTCGATCGCGGCTTTCCACTTTACGGGAAACGGTAAATCCACTATGCTGAAGAGACCATGATCCAATCCTTCGGGTGCGCCGAGACCGAACGGATCTTCAACGGCGAGCGCAGCCGACGGCTGCCCGGTGAGATTCAGGAAACAGCACGCCGCAAGCTGCGCTACCTGCACCGAGCCCAGTCCCTGACAGACCTCCGGGTTCCACCTGGAAACCGGCTGGAGGCCTTGAAGGGTGATCGGGCAGGGGAGCACTCTCTTCGCATCAACGACCAGTGGCGCATCTGCTTCATTTGGGGCTCGCACGGCCCCGAAGCCGTTGAGATCGTGGACTATCACTGAGGAGCCGAGGATGTCCAAGTTCCAGCTTCGTGATCCCGATCGCCTGGCGCCCGTCCACCCTGGGGACGTGCTCTGGCACGATTTCATCCAGCCGATGGGGCTGACCCAGACGGCCTTGGCTGTCGGCACCGGCATCCCGGTTTCCCGCATCCACGCCGTCATTCGCGGCACGCGGGGAGTCACCGCAGACACGGCCTTGCGGCTCGGTCGCTTCTTCGGGGTCTCCGCAGAGCTCTGGATGGGTCTGCAAGCCGACCACGATCTCGAGGTACAGCGCCTGGCCCTCGGCCAGCGTCTCGAGGTCGAGGTGAATCCCTTGAACCAGGCCAGTTGAGGCCCTCGGCAAGATCCAACCTCGCGGTACAATGGCACCCATGACGACCGCCCCCGCCCCCACACTCGCCCTCGAGGGCGGCGCCCCCGTCCGGACCACCCCCCTGCCGCCGTGGCCGCACTTCGCGCCTGACGAGGTCGAGGCCGCCGCGGCCGTGCTGCGCTCGGGCAAGGTGAACTACTGGACGGGCACGGAGGGACGCGAGTTCGAGTGCGAGTTCGCCGGCCTGGTGGACGTGCCCTACGCGATCGCCCTGTCGAACGGCACCGTCGCGCTGGAACTCGCCCTCAAGGCCCTCGGCGTCGGGCCCGGAGACGAGGTCGTGACGACGGCCCGCACCTTCATCGCCTCCGCCAGCGCGGCCGTGGCCGTCGGGGCCAGGCCCGTGATCGCGGAGGTCGACGCCGACAGCCAGAACCTCACGGCCGAGACGGTCGCCGCCGTGCTGACGCCCCGCACGAAGGCCGTGATCGCCGTGCACCTCGCCGGCTGGCCCGTCGAGCTCGATCCGCTGCTGGCGCTTTGCCGGGCGCGCGGCGTGGCCGTGATCGAGGACTGCGCGCAGGCCCTCGGGGCCACCTACCGGGGCCGCCCCGTGGGCGGGCTCGGCGACGTGGGCGCCTTCTCGTTCTGCCAGGACAAGATCCTGACGACGGGAGGCGAGGGCGGGATGGTGACGATGCGGGACCCGGCCCTGTGGGCGCGGGCCTGGAGCTACAAGGACCACGGCAAGAGCCACGACGCGATCTACCACCGGGAGCACCCGCCGGGCTTCCGCTGGGTGCACGAGTCGTGGGGCACCAACATGCGCCTGACGGAGCCGCAGGCGGCCCTCGGGCGCGTGGCGCTGCGCAAGCTGGCGGGCTGGCTCGCGACGCGCCGGCGGCATGCCGAGGCCCTGCGGGCCGCCTGCGAGCCCTTCCCCGCGCTGCGCGTGCCCGTGCCGCCCGCGCACGTGGGGCACGCCTGGTACAAGTTCTACGCCTTCGTGCGGCCAGAAAGGCTGGCCCCCGGCTGGGACCGCGACCGCGTCATGGCCGCCATCGCCGCCGAGGGCGTGCCCTGCCTCGCGGGCAGCTGCGGCGAGATCTACCGCGAGCTGGCCTTCCCGGCCGAGTGGCAACCCGCCGAGCGGCTGCCCGTCGCGCGCGAGCTCCACGAGACCTCGCTGATGTTCCTGGTGCACCCGACGCTGGCGGACGCCGACGTGCAGGACGTCTGCACGGCGATCGCCAAGGTGATGCGGGTGGCGCAGCAGCCAGGGGCCGCGCCGTGACCTCCCCCCTGCAGCCCCGCCACGCCGCCTGGCTCGCCACCTCCCTCACCCTGCCGCGGCTGCTGCAGGCCACGCTTGACCTCGCCGTCGCGGCCGGGGCCTGGTACGGCGCCTACCTCGTCCGCTTCGACGGGCTGGTGCCACCCGCCTACCGGGCCCAGATGGCGTCCCTGCTGCCGCTCGTGCTCGGGCTTTGGCTGGTGGCGCGCCTGCCCTTCGGCGTGCACCACCAGCTGTGGCGCTTCGTGAGCCTGCGGGAGGCCCGCGACATCGTGCTCGCGACCTCGGCCGTGACGGGGGCGCTCTTCCTGCTCGGCCATGCGGCGCTGGCGACGCGCATCCCGTGGGGAATCCTGGCACTGGACTGGGGCCTGTGCCTGCTCGGGGTGATCGGGCTGCGGGCCCTCCGCCGCACCGTGGCGGAGTGGCAGCCGAGGCCGGCGGCCAAGGCGCGGCGGGTGCTGCTCGTGGGGGCCGGCGAGGCGGGCCGGATGATCGCCCGCGAGGTCGGGCTGCAGCGCCACCTCGAGGCCGTCGGCTTCCTCGATGACGACCCGCGCAAGCACGGCAGCCGGCTGCTCGGCATCCCCATCCTGGGGCCGGTGCAGGCGCTGCCGGGGCTGATGGCTTCAATGGGCATCGACGAGGTGCTGCTGTGCGTGCCTTCAGCCAGCCGCACGCAGATGCGCGCGATCCTGGCCGTATGCCAGGAGGCCCGCGTGAACCCGAAGACCCTGCCAGCCGTGCATGATCTCATCACGGGCACGGTGGAGCTCAAGGCCCTGCGCTCAGTCGAGATCGAGGACCTGCTGCGGCGCGAGCCGGTGGAGCTCGACCATGCCCTGGCCGGGCGCTACGTCAGCGGCCGGACGGTGCTCGTGACGGGAGGCGGCGGCTCCATCGGGGCCGAGCTGTGCCGGCAGCTCGCGCGCCTCGGCCCGGCGCGGCTGCTCGTGCTCGGCAAGGGGGAGCACAGCGTCTACCTCGTCGACCAGGAGCTGCGCCAGCGCTACCCTGGCCTCGAGGTGGTGCCGCTCGTGGGCGACGTGCGCGACGCGGTCGCCATGCGCCAGCTGTTCGAGCAGCACCGGCCAGAGGTCGTGTTCCACGCCGCCGCCCACAAGCACGTGCCCCTGATGGAGCGCCAGCCGGCCGAGGCCGTGCGCAACAACGTCGTCGGGACGCGCACGGTGGCCGAGCTCGCGCACGCCCACCACGTCGAGACCTTCGTGCTGATCTCGACGGACAAGGCCGTGAACCCCACCAACGTCATGGGCGCCACCAAGCGCGTCGCGGAGCTGGTCGTCAGCGAGCTCGCGAGCCGCTCGCAGACCCGGTTCATGGCCGTGCGGTTCGGCAACGTGCTCGACAGCCGGGGCAGCGTGATCCCGCTCTTCAAGCAGCAGATCGCGGCGGGCGGCCCCGTGACCGTCACGCACCCGGACATCACGCGCTTCTTCATGACCATCCCGGAGGCGAGCCAGCTCGTGATCCAGGCTGGCGCGATCGGGAGCGGGGGCGAGGTCTTCGTGCTCGACATGGGCGAGCCCGTCCGCATCGCGGACCTCGCCCGCGACCTGGTCCGGCTGAGCGGGCTGGAGCCGGACGTCGACATCAAGCTGCGCTTCACCGGCCTGCGCCCTGGCGAGAAGCTCTACGAGGAGCTGCTGACGGCCGAAGAGGGGGTGCAGGCGACCCGCCATGAGAAGATCCACGTGGCCCGCCCCGAGGTGCTGAGCCGCGAGGCGCTGGAGGCCGGCCTGACGGGGCTGCTGGCCGCGGCCGACAGCGGCGACGCCCGCCGCGTGCGCGAGGCCCTCAAGGCGCTCGTCGCCACCTACCACGAGCCCACCCAGGCCGCGGCGCTGGCTCAGGAGCCCACCTGATCGAGCCGGCCGCTCGCGACCACGCGGCCCTGCTCCAGGCGGTGGACCACGTCGCAGTGGGCCACGGTGGAGAGCCGGTGGGCGATGATGAGCACGGTCTTGGTGCCCTGCAGGGCCCGCACGGCCTCCATGACGCCCGCCTCCGTGGCGGTGTCGAGGGCGCTCGTCGCCTCGTCGAGCACGAGCACGGGCGGGTCGTGGTAGAGCGCCCGCGCGATGCCGATGCGCTGCCGCTGGCCGCCTGACAGCCTCACGCCGCGCTCACCCACCAGCGTGTCGAGGCCCGCGGGCAGCTCGTGCACGAAGGCCTCCAGCTGGGCCGCCCGCAGCGCGCGCCAGACCGCCGCGTCGTCGATCTGGCCCGGCGGCAGGCCAAGGGCGACGTTGGCCCGCAGCGTGTCGTCCGTCAGGAAGATGGCCTGCGGCACGTAGCCGAGCTGCGCCTGCCAGCCGCGCAGGTCCTCGCGGATGTCCCGGCCGTCGACGCGGATGGCGCCAGCATCGGGCGTGAGCAGCCCGAGCAGGAGGTCGACCAGGGTGCTCTTGCCCGCCCCACTCGCGCCGATGAAGCCCACGGAGGCGCCGCAGGGGATGGCCAGCGAGACCTCGACGAGCGTGTCGCGGGCAGCGTCCGGGTAGCGGAAGCCCACGCCCTCGACGGTGACGGCCCCCGCCAGCGGCGCCATGTCGCCAGGGGCTGCCCCGAGCGTCGTCGGCTGCAGCCCCACGACCTCGGCATGCACCTTGTCGATGGCGGCCACGCTGCCCTGCAGCCCCTGCGCCGCCGTGAGCATGCGGTTGACGGAGGGCATCACGCGGAAGGCCCCCGCTGCGAACAGGCCGACGGTGGGCAGGATGGCGTCGAAGGGCCGCCCCTGCCACAGGAGCAGGCCCACCAGCCCCACGAGGGCACTCACGGCCATCAGCTCGAGCCCGAGCCGCGGCAGCTGCGGGTAGAAGTAGATGCGGATGTTGGCCTGCGCGCTGGCGCTCGCGTGGTGGTGGAGCCGCATGACGCCGTGGCCCTCGCGGCCGAGCACCCGCAGCTCCTTGATGGCGCCGAAGCCCTCGAGCAGCAGGCGCCCCACGAGCTCGTCGTGGACCTGACGGTGGGCGCCCCAGAAGGCCAGCCGCTGGCGCGTCGCGGCCAGGAACCCCCAGCCCGAGAGGCCGACGACGGCGAACACGGCCAGGGCGCCCATGGGCTCGAAGGCGAGCAGCACGAGCCCGATGCCCCCGAGCACGAGCGCCTCGACGCCGAGGTTCAGGGCCGCCAGCATCGCCACGGAGACCAGGGCGAGGTCCTGCCGCACCACGTACAGCATCCCGGCGCTGTTGCGCTGCAGGTGGTAGGCGTAGGGCTGGCCCATGTACAGCGCGAACAGCCGCACCGAGAGGTCCCGAACGAACAGGTACACGAAGCGGGCCTGCCTCAGGTACATGTAAGACAGGAAGACGTTCTTCAGCGCGAAGAGGCCGAGCAGCGCCCCCATCACGGCCAGGATGAGGGCCGGCCCGCCCCCGCGCAGCGAGCCCGGCAGCCAGGCCACCGCGGCCGGGTGGCGCGCCAGCGCGTCGGGCTGGGAGAGCACCGTGAGGGCGGGGATCACGAGGCCCAGACCGAGCATCTCGAGGCCCATGCCGACCGCCATGAGCGTGAACAGCACGAAGGCCCCGCGCCGCTGGGGCGGGGGCAGCAGCTCCCAGAGCTTCCCGATGCGCGCGTGGACGCCGGCCATGCCTACCCCAAAAAAAAGCGCGGGGGCCTCAGCCCCCGCACCGGACGGTGCCTCAGCCGCGAGCGCCCTCGCCCTCGGTGCCCGCCTCCCGCTCGATCTTCACCTCCGTCACCGGCGCGGCAGGCCGCGACGTCGGCACGAAGGGGTTCTGCCCGGGCGCGTAGGTGGCCGCGAGCGCGAGCAGCTCCTGCGCCCGGGCCTCGATGTCCCGCGCGAGGGCCTGGAAGTTGCGCTGCACGTCGTCGATCGAGGTGGGCAGCTCGGGCGGGGTGCGGACCAAGGTCTCGACCTGCTCCTTGGCGACGGCGAAGCCGAGCTGGGCGGTCTGCTGGGCCTGCTGCACCAGCGCTTCGAGGCTCCGACGGAACTCCTCGAGGCTGGGGTTGGTGGCGTTGGACATCAGGATCCTCCTGCGGCGGTGCCGCTGCAACGGACGCGCCCGCCAGAGCCCCCGGAGGCGCTTGGGCATTATGACCGGGCGACCGCCGCCGCGCAACGGGGGCGACAACCGTCAGCAAGGCTTAACCCAAATTTTCCCCGGCCTTTATCGAAACCAGCCTCCAGCGCCCGATATCCCACCAGGCCCCGCCCTCCAGGAGGACTTCCCCGTGCGCCAGCGCCTCACCGCCTCGTTGCTGCTCGTCGCCCTGCTCTCGGGCTGCGGCGCCCAGGGCCTCGCCCCCGCCCGCGCGACGGCCGTGGCGAGCCGGGTCTCCCGCGCTGCGGCGGCCGAGGCCGCCGAGGTCACCCGCCTGATCGGCAGCTACAAGGCCATCCAGGGCCACGACGAGGCCGCGATGGCGAAGCGGGCAGAGCTGCTCGCCAAGCTGGCGGACACGGACGACGACAAGGCCGTCGCCCTCCTCCAGGCCGAGTACACCGGCCTGGCCCAGGTGCCCGAGGCGCAGCGCGGGGCCCTCGAGGCCCAGCTGATCGACGCCCTCGACGGCCTCGACACCTACGACGAGGCCCTCGATGAGCCCGTCATCGCGGCCGGCCCCGGCACCACGGCCGAGCAGCAGAAGGCCTACGCCGACGCGATGGCCCGCAAGAAGCGGCGCAAGGGCCTGGTGTACTGGCTCACCTCCCCCTTCCGCTGGGTCGGAGACGGCCTCAAGTGGCTCGGCGACCGCCTCGCGGGCAAGAAGAAGACCAAGCGCAAGAAGCGGCGCAAGCCCGCGCAGCCGACGTACCCGGACTACCCGTCCTACCCGTCGGACCCCTACCAGCCGACGCCCACCTACCGCTGAGGCCGGGCGCGCCCGTCACACGACCCAGAGCACGGCGGGGGGCGTCCGGGACGCTCCCCGCCAAACCCTGCCTCAACCCTCGCCCGCTGCGCCCTGCTGCTGCCCGGCGTGGGCCAGGTCGGGGATGTCGGAGCGCTTGACCTCGTCCCAGGTGGTGTGGCCCTGCGCCACCAGCCACATGGCGTAGTCCTCCAGCGTGGGCAGGCCCGCCTGGCGCTGCAGCGCGTCGATGGCCCCGCGCGGCGACTGCCGGGCGACGTGCTCGCGGATGGCTGGCGTGAAGGGCACGACCTCGTAGACGCCCACCATCCCGCGGTAGCCAGACTTGAAGCACTGCTCGCACCCGCGCGGCCGGCACAGCTCGCCCGTGCCGTTGATGCGCGCGAAGAAGGCCTTGGTCCGGTCGTCGGGCATGTAGGCCTCCTTGCAGGAGGGGCACAGCCGCCGGATGAGGCGCATGGTCACCGTGCCCGCGAGCGCGTTGGCTACCTGGCGCGGCGGCAGCCCCCAGCCCTCGATCGCCTCGACCGTCAGCGCCTGCGTCGTGTGGACGCCCGCCAGGATCGTGGTGCCCGCAAGCGCGCCACGCACCAGCCGCTGCCCGACCTTTGGCTCCGCGGCCTGCGACACCAGCAGGGTGCGAGGCGCCTGCGCCAGGGCCGCGTTGATGCCCGCCAGCACGCCGAGGTCGTTGGGGCCCGGCTCGCTGAGCACGGACACCTGGGTCACGCCCTCGAGGTCAGCGGCCACCGGCTCCTCGACGGTGATCATCGAGCCCCCGAGCGCCTGCAGCTCGCGCAGGCACGCGTACACCAGGGTGGTCTTGCCCGCGGCCAGCGGCCCCGCGAAGGCCACCAGCCCGGAAGGCCGCGAGACCAGCTGGCGCAGGGCCGTGGCGACGCGCGGGTGGAGCACCAGGGTGTCGATGCTCTGCTGGCCGAGCATGGCGGAGTCGAAGACCCGAATCGAGAGCAGCTGGCCATGCTTGGCGGGCAGCGTGTGGAAGACCATCTTGACGGGCCTGCTCTCGAAGGCGAAGCCGAAGGTGCCCTGCTGGGGCGTATGGCCCGAGGTGACGGTCAGGCCGGCCATGACCTTGATGCGCTGGATCAGGGCCTGGCCGACCTTCGCCGGGATGGGGGCCTCCCGCAAGAAGGCCCCGTCGACGCGGTAGCGGACCTGCAGCTCGGACTCCATCGGCTCCATCAGGAGCGCGTTGGCGCCGCGCTTCACGGCCGAGCCGAGCAGCGCGTTGACGAGCGAGACAACCTGCGCCTCCCCGGTCCCCTTGGTGGCCGCGTCGATGAGCTCCTTCACCCGGGCGTCGCTGACGGCGGCGAGCTCCGTCATGTTCGCCAGGGCGCCCTTGCCGTCGGCGGCCGCGCCCTGGACCGCGCCTGCCGGGGCGTCCTTGGGGATGGTCTTGAGCGTCTCCCAGAAGTCGCCCTCGGTGCAGACAGCCGGCACCACGTTGACGCCCTTGAGGCGCTTGCGGATCTCGTCGATGGCGAGGATGTTGTTGGGGTCGACGAGGGCCACCGTGAGCTGGTTCACGGCGACGGGGATCATCATGTACTGCTTCAGGAGCTGCTCCGGCAGCAGCTTGAGCACCTCGGCCGGGATGCGAGCGGTCTTGAGGTTGATGTGCTTGACGCCGAACTGGACCTCGAGGGCGTATTTGATCTTCTCCTCGGTGACGAAGCCCATCTCGATCAGCGTCTCGCCGATCTGCTTGGCCGTCTCCTTCTGGCGCATGAGCGCGGCCGAGAGCTGCTCCTCGGTGAGAACGCCCGCCTTGATCAACAGCTCGCCGAGCCGGATTCGCTTGGTGCCTACGGCCACCGGGTTCACCCTCGTCCTGCGGCCCCCGCGTGGGGGCCCTTGTCTTGCATCATCGGCTGCCCACCCTGAGCTTTCAAGTGACGGTCGCCACGACGGGCTCGGGCCCGAGCACCGCCCGGATCAGCGGCACAGGCACGGGGGGCGCAGGCCCCACGGCGTAGGCGGCCCGCACGCGAGCCTCAGCCTCGGCGGCCTGGCCCTCGTCGTTGGCAAGGAGCTCCGCGAGCACCTCCCCGACCTCCACGCGATCCCCCTCCTTTTTTTGCAGGTTGACGCCCACGGCGAGGTCGACGGGCTCCCCCTTGCGCTGGCGCCCCCCGCCGAGCGCCTTGCCGGCCAGCCCGATGCCCAGGGCGTCGAGCCGCTGCACGTAGCCCGCCTGGTCCGCGAGCACGGGCAGCCGCAGGCGAGGCTGCGGCAGGCGGGTGGGGTCGTCGATCACGGCAGGGTCCCCCCCCTGCGCGACGATCAGCTCGCGCAGCTTGGCAAGGGCGCTGCCGTCGGCAATGGCCTCGCGCAGCCGGGCCTCGCCCGCCTCGGCGCTGGCCGTGAGGCCCCCCGCCTGCAGCAACAGGCCCCCCATCTGCAGGCACAGCTGCGTCAGGTCGGCGGGGCCCTCCCCCCGCAGCGTCGCGATCGCCTCGAGAACCTCGTTGGCGTGGCCGATGGCATGCCCGAGCGGCTGGTCCATCCCCGTCACCACGCAGATGACCCGCTTGCCGAGCCGCCGGCCCACCTCGAGCATGGTGCGCGAGAGCTCCTCGGCGGCCTCGACGGACGGCATGAACGCCCCGGCCCCCGCCTTGACGTCCAGCAAGATGACGTCCGCCCCCGCCGCGATCTTCTTCGAGAGCACGGAGACGGCGATGAGCGGAACGCTCTCCACCGTGCCCGTGACGTCCCGCAGGGCGTACAGGATGCCGTCAGCGGGCGCGAGGTCGCGGGTCTGCGCCGCGACGGCCGCCCGCACGGAGCGCAGCTGGGCGAGGAACTCCGCGTCGTCGAGCCCGGTGCGCAGGCCCGGGATGGCCTCCAGCTTGTCGATGGTGCCGCCCGTGTGGCCGAGCCCCCGCCCCGACAGCTTGGCGACGGTCGCGCCCGCGGCCGCCAGCAGGGGCGCGAACACCAGCGTGACCTTGTCGCCGACGCCCCCCGTCGAGTGCTTGTCGACGCAGGGCCCCGGGATGCCCGAGAGGTCGAGCACCTCGCCG
The DNA here is from genome assembly GCA_035285125.1 of Candidatus Sericytochromatia bacterium. Taxonomy (GTDB): domain Bacteria; phylum Cyanobacteriota; class Sericytochromatia; order S15B-MN24; family JAQBPE01; genus JAYKHL01. The sequence continues at coordinate 23,861 of JAYKHR010000001.1, read as the reverse complement.
GACTCGGCCACGAGACGGGTGAGCGTCGTCGTCTCGTCGAGGGTCATGCCCCGCCAGACCGTCGCCATCAGCCAGGCCGCGACCTGGTAGTCCGGCAACTCGCCCGCGACGAGCCCCTGCACGAAGGCCGCCAGGACCTCCGGCGGGTGCGCCTCCCCGGCGCGCTTGGCCTTGATCATCTCGATCATCGAAAAGGGAGCGGACATGCGGACGGGCACCCTCGGGACAGAACACCGTCGCGGCCCCATCGCCGCGAGACCCGAGTCTTATACCCGCCCGCCCCTTGCGCGTCCCGCCGCGTTTGACAACCGGGGGTCCCGGCCTTAAGGTGAGACCGCCCACCAGGGACCCCATGAAGGAGGATTTTCCGATGCCGTTCACGCTTCCGGAGCTGACCTACGACTACTCCGCGCTCGAGCCTCACATCGACGCGCGCACGATGGAGATCCACCACACCAAGCACCACCAGACCTACATCACCACGGTGAACAAGGCCCTGGAGGCGCACGAAGACCTCGCCCAGCTGTCTGTCGTCGAGCTGATGCGCGACCTCAGCCGCGTGCCCGACAGCATCCGGCAGGTGGTGATCAACCACGGCGGCGGCCACTTCAACCACTGCCTGTTCTGGACCATCATGGGGCCCAACGGCGGCGGGGAGCCGGCAGGCGACCTCAAGGCCGCGATCGACGGGACCTTCGGCGACTTCGGCCAGTTCCGCGAGAAGTTCAACCAGGCCGCCGCCACCCGCTTCGGCTCCGGCTGGGCCTGGCTCACGCTCGACAGCGAGGGCAAGCTGGTGGTCGAGTCCTCGGCCAACCAGGACACCCCCCTCTCCGCCGGCCGGACGCCCCTGATGGGCATCGACGTGTGGGAGCACGCCTACTACCTGAACTACCAGAACCGCCGCGCCGACTACATCCAGGCCTGGTGGAACGTCATCGACTGGAGCGCCGTCGCGAAGAACTTCACAGCCGCCAAGGCGCAGTCGGGCGCGATCGCCACCGTCCGCTGACGCGCCGGCCCCAAGCCCCGCGCCCGACGCCCGCCTCCAGCCCGGAGGCGGGCGTTTTGCTGGAGCCCAGCGGCTCGCCAGCCACGGCCGGGACGCCTACGGCCTCTGAGCCTCGCCGGCCTGCCCCGGGCTGCCCGTGAACCGCGGCATCGTGACCTCCCCGGCGGCGCTGACGCCCTCCCGGCGGAGGACCTTCCAGGCCGTGAGCGCCAGGATGCGAAGGTCGAGCCACCAGGACCTGTGGGTGACGTACCAGAGGTCGAGCTCGAAGCGACGCTCCCAGGTGATGGCGTTGCGCCCGTTGACCTGCGCCCAGCCCGTGATGCCCGGCTTCACCTCGTGGCGGCGGGCCTGCTCCGGCGTGTAGAGCGGGAGGTAGTCCACCAGCAAGGGGCGCGGGCCGACCAGGCTGAGGTCGCCGCGCAGCACGTTGAAGAGCTGCGGCAGCTCGTCGAGGCTGGTGCGGCGCAGGAAGGCCCCGAAGCCGCCAAGCCGCTCGGCGTCGGGAAGCAGGGCGCCGTCGGGGCCCCGGGCATCGCTCATTGAGCGGAACTTGAGCACCTCGAAGGGCCGGCCCCGCAGCCCCGGGCGGACCTGCCGGAAGACCACGGGGCGACCGAGGCGGGCCGCCACGCCGAGCGCGACGGCGAGCATCACGGGCCACAGCAGCAGCAGAGCGGCACCCGCCACGGCCAGGTCCAGCGCCCGCTTGGCGGCCTCGTACCCCGGGGGTGGCGCCAGGCTTGCCTGCTCGCCCGCGCCGCTCACGGGAGCGCGAGCTCTAGCACGACGGGGCAGTGGTCGGAGCCGAGCACCTCGGGCTGGTGGCGCACGTCGCGCACGCACGGCGCCAGCCCGGCGCTGACGAGGAAGTAGTCGATGCGCCACCCGATGTTCTTCTCGCGCACGCCGGGGCGGTTGCTCCACCAGGTGTAGTGGCCCTTCTCGCCAGGATGGCGCGCCCGGAACACGTCCACGAAGCCCATGGCGAGCAGGCGCCCGAGCACCTCGCGCTCCTCGGGCAGAAAGCCCGTGGTGCCCACGTTGGCGCGCGGGTTGGCGAGGTCGAACTCGGTGTGGGCGGTGTTGAAATCGCCACACAGCACGACGTGCTCGCCCGCCGCGAGCCGCCCCCCCACCTCGGCCATCAGGGCCTCGTAGAACGCCAGCTTGAAGGGCACGCGGGCCAGGTCCCGGCCGCCGTTGGGGTAGTAGGCGTTGTAGAGCGTGAAGCCCTCGTGGGCGGTGACCATCAGGCGCCCCTCGTCGTCGAAGGCCGGCACACCAAGCTCGGTGCGGACGGCGGCAGGCGCCTCCCGGGCCCAGGTGGCGACGCCGCTGTAGCCTTTCTTCACCCGGCAGGCGTTGAAGGTCGCATGGTAGCCGGCAGGATCCGCGCAGGCCGGCGACAGCTGCTCGCGCTCGGCGCGGACCTCCTGCAGGCAGACCACGTCCGGCGCCTCGGCGGCCAGCCAGGCTTGGAAGCCGTTGCGCTCGCAGGCCCGCAGGCCGTTGACGTTCCAGGTGGCAAGTTTCATGTGCCCATGGTAGCACGTGGCCAGAAAGGTGCATGAACAGGACCTTGACAGGGTGGGTTCGACGTCAGCGGGGCCGGGGCTGGCCCCGATAGCCATGGCGTCCCCCTCATTGACCCTGGAGGCCTCCGTGCGCTGCTCGCGTCCCACCCTCGTGCTCGTCACCCTGCTGGCCGGCGTCGCCTGCGCGCGCCGCCCCACCCCCATGATGCCTGGCCCTGCGACGCCCACCGCCGAGGCGGGCGGGCCGGCGGCGGCGCTGGCGCTGCTGCGCGGGGCCCTCGAGCAGGACGGTCCCCGGCTGCGGGTGCGGCTGCCGGCAGCCGGGGCAATCGCCCTGAACCCGGGGCGCGAGGCCGGCACCTGGCGCTTCCGCTGCCGCTGCTACGCCTACGTGCCAGCCTCGACCGTGCCCTGGGTCTACGAGGCGACAGGGACTGTCGAGCCTGCCCGCGGGCTTGTGCACCTCCACGCCCTCGCCCCCCCGCCCGAGCTGCCGACCGAGCTGCTGCCCTCGCCCGTGGCCCTGCGTTCACCAGGCACCCGACGGCCCATGTGACATCTCGATGAAAAATCGCCAGCCAAGCATAGACGGGGAGTGGGTTCGTGTTGCACCATAGGGCTGCTCTGGCGCCAGCCGGACCCCCGCCTGCATGTGGCCGCATCCCGGACCCTGACAGGCAGCTCGCGAGCCCCCGGAAAGGTCATGACGCTCTACAACCTGCGCAAGAAGCTGGCTGACAAGGAGCGGAGCGGGCCGCTGGTGCTCCCACCGCGGGAGGCCGTGGCCGTGGCCGCGGAGCCCGTGGCAACGATGGCCAGGGAGACCGGGCCGCTCGCGGCCGCGGAGACGCCCGGGTTGGGCAGCGTTATGCGGCTCGACGAGGGGATGACGGGCCTGGCCGTGACGTCAGAAGAGCCCGAGCCCCCGGCCGCTGCCCCGCGGGCCCCCGGTGGCGGTGGCGTGGCGCATGCCCCGGGCTTCATCGCGGAGATCTTCGACACCCCCCGCCGTCCGGTGGCGGTGCAGGGGCCCTGGAACGAGGCCCTGTACGATGTGACGCTGCGGCTGCTGCAGCAGCAGCCGGAGGTGCTGCTGCTGGGGCTGGCGCCTTGGAGCGGCTCGGGCTGGCATATGCGCCTCAAGGCCCAGGCAAACACGATCGTCGCGGTGGACCCAGACCGGGTGCGCCTGGCCGAGTGGCGCGCGGCGTGCGAGGTGCAGATCGAGTCCACGCTGGAGAGCGGCACCTGGTCCTCGATGTTGATCGGCCGCAAGTTCCACTCCGTGGTGCTCGGTGACGCGCTCACGCACCAGCCGGATCCACTCTCCTTCCTGCGCCGGGTGCGTGAGCTGCTGAACCCCGACGGGTCGCTGGTGGCCGTCGTGCCCAACGCCACGTGGGGCGAGCACCGGCTGCAGCTGCTGCAAGGCGACCTGCCCCGTGGCTACGAGCCCGGAAGCCCGCTGCACCGCTACAACCGGGACAGGCTGCGGGAGGCCCTCGCGCTCTCGGGCTTCGCGCTGGTCGAGCTTTACACGCACCGCACCGAGTTCTTCGAACACGACGAGAGCCTGATGCCCGACCTGTTCCCCGACACGCTGCTCCGGGCGCTCGGGCCCGCCGAGGATGCCAGCGTGTCGCACCTGGTGTTCCGGGCCCGGCCGGCGAGCCCGAACGAGCTGCTCAGCGGCCTGTTCCAGGAGCAAGAGACGCTCAAGCGCGCCGTGCGCAACGAGCTGGCCAGGGCCCGCCGGGAGCAAGAGGCCTCGGCCACGGCGCTTGCCGAGGTCGACGCGCGGCGCAGCACGCTGGAGGCCGATCTCGAAGAGCAACGCACCATCGTCGCGCGCGTGGCCGACCGCGCGAGCCGGTTCGAGCAGAGCGCGCGCGCCTACATGGTGGAGCGCGACCGGGCCCTGCGCGAGCTCAGCAGCGTTCAGGCCACCTGGTGGTTCCGGCTCACGGCGTTGTTCCGGCGCAAGCCCGAGCGAGAGCCCCGGCTGGACTGACGGGCAACCGGCCCCGCTAGCGGGTGCCGGCCACGATGTAGGTCAGCATCCCGCCGGGGTGCATGTAGGTCCCGGCGGCGACGCCCGCCCTGATCCGCGCGGCCTGGGCGAGCTCGAGGGCCTTGTAGGCCTCCCAGTCCCCGGGGGTGGCGCCGCCAGCCTCGAAGCAGGCCTGGATCAGGTCCGCCTGGGCCTCGAACTCGTCGCGCCAAGCCAGCAGCTCGGCGGCCCGCGCCCGCTTCTCGTCGGTGTCGTAGGGCGGCACGAGGGCCCCGGCCTTGTCGGAAATTCGCACCTCGACCTGCCGCAGCCCAGCCTCGAGGAACAGCTGCGGCAGCGCGTCGCCGATGGAGTCGTCCCCCCGGCCGAGGGCGCGCTTGCCGGCCTCGTAGAGGGCCTGGTAGCGCACCAGCTGCAGCCGCGTCTCGAGCGGGTAGCCAGCCGAGTCCGAGTCGAGCACGAGGGCCTGGGCCAGCTGGTTGGGCTCGAAGGCCACCACGCGCCCCCCGGGGCGCACAACCCGCACCATCTCGGCGAGCACGGCCGCCGGGTCGGGGACGTTGGCGAGCACATGGTGGCTGATCACGAGATCGGCCTCGCCAGCCCCCATCGGGAGGTGGTGCAGGTCGGCCTGCTCGAAGCGGTAGCCAACGGAGAACGGGCGTTCGGCGGCCCGGGCCGCGGCCTCGGCCACGACGAAGGCATCCGGATCGAAGCCCCGCACCTGGCTGCCGGGCTTCATGTAGAGCCCGAAGAGGGCGGCCAGGTGGCCCAGGCCACTGCCTACCTCGACGAGGGTGCGCACGCCCGCAAGCTCGAGGCGGTGGCTCAGCAGCTCGATGTAGTCGTCGTTCCACTGGAAATGCCGGACGTGGTTCGGCGTGTTCGAGAGGTGCGACTCGGGGCTGGCGGATAGCTCGGACATGGGTCCATCTTAGCAGGTCGGCCAGGCGCCGGGTGGGGTGCCGCGCACACCCTGCCTTGACCCGCCGGCGGCCAGCTGCCTAGAATCGAGGACCTGCGCTGCGAGGATCCCATGGCCACCCCGCTTCCCGTCCTCGTCTGCCCGGCCTGCGGGGCCCCCGGCGCCACGCCCTGGGGGGAGCGGGCGGACGGCGAGCTGCTTCAGGTCTGCCCCCGCTGTCACACCATCCACCGGGCGACGCGGCCCGTGTCGATCGATGCCCTGTACCGGGGCCCCGAGGCGATGGAGGCCGGGGAGCGCGCGAGAGAGGCGGCGCGCTGGCGGCTCGGCTGGCTGCTGTACGCCACGGACGTGCTGGGAGCGACGCCCGGCCCCCTGCTCGACGCGGCCTGCGGCAGCGGCGAGTTCCTGGCCCTCGCGCGGGCCTTCGAGCTCGGGCCGACCGAAGGGTGGGAGCTCGCGCCGCGCGCCGCGCGCCTGCACCAGGAGGCAGGCCTCCTGGTGCCGGGCCTCGACTTCGCGGAGTGGCGCCAGCCCCGCAGTGACGCCGGCCCCTACGGCGCCATCGCGGCCTGGGACCTGCTGGACCTTTTGCCGCACCCACGGGAGGCCGCCTCGCACCTGGTGACGCTGCTGGCCCCCGAGGGCGTGCTGGTCTTCGCCGTGCCCAACATGGACGCGGTCCACGCCACGCTGGCGCAGCCCCAGCGGTGGTCAGGCTTTCGCCACCGCCCCGAGCGGCTGGCCTACTTCACGGAGGCCGGCCTCGAGGCCCTGCTGGCCCCCGCGTTCCCTGCCCGGTTCTACCAGACGGTCACGTGCTGGAGCGAGCCCCTGTTCCTCGGCGTGGCGTGCCGTCGCGAGCCGACGCTGCGGCAGGCAGAGCTGCTCGCGGCTGCGCTGGAGGCGCCTGGGACGGTGCGCGAGGCCCTTCGCGTGCGCGAGCTCGGCCCCCGCGGGCTGCTGGGCCTCGCGCTGCTCGAGTCGGCGGCAGGCGACGCCGAGATCGCAGAGGAAGCTGCCCTGCACGCGGAGCTCGCCGGCGCGGCCTCGCCCGTGGCAGCCTACGCCCGCGGCCTCGTGGCGCTGAAGCGGAACCGGCTGGAGGCAGCCCGGCTGGACCTCAGCGTCGCCAGCCAGGCGCCGCGGCTGCGGGAGGCGAGCCAGGGGCTGCTCGTGACGGTGCTGGAGCGGCTGCTCGCGGACGCCGAGGCCCTTGGCGAGGCGAGGCGCGCGGCAGCGATCGCGGCCGAGGCCCAGCGCCGGCGGGTCGAGCCCGCCCCGGACCCGGAGCCTGCCCCCCCCGCCCGCCGCGCACCCGAGCCTGCCGCCCTCCGCCCGAGCGAGCCCGCCGCCCGGCCCGGGCCCGCGCTCACGCCCGCCAGCCGGCCCACGGGCTGGACCGCCCTGCTGCGCGAGGGGCCCCGCGGCTGGCTGGCCGCCGCCCGCCGCGCCGTGAGCCGGGCGCCGGCCTGGCACGTGGCGCAGCGCCGGGCGCGCGACCGCATGCTGGAGGCCCTCGGCGACCGGCCGGTGCTGGTCGTGCTGCCGGGGGCCCACCCCGTGGGCTGGCTCGACCGCTGGGCTGGCCTTGGCCGGGCCCTGGCCGCCCGCCAGTGGGTGGTCTTCCTCGTGACGGACGACGGCGGCGAGGCCGAACCCGAGGCGTTCAGCGAGCTTGCACCGGGGCTGATCCGGGCGCGCAGCCTCGCGCTGCTCACGGACCTGCCGAGCCCGACCCTGGTGGCAACCCGCCCGGCCCACCTGGAGACGGCGATGCGCTTCATCCGCCCCACCGTGTTCTACGACGCCCCAGGCATCCCCGAGGAGGCCCCCGAGCGCGTGGCCCACGAGGCCCTGCTGCGGGGCGCGCACGCCGTCGTGTGCCGCTCGGCGGGCCTGCACGCGCTCGCGACGATGGTGCGGCCGGACGCCGGGCTGCTGCCGGACGGCGGCGACCCCGCGGCCTGGGCGCCCGAGGTCGGGCGCGCGACGCCGACGGATCTCGCCCCCGTGTTGCCCCCGGGCCGCCCCGTGGCGGGCACGCTGGGCCTCGCCGCGACGGACCTGGACCTCACGCTGCTGGAGGCCGTGGCCCACCGGCTGCCGGCCTGGACCTTCGTGGTCGTCGGAGCCGGCCAGGGAGCAGCCCCCGAGGGGCTGCCCGGCAACGTCCACTGGCTCGACCCGCGCCCGGCCGACCAGCTGCCCGCCTACATGCAGGAGCTCACCGTCGCGCTGCTCCCGCTGACGCCCGCCGCCGCCAGCGAGGGGCGGGGCATGCCCGCGCTGCTCGCCAGCCTCGCCGCGGACAAGCCGGTGGTGAGCGTGCCCTTCGCGGAGGCCTCGGTGCTGCGCAGCGTCCGGACGGCCGAGGGGGCCGAGGCGCTTGCGGCAGGCCTGGAGGCAGCCCGCACCACCCTGGCGCAGCCAGCCGCCCGCGCCCACCGGACGCGGGAATGCGAGGCGAACACGTGGGCGCTGCGGGCCGCCAGCCTCCAGGCCACGCTGGAGGGCGCAGCCGGGTCGGGGGACGTGGCCGTGGTGGTCACCCGGCGCCCCCTGGCCGGGCAGGACGGAGACCACCGGGCGGCCCAGCTGGCCCGGGCCTTTGTCGGGCGCGGCTGGCAGGTGGTGTACGTCCAGCCGGGGCCCACGGAGATCCCGCCGGAGCTGGCCCACCCCCGCCTGTCGGTGCTGCCGCTCGACGACCCCCACGCCGTCGGCCACCTGGCGCTGCCGGCGTCCGGGCGCCTGATCGCCGTGCTGACCAGCCCCCACCCGGCCTTTGCGAGCGTGGTGGAGGCCCTGGAGGCCGCCCGCGCGGAGCTCATCTACGACCTCACGGAGGACGTGGACCCGGCGGCCGAGGCCTCGGGGCTGGACCCCCACCTCGAGGCCCGCCTCGCCGGGCTGGCGGACGTGCTCACGGCGCCGAGCCTGGGCATCGCCTCCGTGCTGGAGGCCCGCTGCGGCCGCACGGTGCACGTCATCCCGGACGGCGTGGACCGCACCCGCTTCAACCGCCACGGGCGCCACCCCCGCCCCGCGGACCTGCCGCCGGGTCGGCCGCTGCTGCTGTATGCGGGCCCCCTGTGGGACGCCTTCTTCGACTGGGGGGTGCTCCGGCGGGTGCTGGAGGCCCAGCCCGGGGCGACGGTCGTGCTGCTCGGGGACCACACGGATCAGTGCCCCTTCCCGCCACCGCCGGGGCTGCACTTCCTGGGCAGCCGCCCGCGGCGCTCGTGGCCTGCCTACCTGGCTGCCGCCGACGTCGTGATCGCCCCCGTGACGGCCCGGCCAGGCCGGCCAGCCCCTCGGCCGCCGCTCGTGCTCGCCGGCCTCACGATGGGCCGGCCCGTGGTCGCGACGGCCTACGCCGAGCGCACCAGCTGGCCGGGCCTGTACGTCGCCCCGGATGCCCAGACCTTCCTCGCGGCGATCGGGCGGGCCCTCGCGCACCCCCTCGACGGGGCAATCGCCGATGCCCTTGCCAAGGTCAACTGCTGGGACGCGCGGCTCGACACGATCCTGGATGTCCTCGGGGCGCCTGGCGAGGCCCCGGAGGAGGACGAGGAGGCGGCCGGTGACAGCGGGCTCGCCCAGGCAGAAGCACCGCCCCCGGCCGCCCCGGTGCCAGCCGGCCCCGAGGGCTCGCCGCCGACGGCCGCCACCGGACCAGAGCCCCAACCGCCGGAAACCCCGGTGGAGGCTGAGCCCTCAACGCCTGCCCTGGCTGGCCCGACGCCAGAGGGCCTCGAGGCCGAGGCCCCGGACGAGGCCAGCCCCGCGACGTCACCAGCCGAGCCAGGCCCCGGGCTTCTGCCGGAGGAGGCCGTGGTGCGCCTCATGGCCTGGCCAGAGCTGGGCGAGGCGCCCCTCGCGCCCGAGGTTTCGGCTCAGGCGGCCGAGGCCCAGCCCCCGCGGCCCGAGCCCGGGGCAGACGCCCCCGAGCCGGCGCCAGCCGACCCGGCACCAGCGGCGAGGCCGGACGCGCCAGCCCCGGCGAGCCCCGAGGTGCCAGCCGAGGCCCCCTTGGCGGAGGCCCCGGTCGCGGAGCTGGAGGCCCTTGTCCCGGCCACGCCCTCGGGCACGCGGCTGCCAGCCGACCCCGCCGAGGACCAGCCCCTCTCGGCTGGCCTGGGCGAAGCCGCCAGCGAGGCTGACCCCGAGGCGACGGCGGAGCAGATGCTGAGGGCCCTGCTCGCTGGAGGCCCGGCGGCGGACGCGCCGGCGTGACCGCCCAGGCCCCGCGCGTGGGCGTCGTCGTGCTGAACTGGCGCGGCGAGGCGGAGACCCGGCGGTGCCTCGCGGCGCTGGCCGAGCAGGCGGGCGTGGCGCTCGACGTGCTGGTCGTCGACAACGGCTCGGGGGAGGCCGAGGTGGAGCGCCTCCGGGCGCTGACGCGGGTGCTCGCGCTGGGGGCCAACTTCGGCTTCGCCCACGGCATGAACGCGGGGGCCGCCGAACTCCTGGCGGCAGGCTGCACCCATGTGCTGCTGCTCAACAACGACTGCGTGCTGGCGCCCGGCGCGATCGCGACGCTGCTGGCGGCGGCCGCCCCGCTCGCCGTGCCGACGCTGTGGCACGGCCGGCCGCCCGCGCGGGCGCGCTGCTGGTATGCGGGCGGGACGCTCGGCCGCTGGACGCTCGAGCCCCGGCACCGGCACAGGCCCCCGCCCCCCGGCGCCGCCCCCGAGCCCGTGGCGTTCGCCACCGCCTGCGCCTGGCTCGTGACGCGGGCCGCCTGGGAGCGCCTCGCGGGGCTCGACGCGCGCTTCTTCCTCTACCACGAGGACGTCGACGCCTGCCTGCGGGCGCGGGCGGCTGGCCTCACGCCCGTCTGGGTGCCGGCCGCCGAGGGCTGGCACGTCGGTGGGGCGGCCACGGGCTCCGAGCGGGGCCCTGCGCCCGTGCTCGACTACTACGACACGCGCAACGGGCTGCACGTCTTGCGCCTGCGGGCCCGGGGCCTCGCGCGGCTCACGGCGGCGGCCTGGTGGGCCGGCGTGCGGCTGCCGCGCAAGCTGCTGCGGGTGCTCGGGCGGCCGGAGCGCCGGGCCCACGCCCGGGCCGTGGCGCTCGGGGTGCGGGACGGCCTGCTCGGGCGCGTGGGGCCCGCCCCCGAGGGGCTACAGGCGCCGCTTGCGCCCGGGCCGTCGCCCGCGTAGCATGCCCCCATGACCCGGCGCCTCCGCCCCTTCCTGCGTGACTATGCCGAGCGCGCCATGCCCGTCGTGCAGGCGATCCGCGACCACCATGCGGCGCTGCACGAGGCGCAGGCCCGCGAGGAGCGCGACACGGAGCTTGCCGCGCTGGGCGCCCTCGCGGACGCGTACCGGCTGCTCGGGCGGCTGGACGAGGCCGTCCGGCACGGCGAGGAGGCCGTCGCGCTCGCCCGCGCCCTCGAGCGCCCGAAGTCCCTCGTGAGCAACCTCATCCGGCTGGCAACGGCGCTGCAGTACAGGCAGGCCCACGCCGACGCCGAGCCGCTCTTCCTCGAGGCGCGGGCGCTGGCCGCCAGCCTGGGGCTGCTCGAGGACTTCGCGCTGCAGCACCACGGCAAGAGCCTCGCCGAGCAGGGGCGCTGGGACGAGGCGATCGCGGCGCTGGAGCAGGCGCTGGCCCTTCGCGAGGCCCGCCAGGACGCCTCGCTTGTCGCCTCGTCCAGCGAGGCCCTCGCCGAGGCCCGGGCACGCGCCGGGCGGTAGCGGGGTACAAGGGCCGGGGGGCCGAGGGCCCGCGACGAGGAGCCCGCGCATGCGCACCGCTGCCCTGCTGGTCACCTTGCTGGCGTTCGGGCTGGCCGCCTGCGCTGACCCGGGACCCTCGGCGGCGCCCCAGCAGGCGGGTGCGCGGCCCTCCGTGCGGCCGAAGCAGCGGCTGCGCGCCGGCGGAGAGGTGCGCGTGCCGACGTCGCTGGCGCTCGGGGCGGGGGCGAGGCTGGTCGAGGTCGCCCAGGCGGGCTGGGGCTCGGCGCCTCCCGAGGTGGCCGGGCAGCGCGGCGGCGGCTCGTCCTCGGGCCGGGTCTCGGCGGGCACGGCGCCGGTCCGAGGGGCGCGCGTGCGCCTGGTCGACGTGGCCGGCCAGCCCGTCCCCGGGGTGGCGCCCACGACCACCGACGAGTCGGGCCGCTTCGAGCTGCCGGAGCTGCCAGGCGACGGGCCTTACGTGGTGGTGGCCGAGGTGCCGCTGGCGACCGGCGGCGCCGCAACCCTCCAGACCCTGCTGGTGCCCCAGGAGGCCACCACCGAGGTGCGAATCGACCCGGCCACCACCCTGGTGACCACGCGCCTGGTGGCGGAGCTCGCGCCCGGCCAGCTCCCCTCCCTGGCCCCCGAGGCCTTCGAGGCCGCGGTCCGGGCCACCGAGGCCGCGCTAGCGACGGGCACCCTGCCAGATTTCAGCAACCCGGTGGCGGTGGCGGAGCGCGCAGAGGCGCTTGCCGATAGCACCCCGGCCATGCGGGAGGCGATCGCGGCGCTGCTACAGCCCCCCGCGAGCCTCCCGGGGTCCGCCCCGGCGGCACCTGACGGGCCGGGCGACCAGGCCTCTGGCAGCCTCGCCCCGGGCGGCGTCGCCGCCAGCGGCCTGCCCCCCGGCGGCCTCGCCTCCAGCGGCCCGGCCCCGGGCTCGTTGCCAGGGGTGCTCCCCTCGGGCGCCAGCCTGCCGGTCGCTCTCGGCCCGGCCAGCCCGGGGACCCTGCCGTCGCCAGGGGCGCCCGGCACGGCTGCCGGGACGCCTGCGGCGACCGCTTCGCCGCCCCCAGGAGCCACCGCCGCCGCCCCGCCAGCCACCCCCAGCGCCTGGCCGAGCGTGGGCCCCCTGGGCAGCTGGACGGTGCGCACGCTGGTGGGCTCTGCCGACGGGCTCGCGGATGGCCCCTACGCCACCGCCCTGCTCACGCTGCCCTGGGGCGTGGCGCTGGCCCCCGGCGGCGCCCTCTGGGTGACGGACGGCAACCACCGGCTGCGCCGCCTGGCCGAGGGGCGCGTGGACACGCCCGTCGGCAGCACGCTGCCAGGCGACGCGGACGGCCCCTGGGCCACCGCCCGCTTCGACAGCCTGCAGGGGGTGGCGACCGGGCCCGACGGCACCGTCTACGTGGCGGAGGCCAGCCCGGACGGCCTGCGCCACCGCGTGCGCCGGGTCTCGCCCGATGGCACCGTCACGACCCTGGCAGGCGGCTCGCGCGGCTTCGCCGAGGGCCGAGGCGCCCTGGCACGCTTCGACACGCCCCACGGGCTGTCGGTGGGCAGCGACGGCACCGTCTACGTGGCTGACACGCAGAACCACCGCATCCGCCGGATCGCCCCCGACGGGACGGTCTCCACCCTGGCAGGCTCGGCGATAGGGGACGTGGACGGCACGGGCGAGGGCGCCCGCTTCAACGCCCCCCATGGCCTCACATGGGCCGTCGACGGCCACCTGTACGTCGCCGACACCGCGAACCACCGCATCCGCCGCATCTCCCCAGCCGGTGTCGTCACCACGGTGGCCGGCGTCGACCGGGGCTTCGCCGACGGGCAGGGCGAGGAGGCCCTCTTCAAGCTGCCCTACGCCGTGGCCGCAGGCCCCGACGGCGCCGTGTACGTCGCGGACACGGCCAACAACCGCATCCGCCGGGTCACGCCCACGGGCCGGGTGGACACGCTGGCAGGCGCCGACGACCTCGGCCAGGCCGATGGCGAGGGTCCCGCGGCCCGCTTCTGGTGGCCGACGGGCCTGGCCGTCGGGCCGGACGGCGCGCTGGTGGTGGTGGACCACTTCAACGCCCGCGTGCGCCGGGTGGCGCGCATCGGCTCCTGACACGGCCGGGACCGTTGGCACACCGTATCCCGCAGGGTATGATGCGCGCATGACACGACGGGCGCTGATCACGGGCATCACGGGCCAGGACGGCAGCTACCTGGCCGAGCACCTGCTCACCCAGGGCTACGCCGTGTACGGCCTGGTGCGGCGGGCGAGCAGCCCGAACCTCGAGCGCCTCGCGCACCTGATGGACCGCGTCACCCTGGTGGGGGGCGACATGCTCGACAGCGCGAGCCTGCTCGACGCGCTCGAGGCCGCGCGCCCCGACGAGATCTACAACCTCGCAGCACAGAGCTTCGTCGCCACGAGCTGGCAGCAGCCCCAGCTGACGAGCGAGGTCACGGCCGTGGGCGTGACGCGGCTGCTCGACGCCGTGCGCCGCGTCGCCCCGAAGGCCCGCTTCTACCAGGCGAGCAGCTCCGAGATGTTCGGGCTGGTGCAGGCCGTGCCGCAGACGGAGGCCACGCCCTTCTACCCCCGCAGCCCGTACGGCGTCGCCAAGGTCTACGGCCACTGGATCACGGTGAACTACCGGGAGAGCTGGGGCCTGCATGCGAGCTCGGGCATCCTCTTCAACCACGAGAGCCCCCGGCGCGGCCTGGAGTTCGTCACGCGCAAGATCACGGACGGCGTGGCGCGCATCAAGCTCGGCCTCGCTGAGGAACTCGTGCTCGGGAACCTGGAGGCCCGCCGAGACTGGGGCTTTGCAGGCGACTACGTGCGCGCGATGTGGCTCATGCTCCAGCAGGAGCAGCCCGGCGACTACGTGATCGCCACGGGCGAGACACACAGCGTGAGGGAGTTCTGCGGGCTGGCCTTCGCCCACGTGGGCCTCGACTGGCAGGCCTACGTGCGGCAAGACCCGCGGTTCTTGCGGCCGGCCGAGGTCGACCTGCTCGTCGGGGACGCCTCGCGCGCGCGCACCGTGCTCGGTTGGGAGCCCGAGGTGCGCCTGCCGGCGCTTGTGGCCATGATGGTGGACGCCGACCTCGCCCGCCATATGGGCGCAGCTGGCCTCGCGCGCGTCGTGCCCGCCCCCGGGGCGGCGCCCGCGGCCACGCCGGGCGGCTAGCCTGCGCCCCCTGCGGGTCGGCCTGGACGCCCGGCTCTGGCACCACACGGGCATCGGCCGCTACCTCGGCAACCTCGCGCCGCGGCTCCCCGCGCACGTCGCGCTCACGGCCTGGGTCGCGCCGGCCGACGTGGTGGCCGCCCAGGAGGCCTGGCCCGGCGTGGGCGTGCTGGCCTGCCCCGCCCCCCTGTTCTCCCTCGCGGAGCAGGCCTTCTGGGCAACAACGCTGCCCGGCCTCGCGCTGGACGTGTTCCACGCCCCCCACCTGAACGCCCCGCTGCGGCCGGGCCTGCCGATGGTGGTGACGCTGCACGACCTCATCCCGCTGCAGTTCCCGGGCACCACCCGGAGCCGGCTCGGCACAGCCTACGTGCGCCTGATGACGCGCCTTACCCCCCGAGTCGCCCGGCGGATCATCACCCACGCCACCCCCACCCGCGACGCCCTCGTGGCGCGCTGCGGCGTGCCCCCGGCCAGGCTCGACGTCGTGCCCCTCGCGGCGGACCCGCGCTTCGCCCTGCCCGCATCGGCCGCGGCGCGCCAGGCGCTGCGCACCCGCCTCGGGCTGCCGGGCCCCTACGTGCTCTATGCGGGCCAGTGGAAGCGCTACAAGAACCTGGAGACCCTCCTCGCAGCTTTCGCGCAGGTGGCCGCGCGCCACCCCGAGGCGCGACTGGTGCTCGCCGGGCGTGAGGACCCCCACGCCCGCCACGTGCCCGCCGCGATCGCCGCCCACGGCCTCGCGGACATGGTCATCAGCACGGGCTGGCTTGCCGAGGCCGACCTCGTGGCGCTCTTCCAGGAGGCCACGGTGTTCGCCTTCCCGTCCCGCGCCGAGGGCTTCGGGCTGCCGCCGCTCGAGGCCATGGCGGCCGGCACGGCCGTGGTCGCGAGCGACGCGGGCCCCCTCCCCGAGGTGCTCGGGGACGCGGCCTGGCGCGTCGGGCCCGACGACGTCCCGGGCTGGGCGGCGGCCCTCGACGCCCTGCTGGCGGCCCCCGACCGCCGCGCAGAGCTGGTCGCGCGAGGGCGGGCGCAGGCGGCTGCGCGCACCTGGGAGGCGGTGGCGGCCGAGACGGCCGGAGCCTACCGGGCGGCCCTCGCGGGGGGCTGAGGCCAGCACGCGGCGGGATCCGGGGTGGTATCATGGCCGCCCCCCCTCCCCTGCCCGGCCCCACGCGTGAAAGTTGCCCTCGTCCACGAATGGCTGACGACCCTCGGCGGGTCGGAGCGGGTGCTGCTGGCCTTCCACCGCGCCTTCCCCGAGGCGCCCGTCTTCACGAGCGTCCACGACGCCGCCAGGCTGCCGGACGCCTTCCGGGCGCTCGACGTCCGCCCCTCGTTCCTGCAGCGCCTGCCCGGGGCGACGCGCCACCACCGGGCGCTGCTGCCGCTGCTGCCCCTGGCCTTCGAGCAGCTGGACCTGCGGGGCTTCGACGTGGTGCTGACCTCCCACCACGCCTGCGCCAAGGGCGTCATCGTGGACGCGGACGCGCTGCACCTCGCCTACGTGCACACGCCGATGCGCTACGCCTGGGACCTGACGCACGACTACCAGGCGACGCTGCCGCGCTGGCAGCGGGCGCTGGCAGCCCCCCTGCTCACCTACATGCGTGCCTGGGACGTGGCGAGCAGCCTGCGCGTCGACCACTACCTCGCCAACTCGCGGCACACGGCGCAGCGCATCGCCAAGACCTGGCGGCGCCCGGCCACCGTGCTGGCCCCCCCGATCCGGCTCGCGGACCTGCCGATGCCCGACCAGTCCCGCCGGGGGGACCACCTGCTCGTGGTCTCGCGCCTCGTGCCCTACAAGCGGGTGGACCTGGCGATCGCCGCCGCCCGCCTGGCCGGGCGCCGGCTGCGGGTGGTGGGCGACGGGCCGCTTTACAAGGCGCTGCGCCGCGACGCCGGGCCTGACGTGACCTTCCTCGGCCACGTCCCGGACGCCGAGGTCCACGCGGAGCTCGGCAGCGCCGCCGCGCTGCTCTTCCCCGGCCTCGAGGACTTCGGCCTCACGCCGCTGGAAGCCATGGCCTGCGGCACGCCCGTGATCGCCTACGGGGCGGGGGGGGCGCTGGAGACGGTGCGCCCCGGCGAGACGGGGCTGCTCGTGCCCGCCCAGACGCCCGAGGCCTTCGCCGAGGCCATCCGCGCGGCAGGCCAGCTGCAGGCGCAGCCCGAGGCCCTGCGCGCCTGGGCCGCGACCTTCGACGAGGACGCCTTCGTCGCGCGGGTCCACGCGCTCGTGACCGCCTGGTGGCAGCAGTTCCGGGCCGGCGTCCCCACCGACGCCTTCGTGCTGCCGCCCGTGACCCCGGGGCCCGGGGCATGAGCACGGACGGCGTCTCGCGCCTGGCAGCGCCGACCCGCCCCGCCGGGTGGCAGGCGCGGGCCTGGCGCTGGCTCGTGCGCGAGGGCGCGCCGCTGATGGCGCCGGCAGACGCCTGCCTGATCGCGGCCGTGCTGCTCGGCTGCTACGAGGCCCGCTTCGTCTGGGGCTGGCTGCCGCCGGCCGCGCCGCCGCCCGCCTGGGGCCCCTACGCGCACGCGGCCGGGCTCGTGGCCGGGGTGTGGACGGCGTGCCTGGCCTGGGTCGGGCTGTACGACCGGGCCCGGGCGCCCTCGCGCTTCGACGACGCCGTGCTGCTGGGGGTGGGGCTCGGGCTCGGCGCGAGCGCGACGCTGGCGCTCTCGTTCTTCTACCGCAGCTTCAGCTACTCGCGGCTGGTGGCAGCCTACGCCTTCGGCGCGAGCCTGCTCATGCTTGGCGCGTGGCACTGGCTGGCCCGCACGGCGCAGCGGCAGGCGCTCGCGGCCGGCATCGGGGCCAGGCCGACGCTCGTGCTGGGCGACAACGCCCTCGGCCAGGCGGTGGCGGCGCGGCTGGTCGGCCCGCGCGCCCATGGGCACCGGCTCGTCGGCGTCCTGGCGCTGCCGGGCGACGCGGCGGTCGCGGCGGGCCCTGCCCCCCGGCTCGGGGGCGAAGCCGACATGGCGCCCCTGATCGCGGCCCACGGCGTCGAGGCCGTGGTGATCGCCTGGCCGGAGGCCACGCCGGCCGCGCTGGTCGAGCGCCTCTCGGCGATCGCCACGCGCTGGCCCCGCCTCGCCGTGCACGTGGCCCCCGACGTGGCCGTGATGCGGACGATGCGGCTCGCCGTGACCTCCCTCGACGGCCTGCCCGTGCTCGCCGTCCGCGAGGTGCCGCTGCGCCACTGGCGCCACCGCGCCGTGAAGCGAACCATGGACGTGGCGCTCGCGGGCCTGGGGCTGGCGCTCGCGGCCCCGCTGATGGCGGTGCTCGCGGCCCTGATCGCGCGCGAGGGGGCGGGCCCCGTGATCTACACGCAGGAGCGCCTCGGGCGCGACGGCACGGCCTTCCGGCTGCACAAGTTCCGCACCATGCCCGTGGACGCGGAGCCGGGCGGGCCCGTCTGGGCCCACCGGGGCGACACGCGCGCCACGCGGCTCGGCGCCTGGCTGCGGCGCTACAGCCTCGACGAGCTCCCCCAGCTCTGGAACGTGCTGCGCGGCGACATGAGCCTGGTCGGCCCCCGCCCCGAGCGCCCCTACTTCGCCGATCAGTTTCGCGCGCGCGTGCCGAAGTACATGGACAGGCACCTCGTGCGGTGCGGGCTGACGGGCTGGGCGCAGGTGAACGGCCTGCGCGGCGACGTGAGCATCGAGGACCGCACGCGCCACGACATCTGGTACATCGAGAACTGGAGCGTGCTGCTCGACATCCGCATCCTGCTGCTCACGGCCGCCGAGGTCATCCGCCGCCCCGCCTACTGAGGACCCCCCGTGCTCCAATCCTTCGCGCTGATCCTCACCTCGATCCTGCTCTCCGTGCTCGGCCAGTACGCCCTGAAGACGGGCGCGGGCAGGCTCGGGCAGGTGGGCGTCGAGAGCGCCGGCCGGGCCACCGAGCTGGCCCTCGCCGCCGCCGCCAACCCGTGGCTGATCGGGGGCCTGGCCTGCTACGCGCTCGGGGCCGTCACCTGGATCATGGTGCTGACGCGCGTGCCCCTGTCGTGGGCCTACCCCATCTTGGCCCTGAACCAGGTGCTGATCCTGCTGGTGGCCGCCTTCCTGCTCGGCGAGCACGTCAGCGCGATGCGCTGGGGCGGCGTGCTGCTCATCGTGACGGGCGTGTTCCTGGTGTCACAGAGCTGAGGGGCGGCCGGCCACCCGCGCCGGGACCGAGGCATGCGAGGCCAGCCGGGCTCGGCGCGCGCCGCGCTTACAGCTCACTCACCGTCGCCGGCACGCTGCCCTCGACCTGGGCCTGGAAGGCCTGGCGCGTGGCGGCCAGCGGCGCCTCCTTCGGGCGCAGCGTGACCACCTCGCCGAAGGCCGTCTGCTCCACGCTGGCGACGCGGAAGCGCCCGGGCGGCACGATCACCTCGTTCCAGCCCGAGTTCTTGATGAGGCCGACGTGGCCGGGCGCGTCCTTGGCCCCCTCGATCAGGAACGAGACGACGCGCCGGGACTGCGTCGCGTGCGGCACGTACTTGGCGGCGAAGCCGGGCACCTCCGTCATCGACAGGAAAGCGCCGAGCTCCTGCCCCACGTGGAACTTCCGCCCCGTCGCGTGGAACAGCAGCTTGGGGCGCTCCACGGGGATGGCCGTGGAGAAGTCGAAGAGGTCCTTGAAGGCCTGCACCCAGGCGCCCCGGTCCGGGCCGAGCAGGCTCCAGGAAAACCCGTCCGCCTGCGCCGTGGCCATATCCCCGCGCAGCACGGCGTTGACGATGCCCGGCACCCCATCGACCGTGAACCGGCCGGCCACCTGCCGCTGCGCCTCCGTCAGGCCCGCTGCCTCGGGCAGGGCCCACGTCGTCGCCGCGAAGCGCTGGAAGCCAGCCGTCACCTCCCGCTGGCCCGCGGGGCGGTCCGTGCGGGCGGCCGCGATCGCGACGAGATCCTCGAGCACGTGGGGAACCTGCGCCGGGGCCGCCGGAAGCGGCAGCGCCGCCCTGGCGGCTGGCGAGAGGCGCAGCAAATCGGGCGCGGCCCCGCGGGTCGCCCGGGCGGGCACGCCCTGGCCGAGCTCCCGCCCGAGGGCCTGGAAGCCCTGCCCCGCCCGCTGCACCAGCCCCTGAACCGCCGACATCTCGCTGCCCTCCGCCCGGCCGTGCCTCGGCCTGCCGTGAGGGCCTTGTCGGCGCCCGGGCACGCCCGCCGGTTCCGGATCGCCGTGCGCGTCTCAAGCTGCGGTTAAGCTTTCCGGGCGCAGAACGCCGGTCACCGCACGCCGGGCGTGCCTCAGGCCGCGGTCAGGCCCTCCGGGCCGCCCCCGCCACGCGCCTCCCGCGGCGGCCCCGGCAGCACCTCGCGCAGCTCCGGGCAGCGCCCGAAGCGCCAGATGCGCCCGTCGATCCAGTAGTGGAACAGCGTCAGCATCCCGAGCGGCGCAAAGACCCAGTAGAAGACGTCGTGCGTGTAGCCGAGCACCTCGATGGTGCCGGCCACGAGGCCGTACGCGAGGGCCGCCCCGGCCCACTTCAGCGCCACCCGCGGCACCGCGGGGAAGCGCCGCCGCTGGTAGTGCATGATCCAGCCGTGGTACTGCGCGTCGTGGTAAGCCGTCTCCAGCGCCTCCGCCACGAGGAAGGGCACGGCGGCCACGAGGAACACCACGTAGTGCGTCGCCAGCGCGGCGCCCATCAGCAACAGCTTGGGCCAGTTCACGGCGTGCCCGATCAGGCCCCGGTAAAGCTGCCGCGCAGCCCAGAGCGCCAGCACCCCCCAGGCCGCCTGCGTCACGGCCGCCACCAGCGCCTCGGGCAGCACGGGCGCGGTGGCCGACCACTTGCCATAGACCGGGACGCTGCGCGCGAGCTGGCCCGCGAACTCGGCCACGTAGTCGTGCAGCACGCAGGCGTACAGCCCGAGCTCCAGCGCCAGCCGGTCGAGCAGCCGGTCCGGCCCCGGCGGGTCGTTGAGGCCCTGGTAGAGCTTCAGGAAGCCGACGTGCTGCCGGATGATGTGGTGGCTGCCGTAGATGGCCACAAAGGCGACGAAGGGCGCCTCGAGGTGCAGCGCCGGCACCAGCAGGCCCGCCGCCATGATCACGGGCAGCCCCCAGGTGTAGAGCGCCTTGCGGCGGGCGAACTCGGCCGGGTCCTGGTGGGTGCGCGAGAAGGTCTGGAAGATGTGCGGCAGGTCGAGCAGGGCCGTGAAGGCGAGGTAGGTCAGCAGCGCCGCCGGCCCCGACGGCGCGAGCCCGAGGGCCTTGAGCCCCTCGTAGAGCCCGAGGAACACGAAGGTCAGGGCCGCGGCCCCGATGAAGAAGGTGAGGTCGTAGCGCGGCCCCACGATCCAGCGCAAGCGAGCGTCCGCCATGCCCGCATCATCGCACATGGGCCGCGCGGGTCGCCAAGCACGAGGGCCCTCGGCCAGCGCGGCCGTGGCGGCCCGCCCTGCGGCCGGCCAGGATGGGGCGTCCCCCCACCCACCCGGAGGTCTCGCCATGCGCATCCTCATCACCGGCGGCGCCGGCTTCATCGGCTCCCACCTCGTCGAGCACCACGTGCGAGCCGGCCACCAGGTGGCCGTGCTCGATGACCTCTCCAGCGGCACGCGCGCCAACCTCACGGGCCTGCTCGACCGCGTGCCCCTCTTCCAGGTGGACATCCGCGACGGCGACGCCGTGCGCGCCACCCTGGCCGCCTACCGCCCCCACGTCGTGAGCCACCACGCCGCCCAGGTCAGCGTGCGCGCCTCGGCGGACGACCCCGTCCGCGACGCGGAGACCAACGTGCTGGGCACGTTGCACGTGCTCGGGGCCTGCGTGGCCCACGGCGTGCGCCACCTCGTGCTTGCGTCCTCAGGCGGCACGGTGTACGGCGACAGCCCCCAGGTGCCCACCCCCGAGGAGGTGCCGCCCGCCCCCCTCAGCCCCTACGGCATCGGCAAGGAGGCCGGCGAGCGCTACGTGCGCTGCTTCGAGGCCAGCCACGGCCTGACGGCCGCCATCCTGCGCTACGGCAACGTCTACGGCCCCCGCCAGCAGCCGCACGGCGAGGCCGGCGTGGTGGCCATCTTCGCGCGCAAGCTGCTCGCCGGCGAGGCGCCCACCATCCAGTGGGACGGCGAGCAGCGCAAGGACTTCATCCACGTGGAGGACGTCGCCCGGGCCCACCTGCTCGCGGCCAGGCCAGGCGTGAGCGGCACCTGGAACGTGGCCTCGGGCGTCGGCACGTCCGTCAACGCGCTCTACCAGGCTATCGCCGGGCAGCTCGGCGTGACCATCCGCCCCGGCCGCGCTCCCCGGCGCCCCACCGACGTGCGCACCAGCGTGCTCGCCGTGACGCGACTCCGCGAGGACCTCGGCTGGACGCCTCAGATCCCCCTGGAGCTCGGCCTCATCGACACGCTGGCCTGGTGCCGGGCCACGCACGAGGCGTCGCTCGCCGCATGAAAACAGCCCCGTCGCGCTGGCGCGACGGGGCTGCCCGAGGGGCTGGCGTCAGTACGCGAAGCCCGGCGTGCGCCGCGGCATGGGCCGCAGCGACTTGAACCCGGTGCGGCTCGAGCCAGCCACGTTGCTGTCGATGGTCGTGACCCAGCCATCGAGGGCGTCGAGGGACTCGCGCGTGCTGCCGTCCAGCCCCTGGAGCTGGTAGCCACCCGCAGGCGTCGCCACGGGCACCTGCAGCGAGACGCTGCAGGCCGCGAGGAAGGCGGCGACAAGGGTGGCGACGAGGGCTCGGAACACGGGGTCCTGCTTTCAGGAGAGGCCTGCAGGCCTCCCTTGGGTTGTAGGACGTGAGACATAAAACCTGACGTCCGCCCCATTGAAACAGAACAAGGCTGGTTAAAGAAAATGTTAACTGGTTATGTCCCAACGCGTGGCAACCAGCAGGGCGCCTGCACGCCGCAGGCGCCCCGCCCCCTCAGCCCGTGTTGCGCAGCCCCGCCGCGATGCCGCTGACGCTCGTCTTGAGCGCGTCGAGCAGGGCCTCGTCGGGCGCCACAGCCTCGCGCTGGCGCCGCAGCAGCGCGAGCTGCAGCAGGTTGATCGGGTCCACGTAGGGGTTGCGCACGGCGATGGAGCGCCGCAGCGTGGGCTGCCCCGCCAGCAGCTCGGGCTGCTCGAGCACGGCGAGCACCATCCGGACGCAGCGGCCGTGCTCGGCCTCCAGCGAGGCCCACAGCGCGGCCAGCTCCGCATCGTCCGGCGCCAGCACGGCCACGTAGCGCCGCGCGATCGCCATGTCAGCCTTCGCCAGCGTCATCTCCACGTTCGACAGCAACGCCCGGAAGAACGGAAACTCGCGCGCCATCGCCCGCAGCACCTCCAGCCGCCGCGCGGGCTCGGGCGCACACCAGGCCTCCAGCGCCGTGCCCACCCCCAGCCAGCCGGGCAGGATCATGCGCGGCTGGGTCCAGGCAAAGACCCACGGGATGGCCCGCAGGTCCTCGAGGCGCGTCGAGGCCTTGCGCCGCGCCGGCCGCGAGCCGAGCTGCATCTCCGCGAGCAGCGCGAGCGGCGTCGCCTCCGCCAGCAGCCGCCCGAAGCGCGGGTCTTCATGGACCCAGCCGCGGTAGGCCGCGAGCGCCAGCCGGCTGAGCTCGTCCATCACGGCTTGCCAGCGCGCCACCTCCAGCGGGTCGCGCCCGTGCAGCTCCGGCCGCAGCGTGGCCTCCAGCACGGCCGAGGTGACGAGCTCCAGGTTGCGCCGCGCGAGCGCCGGCAGCCCGTACTTGTGGCTGATCACCTCGCCCTGCTCCGTGAGCTTGAGGCGCCCGCCCACCGTGCCCGGCGGCTGCGCCAGGATGGCGAGGTGGCTCGGCCCGCCGCCCCGCCCCACCGAGCCGCCCCGCCCGTGGAAGAGCTTGAGCGTCACGCCGTGCCGGCCCGCCACCGCCCAGAGGGCCTGCTGCGCCTGGTACAGCTCCCAGGCCGAGGTCACGATGCCGCCATCCTTGTTCGAGTCGCTGTAGCCGAGCATCACCTCCTGCTCGTCGCCGAGCTGCCGCAGGTGCGCCCGGTAGAGGGGCTCGGCGAGCAGGGCCTCGAGGATCCGGGGGGCGGCGCGCAGGTCCTCGACCGTCTCGAAGAGGGGCACCACCTGCAACGCCGAGCGCACCCGCCCCGCGCCCTCGTGGCGGAACAGCCCGGCCTCGCGCAGCAACAGCAGCACCGTGAGCATGTCGAGCGGCCGCGTGGTCATGCTGACGATGCAAGAGCCCAGGGCGGCCGGCCCGAACACCCGCCGGCTGGCCGCCAGCGCCCGGAAGGTCCGCACCACCTCCTGGGTCTGCGGTGCGAAGGCCCCGAGGTCCTGGGGGATCAAGGGGCGCTGGCCGGCGAGCTCGCCCAGCACCCACGCCGTGGCCTCGGCCTCGGAGAGCATCGCAAAGGGTGCGGGCAGCAGCCGCAGCGTGTCCACCAGGTCTGCCAGCGCCTCCGCATGCACCCGCGCGTGCTGGCGCACGTCGAGCCGCGCCCCGTGGAAGCCGAAGGTGGCGAGCTGCCGCTG